>CAKSAJ010000014.1 GCA_934435195.1 uncultured Schaedlerella sp.
AAACCATTAGCTTTGGTTGCTTAAACAATTGACCTTAAAAAAATACATTGTGTCCTTGACACGGGGTCCAATTTACATACGATTAAATTCCTGATTATTTGCCGCAAAATGTTTGATGGACGTTCCGACATGTCTGGACTGCACACCTTTGATAAATGCTGCCGCTGATTCTCCTGCAAGATACGGGTCCTCTGAATAATATTCAAAGTTTCTTCCACACAGCGGAGAACGTTTGATATTTACCGCAGGTCCCAATACGACAGACAAATCTGTTGCCTGTGCCTCATCTCCGACTGTCTCTCCCAATGTTTCCAATAATTCTCTGTCGAAAGAACAAGCACTCAGAACAGCAGGTGGGAAGCATACTGCCTCAATACTGTCATTAATTCCCAGATGATCTGCCTTATCATCCTGCTTACGCAATCCATGAGGCCCATCGCTCACCATGACACTTGGAATTCCAAGTCTCTCCACACCTTTCAAGTGCCAAAAATCAAGCCCGGAACACATACCTGCTTTTTCTTCTAATGTCATCTGACTAATCATTTCTTTCAAATCTCTTTTCATTTTGCTCCTCCTTAATATATATGCAAGAGAGAAAACAGAATGTGTTTTCCTGTTTTCTCTCCGTTGCCCACAGGTCTGTAACATGAGCTACATGTCAGTGGGAGTTACACAAAATTAATTTTCCTTATTCGACAACGATATCTGCGATTTCATGAATCGCCGTCTCAAGCGCAGCCGAATCAATTGGTAAAAATCCCATATGCGATAAATCTTCCAGCGAATTTGCTCCCATCTCTGGGTCTCCCGATGCTGCGATTCCTGCCAATGCAGGTGTATATTTCCCAAGAATTCCCATTGCCTGTCCATCTTTTGCAAGCCTTGCCAATGTCGTATTTCTTCCGTATGGTTTTCTCAAATCCTCTTTTGGTTCATATGAAAAATCATAACTTCCTGCAAGCAACGTCATCTGCTCCTTCTCATATCCAGGAAGCTCTACTACAGCTTCACAGTTAAATGGTACTTCAACATGAACTGTAAATGTTCCGTCTTTTTCAATCTTCCAGTTGCATACATAACGACCACTGACCGAATCATAACTACATGCAATTTCCGGAATACGCACATCCGGATGCGGTGCGATTGCAACTTTTCCAAATCCTGCCTCTAACGGACGGATTCCTGCTGCATATGCATAGACAAATTCCATAACAGAGCCATATGCGTAATGATTCAATGAATTCATTCCTGTATCGCTGATAGTACCATCCGGCATAACAGAATTCCAACGCTCCCAAATGGTTGTTGCTCCAAGATTTACACTATAAAGCCAACTTGGAAATCCTTCTTTTAACAGAAAATCATATGCCAATTCATATTCTCCTGCTTCTGCAAGTACTGTACACAGAAGCGGTGCTCCTACGAAGCCACATTTAATCTGATACATGTCCTGTTTCAATCTTGCCTTGAACTGTTCTACAATTCGTTCACGATCCAGATAAATTTTAAACTTCAATGCAATCACATACGCTGCCTGTGTATCAATCGCAAGTCTTCCTGTCGGTGTAAAAAATTCATCCAATACTGCCTTCTTAATTTTTTCCTCCAGCTCACTATAATGTACCGCATCTTCTGCTTTATTTAAAACTTCTGCCATCTGACGTACAATCTGTACGGAACGATAATAATATACTGAAGAAATAAATGTATCATTTGTACTTCCTTTGAAACTGGTCGGTGTCGGTCCATCCAATGCAAGCCAATCACCAAAAGTATCCATAAAATCGAAAAGATATTTGCGTTCTCCTCTCGCCGCATCGCCTCTATCAATAAAATCTACCCAGTCCTTCATTAGCGGATAACAGTATTCCATTTCTTCTTCATTTCCAAAATAAGTATAAAGTGTATTTGGTAAAAATGTTGCGATATCTCCCCATACACTACCTGCCTTCTCTTTATGTCCAATGTTTGGAAGGAAGTTCGGCATACCACCATCAAGTTCTTTCTGCTCATCTCTTAAATCTTTGATAAACTTATGGAAAAATGCTCTTGTATCCATATGATAGCTTGCCGTTGGTGCAAATACTTGTACATCTCCGGTCCAGCCAAGTCGCTCGCTTCTCTGCGGACAATCTGTCGGCATATCAATAAAATTTGATTTCTGTCCCCAGACCGTATTCTGATAAAGACGATTAATCTTTGCATCGGATGTTTCAAGAGAACCTGTTCTGCGAAGATCTGAATAAATCACTTTTCCTACAAAATCTTCTTTATCCAACTCGCCCGGCCATCCTGTTACACGTACATAACGGAATCCGAAAAATGTAAAATGCGGACGTACCACTTCTTCTCTTCCATCAGAAATATATACAAACTGCGATTTGGCATCGCGATAATTTTTATTGTAGAAATTACCCTGCTGAAGAATTTCCCCAAAATCTAATACAACCTTTGTTCCCTTTGGAAAGTTTGCTTTAAACTCTACAAATCCCGCAAAATTCTGCCCCATATCCAGCACGATTTCTTCCGCAGGTGTATAAATGATATCCTGTACTGCGATTGTCTCTTTCTCAACAACAGGAATGCTTAAACGATCCAGTAAATGTTCTGTTGAAAGATTTCTTGTCTCTGTCTGCTCTTCCGGATGCTCCAGAACTTCCACCGGTTTATTCTCATTTTCTTTTCCATCCCACAACTGACGGTTTAAAATCTCTCCAAAATAGATTCCTGAATCTTCAATGTCTGAACCATAGTAATTCCAACTTTCATCTGTCGCGATAAGTTCTTCTGTTCCATCCTCATATTCCAGATGTAATTCTCCGATTGCTGCCATCTGACTTCCATAATTTTTTTCTGACATCCCAAGCCCGAATGTACCCATGTACCAGCCTTTTCCAAGCATTACCGACAAGGTATATTCCTTCGCTTCTTTTAACGACTCTTCCATCGGGAATGTAAGCACCTGAATTCCGGATTCGTAATCATTGAGATATGGTGCAAGATATTCTTTTCCGACTTTCACTCCATCCAGATATGCCTCAAACAGTCCAACTCCTGTCATATATAATCTGGCACGTTTCACCTCTTTTTCTACTGCAAATGTTTTCTCTAATACCGGATGAAATGTATCTTCTTTTGCAGGAGCAATCCACTTTCCAATCCACGCCTCATCCATTTTACCTGTTTCAAATGTTGCGATGTCGCTAATTGCACATTCTCCTGCGTCAGTTGTTACTGTCACACGATAATAATATGTTGTACGAGGCTTCAATTCAACATCCAGTTTCTCACCATTTTGTTTCAAATCTGCTGCTTCTTTTTTATATAAAATCTTTGCAAAATCTTTCGACTCACTGACTTCAATTACAGCATTTGTCTGCTTCTTTCCCTGCGCTTCTTCCACATTCCATGAACAAAGCAGATAATCATATGCAAATCCGACTGGGTTTTCTATCCCATTAATTCTTACGTTTGTGATCTTCAAATTCATTTCCTCCTATATCACTACACACAGCATCACTGTTTTTTAGAACTCCATAGACAGTAACACTGTGTGATTTTATGAACCTATTTTATTTAAAATTTTAAATCCATCTTACCACAGAATGGATCAGTCGGTGATGTTCCCTTGAATTCGCTTCGGCCCATCATCTTTTCCACAACAGCATCCATTACGTATTCAGAATTGCAATATCCGTTGATGTATGTTTTTACCATTGGCGCATCCAGCAAATGATATGGATTTCCGATACTGATAAATGCAACCGGAAGTTCGTATACCATCCATGGCATATTATTTCCAAGTCCGAACATTGTGTGCCAGTTCAAACGAGATACCGTTTTGTTTGAAGCAGTCTCAATATTTGCCAGATATAAAACCAGATCATAACGACTCTTGAAGCTTTCTACTGTATCTTCCATAACTTCAAATCCTTCTTTTTCATATACAGTAACTTCGAATCCCTCGCTCTCCAATTTCCCTTTGAAATATGCTGTCACACGTTCATTTGACGGAAAATCTCCCATAATTTCCAGTAGTACACGTTTCTGTTTTTCCGGATTTAACGGAAGTAGATTTTGCGTATCTTTGACAAGAGTCACACCTTCATCTGCACATTCCTTTGCCCATATATCATGCTTCTCACACTTTAAGATATCCAACGCTTCCGGTCCCGGAACTAAAGTTCCTTCTGCTTTTTTCTGTGGCAGCTTCATTGCTGCTTTAGTAGCAAGAATACGTTTTACTGCTTCTTCCAATCGATTTTCTGAAAGTAGTCCATTTTTATAACCATCAAACATATATTGTATGTCTTCGTCCATATTGCGGTTGAAAAGAATTACATCGCATCCATTTTCAATACAAAGCGGTACTGCCTTGGCACGTTCCTCCGCACTACAAAATCCGACCATAGGTGTTGCATCTGTTGTGATCAGCCCGTTAAAAGCTAACTTTTCACGAAGCAAATGCTTCATCAGATTCTTAGATAATGTCGCAGGAATAATCTTTTCACATGGTTTCTTATCAAAATATTCTTCATATGCAGGCATCGCAATATGTGCCGCCATCACTGTCAAAGTTCCGGCCTCGATCATTTCCTCATAAATCTTACCATATGTTTTGTCCCATTCTTCGCAGCTCAATGAGTTCACACTGGTTACGAGATGCTGGTCACGTTCATCCACCCCATCTCCCGGAAAATGCTTTACCGATGTGGCAACTCCTTCTTCCTGTGCTGCTTTAATATATCCTTTGCCCATATTGATAACTGTCTGGAGATCATCTCCGAATGTACGTACATTTGTAATCGGGTTGTGATAGTTCTGATCCAAATCCACGACCGGTGCGAAAGACCAATTTACTCCAACCGCTGCACCCTCACTACAGCTTACTTTACCGAGCTGATATGCTTTCTCTGTGTCCTGCGTTGCAGCTACCAGCATTTCTCGCCCAAAATAAGTTCCCTCTATAGCAGAACCATTTCCGCCGTATTCCAGATTTGAGGCTGTAAGAAGTGGAATTTTTGCTGCATCCTGCAATATTTTATGAGCCTGACGAAGCTCTTCACCCGGACCTTCCCGATATAACATCCCACCGATATGCTTTGTCTGAACCAATTCTCTTAACTCATTTTCATCTTTTGTAAATACAATCGGGCAAAATAACTGTCCAATTTTTTCTTCCAGACTCATTCCCTCATAAGTATCTTCCACCCATTTTGCTTCTTCATCTGTCAAATGAAATGGCTTTGCTTTGTAATCGAACATCTCTCAAACCTCCGTCTTTATTCTACTTTTTTTATTCTTTTTGTTTCTCATATTATTTCAATCCTGTGTACTGCTATATTCATGAACAGTACTGTTTTTACAATATCATTTTATCTAAATAATAAACTTTCTTCCATGTAGAATTTTCTTATTAATCCGACTTATTTTCATTTTTAGAGAGCCTTGGGGACGGGGTTTAGTGGCTTTTTTGCTCGCAAAAAAAGCCACTAAACCCCGTCCCTAAGGCTCACCCCTGATATGAATTAAAAATATGCCGGATTTCCCATAAAATCCTACATAGCATTTTCTTTTTGCTCTTTCTATAATTTAAAATAAAAAGCGAGGAAATTTTTATGGAACCATCATTGGAAGAAATCTTTGGAAGTTATATGTCTTGGAAGCTGGACGGCCAGACATGGATCATTAATTTCATGAACGGAACTGAAAACATGTATTTATTAGAAGGTGACGAAAAAGCACTTTTGATCGACACCGGATATGGTGTTGGCAATCTTCGAGCTTATGTTGAAAAATTAACCGACAAACCGATTGTTGTTGCCAACACTCACTATCATCCGGATCATGCCGCAGGTAATGGAGAATTTGAACAAGTCTACATGAGTAAAGGAGCTGAGTTGGACAAAGCATCTGTAGAAAATCCTGGCATGGTTCCTTTTGATATTACTAAACTACCACATGCAGATTATGAAAAAATCTATATTGGTGAAGGCGACACAATCGAACTTGGAAATCGTACAATCGAGGTTTTGGATGTCAAACCGGCTCACTGCAACAGCAGCTTATTTTTCTTAGACAGAAGTCATCGTATGTTCTTCTGTGGAGATGATATGGAAGCTGCACAGGTCAATCTATTTGACAACTCTCACAACCCAGATATTAATTATGATTTAAAAACCGTACTTGATAACTTTTTGGAAAACACAGAACGAATCCTGTCTCTTTCCAATGATTTCGATTATCTTCTTCCAAACCATAACGGCACTCCGATTGCCAAAAGTTATCTGAACGATTATATTGATTTGATTCACGCTATTTATAACAAAGAAGTAGAACCTGACGAGAAACTGAATCACCGCTATATCGAGATGGACCCTAAGGCCCCACAACTTTGTCGTGTACGCGGTAAATATGGAAGTATTATTACTTATAGAGAACAACTTAAAACTTTATAATTCCTAAATGTTTAAGAACAGTTCAGTCACTACTGTGGCTGAGCTGTTTTTATATCCCCCGCTCCTCGCCCCATAATTAAACTTATATTTTTCACATTCTCCCCTTCCTAAAATTCTTCAAAAATTCCACAAAATCCTCTTGACCTAAAGTTAACTTCAGGTGTTATATTGTAACTTACAGTTGTTGTTTGCTTCTATTTCTCGTAAACAATATTCTGTTATACAGCTTTTCTTTAAGCTATAACGAATTATACCCAACATGACATTTTGAAGAAAAGGAGTTTTTGCGAATTATGTATATTGAAAAAATTAACGGACCTGAAGATGTTAAGAAATTAAATACAGAAGAACTGACAGCTATGGCTGAAGAGATGCGCCAGGCTCTGCTCAAAAGAGCAAGTATCCATGGCGGACATTTCGGACCAAACTTTGGTATGGTAGAAGCAACCATTGCCATGCATTATGTCTTTGAATCACCAAAAGACAAGATTGTCTACGATGTTTCTCACCAGACTTACCCGCATAAAATGTTGACCGGAAGAAAAGACGCTTATTTATATGAAGACCATTACGATGACGTATCCGGATACAGCAATCCAAACGAAAGCGAACATGATCATTTTACAGTAGGACATACTTCTACTTCTGTCAGCCTTGCATGCGGTCTTGCAAAAGCAAGAGACCTGAAAGGAGAAAACGGCAATGTTATTGCTGTGATCGGAGATGGTTCTTTAAGTGGCGGTGAAGCTCTCGAAGGACTGGATTATGCTGCGGAACTTGATGGCAATCTGATTATCGTTGTAAATGATAACGACATGTCTATTGCAGAAAATCATGGTGGACTGTACAGTAATCTGAAACTACTTCGCGATACAAATGGTGAAGCAGAGTGTAATTTATTCAAAGCAATGGGACTGGATTATTGCTATGTTCAACATGGTAATGATGTCGCAGATTTGATTGCTGCATTTGAAAAAGTAAAAGATAGCAAAAAGCCGGTTGTCGTTCACATCAACACATTAAAAGGAAAAGGCTATGCTCCTGCCGAAGAACACAAAGAGCAGTGGCATTTCAGCGGTCCATTCAAAATCGAAACAGGCGAACCACTTTACATTCCGGAAGGAGAAGATTTCTCAGGTATTACAGCAGAATATCTTTTGAAGAAAATGAAAGAAGACCCTGCAGTAGTCGCAATCACATCCGGAACTCCAACCGTTCTCGGCTTCACAGAAGATAAGAGAAAAGAAGCTGGAAAGCAGTTTGTTGATGTCGGAATTGCTGAAGAAACAGCCGTTGCACTTGCATCCGGTATTGCCGCAAATGGCGGTAAACCTGTATATGGAGTATACAGCACATTTGTACAGAGAACTTACGACCAATTGGCACAGGATTTATGTATCAATAACAGTCCTGCAACAATTGTTACATTCTGGGGTTCTGTATATGGAATGAACGATGTCACACATCTTGGTCTTTACGATATTCCAATGATGGCCAATATTCCGAACCTGGTATATCTCGCACCGACTACCAAAGAAGAATATCTGGCAATGCTGGATTGGAGTATTGAGCAAAATGAACATCCGGTTGCAATCCGTCTTCCCGGCGGTGCCGTACTTTCCGATGGAAAAACTGTAACAAAAGACTTCTCAAAACTGAACAAATACGAAGTAACTCAGGAAGGAGGTAACGTTGCAATCATCGGACTTGGAACATTCTATTCTCTTGCAAATGAAGTTGCAACGGAATTAGAGAAAAAACAGAATGTAAAAGCAACTGTCATCAATCCATATTATATCACCGGTGTAGATAACGAATTGTTAGAAAGCCTAAAAGAGAATCACGATATCGTAATCACATTAGAAGATGGTATTTTGGACGGCGGATTTGGTGAAAAAATTGCCCGATTCTATGGTGACAGTGATATAAAAGTGTTGAACTTCGGACTTAAGAAAGAATTCCTCGACCGCTACGATGCATCAGAAGTTCTCAAAGAGAATCACTTGACTGCGGAGCAGATTGTGGAAGATATTGAAAAATTATTTTAAATGTTAAAGTAAAAAGCCCTTGCTGATTTTCAAAATTTGCAAGGGCTTTTTACTGATTTTAAAACTCGGCAAGAGCTTTTTCATCCCTATAAATTTTCAGTACTGAATTTTTACACTCTCGTACCAGTTGAACACTTATGCTTTATCCAATTCATCTACGATTTTCTGTATAACGTCAATGTCTTCTACCAAGTCCTCGGCTATAACTTTTACACTTTGCCCTTTGGAAAGTTTCTTTTTAACTTGCTGTTTCAATAATTCTTCTCTGCCAAGCTTAATTCCTTCATTCCTTCCGATCTCAATGCCCTCATCCCTGCCAATCTTAATTCCACTCTTAATTCCGCGTCTCTCAGCACTATGCATATAAGAATTATAATCCCGAATTGCTTTTTGGCGAGCTTCATACTCCATTCGCTTTATTTCATCTTCACTCATATTTTTTAGTGCCTCATATGCTTCGCCAATATATTCATCCTTTTCTGCCATCTTTTTGAAATCCTCCTCGCATTTCCCACCGAAGAAACGCATCCATTTCATGATGTCTGTTTCATTTTGTTGCTCAGGAGGTAATTTTGAAAGTTCGAGTACGTGCAACTCCATAAGGTCTGAATACTCTTTTCCTGATTCTGTATCACAGAAAGCAATTCTCCGATAGCATTTATCGTCGTCTTTAAACAATGGAAAGCATAAGATACTTACCTGAATACATTTTTGAAGTTTATCGTAATCTTCGCCTTCTTTAATCTGATCAGTATACATTTTACTCACATAATAAATGGAACGATTCTCCCAGAATTCATACGATTCAACCTGCATTTCCAAATCAATTTGAACACCACTTTTCAACTTAACTCGTACGTCTAAGATTCCATATTTGTCCTCAGGATATCTCTTCCTGAGAATCGTCGGCATCAACGTTGTTGATTCAATCTCATTCGGATTAACATTCAACAATGCTGCTATCAGTCCCTTTCGTACCTTCTCATCCTGCATCAACTCTTTAAAACAGAAATCAACGGTGGGTAACATTATAAAATTGTCTGTTTTCGTTTTCTTTGATTTACTTGTTTTTCTCATTGAATTCTCCTCTCTTTTGTGACAGCACAACTGTAAAAAAGATACAAGAATTCCTGTTAGACATAGTTTATCATATAGATTCCACCTACGAAAGTCCCTGTATACATTTTTAATTCACAGTTTTTGCTTTGTTGCTTTCATCGGATTATCTGCTCGAATAATTGAGCTTTTGAACTGCAATACCGATTTGATTTATAGATTTCTTTACAGATGAACGAATATCATCTGAGCGGATTTAGAATAGCATATAACCACTCTCATTGCAAGTGGATTTTAACATTCCGATTCTCTCCTTAACTGGATTCGTTTTCTTTATCCGACCTTTTTTCAGATTCTTTTCTTGCCAGAACCCTCTCCCCTCTGCTACAATATAAACATCACATCTGGATATTTTTATCCATATCATAACTCATTACTTACTATTATCTTGGAGGTATTTTAATGGCTTATTATATGACCTATGGTGAATTTCAATCTCACATGAAAGCATATTATTATCGAACTGGAAATCGTTTGCAATTTCCGGAAATGACAGAATATTTATACAACAAAGGATTGCTTTATGATTCTATTTCTGCTCCGGATTTAAACGGAGATTACGATAATCTGACTGATGCTGAATTTGACAAAATCGTAGATTCGCTGCCTTTAACACTCACATTATACGACGGAGCCCCACTGGCTCCAACTGTTGAAGAAGCAGATCTGATTCCAAATGCAAGGGATGTTTTTGTTATCCGACATCCTCGTTATACTCGACCAAATCTCCATCGACATACTTATTTTGAGATTAATTTTGTTGCCAGCGGGCAAGGTAAATTCATCTTTGAACAAGAAGAACATATTATGAAAGAAGGTGAGCTTTGTATTATTGCTCCAAACTCAAAGCATGATTTTCTTATCGAAGATGACTCAACTGTATTTACCATTTGTATTCGAAAGAGCACATTTGATACGACATTCTTTTCGCTTATGACGAGAAAAGATTTGTTATCCTACTTCTTCCGAACCATTTTACAGGGGGATAACCACTCGAATTACCTTATGTTCTTTACGAACAATAATTCTGTTATAAAAAAATATATTCGTAATATGATGATTGAAAGCAGCAAGAAAGATATGTACAGTAATGCCTGCTGTATCAGTTATGTAAATTTGATGTTTTCTGCACTTCTTCGTAGTTACAGTCAGACAATCCAATTCTATAACTACGAGATGGGGGCTGATTTTTCCCTTGTTTTACAGTATATTCAACATAACTACCAAACCTTGACGCTGTCATCCCTCGCAGATTTGTTCCATTACAGTGAACCTCATCTGTGTACACTGATCAAGCAGAATACCGGACTTACTTTCACAGAATTAATTAAACGACTCCGTTTATCCGATGCTATTGATTATCTTCTAAATACCAGCTTAAAAGTCGGAGAAATCGCAGAACGGATTGGCTACAATTCCGCAGACCATTTTTCCAGAGTTTTCCGCTCTGCTTATAAAATGTCACCGCAGGAATACCGTAAACAGCATAAAGATGAAGAACCGGCATTTGTACCATTTGCGATAAAATAGGACCATTTAGGGACGGAGTTTAGTGGCTTTTTGCTACGCAAAAAAGCCACTAAACTCCGTCCCTAAATGGTCCTACTGATTCTTTACTGTGCAAACGGATTCTTCTCTTTTTCTGTACTTTCTTCCGCAATCTGATGCATCAAAAATGTTTTTGCAAGCGGTACCCACTGTGCACAGGCATGTGCCTTATCTTCTCTGAATGGTTCAAACAGATTTCTTCCCAACGAAAATCCATGGTCTCCATACTGGAACATATGTAATTCATATGTAACCCCTGTCATATGTAATTTTTCTGCCATCTTTACAGATTGAATTGACGGAACCATACCATCATCCGCTGCTGCCCCTAAAAATGTTGGCGGCATTTCTTTTGTCACATGGCAGATTGGACTCCATTTTTCCAATACTTCTTTCGATGGTCTGACAGCACCCATCACCGGAACATTCATATCATCCGGAAGCATCGGGTTCTGATTACTTGCTGTAAATTCATCTTGAATCACATAATCCAACACACCATACATCAAAAGTGCAGATAATGGTTTAAAGACTTCTTTTTCTACTCCAAATGTATCTGCCAGCAGTCCTTCATGCCATGTAGATGCATACATTCCACACAGATGTGCTCCTGCCGAGAATCCGATGATACTGATTTTATCTACATCGATACTCCACTCTTCTGCATGTTCGCGAATCGTAAGCATTGCCTTTCCCAAATCTAAAATCTGTGCTGGAAACATCGTATTCTTCTGAGAAGTTTTTGTAGCAACACTGTATTCCAAAACAAAGGCCTGATAGCCATCCGCTGCAAATGTCATTGCTACCGGATCACCTTCATTCCCATGTCTTGGACAAGTCTGGTATGCCCCACCCGGACACACGATAATCGCCGGTTTCGGTGTTGGATTTTTAATAAACGGATCCGGCATGGTAAGAAATGTGGTAAGTTCCACATCGTCCCTTCCTTCCCATAATTTTAATGTTTCGATTTTCATAGCTGTAATCCCCTTTCGCTTTTTGATTTTTAATCAATACTAAAAACTGTTTATTTATCTTTCGTAATCACCATTGCCGCAAACCCCGGTTCAAACATATTGTCCAATGTTTTCCCATCCAGTGCACAGACACGTACCTCTTCTTCTCCATTATAAAAGGACTCAAATTTCTGCCCGCTTTCAAAATCAGCTTCTTCTGCTGCCCGTATATATAACTTCAAATCGTCTTTTGTCATAACATTTTCATTATGACCTCCAATGTAAGAATCGGCAGGTAATTCCAGAAGACACTTTAACGTATTGATATATACGTCTCTGCTTGTTGTCTCCGGCGCAAATAACCACACAAAAAATCCAGTAGTATCACCAATAAATACAATTTTTTTCTCTTTATACCAAACTGAAATACCGCCTTGTGTATGTCCTGGAGTTTCAACAATTTCCATTGTCGCTCCACCCAAATCAAATCGTTGACCGTCAGCTACTCCAACCAAATTTCCTGCTCCTTGGTTTATGTATGTTTCTCTGTCAAAATCCACAGGTAGCGCATTATATTCCTCATGCGTTTCGTAATTGACACTATGCATTGCATGTTCTATCGACTGCTCTCGCATCTCTTTTCCGGTATGTTCTCTGCATAGTTCCATATCCTTTTTATGGATATATACCTTTTCTTCAAACTGTGCATTTCCAGACACATGATCTACATGTCCATGCGTATTTACTATGTATAACGGCTTATCTGTAATCGACCTTACCGCCTGCTTCAGATTCCCATACGCATATCCTGTATCAATCAACATTGCCTTTTCTTTGCCCACTATAACATAACAAAATACTGCTTCTGGACTGCCAATCCGATAGTATCCATTCATTTCTTCTATTTTGTAATATGAATCATTCAAGTCTGACTTCCTCCTCTGATATCTTTCAAGTATCCTTATGTTATCATTTTAATCAAATTGTCCCTTTTTTTCTATGTAGTATCTTTCTCTCTATCCGACACTTTTTCACCTATAAAAAATCCCCAGTAGCAGCCAACTACTGAGGGTTCCTCTCATTTTATGATTATTTCTTATACTCTTCAATCATACATTCATGCACTTTTGTTTTTTTATTATAATTCACTCCCACAAGAAGTATATTCCCCTTATACTCCTCCAGACTTTGACAGTACTCTTTTTTCTTAATCTGGTTAATTGCTCCTTCTACCATTTTATCCCATTTCAATTCTACTACCAGTGCCGGCTTTTCTTGAAATTTTTTACGGGGAATAAAGACAAGGTCTGCAAATCCTTTACCGCCAGCCAGTTCTCTATGCACTGTATAGAAATTTCTTGCCGCATAAAGTGCCAACGAAATCGTATAACTCAATGCATTCTCATCATTATACTGAATATGTGAGGTCTCAAAATGTGCCTGTCGAATTCCCTCAGCAACCTGTTTTGTTCTTCCCTGCCAGATTGCCTGCAAGATATCCGCCGACTCTTTCAACGCTTTCGAAACTTCTCCCCAGTCCGATGCTGATACACTATTCACATACTCATTTCGAACTTCATTATTGGGAATCTTAACTGTTTTGTTATCCGAATCATATGCAAGATATCCCAAATGAATTAAAAGCGTCAGCACATCATCTTCTGTTCGAAATGTTGTCATATCATTCGTAAAACTTCCGGTATTTACCGGAACACTCTCACCTGCTATCATGCTGAGTACATCATCTTTTAAGCCCTCAAAATTCATATCAATATAAGCTTGCAGTGCCTCAAAAGTTTCTGTCTGATTCCAATAATTTTCTATCTTGCCAAATAGCATACTATTTACAACCGAGCGTGGACTATAAATAGACGGTTCTGAAGGAAATGAATATCCATCATACCATGTTTTAACCTCTTCTATATCCATCTTGTATTGAATGCACAATGTTTTAACCTCTTCCTCTGTAAATCCCACATAAGAGGCTAAAGGTCCCGGATTGAGCATAGAGAATTCATCAAACATATTCAGTGCAGAATGTGTTCCATATTTTTTTATCGGCAAGATTCCAGTCAGATATGCTAAATGAATACATGCTTTATCCTTTAATAAATCTCTCAGAAAATCAAGATATTTTTCCTGCGCTTCTTTATCCTGACGGAATTCTCTAAATATACAGTCCCACTCATCTATAATGACAATAAATGGACATTTCTTTTCTTCATAAACATCCTGTATAGATTCAATCAAATCTGTGTCATCAAAATAATCTACTTCCGGATATTCCTTCTTTATATCACGAAAAACTAATTTCTTCACTCTATCAATGAGTTCATCGATGTTGTTACTTCTACTTAAAAACTCCTGCATGTTCAGAGAGATTGTATTATACTTGTTTCTATATTTTTCGAAATCCGTACTTTTTGAAATTTCAAATTCATTAAATAATTCTCTGGAATCACAGCCCCTGCTATAATAGGCAGTCAACATATTTGCAGCCATTGATTTTCCAAATCTGCGAGGGCGACTAATGCAGACATATCCTTGTAATGTATTTATCACTCGATTGGTATATTCAATCAATCCGGTTTTATCTATATATATCTCAGAGTTTACACTTTTCTGAAAATTTTCATTTCCCTGATTCAGATATCTCCCCATCTTATCGCCTCCTGCCTGCAAATATAACTCTACTGTTCCTTCATTCATTTCCATTATTATTTAACATTATACGGCAGATGCCAAAACTCGGCAACTGATTTTCATTTTGACAGAATCACACTATAACCTGGCAGAAATAGAATATATTTTTCTTACTTTTTGCAGTATACTGATATTATAAAAATCGTTCTCAATCCGATTTTAAGACTACAGAAATCAAACCGAGGTGACAAATATGAATCCTATAAAAATTATCTTTTTTGACATCGATGGAACTTTAATTGATATGAATACAAAACAGATTTCCACAAAAATGCTGGAAACTCTAAAGAGCCTCAAGGAAAACAACATTAAAATCTGTATTGCAACCGGAAGAACTCCGCTCGCACTTCCGCATTTTGAAGGAATCGAATTCGATGCATACCTTACTTTTAATGGTTCCTACTGCTTTGATAAAAGCCATACCATTTTCAGTAATCCAATTCATACAATAGATGTACATACATTTATCCAAAATGCCACTGATATCCACCGTCCTTTGGCTCTTGCGACAAAAGACAATCTGATTGCGAATGGAAAAGATGATGATTTAGTTGAATACTTTTCTTTTGCTAAATTAGAAGTAAATGTATCAGATGAATTTGACAAAATAGCCAATGACGAAATCTATCAGATTATGTTAGGATGTCGCGAAAATGACTATCCTGCTTTGATGCAAAATATTCAACATTCTAAAATCACTGCCTGGTGGGACCGCGCTATCGACATCATCCCTGCCGATGGCGGAAAGGGTACCGGAATTGAAAAAATGTTGGAATATTATCATTTGGATAAATCCGAGGCCATGGCTTTCGGTGATGGCAACAATGACATCGAAATGCTTCAAACCGTTGGACATGGTATCGCTATGGCAAACGCTTCCGAAGAGTTGAAAGCAGTTGCCGATGATATCTGCGGTCATGTAGCGGAAGATGGGATTTATCATTATTGTAAGAAATTACAACTTATCTAGACATGTTATAATTACGATATACCTTGTCAGTTCCAACATTTTTATATCATTCAAGGAGTAAACATTATGCTATACACTACCATTCAAGATATTGCACAAATACTTGAACAACATCATCAAGAACACCTCTCAGACTTAAACTTTGTTCAGGCCTTAGAATTCTTAAAAGAGAATAAATTGCTCACGGAAGAAAAATCTCAAAATACCTGGAATAAACTTCCGGAAAAATGGGATGATTCTGTCTTTGAATCTTATATCAACCATATTCCGGTCGAAGTGGATTATATTCTCAGCAACCAGAAACCTTCCGAAATTACAGAAAAAATTCTCATTCCTTATGGCCGGGATGTTTTTGCTTTTATCCACCTTCCTTATCAGAATGATATTGTACATGAGCACAATTATTTTGAAATAAACTACGTATATCGCGGCTCTTTGACACAAATCATTTCAAGTGAAACCCGAGAAATGAATGAGGGTGATTTTTGCATCATTTCTCCATTCACACAACATTCGGTCCTCGCAGCAAAAAACAGCCTGGTTATCAGTATTCAGTTAAGAAAAACTACTTTTGATGCTATTTTCGGGTCATTTCTTGCAAAAAATGACTTGCTTGCTATCTTTTTCAAGAACACTTTATACGAAACAAACCAGTCGAACTATCTTTATTTTCATACAGATAATAATGACAATATCAAAATGTTAATGCAAAATATTGTCCGCGAAGCAACTACCGACGACAACTACAGCAGTACCTGTTGCAATGGATATGTTCAGATTCTGTTTAGCACGCTTTTAAGGAAATATGGTAAATCGGCATTATACTATGGATTCAATGGTCAAGATTCCATTGATACTGATTTTGCTTTCATTCTGGAATACATTGCACAGCATTATCGAACTGTTACTTTGGATGAACTTTCTGAATTCTTCCATTACAGCAAACCTTATCTTAGCAGTCTGTTTAAGAAAAATATGAATCAGACTTTTGTAAATGTTCTACGCAATATTAAAATGAGACATGCACTTGATTTTCTGGCAAATACAGAAAAAACAATTGAAGAAATCGGAATAGAAGTCGGCTATAATTCACCCGACCATTTCAGCCGTTCGTTTAAGCAATACAATCATTGCAGTCCTTCCGAGTTTCGTAAGAAAATTCGCGAGCAGCAACAAAAAACGAACCCCCAGTAGACGCCAACTACTGAGGGTTCTTCTCTTTCTTACTTCATCTCAACACTCGCAAAATCCAACGTTCCATCCACACATTTTACATACAATGCATGCACTCCTTCTGTCTTTTTCAACGCTGTTGAAACGACATTCCATATTTCACTTGTGTTTTCTGCCTCTGCAACAACTTCTCCATCGGGCGCGTTAACTGATATTTCTACTTTACCGACTCCACGAAGTTCCAGCACAATCTCTTTTTCCGTTCCGTCAAATTCAAAATCCTTAAATCCGGCTACCGCACCTGTTCGCATATTACGAATATACGGCTTGCATCCATGCTCATAGTTTTCATCCCGTTCTTCTGTAATATATGGCATAGACTCCGGAAGTTCTGGTCTGGAATCTCCTGGCCCTCCTGTCATTCCAACTACAAGTCCCACCTTTTCTCGTTCTGCCTCTGTCAAATGGCATGCGATATAAGATTCGTATTTTCCTCTTGCAGGCAATGCTCCCTTATTCAATCCACAGCTTGTCATCTCTGTCTGTGGGATTGTACCATCTGCCAGAATCTCCACTTTATCCGCACAGCCCTGTCTTGAAAATGCTCTTCCGTGTGTATGTCTGTGCCAGAAAATATAATGTTTTCCGTTTATTTCAACCAATCCGCCGTGATTATTTCCATAATAGTTTGTAGCCAGCTCATTTCCCTGATATCCGATATCTCCGTTTGATACAATTACACCCTTATATTCAAACGGTCCCTCCGGAGTTTTTGACATTCCATAACACAACTCATGCATTTGCTGACTTGAATATACAAAATAATACCATTCACCAAATTTACGAATACTGGATGCCTCAAAGAAAGGATGCGCTTCGTAATCCGTTCCCTTCGCTGTATCATATCCATTAGCAACACAAACCGGTTCGCTGATAATTGTATGCATATCATCCGCCAGTTTCACCATCATTGCTCCCGGAATTTCCAACGTTTCCATTCCTGGAAATCGAAAAGATGGAGAAAATCCATAATACAGGTAATTGCCGCTTTCTTCCGATAAAATTGCCGGATCAAACCAACGTCCGATGTTTGGAATGCTTCCATCCTCTCTTGTCACATATCCTAAAAACTCATATTTTCCAGCCGGAGTATCGCACACTGCAACTGAAATCACATTTACAAAATCCAGCGCATAATATAAATAATATCTGCCATCCGGTCCCTGCGCTACATCTGGTGCATACAAATTATGCAGCATTCCTTCTGCATCCATTGCATCATCATATGCAGGAATCGCTTTATCATAAGATGCCCCATTTATCGGATCTTGTTCTTTCTTATAGATAACGCCTTCGCATCTCCAGTTTCCCAAATCATTTATCGGTGCACTCCATCCCACATAGTCTTCTTCACAAAATGAATCTCCATCTTGTTTGTCATGACTTCCGAATACATATACGCGGTCTCCAAATACATGTGGCTCCCCGTCAGGTACATTTTCCCAATATGGTAAATATGGATTCAATCCGAATATTTTCATACTATAATCTCCTTTGCCTATAATGTCAATTAGGACGGAAAAAAGTGGCTGAGAGCCACTTTTCTCCGTCCCTGTTTGGCCTACTTTTCACCCATTTTTACTTTCATAGCTGCAATATCTTCTGCATATTTGTTCATTGGGCTCTTAACAACACAGATAATCAAAATAATACCTGTTAATGATGGTGCACCGAATTTTAAGAAATTCAATGCAAACATTGCTGATTCTGGCTGCTGTCCAATTGCTCCTGCAATATATCCTGAAACAGAAAGTACTGCGAGTACACCAGAACTTACGATTGTGTTACCACATTTCTGTGCAAATCCTTTGATGGAAGAGATAACTCCGTTAGAAGATTTTCCTTCTTTCAGCATAATAAAATCGATTGTATCATTTACTAATACATTAACCAATGCATTCTGCATAGATGCTGTACAAGCTGAAATAAATGTCAGTACACACAAGAATACAAAGTTTGTTTTTCCAGTGAAGAACAAGATCACATATAATACGATTGATAATGCCTGTGATACAAGTAACGCTTTCTGTCCTGTCTTAAATACTTTCAAGAAGATTGGCATTAATACAACCATTGAAATTAAAGCTCCGATAGAGATAACTCCCATGTATACAGAGATAAGATCCGGTCTTGCCCAGTAATACATCATGTAATATACAGATGTTGAGAACATCATTCCATATCCCATAGATGCCATAACCCAGGCAATTAAGTTTGGCCATACTTCTTTGTATTTCAACACACGTCCGATTTCTTTTAACGGATGTCCTTTTTCTGGCTCTACCAAATATTTTTCTTTTCCTTTTGATGTTGCAAATAATCCCCAGAATGAGATAAATGCAAGTACTCCACAAATTAACATAAATGGAACATATCCATTTTTGAATCCGATATTATTGAAGAATCCTGTAATATTTGATGTGAATGTACTACCAATTGTAAATGCTGCTGCACATACACCTGCGCCTAAAGAAATGATCATATTTCTCTGTTCATTGCTTCGAACTGCTGCAGGAAGGATTGCCATCTGTGGCATTGTGTACATTGTTACTGTCATTCCATAACCGATATACATAATTAATACATATGCAACTTTTGTACTTGTTGATGCAAATCCCCAATCGATCCAAATCATTGTTGCAAAGAATGTCAACAGAATTGGAGCAAAAATGAAATATGGGCGATAACGTCCCCATCTTGATTTTGTTCTATCTGCAATAACTCCCATCATTGGGTCATTGATCGCATCCCATAAAGTTGCTACAAACATAATAGCAGACGCTGCTGCTGCCGGAATTTTCAATGTATCTGTCATATACACTGAGAAATAGCTGGCGATTACAGCAGCCATCAACATAGCGCCCCCATTTGCCGATGTTGCATGGAACCATTTAAACGCTGTGCCAACTTCGTCTTTTACGGCTGTGTTTACTGTCTTTTCCTTAGCCATTTTACTACACTCCTTTTCATTTTTCTTACTTACGTTGAGATTTCTTTCTCTCTCTTAAGATGTCTTTATTGTATTACAATCCGACATATATTCACATGTAAAAAATTAAGTGAAATACGACATTTTTTATTGTTCATTTTTTATTTCCGACATATTTTCATATACATCCGACATTCTTTCTTTTTTAAGAAATATTTCATCTCACGTCCGTATGATTTTGTTGTATCTGTGATTAGCATAGCAAATATTATTTCTGGTAAACAGCGCACCAGAGGACATTTGAAAGTGGAAATTGCGACATTGTGGATGGAGTGGGTGGACCATTTGGGGACGGGGTTTAGTGGCTCTTTTGGTATACCAAAAGAGCCACTAAACCCCGTCCCCAAATGGTCTCCCGCTGGCTTATAGTTCCACTTTGCCCTCGATTCCATTTTCTGCTGTAACAGTTAATGTCACTTTACCTTCCGGTTTTTTCACAATAATCTGTGCACGTCCTCCAAACAGCTCTGTCGTTCCTTCATTGAAGTTATAATTTGGTTTTGGATTCCCGCTTCCAAATCCAAACACTTCCACTTCTCCGTCAACAGACAGTGTGATTTTCTGATTATCGTCTGACGCCAACACACCATTCTGATCGCGCATTTCAACTTGAACATAAACAAGTTCCTGCTTTGCGTTCTTTAATCCAACATACTCTTCTTTCTCTACGCAAAGTGCTCTTTCAGCTCCCGCTGTTGCGAGTTCACTTCTTCCGATTTCCTGCCCATTTTCATAAGAAATTGCTATCAGTGTTCCAGGTTCATATGTTGTCTCAAATAATGTACGGAATCCTGCCTCTTTTCCGGCTGCTTTCTTGCCAAGAGAAGTTCCATTTAATAACAGTTCCACTTCATCACCCTGTGCATATACTTCTACGATAGCAGGTTTTCCTTCCATACCATCCCAGTTCCAACTTGCAGTAGCATCACTGATAACCCAAGGTGTCTTAATCAAAAATTCTCCGTAATGTGTCGGGTTCTGCACTGCAATATATGGTTTTTTGCGCAGTCCGAATACCGCTTCTCTATAATAAGACGCTGGGCGTCGGAAACCTGTAATATCAAAATCACCCGGATATGCTAACTGTGCAGGAAATGCGGCTCCAAATCCACCTTCGCCCCATTTATATGCAGGGATTCCTACACCAGCCTCTCCTATATAATCCCATCCTGTCCAAGTGAAATCACCGATTACATAAGGCAAACGCTCTACCAGATCCCAGTTTCTTGCAATCTCTGGTGGATAGGTCTCACTTCCTACAATGACACGATTTGGATATGCTTTTCCATCTTGCTCATAACGTGCTGTCATATAATTATAGCCCGCAATATCCACACCTGCACAGGCTTTTTCCAGACGTTCACTGATCGTTTTATGCACAACAATCTCATCCAGATGTCCATCCATCAAAGTCATAAAATCATTTACATTTCCATCAAGTTTTCCCTCTGCACTCAAGCCTGCGACAACATCTGCCACAATCTGATCTACTTTATCTCCTGCCGCAAATACACCATTGATAGATGCCAGCGTATATCTTGTGTCATCCAAAGAACGAATCTTATCACTTAATTCCTGGCAAGTCTGTGCTCCTTTATCCGTCCCAATCTCCGGAATCTCATTTCCAACAGAATAAAGAATAACCGATGGATGATTATAATCTTTTCTCACCATTGCTGTCACATCTTTTTCCCACCATTCCTGGAAATACAGACCATAGTCATAGTTGGATTTGAGACGGTTCCACATATCAAATGTTTCATCCATGACATACATACCGATCTCATCGCAGGCACGAAGCATAGCCGGCGCCATTGGATGATGAGACATACGGATTGCATTAAATCCAGCCTCTTTCATTTTCAGAATCTGACGATACTGCGCATCTTCATAAGTAGCTGCTCCAAGAAGTCCGCTGTCGTGATGAATACAGCCGCCACGTAAGTTTACAGTTTTACCATTAACACGGAATCCACGTTTGGCATCGACAGCAAGTGTACGGATACCGAATTTATCAACCATCTCATCTAACAACTCTTTTGCTTCCGTATTCTCATATACTTTTGTCTCAACAGTATAAAGTTTTGGATTCTCTGCACTCCAAAGCTTCGGATTTTCTACGAGGATTCTCTGTTTTAGTGTTCTGTTTTCTCCTGCAAATATTGTTGCTGATGTACACTCTTTCGCAACTACATTTTCCTCATTGTCTTTAATTACTGTCTCTATAACCAAGTCCTGTAGCACTGCTGCTTTATTTTCCAGTTCTGTCGCCACTCGCAATGTCGCATATGCGTCATCCGCATTTTCTGTCTTAACCTGAACACCTTCCGGCACAATATGCGTAAGACCGGATTCCAGAAGATACACATCTCGATAAATTCCAGCACCTGAATACCAACGGCTGTTTGTCATTGCTCCGGCACGCACCTGCACACGAATTTCATTGTCTTCGCCGTATTTTAAGAAATCATTGAGTGGTGCATAAAATGTTGTATATCCAAACGGACTCTTCGCTGCGAGCTGTCCATTCACATATACGAAGGCATTCATATACACACCTTCAAACTTCAGTGCCACTGTTTTTTCTCTATATTCTTCCGGTGCATGAAGCATTTTCACATAAGTATAAATGTCTCCATCCCTAAAGCCCGTATTTCCTCCGTTTAAACTATCCGCATGTGCCGGTTTTTCAATCATTGCATCATGAGGAAGCTTGATATCTCTTGCTATTTCCGGGATGTCCCAAACCAATGCAAATGAATCTTTATCTACCCAAAATTTCCAAGCTTCATTCCATTTCTGCTCTATCATCTATCTTTCCTCCAACTTTAATTTTCCATCTTTTAAAACAACCGTTCTGAAAATTGGTCGCTCCTTATATTTATCATTCGGATAATGCAATGTAAATTTCATACTGTCAGCATCTCTATATAGCATGCCATGACCGCCATTCTCCGGGAACAGTGGCTCTTCCAATTGTCTCCATGGGCCTTCCACCTTCCCACTATCTGATACGGCTACTCCGACCGCATATCCACAAGTACTCCAGCTCGACCATGTCATATAGAGTTTCTCATCTTCCATCTTCATCACACATGGCCCATCCGTAAAGTATACGTCTCCATCCATTCCAAACTCTGCTTTTGCAAATGGAACCGGCTTCGCCCACACTGCCTCTGCCGCAGAGAATAATGTCACTGGCTCTCCGTCTGCCTGTTTTAAATCCGATGACATTTTCAACAGACACATATCTCCATCCGGGGTATCTTCAAAAGAATGTGAGAAAATCAAATAAGGTACACCCTGTTCAATGTATACCGTTCCATCAATACATGCCCAATCATCTGGTGTAATCCGTTCACTATATACTTCAAAAGGTCCTGTCGGCTGCTCTGAACGTAATACATAAATCCCCTTTTTTCTGTCTGAACCGCCAAGTGTCGTAATCAGGTAAAAAGCCCCTGCATGATAAATACATTCCGGTGCCCAGTAATTCTGATCAGCAAAAAATCCTTCCGGTCTGTGGAAAATCTCAATCGGACCTTCCCAGTTTTCTTTATCTTCACTTACATAGCAATCGAACCCATCTGCCGGTCCCCAACAGGTTGCACTTCTTGTTCCATATAAATAATATTTGCCCTCATGAACAAGGATATATGGGTCACGAATATTAATTTCTGTTGTTTTCATATCGTTATACTTCCTTTTCGTTTCATACAATTGTTTACTCTAAAATAAGTGTAACGAAACAAATATAGAAAGTCCATGTTGTTTCTTTTTGAAAATCCGACATATTATTAGATTACCAGACAGGGACGGAGTTTAGTGGCTTTTTTGCAAAAAAGCCACTAAACTCCGTCCCTAAATGGTCCCCAATACTTTCTCATACAACAACTTCGACTATTCTTTTTCCTTTGTATTCCAGTTCCTGCACTCCCACATTTTTCTTCTGATTGAAATTAAAACTCAACAAATATCCCTTTTCTTTCCTATAAAAATCAAGATATTCAAACAACTGCTCTTGTCCCCGTTTGTTGTATTCTTCTCCTCTCCAGATTTTCAGCTCAATAATAAATTGTCTTCCCAAGTAATCAACAATAACATCTGTTCTTTTATTATCTCTTGTACATGCTTCTATATAATAATTCCCAGTTCCATTAATAATCGGCTTTAAATACAGTAAAAATAATTTTCTTCCATTTTCTTCTATAAATTTCTGGTCATTGTCAGAATATATCTCCGAAAAATGTTCATAAAACTTTTTCATTACTAAATCCATCTGAAGCATACCTGCTACAATAAATTGATTTCGCTCCGCTTCTGCCTCTGCATACAATTTATTATCCACTGACATTTCCGCTAAAAACTGATCATACATCTGTGTTTCAAATATTCTATTTGCAACCGCAACCAGACCATCTCGTTCTTTTAAGAAACCAAAAGTAACTCCCAAGTCAATCATCGGCACGCCTCTTTTAAACGGAATACTGATTCCACCAAAAAGAATACTCTGAATTAAGTCCCGTAAATCAGGATAATCCATTAATTTCTTTGTCATATCATCGAATAACGTATTCTGTTCTTTTAAAAGAATTTTTATTGCAGCCAACATTCCATTTGAAGTCCATATCTCTTTTGCGTCAGAGAATCGCCCATCCTCCCGAAGTCGCTCGTCCATAATCTGGCAAATTTTCGAAACAAGAAATGGATATCCCGAAGTATACTCAAATAATTTTTGGCTCATTGCATTAATATTCATCCCCGTCTGATTATTGCTCTCATATTGTTCTAGCATTGTTTTAATATCATCAGCTGTAAAATTCATATCAATTGTAAAATCAGCCGCAATATTCCACGGACTATTGTATTTGGGTTCTTCATCTGGATGTAACTTCAATTTTAAAGTTTTTACATCATATACACCTGCTAAAATGACAGACTGAAACGTATCATCTTTTCCCTGCTGCCATCTTAAATACTTCTCCCGTAATAATCCCAGAAAAGATAAAAAAATCTGGTTGTCTGAACTTTTGTCAACCTCGTCTATCATCAAGACAATTTTCTTTTCACTTGCCCCGCACAAAGAACTAATTTTCATTCCTAATGAACGCATCGGAAATTTTTCCAAAATCGGACTTTCCCATTCTTCTATCAATTCTTTTTTCACATTTTGTTGTCTGAGACATTCTCCAATATCTAAAATCAACCCTTCCGCTAAACTTGACAGTGATTCAAAGTATTCATCCGCTGCCTCAAAACTTAAGCTTAAAACAAGATAATTTTCTCGTAATTTTCGTTCCAACAAATATAGGGTTGTTGTTTTGCCATACTGTCTGGCACAATTGATGGTAAAATACTGCCCATTTTCAATATACTCTTTTGTAATTTTCTCTATTCTGGCACTGATGTCAACCATATAGTTTTTCTCTGGTATACAAGTTCCCGTAACACAGAACTGTTTTCGCATGGCAATTTCTCCTTGTCTTAATTTTTCTCTTTCTTAAAAGTATACCTTTTTGTTATATGTATAGCAAGAAAAATGAGCCTGCAATTTTCACCTGAAAACCACAGACTCATTTTATCCATTTTCATACTATTCTATTAAGCTAAAACTTTTCCTTCTGGGAATACTGTACGGAACACTTTTCTTACAAGCGGTCCTGCAATCAATAACTGCAATGGCAATGCAACTATAAAGTTCTTCGGAATATTTGTCAGCCAGATAATTCCAATCTGACTCCATAGCCCCTGACTTATAGCAACTTCAAATGCTCCATATAATGACATGATAATTACCATTGGAATCACCATACAACAAGATACACAGATTGCAATCTTCAATCCATTATCACCCGGTTTTACAAGAAAACGGAATGCAAAACCTTTTGCAGCTTTCGATACTACAAACCAGTCGCAGCACATTGCAAAAATATATGCAATCGGAAATCCCAGCCATGCCTGCTGTACTGACTTCATAGACAGACCGCCCATATGAAGCGAAACATTATAAATACTCATTACAAAAACCATTGTGAAACACATCATGACAGTAAAAATTAAACTCTCTCTCTTATTCTGTGGCATTTTTCTCCTCCTAATCCAGACAGCTTATTTCACGGTATCATTTCAGACATTTTGCAGATGCTCTCTCATGCAGATATCTCTGCCATGAAACTTTCTCAACAAAAAACAGGTGCTGATCCAAACTTTCGCTTGAACAGCACCCGCCGTTATTTCACTACCATTTGTACTAAAATTATTAATTTTTCAACGTGAGTTATTATAGCAAATTTTTATAATTTGTCAATAGACTCTTGCTATTTCTGTCCATAATATGCATTCACCCCATGTTTACGATAATAATGCTTATCCTGTAATTCCTGTGGAGCCGGCTGTACCTGCGGATTCAACATCTCTGTTCTGGCTGCCATCTTCGCAACTTCTTCCAATACAACTGCATTATGTACCGCATCTTTTGCATTCTTTCCCCATGTAAATGTTCCATGGTTTTTGCACAATACTGCCGGCATTGCCATATATTCTGTATCTTTAAAATGATCCACGATCAGAACTCCCGTATTCTTCTCGTAAGCTTCTTCGATTTCTTCCTTTGTCAGATTTCGAACACATGGAATTTCTCCATACATATAATCAGCATGTGTTGTTCCATAACAAGGAATTCCTCTTCCTGCCTGTGCCCAGCTTGTTGCCCATGGAGAATGTGTATGCACAATTCCTTTTACATCCGGCATTCCTTTATAAATTTCGATGTGCGTAGCAGTATCGGAAGATGGATTGTATTTTCCCTCAATTTTATTTCCCTCCAGATCCATGATAACCATATCGTCAGGTGTCAGTTCATCATACTCCACTCCACTTGGCTTGATTGCAAAATATCCTGTCTCCGGATCTATCTCACTTACATTTCCCCATGTAAATGTAATCAATTTATACTTTGGCAAAAGCATATTGGCCTCATATACTCGTTTTTTCAGTTCTTCTAACATGTTATTACCGCCTTTCACAGATTATTAACTGGCTACATTGTATCACATAATCTGTCTTATGCACCCCATTTTCAGCATTTAGCCAAGATTGTCTATTAGAGGTTAAAAAATGTCCTTTTCTCACCCATATTCGATTCATTTATCGAGCTCTCTTCCAATGTATTTTTCCACCACTTTAAATGGTGCCGGCCCAATATCCAGCACAGCTTTATGAAATTCTTTCTGTGATGCCTGACTTCCATACTCTTTCACCCAGTCTTTTTTTAATTCCAGAAATTCCACATACCCCACATAATATTTCAAATAATTTCCAGGGCTTCCCAATATCAGATCATAAATTCGATTTACATTATCCTCATCGCCAATTCCATATTTTTTATAAAATGCAACTGCATCTTCCCTGCTCCATCCATCATAATGTATTCCGATATCTGCCAACGTATAAAGCCCTAATACGATTGAACTATTTTTCTGCAGCAACGTTGCCTGATCCTTTGTCAATGGTGCAAGATAATAACTGCACATTTCCGCATAAGTTGCCCATCCTTCTACATATCCGCCAAAATTTAAAACTGTACGAATAGGATCAGGATTTGTATTTGCAAAATAAACTGTCTGATATAAATGTCCCGGATACCCTTCGTGTGCCAATGTCGTAAACAAAGCCATTGTATTATTTCCTATCTGTGCTTCATTTACATAAATAACATTTTCATTATACGCATCAATTGCAGGTATCATATAAAATGCCGGACTTAAGTGCTCCTGCATTGCTTTCGGAACATATTTAACCTCATAAGTTGTATCCGGAAGTTTTGGAAAGCTGGTCGATATTTTCGTCTGAAGATCCTGCAAGATAGAAGTCGGATTCTGTGGAATAGACGCATTGACTTCTTTTTCAGAAATCTTCATCACGCGCTCCATTGCTTCCAAATCTTCCGTCATTTGCCTCCTCGTCATATCCCGGATTTCCTCCACTGAACGCGTTGAACCGGTTGAAGCCTCAACTACCTGTTCATAGTAATCTTTTCCCTTTGGCAAATAACACAAGCCCTGTTCATTTTTTCCACTTCCTTTTAATTTTTCTATCACACAAATCAGATTGTCATATGCCGGAAGTACATATGCCTTCATCATTCTTGCATTTTTCTGTATGTAGTCACTCTTTTGTTTATCCGAAAGAGAAGTTACTGTCTGAACACGCTCTGCAAATGTAGAATACAAATAATTATTTTCTCCCATATCTCGAAATGCCTTACACTGCTCGATTACCTGCTCTGCCATTTTATCCGACATAAATAAGCCAGCCTTTGATTTTTTCTGCTCGAACTTTAGCAAAGACGCAAAATACTCCGGTGTTGTTTTCATCAACTGTAAATATGTATCTACATCCGACTGCTCATAAAACGGATATTCCGATAAGATAAGCGGCAACTGTGTCTGCACGCCACTGACCAATCCCATAGGCTCGTCATACAAAATATACTCCGCATCACGCTCGGTCATATTTAAATAGCATTTCAAAACATCATAAGTTAATGAGTTTTCCACCGAAAGCTTGTTGTAGTCAAAAGTTTTCAACACTTCTTCTAAGTTTTCCACCGATGCAAGTAGATTTTTATTATCTGTCGGAAATGTCCCAAAAGTTACTTCATTTTCCCGAATATCATACTCTTTCGGATTTTTCAATGTGTAATGTAAACTTATCGTATTTGACGACAACTCCTGGCAAAACAGCTGCTTCGTAAATTGACGGAATTGTCGATTCTGCCCTGCAGAAGTTTCTGATTGACAGCCGGATAATAACAGGATTCCGATTGTGCCGGCAATTACTGAAAATGCTCTTATTTTTCGAGCTGTTATATAATTAATGTTCTTTTTTCCTTTCTCCATTTTATTTTCTTGTATTCCCTTAAAAAAAGACATAAAAACACCGCAGACTATAGAGTTATTTTTATCTTATGGATTGGATAAGCCCTATATTCTTATATTTTTTCATACCATTTTTCAACAATATTGACTGCTTGTAAAACCATAATCGCCATGCTATGATAGGTACATATTGAACATAAATATATAAATTTTTAATTTGCCAATAGAGGATGGTGATGATTTCATGACAGCATTAAATATTCCAGTTGGAGTTTCAGATTTTTCGGAAATACGACAGAAAAATTATTACTTTATAGACAAATCAGGATTAATAGAAGAATTACTGAAAACAACAGCAACGAAAGTAACATTAATCACCCGACCACGTCGTTTTGGAAAAACACTTGGAATGAGTATGTTGGCAGCATTTTTTGACATTCGTAAAGACAGTAGTGCATTATTTGCAGGGCTGGAAATATCAAAGAATCGTGATTTATGTGAAGCGTGGATGAATCAATGGCCTACTGTTTTCTTTTCCTTTAAGGATGTTGACGGATTAAATTTTGAAGATGCATACAACAGACTTGTTGCACAGATATCTAATTTATATAAAAAACACACATATTTATTAGAATGTTCGGATATTGATGAGGATGACAAGACGATTTTTCGTGCAGTAAAATCAGGAACGGCAAATAAAACACAAATCAGTCAGGCACTTAGTACATTGACAAGACTGCTGCAAATTTATCATCAGAAACAAGTTGTTTTACTTCTGGACGAATCTGATGTACCAATTGCAAAAGCAAGTGATAAGGGCTATTATCAGGAAATGCTCGACATTATGAAAGTTCTTTTGAGCACAGTTTTAAAAGATAATGAATCTCTTCGGTTTGCATTTATCACAGGATGCTTAAAGATTGCCAAGGAAAGTGTATTTACCGGAACTAATAATTTAGTTACGGATAGTATAACATCTTCAAGACTAGATGAATATTTTGGATTTACCCAAAAAGATATTGATAAGCTTCTTAAAGATGCAAAGGCAACGGAAAAAACTGAAATAATGAAAGACTGGTATGATGGATATCATTTTGGAGAAGCTGATGTATATTGTCCATGGGATGTCATGAACTACATGCGTGAACTTCTGCAAAATCCCAATGCAAAACCGGAAAGTTATTGGAAGAATACCAGTGATAATGCAATTATCCGTTCTTTTATAGACTATGCCGGCAGTAGCATCACTAAGAAACTGGAAGTCCTGCTAGAGGGTGACTACATTGTACAGCGTGTAGATGAGAGTCTGACTTATGATTATTTACATTCATCGGAAGAAAATTTGTGGAGTATTCTATATCTGACAGGATATCTTACAAAGGTAAGAGAGGAAAATCTGAAAGCACCATTACCCGAAAAGTATACTGCACTTATCATCCCGAATGCTGAAATCAAAGAAATTTTTGAAACGACTGTCATCAATTGGTTTGATGACAACGCTAAAATATGGAATCGAAAGGCTCTTTTTGATGCCATATGGTATGGAGACAGCGAAACAATTACAACAGAAATGACAAAGCTTCTTCGTAAAACCATTAGTTATCATGATTATAAAGAAGACTTTTATCATGCATTTTTAGCAGGAATTTTTACCGGTGCCGGATATATGGTAGAATCAAACAGAGAACACGGTGAAGGCAGAAGTGATGTAATTGTTTATGACTCATCAGAAGGCCGCGTTGCCGTTTTTGAAGTAAAATATTCAAAAAAACTGGAAGACATGTCAAAAGATTGCGAAAAAGCTCTTCAGCAAATTGATACAAAACTATATGCTAAAGAATATGAAGATGATTATGATGAAGTTCTTTGTTTCGGAATTTCGTTTTTCAAAAAAAGATGTATTGTGAAGAAAAAATAATTTCAAAAAATAAAACACCGCGGAAATGAGACTGTTTTTTATAGAGTCAATATTCTACGGTGTTTTATTTCGCTCCAATTCCAACATTCCATGGCCTGCGCTAAAAACATCTTGCCCCTTAATTTAACAACTTCATCGCTTCTTTCCAGCATGTGCGTCCTGCTGCCAGAATCGAACTTGGCTGTTCCAAAGAAATCAAACCACCTTCTGCTGTAGATATAAATCCTCCTGCTTCCATTACGATCAACGATGCCGCCGCATAATCCCACGGCTGCAACATTAATTCTACATATACCCCGTTTGCTCCTGAAGCAACCCTGCAAATATCAAGTGCCGCTGAACCCCCTTCTCGGATTCCAAGGCTGTTTAAATACAATTTCTTTGCATAATCAAATATTCTGTCTGTGTCCTCTGTCTGATAACGAGCACAGCCAAAGGCTGCAAGATTCTCTGATAACCCTTTATCCGAACTGTGAATTTCACGACCATTTAACTTCGCACCTTCCCCCTTGACTGCGGTATACATTTCTTTTGTATATGGATTGTATACACAACCAAACTGCATCTTCCCACGGTATGCCAGCCCTACCGAAATACAGCTATGCTTATAGTCAAAAATAAAATTAGTTGTGCCATCTATCGGGTCAATAATAAAACAATATCCATCTCCTAATTCCTGCTGGATTCCATCTTCCTCTGCAAGAAAATTTGCTTCTAGAAGAATAATTCTTAAATTGCGGATCAAATAAGACTGTACATCTTTATCATGCTTTGTCACAAAATTAGAAATTCCGGCTTTATCATATATCGTCAATTCTTCTTCATGCGCCTGTAAAATCATCTCCCCTGCAAGTGTCACAATATTTATAATCTCATCGTATAACATCGTTATCTCTTTCCCTTCGTTCATTCTTTTGTATCTCTCGATTTACCAATTTTCTGTAAGCAGTCCCCTGGTTAATCAAATTTTCATTTTTTTATATAGACTCCATAATTGTCTTCCTTACATGATTGTAGTAGAATAAAGCTATCAAATGCAAGTGTTTTTACTCATTTTCTATATTACTGCAGGTCGAAATTTATATGTGGTAATAAATTTATTTTAACTGGGGAGGTAATCCTTATGGCAAGTATTACTCTAAAAAATTTAAATAAAATATATCCGAATGGTTTTGTGTCCGTCAAGGATGTTTCTCTTACAATTGAAGACGGCGAATTTGTAACATTTCATGGTCCAAGCGGATGCGGAAAATCCACCATCCTGCGTATGATCGGAGGTCTGGAAGATACCTCTTCCGGCCAAATCTATCTCGGTGATGAATTATTAAATGACATTTTGCCTAGAGATCGTAAACTTGCAATGGCATTCCAAAATTATCGTCTTTACGGCTACTTAAGTGCTTATGAAAATATTGCACTTGGCTTAAAACTTCGTAATATGCCTCGCAATGTCATTGATACACGCGTAAAAACCGCTGTGAAATTTTTTGGTATTGAAGATGTTTTAAACAACAAAGTGACCGAACTGACCGATGCTCAAAAACAGAAGATTGCACTTTGCCGTGCCACTGTCTGCCATCCAAAAGTTTTACTTGTAGATGAAGATTTCGCTCACGGCAGCGACGAACTTCGTGCTGATATGCTGCAGGATATTCAGAGAATCAATAAAGAACTAAATCTGACTGTGCTTTACGTCACCAACAACTATGAAGAGGCAACAAACCTCGATGGAAAACTTATATTGATGAAGGATGGACAGATTACCAATCAGTAAACTAAAAAGTGTCTATATCAGAACCTTTTATCGTTCCTTGATATAGACACTCTTCTTTAACAATCATCTTGTCAACTAATTGATGTTCTCACCATTGGTTGAAATAACTTCTTTATACCATTCGAAAGAATCTTTCTTTCGTCTGGGTAAGCGGTATGGATCGTGAATGCTTCCATCCTCTTCTAGAGTATCATATGCTCCAAATCCATTTTCTACAATAAACAGCGGTACTTTGTAATGATCTGGCAACCAGTTCATAATGTGATGCCTGATACATCAATTCTCTTATATAATGCAATGAATTCATCTGCGAGAATACGGAAACTCTCTGCACTCATAAGCTGATCTTCTGCATGCATCAGAAGCATGTATCCATTGGAAATTTCACCATTTGCATCCATTGTCAGAAGGTCTGCATGAGCGTTGTGTCCAAGTGAAAAGGCTTCGTCTCCTTGTTTAATCAGCTCTGCTGCCTCATCATATTTTCCTTCTTTCGCACACTGGATTGCATTGATAAAATGTGTTCTTGCTGTACCTACATATGTAATAATCTGAAAACATGCCAATTCAAATTTTTCTTCCATTTTTGTCTCCTGTCCTACTATTATTTTTTTATTCTGATTTTACCAGTCTTCATCCTCATCTTCTACCGGCTGATTCTTCTCCTGAACCAGATTCTATTTTTCTATACAGTCCGTTTCATGTGCTTCTATCTTATCATGATTTTCCTCAGTAATCTATAGATATCCGGAGCAAAAGGTCAGACGAAAAAATCGAGAATGTATCTCCATACACTCTCGATTTCGCTTCACCATTCTTTTCTTTAATTCCCTGCACTTTCATCCCGGTAATTGAATTACCGAGGATTTCCGCTTATCTCTCTAAAAATCTGTCGTGCACCGCTTCACGATTTCGCACGGCACAACTACATTCTTCTCAATCTCTTCCTGCTTCTCCAAAAGGCCAATCATATGATCTACCGTTGTCTTACACAGTATATCTAATTTACTATCCACCGATGTCAATTCCGGCTCACAGCTAATTGCCATGATTGAATTATTATAACCTGTGATTGTAAGTTCTTCCGGCACGGATAATCCTTTTACTTTCGCATATTTCACTGCCCCGATTGCCATTGCATCATCCGTTGCAACAACACTGTCAAACTCAAGATTACTATATTCCAGTAATAAATTTTTCGTATACTCAATATCATTCTTTGTACGGAACTTAAGCTCACCTCTTACCGGATAATTTGCTTCCGCCAATGCTGCTTCGTACCCTTCTCTTTTCTTTCTTCCACTAAATGAATCCGAATCATACATAAACAATATTCTCTTGCGCCCACGTCGGATCAAAGCCTTTGTCACCTCATAAGTTGCCTGACAATCATCTGCACATGCACAATATATATTGTCTCCTCTGACACGCCCATTAATCATAAAAACAGGCGTTTTTTCTGCTGCTTCCCGGATATAATCCGTATCATACTCATCTTTTCCATTTCCTGCATAAGTAGAACCGACAAGTACCAGAGTATCAATTCTCTTTGACAAAAGCATATTCACATAATTTTGTTTTTCTTCCTGACCAAAACCGCTGCATCCTAAAATACAGTCATATCCATAACTATGTAAACTACTCTCAAGATACGCAACCGCTTTCGCCATATAACTATCTGCAATATTCGGACAAATAATTCCCACTGTTTTCATTGAATCAAGACCTAGTCCTCTTGCAAAAACATTTGGAGTGTAATCATTTTCCTTCATTACAGCCAATACTTTTTGTTTTGTTTTTTCGCTGACTCTCGGACTTCCATTTACCACTCTGGATACGGTCGCAATGGATACACCTGAAAGTTTTGCTATATCATATATATTAATTGCCGTGTCCTCTCTTTCTATTTTCTGTCATCCGTAAATGGTATCCTCATATGTAAACATCGCAACATTCTTATCTTTTAAAGTAGACACCACTAATAAATTTTAACGCACTTTTTCCGTTATTTCAACTCTGTGCCGTCTTTTATACAAGAATTAATTCCATCTATATCAATTTCTTTTCCGGACTGACCGCTCACCTCAACATCTTCAAGTACAAGCCTGTCAACATTTCTTGCGAAGATTCCCATTTTACAGATTTTTTCCGGAATTCCATCCATCATTGCAGGCTGTCCTGCTCTTGCCTCGGCATCATAATTCACTCTTACATGTTTCATCTCAAGGTAATCAATCTTCTGCTCCGGAAGTCCGTAGAAAAATGCACCTGCCACATGGCAGTTATCTGCCTGGATATTTCTAAAGCATAAAGACTTCACTGCAGGTGTTCTGTCATCTACCGGAAGCGGTTCTTTACACTGAACATAGTCTGTATGTCCGTCCGGATCACAGAAATAGAAACTGTTTACAACAAATGGTGTCATAACCGAATCCATCTTTATATCTTCAAATATGATTCCATCAATGACTGCATCCTTTCCTCTTCCTCTTCTTGTCTTAACTCGCAGTCCTCTGTCTGTGTGATAGAAACAGCACTCTTTCGCTGTCAGATTTTTTACACCGCCGGCCATCTCACTTCCAAGTGTAATAGAACCATGACCATCTCTCATACAACACTGACGAATCATCAGATTAGAGGATGGTACTTTGTATTTTGCCCCAATTGATATTTTCCCTGATTTCACCGCAATACAATCATCTCCTACTGAGAAATAACAGCCGGTAATTTCTACATCATCACATGCCTCAGGATCAAGTCCATCCGTATTTGGGGAATCTTTTGGTCCAAGAACGGAAATTCCGATAAATTTTAAATGTTTAGAGAAAAATGGATGAATATTCCAGCTCGGACTATTTTGCACAGTAATTCCTGCTATACAAATATTTTCACATTGATTTAAAAATATCATACGTGGTCTGGCCGCGCCACGAATTTTCTTCGCTTCATACCACCAGTTTTCATAACTTGCATTACCATCGAGAACGCCTTCTCCGCAAATCGTTACGTTCTTTACTCCGATTCCGGTAATAATTCCTGCGAACATGTCCATTGCATCGCCTTCCCATGTTCCAAGAATAAATTCGCCGCTTCCGTCTTCCTTATGTACTGTACTTTTAAGTATTGGGAAATGTTCTCTTTCTGTATCTGCTGACAGTACTGCCCCTTTTTTCAACTCAAGTGTCATATTATCTTTCAGAAACAGACTTGTTACTTTGTATACACCTTCCGGTATCACAACTCTTCCACCTGATACACAGGAAAGAATTGCCGCCTGGATATACTTTGTATCATCCTGCTGCCCGTCGCCTTTTGCTCCAAATGTTTTTACATCGTAAACAAATTTTTCTTCCTCTGTTTTAAAAGAAACTTTAGCACTTTCATTTCCTTTTTTTACACAAATCTCATACTCGGTCTCTGGTTTTAAATCATAGATAATTGAAACTACTCGGTCTGTTTTTTTATAAAATTCATTATTTACATAGATTTCAACAGGTTCTTCCATTTCAAAAATTCCCTGTCCCACACATTCAATTGCTGCGGCACAAGCCACTTTCCAAATCACTTTTAATTCCATACTGTTCTCCTTTTATGTAAGTGCTTACATTTTTACCTCAATAGTAACATTCACATATTTTTTTGTCAATCATGCAATAGACACAAAAACCGACCTTATTTCTTATGTATTTTCACTAATATCAATTTCTTTTATTTATGTTATAATAAGTATCGTAACCTAATATCTAGGTGTTTATCCGCGTGTGTTAGCCCTTACATTTTATTACATTCACGGAGGAAACATTTATGCAAATCTTAGACAACTATATTACTCAGTTAATCGAGAACAGTACACCACAGGAACCTGCTTGGAACATCGAGAAAATTCGTGCAGGCAAACCAAACACATGGAATTATATCGACGGATGTATGATCAAAGCTCTTCTTACGATCTATGATATCACAGAAGATGCACGTTATCTGAATTTTGCAGACGAATTTATTGACTACTTTGTAAACGAAGATGGAACAATTAAGTACTATGATCCAGAAGAATATAATCTGGACAATGTAAATGCCGGTAAGACACTTTATCGTCTTTACGATCTCACTCACAAAGAGAAATACCGAAAGGCAATGGATACCATCTATTCTCAGCTTCAGGGACAGCCACGAACAAAAGAAGGAAACTTCTGGCACAAAGAAATCTACCCTGACCAGATCTGGCTTGATGGATTATACATGGCTCAACCTTTCTACATGCAGTATGAACTAAGCTTCTGCGGTGGAAATGCCTGCCAGGACAGCTTCAAGCAGTTCCAGACAGTAAGAGAATTGATGCGTTGTGAGAAAAATGGTCTCTATTATCATGCATATGACTCATCCCGCAAAATGTTCTGGTGCGACAAAGTAACCGGTCTCTCCAGCAATTTCTGGCTTCGTGCCGAAGGATGGTTTGCCATGGCTATCGCCGACACATGGGAAATCATGCCAGAATCAATGAGTGCAGAACGTGATGAATTGAAAGATATGTTCTGTGAACTGATTGATGCTATGCTCCCATATCAGGATGAAGAATCCGGTATGTGGTATCAGGTCATCAACCTTGGCGGAATCAAGCCAAACTATCTTGAGACATCCGGTTCTGCAATCTTCGCATATGCGATTATGAAAGGGGTTCGCCTCGGACTTTTAGATGAGAAATATTTCGCATACGGTGAAAAAGCATTTTACGGAATCTGCGAGAACTTTCTTAACGAGAAAGATGGCGTACTTCAGCTCGACAACATCTGTCTGGTTGCCGGTCTTGGAAATATTGATATGCGCGAAGGTACATTTGAGTACTATATGCGCGAACCTATTGTTAAAAATGATGCGAAAGGCGTAGCGCCACTGATTCTCGCTTACACAGAGATTCTGCTTCGCAATAAGAAATAATAGAACTGCAAATACTTATAAAAGAAATAACTATAGAAAGGCCTATTTAGAGATATGAAAAGTTCAACTACTTCAAATCTTCAAATAGGGATCAGGCTCCATGATATGGAGCCTGTTTCTCTTGAAGAACGACTTGTCCTTGCAAAAGAAAAAGGATTTACCTGTGCTCATCTTGCTTCCAAATTAATTTATTCCGAATATCACATTGACCGCCATGGTCTTACTCCGGGGCTGGCAGCTCATCTGCGCCGTAAGTTCAGTGAAAACGGAATTGATATTGCTGTATATGGATGTTACCTGAATCTTGCTAATCCAGACCCTGTTAGATTAAATGAAATCATCGAAGAATATAAAGCAAATATCCGCTTTGCCGCATGGCTCGGCGCTCCTCTTGTCGGAACAGAAACAGGCGCACCAAATACAGAATATGCCTACTGTCCACAATGTCATGAAGAAGAGGCATTTGCTTTCTTCATGAAGAATCTGAAACAAGTTGTAGACTATGCCGCATCTTACGGAATCACAATCGCGATTGAACCTGTATGGAGACACATCATTTACAATCCACAGCGTACCAGAATCGCACTTGATACACTTGGAAGAGATCATCTCCAGATTATCTTTGACCCGGTAAATATGCTTGCCAAATGCAATCATCTTAAGCAGAAAGAACTCTTTCATGAAATGCTGGAATTAAATGGAAATGATATCGTACTCCTTCATGCAAAGGACTACACTGTAGATGGAAATGAACTGATTGCCTGTGCACCGGGAAGTACCGGAAACCTCGACTACAGTGAGATTCTTCACTGGCTCAAAGAGCACAAGCCTTACCTGCATATAACAATGGAAAATACGACTCCTGAAAATGCAATTGAAGCTATGAATTTTTTGAAGAACTTTTAAAAAAGAGAGCAGCCACTTCACGATTTTCCAATCGTCCCAAGCGGCTGCTCTCTTTTTCTATTAACCTACACTAACTGAATTATCTAATTTCATTTTTTTTGGTTTATAACCGATATTATTATTTCCAAAGCAGTGTTCATATGGCACACCTGTAAGCTGTTCCAGCACTTTCTTTACTTCTGGATCAACATCTTCCATTTTTCCGCCTCCATGTACACGCTCAAGCTCTGCAATAACAATCTTGTGTGTATCCTGTGTCAGCTTCATTTTGAAGGAGAATACAATACCAAGTAATGCAAGTCCGCAACATCCAATCAACATTACTCCGATGATCGCATTCTGTGCTGATTGCGGCTGTACAGAAACACCTTCTTTGAATCCGAATGCTGCAAGTGTAAATCCAAGGATTGATACAATACTTGCACGAAGAAGTTTTCCTGCCATTGTCATAGCTCCGGCATAGATTCCTTCACGACGACGATTTGTTACAACCTCATCTACATCTGCCATAAATGTATATGATGTCCAAGGAATGTAGTAAACACCACCTGTTCCAAGACCAAATACAACTACGATCACAATCATTACCACTGTCAGGTTCGGCACATGAATAAATGCAACTGCGATATATCCAAGGATTGCTGCGATTACAACGCTCAGTGCCCAGATAAATGGTTTCTTAAATCCTTTCTTCGCTACGATTCCAACAAAAAGCATTGTTGAGATCAGCTGAAGAATACTACTGATACTGTTCATTTCTGATACGAATGTAGAAGGCTGTGCCAGAACATAAACTACATAGTAAGTAAATGTTGCTGTAAAGAGCCATTCAGCTCCGAATCCGAACAAATACATTCCAAGATGATGACGGAAAGTACGAACTCTTAATGTTGATAAAATATCTGTAAAAAGCTTCTTGAATCCTTCTGCAATATTTGCAACACTCTCGTCCTCAACCTCTTCACATGGACGTTCCCATGTATTGAAGTAAAGTAAAATCATGGATACTACAAGGATTGCTCCATAGCAAAGTCCTGTACAGAAGAATGGTGTCGGGGAATCCTGTCCATAGATTCCAATAAATAATCCAGGAAGAGCAGCTCCAAGGAAGTTTGCAATCTTTCCAAACATTGCTTTCGATCCTGCAAGGTATGTACGCTCTTCAAATGTATTTGTCATCTCTACCGGCAATGTGTTGTATGGAATCATAACACCTGTATATACGATTTCAAACATAATGTATGTTGAAAAATAATACCAGAAGTTCATTCCTTTTACCCACAGAAGCGGATACAGACACATTAACGGAATACCGATCAAAATGAAAAATCTTCTTCTTCCGAATCTGCGTCCCAGCTTTGTTTTATAAAAGCTATCTGAGATAAATCCCATCAATGGATTCATAATTACATCCAAATAAGTTGCTATTGAGAATATTAATGTTGCCTGTGCAATTGGCAGATGGCAAAATGTTGTGTAAAAGAATAAAAGCCATGAACCGCTGATTGCCAGTGCTCCGCTTCCCAGAAGGTTACCTGTTCCATAGGCGAAACGCGTAACCGGTGTGATTTTACGTGTCTTCTTCATAATCATATCTCCTCATGTTCTCTTGATAATTCCTTTGTGTAAGCCCTTACAATTATTTATTATAAAGGTGTGTTAAAAATAAGTCAATCCTTTGTTGTACTTCATTTTATACAATTTTTCCGCCGTTTTTTTGAATATATTTCCCTGTTTTTCGTTTTTCTAGGCAAATATTGAACTAAATATAGCATTTCTTTTCCATTACGACTTATGTAACCTCTTACATAAAAAACGTGGCATCTTGCATTTTTCACAAACACAAAATACCACGTTTAAAATTTATTATAATTTAATTATTCAGAAATATCAAATCCGAAATATTTGACTGCATTATTATAAGAAATTCCTTTTACAATCTGCTCAAGCACTTTATAATCTGCCGGATATTCTCCGTTCTCAACCCATCCTCCAATCAGTTCGCAGAGAATTCTTCTGAAATACTCATGTCTTGTGTAAGACAAGAAACTTCTTGAATCTGTAAGCATTCCTACAAAGTTAGACAAAAGTCCCAGGTTTGCAAGGGATGTCATCTGAGCAATCATACCTGTCTTGTGATCGTTGAACCACCATGCACTTCCCTGCTGGATCTTTCCTGCTGCCTCTGTTCCCTGGAAACATCCAAGAATTGTTCCGATTGCTTCATTGTCACAAGGATTCAAAGAATACAAGATCGTCTTTGGAAGTTCATCTGTTGCGATCAAAGAGTTCAGGAAATCCGCTGTCTGTGCACTTGGAGCATAATTGTTGATACAATCAAATCCTGTATCCGGTCCAAGTTTTGCATACATCAACGCATTATTATCACGTTTACATCCATAATGAATCTGCATTACCCAATTTCTCTTATGATAAGCTCTTGCAACAAACTGCATAAATGCCATCTTAAATTTCATTTCTTCTTCTCTTGTGATGCTTTCACCTGCCAATGCTTTTTTGAAAATCGCATCAACTTCCTCTTCTGTAGCAGGTGCGTACATGACATACTCCAACGCATGGTCTGATACAGAACAACCCATAGACGCAAAGAAATCCATTCTGTTCAAAATAGCTTCCTTCATAGTAGCAAAATCTTTTACTTCGATTCCGCTTACTTCTGAAAGAGTTTTCATATAATCTGCATATTCTGGTTTTTCCAGATTCATAGCTTTATCCGGACGCCATGCTGGAAGTACCTGAACTTCAAAAGTATCATCCTCTGCCAGTTTTTTATGCCATTCCAGAGAATCTACCGGATCATCTGTAGTACAGATTAATTTCACATTTGACTGACGGATCAGATTTCTTACAGACATTCCATCTTCCTGTAATTTCGCATTACACAGATTCCAGACTTCTTCTGCTGTCTCTCCGCACAAATGTCCTGTATATCCAAAATATCTCTGCAACTCTAAATGACTCCAATGATACAGAGGATTTCCGATTGCTTTTTCAAGAGTCTCAGCCCATTTCTGGAATTTTTCACGGTCGCTTGCACCGCCTGTAATATAATATTCATCTACTCCATTGGAACGCATCTGGCGCCATTTATAATGATCTCCGCCAAGCCATACCTGTGTAATATTTTCAAACTTTCTATCTTCTGCTATTTCCTGTGGGTTAATATGACAGTGATAGTCTACGATCGGCATATTCTCTGCATACTCGTGAAAAAGTTTCTGTGATGTTTCTGAAGATAATAAAAAGTCTTTATCCATAAATGCTTTCATGTTCGTTCTCTCCTATTTCTTAATTTGAACTTTATTTTTTACTACATGCCAAAGAGCGCACACACAAACAATTGCACGCTCTTTGATTTTCTCAAAAAACTATCAAGTCTGAGAAATCTCTTAGATATATCCAAGTAATTTTGGAAGTGTCAGGCTGAGTGCCGGGATATATGTCACTAACATCAATACAGCGAAAATGACTGCAAAATATACAAGTAACTGCTTGAATACTGTCTCAATCTTAACACCTCCGACTTTAACACCGACAAACAGTGTTGTTCCAACAGGCGGTGTGATCGTTCCGATACACAGGTTGAAGATCATCATGATTCCAAAATGAATCGTATTCATTCCCAGCGCTGTACATACCGGAAGGAAAATTGGTGTAAAGATCAGGCAGGCCGGTGTCATATCCATAAATGTTCCAACTACAAGAAGGATAACATTGATCAGAAGGAAAATGACGTATTTATTGCTGCTGATTGCAAGAAGTCCTGCTGATACGATTGCCGGAATATTTGTAAATGCCATAACCCATGACATGATACTTGATACTCCGATCAGGAAAATGATAATTCCTGTCATCTCTGCACTGTCCTTGAAAATCTTTGGAAGATCTTTGATCTTGATTGATTTATATACAAACAATGAAAGAATCAGGCTATATACAACAGCCACTACAGAGCCTTCTGTTGCTGTAAACACACCAAAGATAATTCCACCGATAACGATAACAATAAGGAGCAGACATGGTATTGCCTGAAGGACTACTTTTCCTGCTTCTTTTGCTGTAAATTTTGTCTTAGCACGATATCCTCTCTTCTTTGCAATAAAATAAATTACAAGCATACATGCCAGACCCCAGAGGATTCCAGGAATATATCCGGCCATAAAAAGTGCTGCTACAGAAGTTCCTCCACTTACAAGTGAAAATGTGATCATAACATTACTTGGAGGAATCAAAAGTCCTGTTGGTGCTGTTGCAATATTAACCGCTGCTGAGAAGTTCGGATCATATCCTTCTTCTTTCTCAATTGGTCCGATGATAGAGCCCATGGCAGATGCTGCTGCTGTACCGGAACCGGAAATAGAACCGAAAAGCATGTTGGCAAGAACATTTGTCTGAGCCAATGCTCCAGGTGCACGACCTGTAATAAGTTTTGCAAGGTTGATCAGGCGGACTGCAATACCACCTTTATTCATAATATTTCCTGCAAGGATGAAAAATGGAATAGCCAGCAAACTAAATACAGATATTCCAGAGAAAATTCTCTGAGATCCGGTTAAAACGGCTACATCTACATTCATAACAGGAAGAATCGCACATACAGAAGATACTCCAAGCGCAACCGCGATAGGTACTCCTGCAATCAGCATGATTACAAGAAGGATTAAAATAATTAACCCTGATACTACTGCTATATTCATCTTTATTTTCCCCCTTTACTCTTCTGTCTTCTGTACATAATTTCCTGTACACATATCTGCAATATTAAGTATTCCGTAAATTGTAACCAGAATACCGCTAAGTGGCATGACTGCATAAATTACGCCCATAGATACTCCAAGGGATGCTGTCTTCTGTGTCATTGTCAGATCCATGATTGTGAATCCACCATAGATCAATACAGCTGCCGCAAAGAAAATAATCAATACTTCAATCACAATATCAAGAATTTTTCTCTTTCCTTCTGAAAGCTTATCTACCAGAAAGCTCATTTTCATATGATCTCTTTTACCAAATACATAAGCTGATGCAAGCATAGCCATCCATGCAAATGTATATGTAAGAAGTTCTTCTGATACCGTACTTGGACTGTTGAATACAAATCTGGTTACAATCTGATATGTTCCAACAATTACCATCATCGCAAACAGAATTACACAGGCAGCACTCAAGACTGTATCAATACCTTTTCTGATTTTATGTAATACTTCCATCTTACTTTGCCTCCTTTGTATCGGATGTGTTTGCATACTTTTCATTGTATGTCTGAATATGGTCATACAGATCCTGGATATTTGGGTTGGCATCCAGCATCTCCTGCTGTACATTACTTACCTTTTCTTTAAACAGATTGATATCTGGATAAATAAATTCAACACCCATATCATCCTGTGCAATCTTTTTCGCTTTTTCTACCTGAACATCCCAGGCTTCCATCTCTGTCTCTGTTGCCTGATGTGCTGCATCATAGAAAATTTCTTTCTCCTCATCGCTCAGTCCGTTAAGGAATTTTAAGTTTGCGATCAAGACATCTGGGATGATCTGATGCATTGTATAAGAATAATACTTCGCAACTTCACCATGCTTATTTTCAGTCAGTGCCAGCTCATTGTTTTCCGCTCCGTCAATAACCCCCTGCTGGATTGCTGTATAAACCTCTCCAAAACTCATAGGAGATGCTGCCGCACCAAATGCATTTGCCATCTTTACACTGGCCGGACTCTGCTGAACACGCATCTTTAATCCTTTCAGATCATCTGGTGTATTGATTGGTTTCTTTGCATAGAAGTTTCTTGATCCTACATTAAACCATGTCATAACACGAAGTCCTGTTTCATCTGTAGACTCATATACTTTTTCCATATAATCTGTATCGTTCATTGCTGCAAAGTAAGCCTCTTCTGATGTAAACAGATATGGCATACTGAATACTTCATATACATCTGCAAAAATCTCTAAGTTTGGTGTACCTACTACTACAAAGTCGATTGCACCTGTCTGTGTCAGCTCAATTGCCTTTGTCTGACCGCCAAGAAGTTCATTTGGATAAATTTGAACCTCATATTTATCTCCAAGCTTTTCTTCTATAACTTCTTTGAACTTCTCCATTCCTGTATACTCAGGATGTGTCTCTGACTGAGACAGAGCAACTCGGATGATTTTCTTCCCACCATTGATACTTCCTGTTCCACTGCAGCCTCCCAGCAGACCGGCAACAAGACCTGCACAGAGAACAGTACTGATAATTCTCTTAATCCTTCTTCTCATCTTTTCTTTCCTTCATTCATTTCATTCATTAAATTTTCATGTTTTCGGTTTGTGTAAGCCCTTACATTCACAATGCCAGTATAACGTGCATTGTATTAAAATGCAAACAATTTTTCGTTAATTATTCCACAATATTTCCCTTTCATTTTTGTATCATTTTCACAAACTCACTTGTTTTTCTTAATTTTATATTGACCTTTTTTCCATTTCGTTATACCTTGTAGGTAAGCTCTTACATATTTTGTAAGTAATTACATTTAATATTTCAAGAATATTGGAAGGAGGATTAATTAACCTTTGAAACCATTTATTAAAATCCATCCTGCTGATACCGTCGCAGTTGCACTGTCGCCTTTAAAGGAAGGAACAGAAATTCAAATTGACGATCAGACAGTAGTATTAACAGAAGACATCCCTCAGGGACACAAATTTGCTTTAACAAACATCACCGAAGGGGACTCAATCATTAAATATGGAAATTCCATCGGAGTTGCTAAAACTGACATCACGAAAGGTTCCTGGATCCATACTCACAACATGAAAACAGGACTCGGAGACCTTCTTACTTATACATATAATAAAGAAACAGCTCCACTTGCTGAAAAGGAATCCCGTTTCTTCAATGGATACAGAAGAAATGACGGACGTGCCGGAGTCCGCAACGAGGTCTGGATCATTCCGACTGTCGGATGCGTAAACAACGTAGCTCAGGCAATTGAAAAAGGCTCTCAGGCATTTGTAACTGAGAACGTAGAAGGAGTCATTGCCTTTACTCATCCTTATGGATGTTCCCAGATGGGTGATGATCAGGATCACACTCGCCAGATTCTGGCTGATCTTGTTAACCATCCAAACGCAGGCGGCGTTCTTGTTCTCGGACTTGGATGTGAAAACAGCAACATTGACGAATTAAAGAAACATATCGGAGAATACGATCCAAAACGTGTCCGTTTCCTTGTTGCTCAGGAATGTGAAGATGAAATTGCAGACGGAATCGAAGTTGTACGTGAACTTGCCGCTTATGCAAATCAATTTAAAAGAGAACCTATCAGCTGCAGCGAGCTTGTGATCGGTATGAAATGTGGAGGTTCCGACGGACTTTCCGGCATCACAGCCAATCCAACTGTCGGTGGATTCTCTGACAGACTGATTGCAATGGGAGGCTCTACAATCCTCACTGAAGTTCCAGAAATGTTTGGTGCTGAGACATTGCTTATGAATCGTTGTGAAGACGAAGCACTCTTCGATAAGACAGTAACTCTTATCAATGACTTTAAAGAATATTTCAAACGTCACGGACAAACCATTTATGAAAATCCATCCCCTGGAAATAAAAAAGGTGGAATTTCTACGTTGGAAGACAAATCTCTCGGATGCACACAGAAATCCGGTACTGCTGCCGTTAAAGGTGTGCTTGCTTATGGAGAACCTGTATGTACAAAAGGTCTGAACCTTTTAAGTGCCCCTGGAAATGATCTTGTTGCCGCGACTGCCCTGGCTGCCTCCGGAGCACACATCGTCCTTTTCACAACAGGACGCGGAACACCATTTGCCTGTCCGGTACCAACCGTAAAGATCTCTTCTAATAATCTTCTTGCTCAGAAAAAGAAGAACTGGATTGATTTTAACTGTGGTGTTCTCGTTGATGATACACCGGCTGATGAACTTGCAGACCAACTGCTTGATTTCGTCATTGATATTGCATCCGGTAAAAAATCAAAATCTGAAGAAGCCGGATTCCACGACATGGCAATTTTTAAACAAGGCGTAACACTCTAAAAACACTCAAAACAAATAATAATACTATTTTTAACACTCTTTATTGAAAGGATATAATAATCATGAAAAAACTTTCTTATGAAACATTAAAAGAACAAAATTATTCAGGATATCTTCTCGAGGATGCTCCTGAACGTGTACTCCAGTTTGGTGAAGGAAATTTCCTTCGTGCATTCGTTGACTATTTCATCGACGTCATGAATGAAAAGGCTGGATTTAACTCTAAGGTTGTCCTCTGCCAGCCAATCGGATCCGGACTTTCTGATATGATAAATGAACAGGAAGGACTTTACACTCTCTTCTTAAGAGGTTTTCAGGATGGACAGGAAGTAAACAAAAAACGTGTGATTTCATGCGTTAGCCGTTGCCTGAACCCATATAGTGATTTTGAAGCTGTTCTGGAATGTGCTTCTAATCCGGATTTAAGATTTATCACATGTAATACAACAGAAGCTGGAATCGCATACGATCCTTCTTGCCAGTTTACAGATACTCCTGCCAATTCTTATCCTGGAAAACTGACTCAGTTCTTATATCGTCGTTTCCAGAAATTTGGTCAGGAAGAAGGAAAAGGATTTATCATTCTTTCATGTGAGTTGATCGATGACAACGGAAAAGAGCTTGAAAAATGCGTACTGAAATATGCTGAGCAGTGGAATCTCGGTGAAGATTTTGTTGCATGGATCAAAAAAGAAAATACTTTCTGTTCTACATTAGTTGACCGTATCGTTACAGGTTATCCTAGAAATGAAGCAGATGCAATCTGCGAAGAACTCGGATACAAAGACAACTTAATTGACACAGGTGAGATTTTCGGATTCTGGGTAATTGAAGGTCCTCAGTCTATCAAAGATGAGTTCCCAGTAGATAAAGCAGAACTTCCTATCTTGATCACAGATAACCATAAACCTTACAAACAGCGTAAAGTCCGTATCTTAAACGGAGCTCACACTTCCTTTGTTCTCGGTGCTTACCTTGCAGGACAGGATATTGTAAGAGATTGTATGCATGATGACGTAATCTGCGGATTCATGAACAAAACAATTTATGATGAAATCATCCCTACACTGGATCTTCCAAAAGAAGAGTTACTCGATTTTGCATCAGCTGTAACAGAACGTTTCAAAAACCCATTTATCGATCACGCTTTACTTGCAATTTCATTAAACTCTACATCAAAATGGAAAGCTCGTGTAATGCCATCATTAAAAGAGTACATCAAACGCCAGGGTTCTCTTCCTGCTTGTATTACCGCTTCCTTTGCATTTTACATTGCTTTCTTCAATGGTCATACATTGACAGAAGATGGTCTTGTAGCAAGCAGAAAAGGAAATGATTACACAGTAAAAGATGACAAAAATGTACTGGAATTCTATCTTGCACACAAAGATGATTCCGTAGAAGATCTCGTTCACGCAGTTTGCACAAATACAGATTTCTGGGGCGAAGATCTTACAGCACTGGAAGGATTTGAATCTGCAGTTTGCAATTATCTGACACAGATTCGTGAAAAAGGTACTTACGAGGTTATGAAATCTCTTCTGTAATATTTTTTAGAAATAACTCATCATCGTATATGAAATCAAGGAGATATATTATGAATTCAACATTAGAAAAATTAGAACAGTTTGGTATCGTTCCTGTTGTTGTACTTGATGATGCAAAAGATGCAGCACCTCTTGCAAAAGCACTTTGTGATGGTGGTCTTGCCTGTGCGGAAGTAACTTTCCGCACAGATGCTGCTGAAGAATCTATCCGCATCATGACATCTGAATATCCTGACATGGTTGTCGGAGCCGGTACTGTTCTCACAACCGAACAGGTAGACCGTGCCGTTTCGGCAGGTGCTAAATTCATCGTCAGCCCAGGACTGAATCCAAAAGTTGTAAAATATTGTCTGGAAAAAAATATTCCTGTTACACCTGGAGTTGTTACTCCTAGCGAAATGGAACAGGCTATTGAACTTGGATTAGAAGTAGTTAAATTTTTCCCTGCTGAACCATCCGGCGGACTGTCTATGATCAAAGCTGTCGCTGCACCATACACTATGTTAAAATTTATGCCAACCGGCGGAATAAACCCACAAAACATCACACCTTATCTCCAGTATAATAAAATCATCGCTTGCGGTGGAAGCTGGATGGTAAAAGGAAGTCTTGTTTCTGAAGGAAAATTTGATGAAATTACAGCTCTTACAAAAGAGGCCGTTGAACTTGTTCATTCTGCCCGGGAGGTGAAATAATGGCTAAGGTCGTTACTTTAGGAGAAATTATGCTGAGACTTTCCCCTCCGGGATATCAGCGTTTTGCACAGGCTTCTGATTTTGAGATCAATTACGGCGGAGCTGAAGCCAATGTTGCTGCTTCTTTAGCACAGTTTGGAAATGATGCTGCATTCGTATCTAAGATTCCTGCTAATGCAATCGGTGATGCCGCAGTTGCAACAATGAAAAAGCTCGGTGTTGACTGCCGCCACATTGTAAGAGGCGGTAAACGTCTCGGAATTTATTTTCTGGAAAATGGTGCTTCTGTCCGCCCTTCCAGCGTTGTTTATGACCGCGCTGATTCAGCTATTACTCAGGCACTTGCAGAAGAATTTGATTTCGACACTATTTTCGAAGGAGTTGACTTGTTTCATGTATCCGGCATAACTCCTGTTCTTAGCGATACTGCTGCCGAACTTACTATGACAGCTTTAAAGAAAGCAAAAGAACATGGTGTTACAGTGTCTTTTGATCTGAACTATCGTGCAAAACTCTGGACAGAAGATGTAGAAGGAAAACAGAAAATGCTTTCTGATATGATGCCTTATGTAGATATTTGCTTTGGAAATGCAAGAGATGCTGCAAAATGTCTTGGTTATACAGAAGGTGATACCGACTTCATCAATGGTGATTACAGCATTTGTGTCGATGAAGAACACATGACAAACGTAATGAAACATTATGGATTTACTCACCTGATCACAACACTCAGAAAAAGTATAAGCGCTTCTGATAACGGCTGGTCCGGTGCTATATGTACCAGTTCCGGGCTTTATCAGGGAAGCAATTACAATCTTCATATTGTCGACCGTGTTGGCGGCGGAGATTCCTTTGCCTCTGGAGTACTTCACGGAATTCTGGCCGATATGGGTGCTAAAAAAGCTCTGGAATTCGGACTTGCTGCAGCAGCGATCAAACACACTATTCCTGGTGATTTAAACTTTATCTCAGAAAGTGAAGTTCTTGCACTGATGGATAGTGATGGGGCCGGACGCGTACAGCGCTAAAAGGTAGAAATCGGCATTAGCCGATTTCAAAACCAATAGGGACGGAGTTAAGTGGCTTTTTTGCCAGGCAAAAAAGCCACTTAACTCCGTCCCTATTGGTTTTATTTTTTTATTTGAATTTTTTCAAGTAATTTTGGTGTCAATATAGAAGCTAATAAAAACGCAGTGCATCCTGCTGTAAGTTTTCCTACAATCACAGGAACAATCATCGAAGGATTAACCCCTGCGGCAAAAGCAAGATGATCTCCGAATGTAAATGACGCAGAAACAGCAAATGCAATATTTAAGATTTTTGACTTTTCGTTCATATTATTAATCATATTAAACATTGCTATATTGTTTGCCAAAGTTGCTATTAATCCTGCCGATCCCTCTTCATTCATTCCAAATATTTTTCCTACTCTTGATAAAATACTTCCAAATGTTTTTGTCATCCATTTTACCATTGGAAAAGCACCTATTAAGATAGTTCCAATCTGTCCACATATTAAAAATGAATTTTCAAGAGGAATTGTACCATTAGAATCTTCTTCCACCATAATACGAAATAATGGAAAATGAATTCCTGTTTGATATTCAAACACTGCAATTGCTATAAAAATAGTAATCAATACCTTCAGCCCTATTCCAAAGTTTTGAAAGCCTTTTAACATTTTTTCCGGCCAAATCCAAAGACCAATCACAATTAATGCAGATATCAAAATTACTGGAAGCATATTTCTGATTATTGATAAGTAACTTATCTTATACGATGTAAAATTCATCACGGCTCCTCCCACCAGACATCCGATGGGTATTGTTATTATTCCCGCTAAAACTCCTGCACCAAGATAAGGATAATCTTTTTCTTTCATCATGGACATACCTACTGGTAATGTAAAAACTAATGTCGCTCCTAACATATTTGCTACTAATAAACCAGAAAAATTTCCTACAGCACTATTCTCAGCAAGTTCCATGGCTAATGGATATCCACCTGTATCACTTGCAAGTAATGTCCCAGCAAACATCGATGCATCTGCACCCATCAGTTGATATATATGTACAATAATTGGTTTTAATACTATTGCCAATACTGGTGCAGCGGCAATAACTCCTGCCATTGCCAGCATCATCGGTCCGATTGCATGAAATCCCTCTTCAAACTGTTGTCCATATCCCCATCGATTTCCCAGCATCCTATCAACCGCTCCAATAAGCATAAAAATCATCATTATAAAAATAATTATCGAGTTCACGGACAAATTATTTATCCAAATCTGCAGACTTTCTACGAATTCACTCATATTCGTCTCCTCCTTCAACTCCTCATACTATATCGACTCCTCTTATTTCATAAAAAAAGGAGGCGTGGACTAAACCACTCCTCCCCATACTGAAACAATTTTATCGATTACTCTCGGCAACTCTAGTGCTGTCTCGACACTGTATTTACAGTCACTTAATTCTTCTGGTTTTCCATATCCATATTTGCATCCAATAAAAGGAATCTGATTATATCTGGCTGCTTCTTTATCATAGCTTCGATCCCCAACCATAACTGCAAATTCAGGTTTTTCTCTCCGCAATAACTCTTCCAGACTATACATTTTGTTATTTTTTTCTGTAACCCCCTGGATCACATCAAAATAATCCTTTACTTCTAATTTACTTAAAATAACATCTAACTCCCATTTTGATGCATTAGAACAGATTGCCAATTTGTATCCTTTTTCTTTTAATTCTTCTAACATTTGATGAATTCCTTCAAATGTTTGTGCTGACTCTTTCATTCCATCAATCCAATATTTCTGAATTAAGTTTTGGAATAACTTTACTTGTTCAGATTGACTTTCTCCAAAGAAATATCTTATATCCTGTTCAAATGGAGCTCCAATCCTTTCTATAAGCTCTTGATCTGAAAATCCAGTTTTTCCTGTCTCTTCCAAGGCTTTTCTATATGCTTTTACTGCATATACTTCTGTCTGATTAATTGTGCCATCTACATCAAAAATAATAAATACTTTAGAAGATTCCAATCATGCACCCCAGAATGCATAAGACAAATATACCAAGTATAATATAAATTGTCTTAACGTTTTTATTAAACAAAGCTACACAAAGGAAGGTAGCTCCCAGTGGAAGAATTCCCGGGAAAATCTGATCGAAAATTGACTGCAAAGTTGTTTCAGTTCCTGCTAATGTAAAACTTAGGGTTGTTTGTAACGAGACCATCGTTCCTATCATCGCACCTATTACTGTCATACCAAGAATAGATGCTCCCATAGAAAGTTTGTCCATTAAATGATTTTCTTCCGAATTCTCAAGGAATTTTGTTCCCATTTTATATCCATACTTTCCAGCAAGAATTTTTGTAAGAAAATGAATTGCTGTATATAACAGGAAGTAAATCACTGCACCAAGAATATTTCCACTTTTTGCAAGTCCTATTCCAATACCTGCTGCGATTACTCTAAATGTTCCCCAGAAGAAAGAGTCTCCTATTCCAGACAATGGACCCATCAGACCAACCTTTACATTATTAATAGAAGAGGTGTCAAAAGTTTCTGATTTTGCATTTTCTTCTTCCATTGCAACTCCAAGCGTCATAATAAACGGAGAAACATGTGGAGTTACATTAAATGTTTCTGTATGTCTCTTCAAGGCAGCGTAAAAGTCATCATCATTTGGATATATTTTGCGCAATGGTTTTTCAATTGCATACATATATCCATACGCCATCATTTTGTCAAAAGACCATGAACCCTGAATCGTAAAGGATCTCCAGAAAATACTTCTATAATCCTTAGGAGTCATGATTTCCTTTTTTTCATTCATTTCATCTAATTCATTTCTTTTATTTTCTTCCATTAGAAATCATCCTCCTCTTCAAATTTCATATTATTTACTGCAAGAAAAGCGACACATAATCCTGCAACTGCTACACCGATTACATCCATTCCCAAATACATAACTGCTACAAATCCAAGGAAAAGATACGGAAGTATTTTATTGTTAGACATAATCTTAATCAAAAGTGCAAGTCCTACACAAGAAAGTACTCCTGCAGCAACATTAAATCCATTCAATACTACCTCTGGAATCATATTCAATACACTATTTATTCCATCCGCACCAAAGAATAATGCGATAAAAACTAAAAGTGCTGAAGGGATTCCAATCGAAAGCGGTACAACTGTCAAATGCAACAGATTCGCTTTTTTCAGATTTCTCTCATCAAGTGCTTTTTCAATCTGTTTTCCTGCCCAACTTCCAGGAATTGCATAACAGAAGTTTCTCCACATCTGCAAGAATACAGACAGTGGTAATGCAAGTGCCACAGCTGTTCCAGTTCCTGCTCCTGTCTGAATTGCAATTGCAATACTTAAAATACTAGAAGCGTATACTTCCGGTGGAACAGCACTTCCAACCATAATAGAGCCCATGAACATGGATTCTAATGTTGCTCCTATAATTACTCCTGTTTGAAGATCACCCATAATCAAACCAATAATCGGACCTGTAAACAATGGTCTTGCCATCATGGATGCTCCAAACAATTGCTCATCCATTGCCGCAAGAAGTGCAACAATAGACACAAGAATTGCCGGTATTAACATGATATTCCCTCCTTCTCACTACTATAACAGTCTAGATTAAACTTTCTGCCATGACTTTTTTATCTGTAGGAACAGCTCTACATTCAACTTCTGCACCTGCTGCAACCATCTCATGAATCTGTTCTTTTTCCTTTTCAGATACTGCAAGCGAAGGAGTAATCATTGTTCTTTCACCTGTCAACTTCATGTTTCCAAGATTAACATGATCTACATCTTTTACATTTTTAACAAGTTCTAATGCATCTGCTGTGTTATCTACAATCAGAAAAATCTTATATTTATCTGTCTTTGTTCCATTCAGCAACGGAATCGCATCTTTCAATGTTTTTACAACAAATTTTACGCCTGCTGGAGCAGCCATTTTTAATGAAGTGCTACGGAGTTTATCTGCTGCCACTGCATCATTTACTATAAGAATGCAATCTGCTTTCAATGAATTTGTCCATGCAAAAGCCACCTGTCCATGTATCAGTCTCTCATCTACTCTTAATAATTTAATCATTAGAAATCCTCCTCAATATCACTATTTTCTTCCATCATTTTGTTCAGATCTATAATTCCTTCTTTTCCCATCTGAATTGCGTTTTCTATCAATTCATCTGTTGAAATATCTGAATCCAAATCTTGTGCCAAACCAATTAGTAAAGGAAGATTCAACCCTGTTATAATATGTATTTTCTCAGATTGAATGTATGAGGAAAATGTATTAGCAATACTTCCACCCATAATATCTGCAACGATAATCAATTCATCTTCTTCATTCAATTCATGAATCTTCTTTTCGGCTTCCTTCTGCATATCAAACCCTGGTTCTACATATGCACTGATTTCTGAAATTTCATCACTCTCACCCATGATTAATTTGAATGTCTCCATAATTCCTGATGCAAATCTTCCATGAGTCGCTACTAATAATTTTCTCATACAATTCACTTCCTTATTTTATCTTAATTTTAATACTCTACTGTTCTGTAGTATCTTCTAATCTCCAGACTATGATTTCTTACGTGTTCGAAATGTGCGCTAACTCTTTCAAGCTGTGCAGCCATAACGAGTGGAGAAACAAGTCCTCTTACGCTTGGGTCAACCCCTTTAAGTTCATAATCCTTTGTATCCCATACTTGAACTACATCCGAATAGTTTCTCACAAATTTTTCAACACGATCAAGCAATGGTCTTGTCTCGTCTTCTCCTTTGAAAAGCATAAAGCTCATATCTTTTTCAGTCATTTCCACTGTTCCATGGAAGAATTCAGCTGCATGAATAGATTTTGTTGGAATCCACTGCATTTCTTCAAGTACGCACATTGCGAAGCAATATGTCTCTCCCCATGTATTTCCAGCTCCTACACACATATGAAATTTTGTATCTTTGTGCTTTTCTGCAAATGCAAGCGCACGCTCATCATTATCTTCTCTTACTTTCTGGAGTACTTCCGGCATCTGTTTCAGAGCATCAATAAACTTCTCATACTCTGGAAATTCCCCATTATTTTTCATAAATCTCGCACCAAGTGCAAAATACTGAATATAGATTTCTTCAACAAGATCATCATTTGATGCTGTTCTGTTTTCAAATACATAATCCACATACTCAGCAAGTGGGCACTCCTTTTCGCCTACAAGAGCAATTACTGTTGCACCAATTTCTTTTGCATATTTTGCTGCATTGATTGTCTCTACCGTTGTTCCTGAAAGAGAAGCTGTAATTACAACAGAATCTTTTGTGAGTTGTTTTGGTTTAGCTGTAACAAGTTCTGCTGCGATTTCATAATACCACGGAATTGTTGAATTTGTCTTAATAAGATAAGATAATGGGCTTGCCATCGCATAAGTTCCACCAGTTCCTACAAGATAAAGGTTTTTATATCCTTTCTCACAAATAGCATCTACTGCCCCATTGATTTCTTCAATATTGTTTACTGCCTGAGTTAATACTTCATTGTAAGTTTTGTCTTCGTATCCGTACATGTTCTGGTTCCTCCATAATCAAAATAATATTTTAAACTTTATGCGCATAGCTTAGTGTTTGTAACCACTTCGCATTTTGAATATACCACTCATTTTGTATTATGTCAACCACTTTTATTTTTTATTATACAAATTTTCTTTTTTAGGTTTCTTTTTTTAGGTTTGTTTGATATAATAGGCATAGAAAAACTTACTTATTACTTTTCACACTACACCGTGTCTAGTAATTCTGTTATTTTAGGAGATATGACTATGGATCTTTCATACCAACAACTTGCAGAAATTATACGAGATAAGATTAAAAGCAATGAATATGTTTTTGGTCTTGCTCTTCCTTCTGAGCGTGAATTGGCAAAATCTTTTGATGTAAGCCGTTCCTTAGTTCGCTCAGCAATTGAGCAACTGTGTGCTGAGGGCATTTTAAAAAAATATCATGGGAAGGGAACTTACATTATGCTGAACGATATAGATAATTCTTCCAAGCATTTTAAAGGTATGAGTGAGTTGCTAAAAAAAGCCGGCTACGATCCTTCCAGTAAAATTTTAAATACAATGACCCGAAAAGCCGGTTACAAATTTTCAAAGATTTTTGATGTATCAGAAGATACGGAGATTTTCCAAGTACTTCGACTTCGTCTGGGAAATGAACAACCTATATCCATTGAAAATACTTATATTTTACATGACAGTATCCCAGATATTGAAAATATTGATTTTCAAATTTACTCTTTATATGACCTTTTTCGAACCAATAATATAAAGATTCAAGACATTAGTCATGCATTTTCTACAACAAAAGTTCATAACACTGATGCACGTTTTCTTAATTTAGAAAATGATACTTCTGTTATTTACATTGACATTACCTCTTCACTAATCAATAAACAAGTTGTCGAATATACGGAAGTTCTCGTAAGACCTGAATTCAGCAAATATTATACGGATGGAATTTTTAAAAATGGTATTTATCAGGTAAATGCACAGGCTGTTATATAATTTTAAGAGAGGAATTACAACAATTATGCCTAAGATTTATCAGCTTTTGACAGATGAAATTGAAGAATTTGTTTTACAATATATCACCGAACATCAGTTAAACCCACATGATAAACTTCCAACAGAAAGAGAACTCTCCACATCATTAAACGTAAATCGAATTACACTTCGTAATGGTTTGCAAAAATTAATTGATAAGGGAATTATCTATAGTCATCGTGGTAAAGGTTATTTTGTCTGTCCGAAAAAAATAAACCGAACACTATGTTATTTCAGTTTTCCTAAGGCAGATTCTCTTTTGAAAAATCATTCTTATAAAACTGAACCGCAGGAATTTCTTCCAACAATTATGAGTAATATTATTCATAATTTTTTAAATATAAAAAATAATTGTGATATTACTATTTCATCTTTTCTGGAAAGTGTTGATGAAACAATAATTGCATTTTCTTGTCATGCAATAAGAAATGAATATAATAGCATTTATCCTGATTTGTTTCATAGGAACGAAATTCCTCCAAACTTAATACAGTCTTTTTTCATACGTATTTATGACAATAAAGCTCTAGATTCTTTATCTTTAGCCACAAAACAAGCCTTAATTGATCTTTTACAATTATCTGAAGAGGACACTTTGCTTCTTGTAACAAACTTTATATCTGAAAATGATATTCCAATTGCTTGCACTGTTTCTGTATGTGTTGGAACTCGGTTAAACCTAATTGGAAATATTCATTCACCAAATTAAGAAAAACCAATAGGGACGGAGTTAAGTGGCTTTTTTGCCTAGCAAAAAAGCCACTTAACTCCGTCCCTATTGGTTTTTTCCTTTTCCCCTCACAGGTTTATATCAACGCATTATAGATATCTCTCTTGGACACCCCTCTGTCCTTAGCCACCTTCTTCATAGCTTCTTTTTTATCAATTCCCTGTGACAGATAATGCTCCATATGTTCTTCAATACTCATTTCTTCCCACTGAGCTTTTTCTTCCTGAGCAATCTGCTCACGGCTTCTTCCTTCGATCACAAGCACGCACTCACCTTTTGGCGGCTGCTCATTATAATATGCACACGCCTCTTCTAATGTCGTCGCAAATGCTGTCTCGTGACGCTTTGTAAGCTCCCTACAGACCGTTATTCGTCGTTCCTTGCCCAATCGTTCACTTAACATCTTTAACGTCTTTAAAAGGCGATGTGGAGCCTCATACATAATAATTGTTCTTGTTTCCCGCTCTATTTCCTGAAGCACCAGCTCTTTTTCCTTCTTATCCGTTGGAAGAAACGCTTCAAAAGCAAATCTTCTTGTAGATAATCCAGATAATGTAAGCGCTGTAATACAGGCTGCTGCCCCCGGAAGCGACGTAACCGGAATCCCAGCTTCATAACACATCTTTACAAGTTCTTCTCCTGGATCTGAAATTCCTGGCGTACCCGCGTCTGTAATCAATGCAATATTCATACCATCCTGTAATTTTTCAACCAGTTTACGACCTTTTTCATATTTGTTATATTCATGGTAACTTGTCATTGGCGTCTGTATCTCAAAATGATTCAGCAATTTAATACTATTTCTTGTATCTTCCGCTGCGATCAGATCTACTTCTTTCAACGTCCGTATTACACGAAATGTCATATCTTCCAAATTACCGATCGGTGTTGCACACAGATATAATGTTCCTGACATAATAATTCCTCTCTAATGTTCATACATGATTATCGGCGGCTCAACTGTCACACGCGATTTTCCGCCTCGCAGTCCCTCTATCAAAACCATTGTCGGTTCCTTATCTATATAAGGATGTACAAACTGAATACGTTTCGGCTCAATTCGATACTGGCACATCTTCGCCATAATCTCAGCAAGCCTAAATGGTTTATGAATCATATAAAAACGTCCCTTGCTATCCGCAAGAATCTTTTCACTCTCTCGTAAAATATCATCTAAAGTACAAAGTATCTCATGTCTTGCTATTGTCTTTGCATCGCCTTCATTTTTCAGACCATGCTGATTCAACATATAAGGTGGATTCGTAGTGATAACATCAAAAGAGGCAGGCGGAAAAATCGTTGCTGCCTCTTTAATATCTCCTGTTACAATATCAATCTTATCTTCCAACCGGTTATATGCCACACTCCTTCGTGCCATATCTGCACTCTCTTCCTGAATCTCAAGACCGGTAAAATGACTTCCCTTTGTCTTGCCTTCTAATAGAATTGGCAATATTCCGGTTCCTGTTCCAAGATCCAGCACCCGCTCTCCCGGTTTTACTTTTGCAAAATTAGAAAGAAGTACTGCATCGATTCCAAAACAAAAACGCTTCGGATCTTGTATGATCTCGTAACCTTTTAACTGCAAATCATCCAATCGCTCTCCCGGATACAAATGTACATCCTGGTTCTTAATTGTCATCTAACTTGGATGCTCCTTCATTTTTCTCCAATTTGGCAAATTGTTTCATTTCTTCCTTTGAAACCTTTGTTTTTCTTCGTCTCGGTTTAAATTTCAACTCATCAGCAGAATACTCTCGAATTTCTTTCTCATCATTTTCAAGATTTACAATCACCTTAACCTGCTTACGTAAAACACTTAACGAATGTACTACTCCACTTAACTGATCCGGTGTTGTCACCATATCTCCGACTGACGGAAGCTGACTGTTCAACTCCTCGTAAGTTTCTTCTTCATTTGTCAAACAACACATCAAACGTCCGCAGACACCAGAAATCTTTGTTGGATTAAGTGAAAGATTCTGTTCCTTTGCCATCTTGATTGAAACTGCTGCAAACTCAGATAAATATGTGCTACAGCATAATGGTCTGCCACAGATTCCAATCCCACCACGAATCTTTGTCTCATCTCTCACACCGATCTGACGCAATTCAATTCTTGTACGGAAGACTGCTGCCAGATCCTTGACAAGCTCTCTAAAATCAATTCTTCCATCTGCCGTAAAATAAAATAACACTTTATTATTATCAAATGTATATTCTACATCAATCAATTTCATCTGCAAATTATGCTTGCGAATCTTTTCCAGACAAATTTTAAACGCTTCTTTTTCTTTTTCTTTATTCTTCTCAACCGTTTTTTTATCCTGTTCATTTGCAATACGAATAACAGATTTTAACGGCTGTACGACTTCATCCTCGCTCACTTCCTTTGGACCGCTTACAACACGCCCATATTCTATGCCTCTCGCAGTCTCAACAATGACATATTCTCCCTGCTTTATTTCCAGTTCTCCCGGCGAAAAGAAATATATCTTTCCTGCAGTTCGAAAACGCACACCTATTACTTTTATCATTCTTCTAGTTCTCCTTTATTGTCAGCAGAAGCAATTCCATTGTCAGCTCAAAGTTTACATTTGCATTTAGTCTTGCCTTTGCTTTCTCGATACCATCCAGTATTACTTCAATACCTTCATAGGAACTCTTACTGGCACGCTGCTTGATATACTTCAGCTGATCTGAAAATACAACCCTGTCCGGATCTTTTGTTGCTTTAAATAATAAAACATCACGATACCAGATTGCAATAATATCCAGATAATCCTGAATCTCCAGCTTATATAACATACAGTTTTTCACTGCTGCCATCAACTCTTCTACCTGCATCTCATCAATGTTTCTAAGCAGTCTGATTGCCTCTTCTTTAATCTCATTAAAATACTCAGAAGTTGCAAGTGAGATTGCTTTTCCCATATTTCCCTGTGCAAATGCTACGCAGATATCTGCTTTATAATCCGGAATCTCCAACTGCTCCATAAGATATTTTTTCACCAATTGATCTCTAATATTACGCAATTTCAACATAACACATCGAGAACGTATCGTTGGCAATAATACTTCTGCATTCTGTGTTAAAAGCATGATCACCGCATACTCCGGTGGCTCCTCAATCGTCTTTAATAACGCATTCTGAGCCTGTACACTCATCATATCTGCATCATCAATAATATAAATCTTATACTTACTGCTATAAGGTTTTATCACAATATCATTATTTACCTGTTCACGAATATCATCTACACTGATCGTCGTCGGTTTTTCATGAACAACACGGATAATATCCGGCTGGTTGCCATTCATTGCCTGTTTACAAGACTGGCATTTTCCACATGCATCTCCGTCCGCCTCTCGGTTCTGGCACTGAAGACTCATTGCAAATAAATTTGCCAGTAGTTTCTTTCCAGACCCTCTTTCTCCGTTGAGTATATAAGCATGGGAGACAGTATCCGATGTCACAGCATTCCCAATGTACTGTATTATATTTTTGTGTCCTACAACGTCTTTAAATCCGCTCATTCTATCACCCACATTCTTTAAATTTATTCCCGCAGCCATTCAGCCACTTCGATATTCGTATTATAACATAGTTTTTAAAGGAGTCATACCCGCAAATACGAAAATGCATTCTTTTATATTATTTATTAAACTATATAATTTTACTTAAATCCGTTTTCCTGTATATCAATATAAGCACAAATCTCACTTACACATTTTTGAAAATCAAGATTTTGAAAACGCTTTGTAATTCCCGCATCCTGCAAATTTTTCTCCGAAAAGTCTTCTGAATCTGCTAAAAATCTTCTGCACATTTCTGCATATTTAGGTGCTGCCTGCTGTCGCTCTCTTTCCAGGGCCCTGCTTAATCGCAATCCATCCTCTACCTCTACATACAGCGGAATCATATTTTCTTTTCCGAAATATTTACACATTTCCTGATAAGACACCAACGTACCAATCACCAGATAACTATATTTTGACAAATCAACTTGCCCATCGTCTGCCGTAAAATATTTCCAAATTCCATGTTTTGTCTGATAAGCACGCTGCTCAATAACACAACCTCTTTTTTCCAATTCCTGAAGTTTATTTTCATCTACAAAATGATATTCCACCCCATTTTGTTCTCCTTCGCGAATTGGTCTTGTCGTATATAAAATTATATTTTTCAATTCGGGTATTCTTTCTTTTATTTTCTTAAAAATAGAATCTTTCCCAGATGAGCTTTTTCCCATTAAATAAAAAATCTTTCCCATGTTTTTTCCTCTCTCACTGTTACATACATCATAGTTGTTTTATTTTACCAAATTCAAGTCGAGCAGCCGCGAGACTTGGCACTTACTTTAACACCTCTAATTTGCCTTCTTCTTTTGCACCCTCGATATCAAAACCGGCACATTCATACTGTATGAGAATTTTAATTGCTTCGTTTGAAATTCGCTCTCCCGGAACTATAATTGGAATCCCCGGTGGATATAGATAAGCATACTCTGTTGAAATATATCCCACACAATTTTTATATTCTAACGATACCACATTTTCCTTATTCTTTGCTTTTTTTATTGCTTCAGCACTCGGATAAATCTGCTCTAATTCTGGTAATTGATAACTGTGAAGTTTAATGTTTTTTTCACAACTGTCTGTTTTTTTTGAAATGTTATCCACATTGTTCGGTTCTTTTTCACCTTTTTTATTGAATAACTCTTTTTTATCTAACTCTTCATCTATTTCATATAAAGCCTTCACCAGTCTGTCCATTCCATCCTTCTTATCCCCTATAGAAGTCATAGCCAGCACATAACTTCCTGCTGACAGTTCCATTTCCAAATGATATTTCTTTAATAATATCCGATGCAATTCTTTTCCTGTCATTTTGGTATCTTTCACAGAAATAACTAGTTTGGATTTATCATATTCTACCTTGCCGGTCTCTACTAATTTCAAATGTTTCAAATGTCGCAAATTTTTTCTCACATTATCTAAACTTTCTACATAGCTTTGGAAGTAAGCATCTCTATAATTTTCCAGCATATCTATACATTCATCTATAGAAGCCATTAATATATAGGATGGACTGCTCGACTGGAGCATATGTAAATACATTCTCACCGATTCTCTGTCTGCGATTTGTCCGTTCATATGTATCAAAGCTGTCTGTGTCAAAGAAGGGAGTGTTTTATGTATACTCTGGATTACAATGTCGGCACCTTTTTCATTCGCGTTTCTTGGAAAATATGGATGAAATCCAAAATGTGCTCCATGAGCTTCATCTACGATCAATGGGATTCCATATTCATGAACAATCTTCGCTATTGTTTCTATATCTGACAAAACACCATCATATGTAGGCGAAACAATCATAACTGCTTTTATTTTATTTTCACAATCAGATTTGTAATTTTCCTCTAACTTCTTCCGAACCTTTTCTGGATCTATTTCTCCATTCAATTCTACTTCCGAATCATAATTAGGATAAATATAATCAGCATGCAATTCATTCATGTAAATGGCATGATATACCGATTTGTGGCAATTTCTTGCAATAAGAATCCGATCTCCTTTTTCTGTAGAGCCTAAAATAGCACTTAAAATACCAACTGTACTTCCATTTACTAAAAAAGCTGTTTCTTCAGCATGAAAAATCTTTGCCGCTCGTTCCTGTTCTTCTTTTAAAATTTCTTTTGAATGATGAAGGTCATCAAATCCTGTAATTTCTGTAATATCATATGCATATGGAATGTCCGCTTTTATAAGCTCTTTATTTCTTTTATGTCCCGGCATATGAAATCCATAATAATCAGAGTCACTGTATTTTTTTAATCTCTTATATAAGGTTTCTGACATTGTTTCTAGCACTCCTTGAAATTTAAATAAAAAAAAATCAACGTCTATCCAACGTTGATCATTTACAATGAGCGTGCGGGGATTCGAACCCCGGACAACTTGATTAAAAGTCAAGTGCTCTACCACCTGAGCTACACGCCCATATTCACAGCTATTATTGCAGTGAAAATGCCCAGAGCCGGAATCGAACCAGCGACACGAGGATTTTCAGTCCTCTGCTCTACCGACTGAGCTATCTGGGCATAAGACTTAAAAGTCTTGAATTGCGGGGGCAGGATTTGAACCTACGACCTTCGGGTTATGAGCCCGACGAGCTTCCAGACTGCTCCACCCCGCGATATGAAGTTAACTCTCAAAAAGAGAAAGCCGATGATCGGACTCGAACCGATAACCTGCTGATTACAAATCAGCTGCTCTGCCAATTGAGCCACATCGGCTT
>CAKSAJ010000015.1 GCA_934435195.1 uncultured Schaedlerella sp.
CAAAAAAGCGGGTGATGGGAATCGAACCCACGTATCCAGCTTGGAAGGCTGGTGTTCTACCATTGAACTACACCCGCGTATCATATGAAGTTGAAGCGGGTGATGGGAATCGAACCCACGTATCCAGCTTGGAAGGCTGGTGTTCTACCATTGAACTACACCCGCGTCATCTCTGACACAAATAGTATCTTATCATATGTTTTTTAATAATGCAAGCATTTTTTACATTTTTTTTGCAATATCTGTGCAAGCCTTCATTGCTTCGATCACTGCAGAGCGGAATCCTTTTTCTTCCAGTACGCGTACAGCCTCGATCGTTGTTCCTCCCGGTGAGCATACCATGTCTTTTAATTCTCCCGGATGTTTTCCTGTCTCAAGCACCATCTTTGCACTTCCAAGCACTGCCTGTGCCGCAAATTGATATGCCTGTGCTCTCGGCATGCCGTCTGCAACTGCTGCATCAGCCATCGCTTCGATAAACATAAATACATATGCCGGTGAGCTTCCGCTTACGGACACAACTACATCCATCAAATGTTCACTGACCACTTCTACTTTACCAAATGCGGACAAAATCTTTTTCGCACCTTCCAGCTCTTCATCTGTGACAAATTCATTTCGGCAGGCAGCTGTCATTCCTTCTCCTACCATAGCCGGTGTATTTGGCATTGTACGGACAAGCTTTACATCCTTGCCAAACTGTTTTGCCAGCCATTCAAGTGTTTTTCCCGGTGCGATCGTGATGACAATCTGCTCCGGTTTTATAACATCTTTAATCTCTGCGATCACAGACTCATAAAATTGAGGTTTTACGGACAAGATGATTGTCTCTGCCTTCTCTACAACCTCTTTGTTGTCTGCTGTCACATGAATCCCATACAATGTTTTAACTTTTTCACGCCCTACTTCCAACAGATCCGCTCCTATGATCTCTTCAGGTTTAAATAACCCGCTCTTGATCACGCCACCCATAATGGCTCCTGCCATGTTTCCTGTTCCAATAAATCCTAATTTCATGATGCTGCCTCCTTGTCTTGTGATTTATTTTTCACTATTATAATCCCTTTTTCACTTCCTGCCAACATTCTAATAATCTTTCCAGTGAATATGCTGCATTTGCAGGGCTTGTAGAAGGCAGGCCGATAATCTCTTGCCCTGTTTTTTTCTGGCTGTATTTTTCATACAGTTTCTTTGCAGTCCCGCCATTTGCATAAATGTTTTGGATCTTAGAATTTGCGACCACTCTTTCAATGTCAGCCGGAACAACATTTTTTATACTGCTGTCACTTGAACCAATAATATCACAACTCTCAATGACATCCCATATCGCAATGCCGTGCTCCAGCAATAATTTTTTCTTTTCTTCAATGGTCTGCGGCACTTCGCTTTCTGTCAGTCCTGCGATTACTTTCCAGAAACGGTTCTGCGGATGTCCGTAATAGAACTGGTTTTCTCTCGATTTGACCGACGGAAATGTACCTAATATCAGTACTTTTGAGTTTTCATCAAAAACCGGTTCGAAATCGTGTGATACGTGTGTATATGTCTGCTCTTTCTTCATTTTCTTTGCACTTCACTTCCTTATATTAATGGTTTTATTGTTTTAAGCCGAATGCTACGCGCTCTGTCTCATTTCCACAACGCATTGTAATCTTGATTTTATCTAAATATTCTATCCATATTTTAGCGATTTTTCTTGATATTTCCAACTTGTCACGCATTTCTGAATAGGTAAGTATTTTGTGTTCCCTGAAATGTTGTTCCACCTTTTCGATTACGGCTTGCAGCTTTACTTTTGTAACGTAATAAGAATCTGCTATTTCAATCAGCTTTCCTTCGTTTTTTAATACTGCGAAAATGTCTTCGAAGCATTCCTCGTCAACTTTCGATGGGCGCAGCTCTTTATATAGAAGTAATTGATATCCTGCTCCCTCCAGAGTTTTTAATATATTAGCCTCGATTTGTTGAAATTTTTTATCGTGTTGGATTTCAAAATTGCATAGACAAATGAGGTCTTCGTTTCTTTTAATTCTTGAACCTGTTTGTTTGTCTGATTCTGATGCGATGTCTGTCTGGGATTGCCCGAAGGATTCTAAATAAGATAAATAAGCTTCGAATGTTTTGTTCTCCCATCCTGAAAATAATTCTTTCTGCAGCTCTTTTTTTGTGGCTCCGTATCTGTATGGATATCTCTGATGGTATTTTTGAAGCCATTCTTCCATCTTCTCCCACATGTTATGTTCAGATTCTCGCGACCAATAATATGTGCATTTCTTACGAATAAATGACACGATTTGTTGCTTTTTCATGTATTCATACAGCATATTGCTTATTTCTTCTTCATTTATTTCAAATATCGGCTTTATTTGCTCTATTGTAACCGGGCTTTTCTTCTGGCTTCGTATCCATTCGAGTAAAATATCGCTTTCTTTGTTTTCTTCTTTTTGTTTTAGTTCTTCAACTACCGCCGGATTTGTTCTTTTGTGTTTTTTGGCTGCCGCATCAAGAATGATTCCTCCGCCGATCGTCTCTAGCGGAGAATAGAATCGAAGTACAAATGAATCTCGTTTTTTTACTGCGATTTTTTCTTCCAATACAAGTTGAGCGTATCCGCTTTCCCCCGGAGCCAACTCATTTTTCCCAAATAAAATGACACGGCACAGAACTTGTCCTGCCCCGATGTGTAAATGCAATCTGCTCTGATGTTTCAGTATTCTTTCGGTATGAGCTGACATTGTAATTTTCACATCCAGCCTCTCTGACGGATTCATGGAATGAATGGCTGCCGCTACATTTCCTCGTTTGAGTTCTTCTTTTTTGATTCCCGGTAAAAGAAAGGCTGCGCGTTGTCCTGCCGTCGCTTTCTCTGCATTTTGCCCGTGAACCTGTATGCTTCTGATACGTGCTTCTGTTTCCTTCGGATATAGCATGATTTTATCGTCCGGATGCACCTCGCCTTCCAAAATGGTTCCGGCAATCACCGTTCCTCGCCCGGGCAGAGACAGTATTCGGTCAATCGGCATACGAAATGCTCCTGACGTGTCTCTTGAATGATGGGTACGCAATACATTTTCGACAATTATTGTCTTCAGATTTTCAATCCCTTCTCCTGTCTTGGAGGATACACAAACTTCCGGCCACGCTGCAAATCTGTCATCTCCCAGCATTTTAATTTCTTCCCTGATTTCTTCTATCATCAGTTCTTTCCATTCCTCATCCACCAGATCCGATTTTGTAAAAACAAGGATGCCATTTTCTATATGTAGCTGTGACAAGATTTCCATATGCTCAATCGTCTGTGGTTTAATTCCTTCATCCAAAGCAATGACCAACAAGACTAAATCCATGCCATAAACTCCCGATAACATATTCGGGAGGAATTTTTCATGTCCCGGTACGTCTACGATTCCGGCGCGGTCACCATTTGGCAGATCAAACCATGTAAATCCGAGATCAATTGTGATGCCACGCTCCTTCTCTTCCTTATTCGTATCCGTATCTCTTCCGGTCAATGCACGGATCAACGCAGTCTTGCCATGATCTATATGCCCGGCTGTACCAATGATAATATGCTCCATCTCATCCCTCCTTCTTATTCATTATAGCAGAAGGGGAGACCAATGGGGACGGGGTTTAGTGGCTTTTTTAGCTTTGCGAAAAAAGCCATAAAAACCCCACTAAACCCCGTCCCCATTGGTCTCATTTATTTGCTAAATACTGCCTCATTCCACATCAATTCATTTTTGAACTGGCGAATGTTTGTATCCTTATCAATGTATACAGCTTCGATTCCCATTTCTGCTGCCCAGTCACCCATCTGTTCTGCTGTTAAGTCGTATGTAAATGCTGTATGATGAGCACCGCCTGCAAGAATCCATGCTTCTGCTCCTGTACGGAGATCTGGCTGTGGTGTCCAGAATGCTGTTGCTACCGGAAGTTTTGGCATTGGTTTTTCTGTCTTCTTACAATCTACGTTGTTGATGATCAGACGGAATCTGTCTCCAAGGTCGATCAGTGATGTTGCGATTGCCGGTCCTTCTTTTGCTGTAAATACAAGACGAGTTGGATCTTCACGATTTCCCATAGACAATGGCTGACACTTGATGCTGATCGGGCCATCTGCGATTGTCGGGCAAACCTCAAGCATATGTGCCTGAAGGATTCCTTCTTTTCCAGGAATGAGATTGTATGTGTAATCTTCCATAAATGAAGTTCCTTTTGCATCTTTCATTCCCTGTGTCATAATCTTCATAACACGGACCATGGCTGCTGTTTTCCAGTCGCCTTCTCCACCGAATCCGTATCCTTTTTCCATCAATCTCTGGATAGCAAGTCCCGGCAACTGCTGTAATGAACCGAGATCACCGAAATGTGTTACGATTGCCTGATAGTTCTGTTCTTCTAAGAATTTTTCAAATCCAAGCTCAATCTGTGCCTGAACTGCTACATGTTTACGGAATTCTGCTTCATCTCTTCCTTCCAGAAGAATCTGATATTTGCTGTAATATTCTTCTACAAGTGCTTCCACATCACCTAGTTTTACATCCTGTACAACAGCTGCGATTTCATTTACCGGATAAGCATCTACTTCCCATCCGAATTTGATCTGTGCTTCTACTTTATCGCCCTCTGTTACGGCAACATTTCTCATATTGTCGGCAATACGCATAACACGGACATGGCTGCTTTCGATCACGCCGACTGCTGTACGCATCCAAGAACCGATTCTTTCCTGTGTATCCTTATCCTGCCAATATCCCATTACAACCTTGCGGTTCTTGTTCAGACGTGTGAAAATATGTCCGAACTCACGGTCTCCGTGTGCTGCCTGATTTTCATTCATGAAATCCATATCGATTGTATCATATGGAATCTCGCGATTAAACTGTGTATGGAAATGAAGCAGTGGTTTTCTCAGCTCTTTCAATCCAAGAATCCATGATTTTGCCGGTGAAAATGTATGACACCATACGATGACACCTGCACAGTTTTCATCTGTATTTGCTTCATTAAATGTCTTTCTGATCACTTCATTTGTAATCAGTGTCGGTTTCCATACCACTTCATACGGAAGTAATCCTGATTCATTTAACGCATTTACGATAATCTGTGAATGCTCTGCTACATGTGCCAGACATTCATCTCCATATAAATCCTGTGATCCTGTACAAAACCAAAATTTGTAATCTTTACATCCTAACATAATTTGTTCTCTCCTTTTCAAATCTTATTTTTCGCTCATTTTTTGCAAACTAACACTTCTGTCGCAATTCATTAGTCTGCTTCTTTAACTCTAATTTTAGTATAGCTTTTCAGATACGAAATAGAAAGAAAAATCTTATCTAGTTATGGACATTTATTACTCTATTTTGTAAAATATAAAAAAATGCTTTTCTTTGAAATCCAAATCAAACGCACATGGGAAAAATTTGTAATTAACTTGCCATTTATAGAAGTGAATTTTTTCTCAGCTGAAATAAATTTGTACAGAAAGGATGAATTCCATGCTTGCTAATTTTGAAAAACGAAACTATAACGGAAAAGAGCGTGTCTGGACAGGCCGCTATCGCAACCTGCAGAATCTGCCGCACTGGCATCTTGAAAGTGAACTGATCTATGTAGAATCCGGTGAGATTATTGTCTCTGATAATCATGAAAAATATCCCCTCTCCACAGGAGATGCAATTTTTCTTCAAGGCGGAGATATCCACTACATCAAGAGTGCTCCCGACAGCATTGTCGCAATCATACTTTTTGACTCCTCTCTCTTAAATGGAATTTTAAAAGAACACCGTCTTACAAAGGCAAAGTTAGAATATGCCTATCCGATCAAAGAATATTTTGAAAAAATGCAGACAGAATTAAAATCGCAGAAAATATTCTACGATTTAAAACTCCGCTCATTGATCACAGATCTTATGATTAAAATATTCCGCACAGAAGAACTCACTGCTCAGATCCAGCCTGAGAAACATTCTTCCATCGACAATTATAAAAACCTTCTTTCCGAGATTGAAGCCAAATATGATTACATCACATTTTCTGACGCCGCAGATTTTATGAAATTATCAGAACCATATTTTTCAAAATTCTTCCGCAAAGTATCCGGGATGACATTTTCACAATATCTCAACACTGTTCGTCTAGAACATGCTATCGAACTATTGAAAAATAATACCGAACATCTCCCGATTACTGAAATCGCAGCCAAGTGCGGTTTCGATACCATCCGGCACTTCAATCGTGTGTTTAAAGATATCACAGGTATGTCGCCCAGACAAATGCCGTCGGATTATGTGTTAGATGTGCGGCCAATCCGCACTATCTCCGATGCATTCAATCCGACATTACAGAATTCAGAATTGCTGTGAGGAGGCCAGGGGAGGCCAATGGGGACGGAGTTTCCCGGCTTTTTTGTTAGCAAAAAAGCCGGAAAACTCCGTCCCCGAATGGTCTAATCCCCGTCCCCGTTGGCTCTCCTATTTCACGAGATATACATCTGCATTTGTCACTCCAAGTGCCAATGCATCTGCATGGTTATTTACATAAACATCAATACGATTTTCTTTGATAGCTCCACCGCAGTCTTCTGCTGTGAATACATGTCCACCGATGATAACTTTTGTTCCATACGGAATTACATTTGGATCTACTGCGATTGTCTGACCTTCTACAACCGGAGTTCCTGTGGCTGTAATTCCAGTCTCTACGTCACAACAAATCTCACATGCACAATAATATGTAATCTTGAAATTACCAAGGCACTGTCCATACATATCCTCTGTTGCATTGACTTCGCCGATTCCGGCACCTGCTACCGAATACTGATCATTTAAGATTCGTGTTGCCCACACTGCCTCTGTTGTATCTACATTTCCATAAATGATACCATCGTTTTCATTTGCAGCTTCAATTGTCTTTCCATTTCCCGCATACATTACAACATGGTGAATGTCTCCGGCTTTCGCATAGAAAATCAAGTCGCCCGGCTGTGCATCTTCTACTGCAATCTTTGTACCATACTGTGCCTGGTCTGCTGCTACTCGCGGAAGATCGTAACCATACTGTTTATAAATCTGCTGTACAAATCCTGAGCAGTCCGCTCCATCTGTCAGGCTTGTGCCTCCCCATACGTATGGATTACCGACAAACTGTGAAGCAAATTCCAACATAGACTGTCTGATTTCTCCACTCGGAGTCCCTGCTTTTGTCGATGTGAGCGTATAATATAATGCATCATTTTCTTCCGGTTTCAGCTCCTCTTTTGCTGTTGTAAATTTCTCTTCTCCGGTTTCATTTACCTGTTTTGTAACTTCATCACCTGTGCTCAGATATTCACGCTTTACAAATCCTCGCACATCACCGGATTCGATATATGTCCACTCTGAATCCTGGTCTGCAAGAATATAGCAGAGGTTTCCTTGTGTCAGCGTTCCAACGAGCAGGGAATCCTCACTCTTCTCCTCTCGGATATTTAGCTTATCTACATTTACCAATGCATATTCTTTCTTTACTACTGTCTGATTCACTGTAGCTCTCAAATATGTAAATGCCTGATTTTCGGAAGGGTCAACTAAAGCAGTCGCTGTCTTTGCAGTTCCCTCAATTCCTTTATATTCTGTCTTCTGTGCCTCTGCTTTTTTCTTCGCTTGTTTCTGATAAACAGATAACAATTTCTGTGCTGCATCTCCTGTATATACTTCCGATGCTCTGACAAAACCACGCACATTACCAGACTCTACATACAGCCATCCATTCTCTTCCTCTTTGAGAACATACAAAAGACCATCCTGTGTAATCTGTCCTACAGCTCGGACACCTTCTGTCAACTGCTGCTGTGCAGCCTGTTTGTCAAATGTCTTTTCTGTCTTTGCTGTTGCTTTTTTTTCTGCTGTTTTGCTTAATATCTTTGAACGCTTCGCTACATTTTTTAAATCTGCTGCTTTCTCTTCCTTTGATACTTCACTTGCTTTGATATCTTTTTCTGAACTTGGAATCGACTCTCGAATATACAAATCTGTCTTTGCAAATGCATACTTTCTTGCAACTGTCCAGAAACGAAAATCTTCCACTACCTGTGGCAGCTTCACAATCTTCTGACTGGCAATCAAAGCTTGATTGCTTCCTGCAGAGGTTGTCTCTGTACCAGGGTTCTCTGCTTCCTTTGTTTCAGTCGGAGCTGCTGCCGGCTGTTCTTCTTTCTTATCTGTCTCTGCTGTTTGGTCGTTCTTGGAATCTTCCGCCTTATTCGCATTATCCAAATTATCCGGATTCTCTGGGGTTTCCGGATTCTCTGGGGTTTCCGGATTCTCCGGTGTTCCTGGATTTTCCGGTGTGGTCGGATTCTCTGTTGTTCCTGGATTCTCCGATGTACCCGGATTCTCTGGAGTACTTGGATTCTCTGGCGTTGCCGGAGTCTCCGGTGTTCCTGGATTTTCCGGTGTTGCCGGAGTCTCCGGAACTCCTGATGTCTCTGCTACGCGTTCGCCGGTCTCAGGATTCACCTTCTGTCCTGTTGCTGCATCAAGCAGATACTGGCTTGCCTCATCCAGATAGACTTCTCCATTCTGAACCATCTGAAGAACACTATCCGATACATTGACAAGATTCTCAGATCCATCCACCGCTTTTGCCTGCATTCCCGCTGCTGCCTGCTCTACTGCTACATTACCGTCCTCTGCAAATGCAGCCACCGGGGCACTCATAGCCAAACCTACTGACAAAAGTCCTGCAAGTGTTTTAGTTCCTATAATTTTTGCCACTTTTATATTTCTAAACTTCAAATTTGACTCCTTTCCTACAGTTTCTCGCTTCGTCCTTATGGTTTCTTTCTTATACTATGAAGAAACTATAGCATAATAATTATACTCCTTTTTCTTCCAATTTTCAATTTTCTCTGGAGTATCCTTGTCTTAAAATTTTATTAATTTTTATATGTGAGACCATTTGGGGACGGAGTTTTCCGGCTTTTTTTCATAGAAAAAAGCCGGAAAACTCCGTCCCCAACGGCTCACCCAAACAGCTCACTTGTTGGTCTTAATCGCCTCGATATATGCCTTCGCATAGCGACTCAACAACATATTTTTTCGTCTCACCATCCCAATTCGCATCTTGCAATTCATCTCAAGCGGTCTGGCAATGATATTTTCTCCATTTAATTTTTGATCGATCACACCGGAACTTACCGTAAATCCATTTAACCCGATAGCAAGATTAAACAGTGTTGCCCTGTCTCGCACTTGAATGTTCTTTGGGAAATCTAAAACACTTAAAAACTCTTCTGAAAAATAGAACGAATTTCGCTCACCTTGTTCAAACACAAGATATGGATAAGGCTTCAAGTCTTCTATTGTTAAGCGCTCCTTTTTTGCCAACGGATGATCTTTACTTATGAAAACATGCGGATTGGCAACGAATAATTCTTCAAAAATCAACTCATTTTTCTTTAAAAGTTTTAAAAGCACATCTTCATTATGTTCTGATAAATACAGAATCCCCAGTTCGCTTTTCCCTTGTGCAACATCGTCTATAATCTCACCCGTCTGGGTCTCCCGCAAGATAAAGCTGTATTTTTCAACATTATACTGATTAATCACATCTACAAACGCATTTACCGCAAATGAATAGTGCTGACAGGATACAGAAAATTTCGGCACTCTTTTTTCTTCATTTCCAAAATGTTCTTTCATAATGTCTGCCTGTTCCAAAAGCATGCGGGCATAGGATAATAATTCTTCCCCTTCGCGTGTCACAACCACACCCTTATTGGAACGTACAAATGCTGTCACACCCATTTCCTTTTCCAGATTATGAATAGCATTGCTTAAACTCGGCTGTGAAATAAATAATTGTTCTGCTGCTTCTGTAATATTTCCACATTCTGCAACTGTCACAAGATATGTTAATTGTTGTAAAGTCATGCGTCACTTCCTCTTTTCTTTCCTGACATCAATAAAAGCACCAGCAAAATGCTGATTTTGCTAAAATATTTCTACGCCAGATTTCCCGGACCAAATCCTTGTGGCATCAACTCACGCAAAGTATAAACATCGTAATGCTCTTTGTCCAATGCAAGTATCACCTGAAATGTATCCGGATTGCAGAATTCCATCATGACCTGTCTGCACACTCCGCAAGGCGCTGCGTATTCTGTCAGAATTCCTTCCTTTCCACCAACAATACAAATTGCATCAAATTCGTGCACACCCTCACTGACTGCCTTGAAAAATGCGGTGCGTTCCGCACAGTTCGTTGGTGTAAATGCTGCATTTTCAATGTTACATCCAGTATACACCGTTCCATTTTTTGCCAGCAATGCTGCCCCAACTTTAAAATTGGAATACGGCGCATAAGAAAATTTTAGTTGCTCGATTGCAGTGTCGATTAACTTCTCAACAACTTGTTTCTCCATTTGGTTTTCCTCCAGATAAAATAATGATATACAAAGTATATCTCCAATACAGCTTTACTGTCAATTCAGGGAGGCCAAATGGCCTCCCTAAATGGTTCTAATCCAATCCCTTTTTATGGATAGAAATAATAATCATCCTATGATATACTAACAATGTTGCCACCCTCTACAACGGCATGGAAAGGGGGTGTTACCAGTGGAAGATATACTCATATCGTTTATTGTCACCGTTACGGCTGGTGTGGTTTGCCACCTCATCAACAAATGGTTAGACGGAGACAAATAGTTGGCAGCTAGCCTATGGGGATAAGCCTTCCCATTGCCAAAATTAGGAATAGAAAAAGCCGAAGGTCTTGCACACCTCCGGCTTTTTTGTTACCAACAAAAGATAACTCTCATATCGTTCTGCCTATTGGCATTATAGCATATGCAATTCGATAATACAATATGCAGATTTCACCTAAAATCTCCAATAATTTGATATTTATAGAATATTTTTTATATAACATTGTACCTGCATTTTCCAGAGTACTAAGTGTACTGTCTTCTGGGACAATCCATTTGGAATCTTTTTCAATATAAAGATTCCAATATCCTTCTCCACCAGCTCCAGCTCAGCTTCGTCGGGTAAGCCCGACTCCAATTTGCTGGATTGCATAGTCTTTTTCTTGCTTTTTGGTGTATCGTCATTGAAATAAATAGAATTCCAGAAGAATTTACTTTTCTGACACCTCATGTATCTACACATCTCGCTTATTCGCTGTTGCAGATGCTCTTTAGACCATTGTATCTGCAACTTGCTTTTCTTTGAACTTGCAGATACTTTTCAGCCTGCCTATCATTAAATTGCATCTACATTCCATATTTTTAGAACCTGAAGATACTTCCTTCGTAAATTTTGCATCTACATCCCACGTTTTCTATGATATGAGGATGCTTCCCATTGAAATTATGCATCCTTAACTTGCTATTTCTATAACTTGCAGATACCTCCTGCAGAAATTTTGCATCTTCAAATCCCGATAGTCCATTATCGCAGATATCCCCCACAATATCCTTTGATTTCTATTTTCTTCACAACCTACGCCGTTACACGACTTGCGAAAATTATCATATGTGAACTTCGTGCGAATTCGGAATGAGCTTTAGAAACAGTTATAGAGTCTGGCTTTACGTTAAAGGAATTGAGTGAACGTGTTTGAACCCCGTAGGGGGTGAGTTTGAACTCAATTCCTTTACTTTTAGTAAAGATATACTCTATTATCTGTTTCTTAAGCTCATGTAGCTGAGCAAGAAGTCACATATGATAATTCCCGCAAGAACCGTGTAAGTCAACTCCAGTGTATCAAATAGCAATCCCCGCCAACTGCCAGAACGCCACCGCACTCGCAGCCGCCACATTCAACGAATCTACGCCATGCGTCATCGGAATCTTCACGGTATAATCACAATCGGCAATGGTCTCGGTTGCCAGACCGTCGCCTTCCGTTCCGAGTATAATTGCCAGCTTTTCTTCTTTCATAAGCTGCTCATTATCAATTCGGACAGAATTATCGCTAAGTGCAAGGGCGGCTGTCTTGAATCCCATCTTGCGGAGAATATCAATTCCTTCTTCCGGCCAGGAACAAGAGTTATTCACAAATGTCCATGGAATTTGAAAAGTTGTCCCCATACTGACACGAATTGCCCTCCGATAAAGTGGATTACTGCATCCGGACGTAAGCAGGATCGCATCAATATTCATCGCAGCCGCAGAACGGAAGATTGCACCGACGTTAGTTGGATTCATGACATTTTCCAGAATTGCGATACGACGTGCATCTTTACAGATTTCTTCTACTTTCGGCAAATCTCTGCGGTGCATTGCACACAGCATTCCTCTTGTAAGCTGAAAGCCTGTAAGCTGCGTTAACACTTCGAACTCTGCTGTATAAATCGGAATTTCATTCAACTGTTCTTCACTCAGTCTTTCTATGATGCATTTCGCTTCCCCTGCAATCTGTTTCTTCTCAACCAATGCGGAGATTGGAACATATCCTGCATCTAATGCACGTTCAATTACTTTAGGACTTTCTGCAATAAAAATTCCTTCTTCCGGTTTATCACGATTCAGAAGCTGGGCCTCTGTCTTTCTTGCATAAATATCTAACTCCGGTGCTTCAAATTCTGTAATCTCAATAATATTTACCATCTAATTTTCTCCCCGATGATTCAAATGTAACACTTTTCTAACCTGATATTTCATCTCTGCCAGATATTCCCGAAACATATTGTTCGGCATGTAAAATGCAGACGAATCTGCCGCTATTCCATATATATTTTCTATTTTTTGATTTTTCGCAATCTGTAATGCCCGATATACATGAAAGTTGTTCGTCACAAGTCCGATTGTTGCTTTCTTTTTAATATATTTCATGCTGTTGGCAATATTTTGCTCTGTAGTCTTAGACTTGTCTTCCTTGATAATCCTGTCTGATGACATGCCCTGCTCGATCAGATACTTCGCCATACCTTCCGCTTCTGAGTACGGCTCGTTATATCCTTGTCCGCCGGATACAATACAAATCGTCTCCGGATTTTCATTCATATATTCTAAAGCCTTGTCCAAACGATATTTGAGCACAATGCTTGGACCACTTTCTTTTACCTGTGCACCAAGTACAATAATATAATCCAGATTTTCTTTTTCTTCTGTCGCTAAGCTACTGATAATACATCCTTCTACAATAATAAATGATGCCATCCCAAGTGCAAAAATAAGCAATATAATCCCACGTGCAACCATTGGAATCTTGTCCCATATTCCACAGTAAATTCCGATTCCCATCATAAGAAAAACAACTGCCATCCCAAACCAGACAAGGAAAAATTTTGTTCCTGACCGGGTTGCCTGTATCATAATTCCATACAGAAAGCACAGTATTCCAAGTACTCCTAATATCCCTGTTATTATACTTTTTATCATGTTTTTTCCCTTTATTTTAAGCTTTCGCCCCAAGTATAACCTGAATTAAATTTTTATCCAGCATTATCGTCCGATTCCATGGATTTAAAATAATACCTTGGATTTTCTCTACTTGAAGCACTGTTTCAAACAATTTGTCTATATCTGTTAAAAATGTAGACTTCACACTGTCTCCACCTTTTAATTCTTCTTCGAAACTTGTAAATGCCGTCCACCAGCTCTGTCCATCCGATGTCTGAACAGCCTGGATTTGAATTTGTTCCAACCCCTTCGGTGGCTCTACCGCCAGAATCACCTGTCCTTTTTCTTTCATTCGTCTGCGGATTACGGTCAATGTATGTGCCAGCATTTCCTGTGTACTTTCTTTTTGCAATCCTAAAATTGCTTCCTCAATCTTCTCATTTCCCTGTAATCCCTCATCTACCTTTGAATTATCCTGCTTTGTCATATTACTTCCTTTCTCTTTCTATTCATCGCGCTTAACAAAAAACTTATCGTATTCTCTATCATTTTGTATTTTATATCATTTTGCCTGTGCTTCCCGCATCATTCTCTCTCGTCCTTTTGCATGCACCTGCTTTCGTACAAAATAAAAGCATATTACCTGCATTACGATTGTAAATAACCAGGATGCCGGATAAGAAATAAATAAAAATTTCAGTGATCTATGTTGTGGGAACAGCATAAATATCCACACAATTCTTGTTCCGACTGTACCGATAATAGATAAGATCATCGGCACACCTGAACGCCCCATTCCTCGCAGTGCTCCCGGGAACAAATCCATGATACCACACAAAAAATAAGTAACTGTAGTCATTGATAAAATTTCCAGACCGCACTGGATTACTTTCGGATCTTCCGTGTAAACCTTCAATATTTCTGTTCCAAATGCATAAGAACCACAACCGAGGACTCCCGATATAACAACTGACAAAATCAGACAATTTATCAGCACCCGATCCATACGTTTATATTTTCCAACACCATAGTTCTGGCTTGTAAAGCTCATGCATGCCTGTGTCACAGCATTAACGGAAGCATATAAAAATCCCAGAATATTATTTGCTGCTGTATAACCGGCCATCGCTGTCGAACCGAAGGAATTGACGGATGACTGTAACAATGCATTTGAAAAGTTGATAACTGTACTCTGGATTCCGGCCGGAATTCCAACCTGAAAGATCTGTCTCAAGTATACTTTCTGAATTCTTAATTTAGAAAATCTCAATTGATAACAGCCCTCTGATTTATACAAACACCGAAGTACCAAAACACAAGATATTAACTGTGAAATGACTGTTCCGATTCCAACTCCGGCAACACCCATGTGGAAAATAATTACAAGGATCATATTTAATCCTGCATTTGCCACACCTGAAATAATCAAAAATACAAGCGGACGTTTTGTATCTCCGACAGCTCTTAAAATGGCTGCGCCATAGTTATACAACATAAAAAATGGCATTCCGCAAAAATAAATTCTCATATAAAGAGTTGACAGCTCTATTACATCCGATGGCGTTCCCATCAGCCACAATGCCCATTTTGCCAATAACAGCCCTACTACTGCCATTATAATTCCGCTGATCAGGGCCAGTGTGATCGCTGTATGTACTGTTTCTGACATTTCCTTTTCCTTACCGGAAGCATAAAATCTTGCAGCCAGTACATTTGCCCCAAGAGAGATTCCAATAAATAAATTGGTAAATATATTAATCAACGCTGTCGTTGAACCAACCGCAGCCAACGCCTGACTTCCACTAAATCGTCCGACAACAACTATATCTACCGCATTAAACATCAACTGCAAAATACCGGAAAGCATAAGTGGAAGTGAAAACGATATCAGCTTATCCATGATGGATCCATTACACATATCTATCTCGTATTTATTTTTCTTCACAGTTCTCTCCTCCATTTCTTTCAATTAAATTCCGTATTATATTATGGTACAAAAAAACAGTTAAAGCAAGTATGTGTGAAACATTGAATGAATTTGTAAAAGGAGATATTGCATCGCCCCTTGCTCTGCAATATCTCCTTTTTTCACCCGATTCCACCAAGTAACGCTCCGGCTACCAATGCCAGAAATGCCAGTGGAACCAGTACATATTTTCCGACCGGGACAAACCATTTTCCAATCTTCTTATCCCTGCCTTTGTTTACTGCCTGCAAAGCGAACTCTTCTCCTGCAATCCAGAAGAACATGATTGCTGATAACATTGCACCAAGTGGACAAATATAAATTGAAACCGCATCCATCCAACCTGAGACGATTCCCTGAATGAGCAGTGCAACAGTGCATCCGATCACTGCGATCACACCAACTGCAGAGAATCTTTTTAATCCAAATTTTTCCTGCAATGTTGCTACCGGAGCTTCATACAGATTAACCAGCGAACTCATTCCGGCAAATAATACACAGACATAGAAAACAATTCCTACAAACTTGCCACCCGGCATTCCGTTAAATACGTTGATCAGATAGATAAACATAAGTCCCGGACCGCCTGAAGATAATTCAGCTCCGCCGACTGCCATCCCCGGAATGATCACAAATGCTGCGAGCAATGCCGCTATTGTATCAAAAATCGCTACATTTCTTGCAGAACTCACCAAATCCTCTTCCTCGCTTAAATAAGAACCATATATCACTGTTCCATTTCCTGCGATCGAGAGTGAGAAGAATGCCTGTCCAAATGCATATATCCATAGCTTAATATCTAACAGGCCTTTTGGCTCGATCGTAAATATATAACGATAACCGGCTTCTGCTCCCGGCAATGTGAGAATATAAATTCCAAGCCCTAAAAACATGATAAACAAGAATGGCATCATAACTTTGTTCGCCCGTTCAATTCCTCCTGCGATTCCAAATGCCATGATAACGGCTGTCACGATCACTGCGATCACCAGCCACAAATTGTTGCCAAATACTTTTGCTGTACTTCCGAACATTCCACCGATTATATCCATGTCCTGTCCCATTGCCGCAACTTTACCAGTCAATGCCAGAAATGCATATTTGAAGATCCAGCCAACTACAACTGTATATCCAATCGCCAGTGCAAACGACCCAAGGACCGGTAAAATACCGATTACTTCTCCCGGTTTTCGCTTTCCTGTCCGCATCTGGGTACATGTCCCAAATGCTTTGATCGGTCCGCCTTTGGCTGCACGTCCCAATGCCATCTCTTCGATCACACCGGAAGCACCGATTAAAATTACAAATAAAATATATGGGATTAAAAATGTCATACCGCCCCAGTCAGATACCATATATGGAAATCTCCATATATTCCCCATACCGACTGCTGAACCGATACATGCTAAAACAAATCCTGTCTTACTCTTAAAACCATCCCTCTCATGACTTTTATGTTTCATCCTCTGTATCCTTTCTTACCCGATTCGTAAACAAATGTCTCATTTTTCAATATCTATTTTCTGATCGAATCCTGTAAGACTGAACACATCAAAGACTTCATCAGACACATTTATAATTTTAAATCCGTCCTTATTCTGCATCTTTTTGTATGCGGCAATTACTTGCCGCAGACCTGCTGATGAAATGTATTCAAGCTTTGCGAAATCAAATACAAGACTTGTGATCTCGTCTGTAAGCTTTGAAAGTTCTTCTTCTAACTGTGGTGCTGTCTGTGTATCCAGCCATCCTACAATCTCCATTGTTACTTTTGTTCCATCTGTTTTACTAATAATTTCCATGAATTTTTTCTCCTTAAATCAATCAAAAAATGTAAGTCTGTCCAATGCCTCAATTGCACTTTCAAGATATCTGTCATCTGTGATAGGCCATTTGTAACCTAATCTGTATAGAATCTGTGATGTAAATCGATTGCCGTAATCCAGCGTATAGATTTCATTTTCATTGTGTGACGTATATGCGATAAGCCCTGAAACAGCATCTGAATCCTGTCCTGTTTTTGCGAATTCTTTTACTGCGGTCTCAAATTCCTCATCTTTTACAATATCGATCTTAAATCCATGTTCACGCATTGCATAAATCAAATCTGACATAAAGATGTGATGGCTGTTGCATGCATGGAATACGGTAAATCTTCTGTCCGTCTGTACCAGATTCAAAACTGCAAGTGCTGTAGAGTCGATTGGTGAAAATTCTGTCACTTCATGCATACTTCCTACCGGGAATTTTCCAACTGCTTTATAACCTCTCAGGCTTCGCAGGAAACCGTTTGTAATAAAGTTGATCTGGAATTCACCATCGGAATCTCTGCTCATAAGATTACCTACACGGATGATTTTTCCGTCAAGACCATCTGCAACCGCTTCAAGTACAGCTCTTTCTGCAATAAATTTTGTACGGATATATTCGTTTGTAATGTTCTGTCCAATGTACAAATCATTTTCACACAAAACTCTCGACATCGGCGGTACGCCATCTGATCCTTCACCACTGACTGAGACTGTCGATATCTGAATCAGCCTACGTGCATTATTTTTACATAAATCAATCAGATTTTCTACTCCTGTTACATTTATTTTTTCAAGAACATCTCCTGCCGCAAAATGTTTTACACACGCTGCACAGTTGATTAATGTCTGGAATTTGTATTCTGCTAATCTGTCGACATCTTCTTTGGATGTAATATCTCCGTCCACACATACGATGCGCTTCTCAAACATTTCTTTGTACGGATTATCAAAATAATACATCAACATATTCATCATTCGTTTTTCCGGTGATTCATATGAGCCTTTGCGTACAAGACAATAAACCTTTCCGTCATAATGGTCCAGATATGCCTTCAAAATATGTATTCCAAGGAACCCGGTTGCTCCTGTGATCATGATATCTCCGATTTTTTCTTTTGTCACAAGGTCAACATTTTCTTCGATATTTCCACTTATCACACTTTGTATTTTATTATAGCTGTAATTTGAAAATTCGTTGCCTTCAGCAGTATCTTCCACTGCTTCATCATTTCCAAGCATTGCGGAAAGCTCATGCACTGTAGGATATTTGAAAATATCTGCATATACAATACCGATGTTCTTTGACAGACACATGATCGCAACCTTTGATGCAGTAAGCGAAGAACCTCCCAGATCAAAGAAATTATCCTCGATTCCTACTTTATCAATGCCAAGTGCTTTCTCAAAAATACCGCAAAGCTCTGTCTGAACAGCTGTAACCGGTGCGACATAGCTGTTTCTTTCTACACTCATCTCTGGTTCAGGAAGTGCCTTTTTGTCAATCTTGCCACCCGGTGTTACAGGCATCTTATCAAGATGAACAAAGAAGGACGGCATCATATAATCCGGGATAAGCGGCTCTAAGAAGTTTTTCATTTCTTCATCGGAAATGCTTACGCCCGTATAGTAAGCAACAATATATTTATTACCGCCTTTTTCAATTACTTTGGCAGCCGCATTTTGAACAGAATCATATTTCACTATCGCTCCCTCAATCTCACCAAGCTCGATTCGGTATCCTCTGATCTTTACCTGTGAATCGATTCGACCGATGTATTCTATGTTTCCGTCTCCTTTCATGCGGACCATATCTCCGGTTCTATAAAGACGTTTATCTTCCTCGCAAATTGAGAATGGATTTTCAACAAACGCTGTGGCTGTTTTTTCTGGAAGATTATGGTAGCCTCTTGCAATCTGTCTTCCTGCATGACACAACTCACCAGATGCGCCTACCGGAAGTCTGGTCAAATCTTTATCTACGATATAGCTTCGGATATTTGTCTGCGATTTTCCAATCGGTATATTTTCATACTGCTTATCAACGAAAAATTCTGTTGATGAAACCGTATTTTCTGTCGGTCCATATCCATTGATCATCTGATACGTACGATTTCTATAATGCTTGAATTTCTCACCGCCAAGTGTTGCAAAGCGAAGCGCAGGAGCTTCTTCGAGTAATTCTGTCACCAATTCTCCAATCTGCGTCGGAATCGTAATGGTCGTAATATTTTCTTCTCTTACAAACTTCGCAACTGCAACCGCATCTTTTCTGATACCTTCCGGTAAAATGTACAGCATCGCCCCAACGGTAAGTGGAGCAAACAAATCCACAACAGATGCATCAAAGCAAAAGCTTGCAAACTCTGCAACTGTAAAATCAGGTGTCATTTTCCTTGATGAAACAAGATATTCTATCAGATTTAATAAATTTCTATGCTCGATCATAACACCCTTTGGCTTTCCGGTTGAACCTGAGGTATAAATCATATACGCCAGATTTTCCGGTCTCGGAGGAGTAAGTTCTACTGAAAGCTCGAACTCTTTTGCCTCTTCTGCCACATCATCAAGACTAATGATATTTTTATCATAAAATGCAACCAGATCACGATACTTGTTTACTACAAGCAAATTCTCTGCCCCTGAATCTGTCAGCATATATTCGATCCTGCTCTGCGGATACTCCGGATCCAGCGGAACATATGCACCACCGGCTTTCATAACACCAAGATAAGCAACGGTAAATTCTTTCGTTCTTCCACACAAAATACCTGCAACTTTTTCTCTTCCAAATCCATTTTCTGTAAGTTTTTGTGCAACATAATCGGACATTCTATCGAGTTCTTTATAAGTAAGCTCTCCAAATTCATCCTTCACTGCAGCCTTGTCCGGATATTTTGTAACAGTCTCTTTAAACAGTTCAACAAATGTTTTTCCTGCATGTTCCGAAACATCCACCATCTTCGTCTCTTCTTCAAATAACAACCTGATATCAGATGCTTTTTCTTCCTTCGTCAGCCCATCAATCGCAAGCTCAAGGTTATCTGCGAGATATTTCATCGTCTCTTCGCGATACATATCTCCACGATACTCAATTTCAAAGACAAATTTATTTCTTTCAATAGAAATACTTACAGAAACAGGTGCTTTCGCGGCATTTAAATGTACCGGTTCTTCCGAAGCAAATTCGCCTCCTATTGTATCAAATTCAAAGTTATCTCCCTGATAAATCACCATGGCATCTGCTTTGATATCAAACTCACGGCTAATCTGTGAAAATGGATAAATGTCATTGTTCATAGAATCCATAAGCTGTTGCTGGACATCTGCCAGATAGGCTTGCGTCTGTCCTGAAAAGTCACAGTAAACCGGAAGCGTTTTTACAAGCATACCGACTGTATCAGAAAGTCTCGAATCATTTCTTCCATGGTAAATTGTTGTGAAAACAGCGTTCTCTTTGAAATTATATTTTCCAAGTGTAAGTCCAAATGCCGCAATGAAAAATACATTTTCTGTGATCCCGTTCTTCTTGCAAAAATCTTTTACGCTCTGGACTGAAATCTCTGAAACTTCTCTGTGATACATTTCTGCTGTAGGAACAGCACCCGATTTATCCGGATAAAATGCTATACTTCCGCCGGCTTTTTCAAATACTGATCTATAATAATCTTCTGCATTTTTATATGTATCGCTATTCAAAGCATCCCTGTTATCCAGTGCAAGCTCATACGATGTATATTCTTCTTTTTTCAGAGTTTCTCCACTGTACGCCTTGTTAATATCATTGATGATAATCTCAAGAGAGGTACCATCTGCAATAATGTGATGCAAATCCAGGAACAAATAATTTCCGGCTGCTGTTCTGTGAATCTCAAATCTGAAAAGCTGTTCGTTAAATAGCATATATGGACGAACAAGCGTCTCTTTATCCATTCCGTCAATAATCTGTGTTCTGTACTCTAAATCGTCATTACGTTTCTGAAGGACATCACCATTCTCATCCATAAAGAGATTTGTTTTGAGATAAGGATGCGCTTCAACCGTACTGTCTATTGCTTTCGCCAGTTTATCCAAATCTACTTTTCTATCCAGTTTAAACAGATATGGGATATTATAAATGGTTGTACCCATATTGGCAGTACATTCGATAAATATTCCTTCCTGCGTATTTGTAAGCGGATAAATCTCTTGAATTTCTCTCTTTGATGTCTTTCCTGCTTTTTGCACAAATCCTTCCAGCTTCTCAATTGTCGGATTATCTTTGATATCTGATGTTTTGATAACAATATCAAACGCCTTCGAAATCAGCATATTTAATTTAATCGCACTGATAGATGTAAGTCCGACACTAAAAATATCTGTTGTAATTCCAAATTCTGTATATCCTAATACTTCTGCAACACAATCAAAGATTTTCTGCTGGATGTCATTCTGTGGTTTGATGATTTCTTCTACTTTCTTTTCCGGTTTCGGAAGCTCCTTTTTATTTACTTTCTGATTCTGGTTCAATGGAATCTTATCAATCTGCATTGTAACAGCCGGAACCATATATGGCGGTTTTGTTTCTTTGATGAAATCATTTAATGCATTGATATCTACTTTGCTGTCTGATACAACATAAGCTGCAATATATTTTCCACTGAATGGATCATCAAATGCAACTACTGTTGCATCTTTTATACCTTCGTATCTTCGGATTACTTCCTCGACCTCTGAGAGTTCAATTCTGAATCCTCGAATCTTAACCTGTGAATCTTTTCTTCCGATAATCTGGATATTTCCATCTGTCAGATATCTTGCAACGTCTCCGGAATGATACAAGACCTCGTATCCTTCGGCATCATCATAAATATTTTTTGTATATACTTCTGCCGTTTTCTCAGGTTTGTTGAGGTATCCTCTGGAAACCTGCCAGCCTGCTATCATCAACTCACCACATGCACCATATGGAAGCAGATGACCAAATTTATCTGTTATATAAAGCTTATTATTATCAAGTGCTTTACCAATCGGTACATTATTGTAATATTTATCCACTTCAAATATAGTTGTGAAAATCGTGTTTTCTGTAGGCCCATAACCGTTAAAAAACTTGAAATTCTTTGGAGGTTCACAAGGAACAAGCTTCTCGCCTCCTACAGATAAATATTTCAAGCTCTTACAATCCATCTCCATTGCAAACTGTCTTCCGACCTGAGTTGTCATAAAGGAATGTGTAATGCCATTTGTCTCAAAATAATCATTTAATGCAATAAAATCAAGGCGGATTTCTTCTGGAATAATATGAAGCTCGGCTCCATTTGCAATTGTTCCATAAATATCCATCATACATGCATCAAATCCAAATGATGCATAAGCTGCAACCTTTGAATCAAAATCAAGTTCATAATATTTTTTGTACCAATGACTAAATGCAGTAATATTTCCATACTCAAGCATACATCCCTTCGGAACCCCTGTTGAACCGGATGTATAGAGTAAGATAAACAGATCATGCAACTCTGGTTTTTTCAGCTCAATCTCACGATCTTCTATCTGCAAAATTTCATCCATGTACAATACTTTTCCTTCATAACCGTCAACCAACGGAAGTAATTCTCTGTCGACGATCAGAAGCTTCGCTTGTGCATCTTCAAGCATATACATTAATCTGTCTTTTGGGTAAGTCGGATCAAGTGGCTGGTATGCGGCACCTGCTTTTATCACTCCAAGCGGTGCGATTGCCATATATTCACAACGTGGAATCAGGATTGACACTACACCCTCCCTGCCGATTCCAAGTGATGCAATATATTTTCCAAGCCTGTCACTGATCTCATCCAGTTCCTTGTATGTGTATCTCTTGTCCTTAAATACTACCGCTGTACGTTCTGGTATCTCCTCTGCCATTTCAGAAAACATATCTGAAATAGTTTTGCTTCTTCCGTAATCATTTTCTGTACTGTTAAATGTTGCAATTTGATTTACTGCATTCTGTGAAATCACAGAAATCTCAGAAATATATTTTGCCTTAAGCATCGAATCCATTGCTGCTTCATAGGCTTCAAGCATTCCATCAACAAACGCTTTGCTGTACATATCACTTCTATATTCTGCAGTAAGTACATATTTGTGATCATACTCTCTTACCTGAATAAGCAGTGGCATCTTCGCCATATCAAGCGACAGATCCTGTCCTCTCGCAATCGTATCTCCGATTGGATAATCATCACTTAACTCTGCCTGATATGCAAAAACAAAATCTGAATTTATACCATATTTTGCACAGATATCATAGAATGGGAAAATATCATTTGCCATCGATGACATAAGCTGTTCTGAAAGATCTGCCATATATGTCTGTATGGTCGTTTTCTCCTCAAAAGCACAGTATACAGGAAGTGTTTTTACAAGCATGCAGACTGTGTTTTCAAGTCGGGAGTCATTTCGTCCGTTGTAAATCGTTGCAAAAAGGCTGTCCTCGGAATTTGAATATTTTGTTGCGAGAACACCAAATAATCCTGTAAATAATGTGTTTGGCGTAACCCCTACTTTTTCACAATAAGCACGAATTTTCTCTTCCGGAATTTTTACTTCTCTTGACGTAATTCCTTTTTCAGGAGTTTTTCCCGAAACATCCGGAAGCGGAAGTGACTCTGTTTCAACACCTTCGAAAACGCTGTCATAATATTTCTCGGCCTTTTTATATTTGCCCTCTTTCATCTGCTGTTCTTCATCAAGAGCTGCATCAAATCCTGTGTAGGTTTCGCTTTCCAGTTTTTCACCACGATACGCCTTATTGATATCTTCAAAAATAATATCGTAAGAATTACCATCTGCAATGATATGATGAAAGTCTGTAAATAAATATTTTTTATCTTCTGTAAGATAAATTTCCGCACGGAATAAACGTCCCTTTTCAAGCTTGAACGGACGTACCAGATTTTCTTTTAATGCTTCAAATTCACTGTTTGTAATCTTGATAATCTTTGGTATAAACTTGTCTTCTCCCGGACTTTGCACCATCTCTCCGTCACTGTTGAGATATACTTTTGTAAGCAGATAAGAATGTGCATTTACCATCTTTGTAAGTGCATCAGCCAGTTTCTGCTCATCAATCGCGTTTTCCAGCTCAAAAAGGAATGGGATGTTATAAACTGTGCTGTCTGGGTTTTTGCTACACTCAGCAAAAATACCTTTTTGAGATCCTGTAAGCGGATAAACCTCGCGTTTTTCATAGGTTCTAAGCTTCGGTGCGAGCATGATGTATTTTTCAAGTTTTTCAATCGTATTATTGTCATGGATATCGCCTGTTTTCACAGTAACTTTGAACTCATCCGAAAGTAAAATGCACAGTTTCATTGCACTGATGGAAGAAAGCCCTGCTTTGTAAAGACTGGTATCAATTCCAAAGAAATCATTTCCTACAATTTCAGAGACAATCTCAAAAATCTTTTTCTGCATCAAAGTTTCTGCTGCTTTCAAATTTGTCGGTGCTGAAACCGGCTTTGGCAATGCTTTCTTATCGACTTTTCCATTCTGTGTCATCGGCATTTTTTCAAGCTGTATAAACACCTCCGGCACCATATAATGTGCGAGTGATTTTGAAGCATATTCCATCAGATTTTCTGTATCAACTTCATGGTCCGCAATAAAATAGCAGCATAAGTATTGATTATCTACCGGGATTGTAATACTTGTAAGAACGCCCTCAAAACTATTTATCACTTCTTCTATCTCACCAAGCTCGATTCTAAGTCCACGCAGCTTGATCTGATTGTCCATTCTGCCGAAAAACTCTATTTCATTATCGGAATTGATTTTTGCAAGATCTCCTGTTTTATATGCGCGTTCTCCATTCAATTCGATAAATGCAGCTGCAGTTTTCTCTGGAAGATTCACATATCCTCTGCCGACTCCAAGACCTGCTATAACAAGCTCACCGGTTTCTCCGTCCGGCAGGATATGATTCTCTTTATCAACAATAAATACCTTCACATTTCCATTTGGAGCACCGATTGTAATTTTTTGACTGTCTGTGATCACCTTCATCGTACAGCTTATCGTTGTCTCTGTCGGACCATACCCGTTCATAATATAAGCATCCTGATTTACCAGACGAATCTTTTCATAAAGTGCCGGTGGAAATGCCTCTGCTCCGATATCAAAAACTTTAATCTGGGACATTGCCTCTTTGAGTTGTGGCAGATCAATGATGTTTGACAAATATGTAGGAGTTGTCGTCATAATATCGACTTTATTTTTTACAATTAAATCTCCGAGAATAATTGGATTATTAATTTCATCTTCACTTGCGATAACCGCTGTAAGACCATTTGTAAGTGGAACAAATTCTTCGAGAATCGATACATCAAATGTCATTGCTGCCATAGAAAGAGAAACCGAGCCTTTGTCTACATATCCAAAGGTTTCCGCATTTTTCGGATCTGGGTTCACAAAGTTCGCCAGATTCACGTGTTCAATCATAACTCCTTTTGGCTTTCCTGTTGAACCGGAAGTATAGATACAATAGCAAAGATCATTCTCTTTTATTTCAACATCCGGATTTTGTACATTTGCATTTTCAAGAAGCTCTTCAAGAAGCAGCACCTTGCAGTCGAGCTTTGCGAATAAATCCTGTCTCTCTTTTGCGATCTCCTTTGTCGTAATTACAAAAGGAATTCCGGCATCCTTAAAAATGTACTGGATTCTGTCATCCGGATAATCCGGTGCCGCAACCGTAAATGCTCCTCCTGCTTTTAAAATTCCCTGTCGTACTGCATAGAAATCACAGCATCTCTCAAGAATAACTCCTACAATTGTCTCGGCCTGCACACCCTTTTCGATGAGTGCATTTGCAATTCTATTCGCTCTTTCATTTAATTTCGAATATGAAAAGCTTTCCTTACTTGTCACAACCGCAAGATTGTCCGGATGAAGAGCTACCTGCTCTTCAAATAATTTTGTCACTGGGCGAAACTTAAATTCAACATTACTTTCATTGATTGCCGTCATCTTTCGCACCTCCTAAAAAGATATTATTGTATTATTCATATCGATTGCACGAATATAATTCATCGATTTTGAAATCTTCTTTACAAGTTCTATTCCATGAATATCAAATTCTTCACTGTCATTTTTATATTCCAAAGGATTAAAATTCACTCCGTTATCTCTGATTCTCAAGTTTAAAACATCCTCTTCCAGACAGAGATTAATATCAATCCAGTTCGAAGATTTCCCTCCGAATTTAATAATATTTACCGTCATTTCTTCTGCACACACAGCAGCAAGATTAGCCCTGCTTCCCGATACATTGTTTTCTATACAGAATTCCTTGATTTTTCTGTGAACATCCTGCGATTCTTCCAATCTGCTTTTAATCGAAAAGTCCAGATTGATTCCCGGATTCTGCTCCGGGATAATATAAAATGTAGATTCTTTATATTTGATTTTTCTGTATATATTTGCTGCAATTACAGTTAAGAACTCCGTAACAACAAATGCGATTGCAATACCATTGATTCCGATTCCGTCAATCTGTTTCCATACAAAGATTCCGATAAATGTTACCGGAAGTAATACAACTGCATTTTCAAGAAGTGTAACAAAACTTGCGATGGATGTCTCTTCTATTGATTCGTAATAGCTTACCATAAATTTATTCCACAAATACGGTGCCGCACAAAATGCGAACAGACGAAGTGCACTCACCATCTGTGCTCCCAGTTCTCCACCGCCACTTCCAAATAAAATCGTAATCTGCTCAGTAAATGCCATGATACAGACAAATACCAAAGCCAGAACAATATAGCTGTATTTCAGCATCTTTTTGCAAAGAACATGGATTCCGACAAAGTCTTTTTCTCCGTAAAGGATTCCGGCAACATTTGGAATCACGCCGATGATTCCTCCTGTTAACATTTCCACGATCATAAGAACATTATCACAAACTGTGAATACCGCCATTCCAACTTCTCCGATCAGATGCATGATGATCAGGTTTAGTCCAAGTGCTTTCACAAAATTGGTCGCCATGAAAACAAGCATCGGAATTCCCGTTATGATTGCTTCTTTTAGTATTACAAAGTCTTTAGCTTTGAGAATTACAAAGCTTAAGTTTCGTTTATCTGAACGAATGTAAAGAATGAAAATCACCATTGCTAAAAGGAAGCCAAGTACCGTAGATAATGCTGCCCCTTTAATTCCCATTGGAGTAAATTTAAGGAAAATATAATCGAGCACAAGGTTGATTACATTTGCAGCGATCAGATATGCCGATGCAAGCTCCGGATGATTTTCCGCTCCAAGATAATTCACCATCAACAATCCTACTCCGATCACCGGTGCACCCAGCATGCTTACCAAAATATAATCTCTTGTGTAATGCATTAAGACACCGCCATCTGATACCAATGCTTTTGCGATTGGGTCGGCTGTAAAAAATGCAGCAACAGAAAAAATAATCCCCACAATAAGAGTCACTGTAAGGGTTGCTGAAAATAGTTTTGAAGCGGTCTCCTTATCACGTCTTCCCAACATGATGCCTGCTGCAATGGAGCCTCCGACTCCAAGACAGTAACCAACAAGCTGGATAACTGTTTCAACCGGCAGGCTCATCGTAACCGCTGCCATCGCATCCACACCTATTAAATTGCTGACAAAAATAGTATCGACTATATTTCCCAATTGAAGCGCCAGTGACATCATTATTCCGGGAATTATGTATTTATTTAACTTTGTGTTTAATAATCTGTTATTCCTCTTCTGCGTCATGCTCTCTCCTTTTCTCAGTATAAATTTTCCGTTTTATTGGTTTTAATAAATTTGTTAAATTATATCATGAATTTTCTGAATATTCAATTTTTACGCCTTGTTGTTTTTGTTAATTTCCTGACAATACAGAAGAGTCTCCCTTACTAAAAAATCACCTGAATGGTCCAAATAATTTCTTCTCCATCCAGGTGATTTTCTAAAAAAACAGATTACTTATTTCCGAGAATAACTGCTATTTTGATTTCTTTTTCTGTATCACTAAGATCAAATTCTCCTCCATCTTCTACCATAACATGCACTTCATATAATGTATCTTCTGTAAGTTTATCCGGCACTGTTTTGTCTTCTTCCTGAATATGCCATAATTCTGCCGGGACTTCTTTTAATTTATTCTCTTTATCATAAGCATATAATGTAAATGTATCTGCTTCTCCTGCAATTCCTTTCATTCGTATCGCCACAGTAGTATTTGGATGTACATTTTCTACAGTAATCGTATTCAGCCAGCCTGCAACATTTCCTTTTCCGCCGGCTTCTGTAAATTCTTCTTGTGTTAATACATTTCTCTTTGCCTTGTCTAAATCTACTTTTCGATAAGGCATCTCCGGAAGATAAACAAATCGGTCCTGCAATCTTAAAAGTTCCAGATATCCGGTCGGGCAATACAATGTATTTCCACTATTTCCTGCATACATGCCGATTGCCATATTGTTGTATCCCGGTTTATCTGAGACATCCATTGTAAATGCTGTTTCTCCTGTTTCAAAATCCAGCATGATGTATTGCCACATGCCACTTTCCATGTCCTGAACATATCCATAGATATAACCTGTCGCTGTAGAAAGCTTCATCATAGATGTATCATGTATATCGTCTCTGCACCAGATGCTCTTCATTTCGTATCCGTCTTTTGTCTTGATGGTATCAACACGCTCTACTCCCGGCACGACCATCTTATTTCCCTGCTTCAACCAGTTTACATCGTAAATATTTTCATAGGTCTGTATAGAAGAATCGTTGTCTGCGTCCGCAAGTTTTGCACTTCCAGCTCCAAACCAGTTACATACGATCGTGCTGACTGTGCCTTCTCCGTTATCATATACCATTGCTGAATTTTCTACCGACACCTGCATATTTTCCGGAAGCTCATCAATTACCGGCATGCTTGCCACTACTTCCCCGGTCTTCATATCTAATGCCAACAGATTTACCGGATCCTGATTGTCTGTAAACATAACTAATTTACTTGTCAGAGATGGTGAGCATCCACCTCCCCAGGCAAGACCGCCGCCTGTAGTTTCATCTCCTTCTTTGCTGTCTTTTGCTCCCACACTTTCATATGGAGTACCCCACTGTACCTGTACACCGTCTTTTGCATTTAATAAATAACAATTTTGATTCGTTAATATAACTGCTCCTTCCTTTGACGATGCAATTCCATTCTCTGCACCTTCGCCAGGCTCCAATTCATATACAAATGTAGAATCTTTCAGATCAACCTGTTCTCCCTTTAGGATGGCATCGATTGCTGTCCTTGAAATGTATCCCATGGCACCTTGCTGTTTACGTTCCGGATAAATACGGAAACCGCCTGTAGCAAACCACAAATTTCCTTCATAGTCAAAAACTACAGATAATAAGTTCTGATCCAATGTTTTTCCTGTAATTTCTTCTGCCGCCGCTTTAATATCAATATCCAGCACTTTTTCAAATTCCGGAAGGACATTTCCCGCGTCATCTGTTGCTTTCAACATAAGCACATGGTTATTGCTTGTCGGACATACCAGACGATTACTCTCATCTACAAATGAATATGAGCTTTGTATCACATATCCACCGCCATCATGCTTCGCCGGTGAAAAATAACCTTCTGTCTGTGCTTCATCCGCATTAATATCACGGATAGCCAGTCCCCCCTGCAATGGAACAACAGCGTGTCCATATGTATCAAAAAACACCGCCGGAGATGCATTTTTATTTACCGTTTCATAAGAAACATTTATCTCCGGATAAATGTCAACCGGTAATACTTCATCTGTCGTATCTGAATTATAACAGTCATGATGAATATTGGCATCACTCTTTGCCATATATGGATTATCGTCAATTGCTTTTGCAGTAAGTGGTTTAATTGGAACAACTGCATTTTCTTCTGTTGTTTTCTGCTCTGACTTTGCCTCCTCTGTCTTTGATGTACCATTTGCACATCCCGATGTGATCGTAACTGCAGATATAATAAATGCTAATAGTATTTTTCTTCCTTTCATTTATACTTTCCTCCTTTTTCCAGCCTTTGTCATCTACTGCTTTTATTATAAAAAACCACTTCCCGTTTTCAATCACTCTGTCACGAACGGTCAAAAAATAGCACGAATTGTAAATCCGCCCCATAGTTTGTCTATCTGTTTTATGTTAAAATAAACGCATGAGAGAACGCTTTTATAAATTTCTTATTTGAAAGGGGGCATACATAATGAACGATATTCTTCGCCCGACACTTGAACTTACTGTAATTATCCCTGGGATGATTCTTGCCTATCTTCCTGTAAAATCAACACTAAAAATATCTCTTCCAAAACTAATTGCCTGGCTTTTTCCTCTTTTATTTGCACTCTGCATTTTGGGAGGTATATTCTGCTCGGCTTTACAGATTAAGACAGCTCCCATTCTCTTTTTCCTGTTATTGTTCCTCTTGGTGATCTATCATAAAACTCTTGCGATTTCTATTTGGAAATCTTTTAGCATTTTTCTTGCAATTTGTGCTGTTTTTTCCTGCGTAAATAGTTTTTCCCGCGCAATAAATGCAATTATAGATTTGCATATACCTGCCTCAAAAAATATACTCTGGTTCCAGATTGGCACAGGAATCATCTATAACATTATCTGCATTTTATTCCTTTTAGCCGTCTGGTATCCAGCCACTCATACTGTCCGAATCATGATTGATGATGATAATTTTGCTCAGACCTGGTATGTATTCTGGATCTTACCTCTTATATTTATCGGACTGAATCTGTTCATGGTCCCAAAATATGATGGCACCTTATATACCGGACGGATTTTACATATATATATCGTTGTCAGCCTTGTTCTGTTAATCATTCTTGCATTATTTTATGCTCTGTTTTTATTAATGGCAAACAGTCTAAACCGAAATGCACGACTTCAACAGGAAAACTATCTTCTTTCAATCCAGCAAGAAAGATATACTAACCTCTGCAATGCAATCGAAGAAACACGTCAGGCACGACATGATATGCGCCATCATTTTCTTCAGCTATCCTCAATGGCTGAAGCAGGAGATTTAGAAAAAATAAAAGAATATCTATATAATGTAACCCAGAAAATCCCGACTATGCATATGCATTTTTGTGAAAATCAGGTCATCGACAGTGTAATCAGCTATTATTGTGCACTGGCTGAACGTAACACAATTCCTTTCCATGTGCAGATTGATCTTCCGGCACAAATTTCAGTCGATGAAACAGACTTTTGTCTTGTTCTTTCTAACCTGTTAGAAAATGCACTGGAAGCCAGCTTGAAGACCGCAAAATTCAGACAACGGATCGATATCAAAATCTATCGACATGCTTCTAATCTTATTTTAATTCAAATTGAAAATGCGTTTGATGGTAAAATCCAGCAGAAGCATGGCATTTTTCTTTCTTCTAAAAGAAATGAAAATGGTATCGGAATTCAATCCGTCCGCCACATTGTTGAAAAGACTGGCGGTGGATGTGATTTCACGTATGATAATGGAATATTTACTGCTAAAATTATGCTTCGTCCTTGTATCAATTCATAAAATTCAAAAAAGAAATGGCCGGAACTTCAAAATTCCAACCATTTCTTTTTTATCTTATTCTTCTTTCTTCTTGTTATCTCTTAAACTAATGACAAGCTCATAAACATCCGGACGGCGTTCTTTTAAATGTTCATCCAGACGATGTCTGCGTTCCTTAAACCGTTGGGCAAGCTCTGGGTGTTCCTGTGCAATACGGTCATGTACTTCTTGCCTGTGCTCTTCCAAACGTGCTGCAAGTGTTCTTTCATCTTTTCCGGAAATATTTACAATTTCTTTCAAATGTTCCTCAAGATGCTCCAACCACTCATCTTCATCAAATGCATCCATATGTGACCAGCTTCCATGCAGTAGTTTCTCCATGTCTCCACTTTTTCTCAGCTGTTCTATCTGTCGTGCAATCTGTTTCTCAATTTCATCTTCCGAATTCGAGCCAAATGCCCAAACAAATTCCTGTACGCGATTGTCTACACGCTTTCTTGAGGCGCTGCGCTCTTCATTATCCACCCCATCTTCTAAAGGATATGGTCTGTTAATTCCCATATCTTTTAATGCGATATGCGTTGTTCTTCGCACACAGCCTTCTCTGATAAGATATCCTAATCCCAGTTTTCGCATCTGCTCATTCAGTCCCGCAATATGCTCCGTTATATAAAAACGAATCCCCTGCGCTTTCAGAGATGCATAAAGATTTCCAAGCCTTTCCGCTGCTGTAATATCCATATTACCTATACCGCTTGCATCTAAAATTACTGCCTTCGTATTTTTCTTTTGTTCCAGTGCATCCTCGATATCCTGCTGTAATACCTGAACATTTGCGAAAAAAAGATTGCTGCTGAAACGATAAATCAAAACACCTTCTATTGCATGAATCTGACTACTCTCATTCAAATCCCGGAAATGTCTGTGTCCCGGCTGAATCCCGAGAAAACTTCTCGCCGGCTTAGATGAACGGATTATCATTTCTGAAAATGATAAAATAATTCCAATCAATACTCCATTGATTGTCCCAAGAAAAAGTACTCCTACAAATGCACCTGCGAAAATAAAAATTTCTGTCCGGCTGACTTTCCAAAGCTTCGCCGCAAGATGAAATTCTGTCGCACCTAGCAGTGCCGAAATCACGATGGCTGTAAGCACCGGAATCGGAAGATACCCGATAAATCCAGTTCCGCAAAGCAGCAAAACCAGCATAGACAAACCTGCAACAATACTCATCACCTGCGTTTTTCCCTGGTATTGTTCCCCCATCGCAGTTCTTGAAACAGAACCATTAATTGGACAACATCCGGTAAAAGCTGCTGCCATATTGCCCGCTGCGAATGCTAAAATTTCCTGATTGTCATTAATCCGATATCGGTTTTTCTGTGCGAAATTATTTTCTGCAAGCAATGTTTCTGCCATAATAACAACCGCAACTGATAAACTAATCGTAATTACTTCACGGATCGGAACCACTGTAAAGTCCGGAATACCCCACTTTGGCAGTCCCGGTTCAACCGCATCCAAAGTTTTAATTCCCCACGCTGTCATTGGAAGAATGTTTGTAAGAACTGCACCTGCTACCATTAACACTACCGCCATCGGGAACTTCGGTACAAGCTTTTTCGCTACAAGTAAAATCACAAGAGAGACACTCCCAAGTACAAGCGACGGCATATTGATTTGTCCGGCAACTTTAATAATATGTTCCGCCAACTCCAAAAATTCACCGGTTCCTGCACTTCCGCCCATAAGTTTTGGCACCTGCATCAAAATAATCGTTGTACAAATGCCAGTAATAAAACCTCCCATCACAGGTTCTGATATATAATTGACAAGCTTGCCTGCATGCATCAGATAAAATGCAAGAAGCCACACTGCTACAAAAAATGTCAACACCGGAACAACTGCGAGAGCTTCTTTTGAACCGCCTTCTATGTTCATCCCTAATAACGCTGAACCAACCAAGGCTGCCGGTGCTGCATCTACCCCAAATACAAATTGTGGTGATGTCGAAAATAATGCAAATAAAAGGATTGGAAATACCGAACCATATAATCCGTATACTGCCGGAAGCCCTGCTATTTGTGCATATCCCATAGAAATCGGGATTGACACCGCCATAATGATCAGACCGGTAATTACATCATGTGCTAAATTTTCCTTATTATATTTTCGAATTGTTGGTGCCAAGGTAATATTTGCGAACTTCATTTTATGTCATTCCCTTCTTAGCTTTTACTCTTCTGATACCAAATTCTTTTTACATATCCGCTTTTTTAATAATTCCAACACCAATTGGATATGGACCTGTATGCACGCCTATCGTTGCACCAATCTGATAAATTTCAATCTCATCAATTCCTAATCTCTCTTCAACCAGCTCTTTTAGCATCTCACGAAATTTGACAGCTTCATCATAATCATATCCATAACCGATACAAAAACTGTATTCCCCTGGTTTTGCATTAACCTCATCCAAATAATTTTTCGTCATCTCTACAATCTTTTTCATAGATTTAATTCGATTTCTTGCAAGGCCGGAATTAAAAATCTCCCCCTCTTTCAGAGTGATCATTGGTTTTATCCCTAACGCACCCGCCGTTATCCCGGCAAGTTTTCCAATTCTTCCGCCATGTCTCAAATAATCAATACTTCCTATCGTGAAGAAAATACGCCCTGTTTGACGAATTGGCAATAATTTTTCTACAATTTCTTCGTATTCCAATCCCTGGTCGCGCAATCTACATGCCTCTAATACGAAAAGACCCTGTAAAACAGTATTTATTGTAGAATCAATCAAGGTAATTTTCGCATCTGGATAGTTCTCCTCTATCATTTCTTTTGCTACAGTTGCCGATTGAAGTGAACCACTAAACTTTTTAGTAATGCAAATACAGATAACCGGTATCTGTTGCTTTGCACTCTTTTCAAACACCTGATAAAAATCATCTACTGACGGCATTGATGATTTTGGAAAGACATCCGGATGATCTACCATCTCCTGATAAAATTCCCTGACTCCTAATTCCACCATTTCTTTTTGATATGTGTTACTATCAAATGATACGTAAAATGGTACCACTTCTATATCTTTTTCTTTTGTAATTTCCTGTGAAAGATCCAACGATCCATCACTTATAATCTGTACTTTTTTCTGCATGTTTCCTCCTACTTTTTATTACATACTTTTGATAAATAAAACTCCTAATGTGCCTGGACCACAATGACTGGAAATAACGCCGCCAGCCCTTGTTTCTAATATTTCAGAGAAAACACCCAGATTTTCCAAATAAGAATGTACTTCCTCTACTATCGTACGATCACAACCGGAATGTGTAATAAAAACTCGGTCCGGTCTTGCCGCTTTCAAATCATTTTCCATATCCTTAACATACGCCATAATTACAGAATTAATTTTTCCACGATATTTTTTAGAAGCATTCATTGCACCATTCTCTACCACAATTTTAGGATGCAGTTTTAAAACGCCTCCTGCCATAGCTGAAACCGCATTACAACGACCACCACGATATAAATAAGTGAGCGTATCTACAACAAAACTTGCTCTGACATTCGGTTTTAACGCTTCTACTGCTGAAACAATCTCAGCTGCTGTATGATCCTTCTGTGCCATAATAGCTGCCTCTATTACAAGAAGCCCAATCCCTGTAGAAAGGTTTGCCGAATCAATTACTGTAATACGCTCTTCTGCCTCCAGTTCCTCTGCTGCAATACGCATAACATTCCCTGATGTAGACATACTGCTTGAAATAGAAAAACATACAATTTCGCGACCTTCATCTATATATGGTTTAAAAAGCTCGATTGCATCAGTCAATGACGGAGCTGACGTTTTTGGTGTTGTTTTATTTTCATCAGACCAGCTATAAATCTGCTCCGGTGTAATATTCTTTCCATCTTCATATTCATCTTCCCCGAGAAGAATATGAAGTGGCAAAATATCAATATCATATTTTGCAATCAACTCTGGAGAGAGGTCGCATGTGCTGTCAGAAATAATTTTTACCATGTTATGAATCTCCTTTTTTATAATTTGTTTTTTCATTCTCATTTTTATAATACTATTATTGTAACTCACTCTCTCCATTAAGCAAACAGATTTTTTATTAAGATAACAATAAATGCCGAAAGTCCGCATGAAATAGAGACCTTCGGCATTTTGTAGTTGTTATATATTATTCAAATTCTACAGTTCCAGTCGGCTTTGGTGTGAAATCATAGAGCACACGATTGATACCCGAAACTTCATGTGTAATACGATCTGTGATATGAACCATCAACTCATGTGGAATCTCAGCAACAGTTGCTGTCATAACGTCGATTGAGCATACTGCACGAACGATACATGACCACTCAAAAGAACGTTTTCCATCTTTGATTCCAGTAGATCTGAATTCTGGAACAACAGTAAAATACTGCCAGACTTTTCCTTCCAATCCGTTCTTTTCAAACTCCTCACGAAGAATGGCATCAGACTCACGTACCGCTTCCAAACGATCACGTGTGATAGCACCCGGACAACGAACTCCAAGTCCCGGTCCCGGGAATGGCTGGCGATAAACCATACCATGAGGTAAACCAAGTTCATCACCTACAACACGAACCTCATCTTTGAAAAGAATTCTAACTGGCTCTACAAGTTCAAAATTCATATCCTCCGGAAGTCCGCCTGCATTATGATGTGCCTTAATTCCGTCTTCTGATTCAAGAATATCCGGCCAGATTGTCCCCTGTGCTAAGAACTCAATTCCGTCAAGCTTTCTTGCCTCTTCAGCAAATACTTCAATGAATTCTCCCCCAATAATTTTTCTCTTTTCTTCTGGATCCTCAACGCCTGCCAACTTATCAAGGAAACGATCTGTTGCATCCACATAGACAAGATTTGCGTTCATCTGATTACGGAATACTTCGATTACCTGCTCCGGTTCCCCCTTACGAAGCAATCCGTGATTAACATGTACACATACCAGCTGCTGGCCGATTGCTTTAATCAACAGTGCTGCAACAACAGATGAATCCACTCCCCCAGAAAGTGCAAGAAGAACTTTCTTATCTCCTACCTGTTCTTTGATCAATGCAACCTGCTCATCAATAAACGCCTGTGCAAGCTCAGGTGTTGTGATTCGTTCCATATCCGCCGGACGTCTGATTTCACTAACATTCATTGAAATTTCCTCCTTATACCTTTAAATCATATTCTCATATGTAAGTTAACTCTATCACAAGAAATGATGTTTCTGCAACAGGAAGTTTATCTGTTATCTGCACTTCAGGCTGACATCTCCACTATCTGTCTGAATCACCAGCTTGCCGCCCTTTCCTTTCTGTGTATAAGAAAGATTGTAGTCATCCTCATCTTCCATCACCTTGCCTCCGAGTGCATCATCCACTTTGATATTTCCCATATCCGTATCCACCTGAATGTTCCATGTACGCATCACATCTTCTGTTCCTGTAAAATAAAGCTCACCCATATCTGTATCCACTTTCAGGTTATCAAAATCACAATTCTTAAAGAACATATCTCCTGAATCTGTCTGAATGGTTCCGTTTTCGATTTCACAATCATTCAACAGTATGTTTCCCATATCCATCTTAATAGCAGCCGCCTTCCACTTCTGGCCTTCCGGTACATAAAGTGTTACCACATTTTCATCTGTAGTAAGTGCCTCTCTATTAAAAAATCCCGACAAAAATCCAATATCAACATGAAAATATGACTTACCGGCATTTCCATTTTCCTGAATCGTCAATTTATTATCCTCTACCTGATAACTGATTGGTTCTTCTTTCTGATCAGATGCATGATAAGAAATATAGCAAGACTGATCCTCTGAACAAACCACCTGCAGATTCATATCCGTCATAGAAATGTCTACTGAATCAAAGTTATCAATCTTTGTCTTTGCAAGAAGAGCCTCATTGTCTTCTTTTTTTGCCGCTCCATCCATCTTGTTCAGATCGGCTGCTTTTACATATTTGTTTCCACCGCTTGCAACTCCGATTCCGGTCAAAACCACACCACATACAAGACATCCGACTCCTGCCCCAAGCCATGCTTTTACCCAACTTTTCATCTCTCTAACCTCTCTTTCTGTTTGTAATTCTGCGCACCAGTTTTGCAATCAGCATGTTGCTCCATTTACACAGATATATACATAACAAAACTCCGAGAATACCTGCTCCCATAGCCAGCAGTCCGCTTCCTGTAAGCATTGCAAAACCACTCATAGAAATTGGAACTGCCAATATACCACGGGCAATAATCTTACCTCCAATAATTACCAGACACGCTGCAAGCAAAACTACACATAATAATATTGCAAGCATACACACAACTAATGATAATACAACTGCCGCAAGTGCTACCAGAAGCGGAGCTCCCACCGGTGCTGCAAATAACACCAGTAATGCAATCCATATCACATGCTTTCCGGAACCTTTCTTTTCTGCTCTAGTCTGTCCGTCTGTCTCATAGTTCTGATGTTCTTCAATCTTTTTATCCAAAAGATTTGCCATCAGTTCTCGGGCAGCCTCCTTCGGCGTACCCAGCTCCTTCATCAATTCTGCCGCGCCTTTCTCGTCTGTTTCCTGAAAATACTCTGTAAAATATTCCATCGCATCTTCATAATCCTGTCTCGGAAGTTTCCGAAGATATTTATGTAATTGATTCAAATATTCTTCCCTGCTCAACCTCTTATCCTCCCTTCGATAATTCCATCTACTGTATCTTTATAGACTTTCCATTCATTGCTCAGATATATAATCTGCGCTTTTCCTTCCTCTGTAATCGAGTAGTATTTTCTCTTTCTTCCCTGATACTCCTGCGAATAAGTGGTCAGATATCCTGCCTTCTGAAGTTTCTTCAATATTGGATACAGTGTGGATTCTTTAATGTCAGCCGCTTTCTTTACTGTCTGGCTAATCTCATATCCATAAGAATCCCTGCTTTCTACCACTGTCAGGATTATGTATTCAATCAGTAATGCTGATACCGGAAAATACATCGAATCACCTCCTACGTATATATAAAATATTTATATATATAAATTTTATATATAATATACCTCCGAAGCTGTTGGGTGTCAATAGATATATAAAAATTTTATATATTTTGTTTTCAAAGCTTTGTTTTAAATAAAAATGATGCCAGGATTTCTCCTGACATCGTATTGACTATTGTTTTAAAATTTCATAATACGTTTTCCTCTTTAAGTTTAAACTCTTTTGTGCATATTTTTACAAGTTCTGGAATGACACTGTCTACAATAATCTTTCCTCTTTCTGCACTGGAAGAAAGGCTGCTTGCAAGTGCACCACTTTCCGGAACATCTCCCTTTTTTAACGGATAGCGGAAGTATGGAAGTGCCTCTGTCGGTGGTGCCTCTACTGCTCTTTCAAAATGAACCAGCTCTGGTGCAAAATACATCATCAGAGAAGTCTCTGTTACTGCTGCATGTTCAAATGCCCAACCAGGAAATGGAACTTCATCAAATACTTTATCAATCACATCTTCTGGCATTGGATCCCACCAATTGGATTCTATGATCGTAGCAACTCCATGCGTATCGCGATTGACTAAATCCATTGCTTCTACTACGAATGCTTCATTTTCAAAATGTGCATTCATAATGAAGATTTTTGTAAATCCGTCTTTAATCAGTTCCATCAGGATATCATACACCAGATCGATCACTGTTTTTCCATTTAAATCAATTGTCCCCGGAAAAAGTGGTCCACCACCGCTTAATGGTTTTGATTTATATCCATAAGTTAATGTTGGCATGATGATTCCGTCTAACTCTTCTGCCAGATAATATGAAAATTTCTCTGCGATTTTAGCATCTGTACAAAGTGGGAGATGCTGTGCATGCTGCTCCGTTGCTCCAATTGGCAAAATTACTACTGAATCTTTTTTTGACTGAAATTCAGGCCATGTAATATCATGCATATAATAAGACATATTCTTCAACCTCTTCTCTTTTTACTTTTCTATCACATATTTTCCCATTTGACAAGTCGCATCTTTTTTATTTATGTAAGCTGAGATTCCTACCATTAAAATTGCTGCTATTACAACTGCGAGCAAACATGAAAACCAATAGTTAATTCCAACTATATAATTAAAAATCAGATATGCAATCGGTCCTGCAATTGCAGATATTATTGCCCCTTCCTTTGTTGCCCGGTTTGAAATAATTGCTGCAAATAATGGAACACCAATGCAAGCTCCGATTCCACTTAATCCAAGATAAAGCACAATACTTAAAAATTCAGGAGGATTCACAAAGTTAAATGCGAAGCAGATAAATGCAACTGCAACGACTGCAATTCTTGTCACACGTACTTCCTGTTCCGGAGTGGCATTTTTATTAATCGTTTTAGAATAGAAATCACGTCCGACTGCCTGACCTACAACCAGTAAAACGGAAGTTGCTGTAGACATCATTGCTGCAAAAATACCAATCATCATCATTGCTGCTGCCCAATTTGGAAGCATTTCTTTTGCCATTGTAACAGTAAGATAATCGGCTTCTACATCTGGGAACAATACTCGTCCTGTCAATCCACAAAGATAAAAGCTATTGTAAACCGTACTTAAAATTAACGCTGTAATTAAGAAAGTTCCAATTGTCTTTCTTTTTACATTTGGAATCGCAAGAAATCTGGAACAGAGATAAGGCTGACTGATAAAAATAATACACCAAAATACAAAATTACCAAATACACCGGATAATGACATCTGTGCATCGGACGATTCTGCCTGTACAATATTTAACATATTTGGGTCAATCTGTGCCAGTTTTGTTTCCAGCCCATTAAATCCTCCGACAGCCTTTAAAGATAAAATCACAAGTACAACTGAGATAATCAACATTGGGAGTCCTTGTGCAAAATCCGTCCATGCAACTGATTTTAAACCACCTACAATAACATAAAAGATAATCACAACTGTAATAATCGCAAGTCCGGCTTTAAAAGAAATACCGGTAAAAGATTCTAACAATACTGCTGCACCTTTAAATTGAGCAACAAGCGGGAATACATAAAACACAGAAATCACACCTGCAATAATTAATCTTAAAGCCTCACTTTGATAACGATCTCCCAAATATTCCGGAATTGTAAGAGATCCAAGTTTTTCTGCCTGCATTCTCATTTTCGGCATCAACACTACTGCCGGAATAATCAGTCCCGGAATTACTGCAATAACAACCCAGTAATACGGCCATCCTACAGTTGACATGATTCCCGGGTCACCCATAAAACAGGCGGCGCTGATGGAAGAAGTAACATAAGAAAATGCAAGTACTACAGTCGGAGTACTTCTTCCTCCAAGATAATAATCTACATCTGCCGAACCACTGGTTTGTTTTTCACCAAGCTTACTTGACACAAATGCAACCAAACCTACAAAAATTAAAAATCCTACGAAAAAAATAACAGAAATTTGCTCAAGTGTCATTTTTTCTCCTCCTATTTTCTAAAAATCCTCCAAAAAAGCGTAAAAAAATAATGCCTGCCATTTTCCTGCTGTATTTCAGAAAACATATTTTCTTTTTTACAGCAGGTTACAGGCATTTTCCCTATACTGTTCCATGTGCCAAGGTACCTTCCATTACAGGTATAGACTCTACTTCAACAACATCCAGTGGCTCTTTCTTCAACATAAATGAAATCACTACTCCTGCGGAAGCTAAAATCGAAATCAACTGTGCACCTATCATAATTTCCCATGTCATCATATTTATTTCCTCCTTTAAATTAACTTTCTCTCAAACATGAAACTCAAAAAAGGAGCTTACACAGATTTGTTTATCTGTATAAACTCCTTTGTTTTTGATTCCTGTATGTTTTTGATGCTGTCATTTTAGGCACGTTTTTCTGAAAAGTCAATATTTTCCTCCATTTATTTCTTTAATTTATTAGTCAAGAACGAATAGGCTTGTATCTATTTGTTATGTTTGCACAAACTAACACAAAAACAAATTGAAAATCTACAGTTCTTCTTTTATAATTAATTACATCATTTTACAAGGAGGCGCCTACTATGTTCCAATGCAAAGACCTTTATACCTTATCATCTTTATCCAAATTAAAATTAATTGCCGGCACAAACGGACTTCATAAAGGGATTCGCTGGGTCTATAAAGCAGAGTCTCTCTCGCTTTCTCAATGGGTACACGGCGGCGAACTTTTAATTATCAGCAGACCTGTCAGCTCTGAGCCTGACTTTAATCTTGCAGAACTTTTAAAAGAGGCCATTCATTTAAATATGTCTGGTGCGCTTTTACTGATTGGTCCAAACTATGTTGAAAAAATTTCAAAGTCCGTTCTCTCTTTATGTAATGAAAATGAATTCCCTTTATTTGCGATTCCATGGAACCTCCCTCTTGTTGACTTTTTCGAAGAAATCGGTCATGCAATTTCTAACAATAATTTTTATCAAAATACACGCAATGATGTTATCTTTAATATCATATTTGAGAATCAGATCAGTCTTTCTGCCTTAAAGCTTCAGGCCTCTCATAGTGGATATTCCTTTGATGGCAGCCATCATTTTTTCCTACTACACTTTGTTTTGCCGGAATCCGGACAAACTGCAGGAATGGAGCAGACTATATGCAATAACCTCTACGAATATCTTGAGCAAACATTTTCAGAACAAGATATCCCATTCCTTTCATCGACTTATAGCAATCATATCGTTGGTATTTTCCCTGAGAAAAATTTTTCTGAAGTTACAGAATTATTTCAAAAAACAATTGATTATGTCAGTCTGACTTATCCACAATTAATCTGCAATATCGGAATCGGACTTGCCTTATCCGATGCAGGGAAACTAAAACAAAGCTATGAACAAGCTGCCGAATGTATTAATTACTGTAACAAATTAAACCTGAACCATCAGCACCTGTGCTATAATCAGCTCGGACTTTACCAGCTTTTTTCTGATTTAAACCAGACGAATCTCTACGAATCCTTCGTAGAAACTCAACTGGGTGCGCTTATCCACTATGACGCAGACAATCACACCCAGTTAGTTGAAACATTATCTCTTTATCTACAAAATAACTGCAATATTTTACATACCGCAGATGCTGCTTTTACGCATCGAAATACGATTAAATACCGCATTACAAGAATCGAAGAATTACTACATATTGATTTGCAAAATGCTTCTGCCCGTTTAAATCTGCATCTTGCACTTTATTTATATCACTTTATTCTAATGAATTAAAATGTGTTAGCTTTTGTGCACAGCCATCACTGCACATCCATTTTCCCTAGTGCAACGCCTTTGTTGGGCAAGCTTTCGTGCATTCATAACAAAGAATGCATTCCGTTCCGTTTTTCCGCTTACGGGATTCTTTATTAACTTCCACGTTCATAGGGCAGACGCGCAAGCATTTGTCACAATGAATACATTTACTCTCATCACAATGGACACGTAAAAATGAAAAATAGCTCATCGGCTTGAGGAATACCGTGACAGGACACAGATATTTGCAGAATGCACGATTATCCTTGAATACAAATGCCAGTCCAATACCCAAGATGTAATAAAGCACATTTCCTACGATGAACATCCAAAACATAATTTGTTCCAGATGTGCAATTTTTATCAGCATCAAACCGGATACTAACACTAATGACAATACAAACATCACATAACGAAGAAAACCAAGCTTCTCTTTTCGCGGCTTTTGCGGCTGTTTGTAAGGTAGGAAATCCAGCACCATGGCCGTCCAGCAGGCGTAACCACACCAACCGCGCCCAAAAAACAGTGGGCCAAATATTTTTGCCACAGCATAATGGATAGTTGCCGCTTCAAAAACGCCAAGGAATAGATAGTACCAGAAGCCCTCAATCTGCATATTTTCATGGGAAATCACACCAAGATACAGTAACATATAGCTTCCCACCGCCAATTGTACGAAATGCCTGGCATATCGTTTTCCAGCGGTAAATAGTGCTGTTCCTAACCCAAGGCAGCCTCCTATGTAACTGAAATTTAATAGATAAAATAGATTATTCTTAACAAGCCACAGTGTAACTGCCACTATCTCAAATAGCAGAAACAGCAAAATTGATGGCACATATTTGCGAAACTTGTTGCTTTTAATTGGTTCTTTTTGTGCGGGTTTACTCTGAACTCTTTTATCTTTATTCATAGAGGCCTCCTTATCATTTAGCTTTCATTCTTAATTATATGTTCCTACCAGTGATTTCAGCAAGTAAGAAAATAGAAAAGTAACACAAAAGGATGTGTTAAGATAACTTCTCCATTACCTTGACACATCCTTTTATATTATCTCAGTCGAGAAGACTCCCACCTCTTTCAGGTGGTGAGTAACAGCAAATTTGTCTCAGTGGGAGTCCAATCTCCGACTGAGATAAACGCTCCGCGAGGATGCGCAGTGATTCTGTAAAGAATGTGTCAGCTTACGCTGACCAGAATCACGCGCCAAGTCTCGCGGCTGCTCGACTTGAATATTTTCTATTTTTCTCAATGACAGCTGTGACTTCCGCATCCATGCTCACCACATGCATGTCCTTCCTCGTGGTTGTGCTCATGATGAGAACACTTTACCTCTGGATTGTAATCAAGCGTTTCATTGATAAGTGCATTTACTGCCTCATCTGCATCCCCGGAAACACCTCCAAAAAGCTTAATTCCTGCTGCCGCCAACGCTGTCTGTGCGCCGCCACCGATTCCACCACAAATTAAAATATCGACATTCAGTGCGTTGAGAACTCCTGCTAATGCACCATGTCCACTTCCATTCGTATCTACTACTTCTGAATGTACTACTTTTCCTTCTTTTACATCATAAATCTTAAATGCTTCTGTGTGTCCAAAATGCTGAAAAATCTGTCCATTCTCATATGTTACTGCTATTCTCATCATACCTTCTCCTTTTTCTAATGCGTACTTTTGATAGAGCTCCTGTTTGTAGCATCCGCCAAGTCCACAGTTACTATTCTGACCATCACAAATTTTAAAATCTCCACCTTCGATCCTAAGTGGATATCCGTCAATAAGTGCATCTGCAATTTTCTTCCTGGCACTCTCGTAAATTCGCTGAACCGTTGTTCTTGCAATCTGCATAAATACTGCACACTGTTCCTGACTATAACCTTCTTTGTCCAAAAGACGGATTGTTTCGTACTCATCTATCGTCAAAATAATGGGCGGAGTTTTTTTATTATCATCTACCGGGGAAAATTCTAAAACATCCGGAAAATGGCAGACTTTTCTACATTTTACTGGTCTTGGCATAAGCTATTCCTCTCTTACTTTTCTTATATATTAGCTCTATTAAGGGCATATGTCAATAACTTTTTTGACATATGCCCTTAACTTCTTCCATTAACAAAGCACACCTTCGTCATTACTTCTGAACACTGCCGCAATACTACTGACTATAATATTTGTCTTGAGATTCGGTTTCAATTTCCCATCCTAAATTCCATTTCGTATACAAGCAATTAAGTCTTTCAAATACTATACAGTCCTGCATATATTTGCTAAAATAGAACCAAATTTCTACTGAAAGCGAGGCACACATCATGAAACTTACTATTTTAGGTACCGGCAATGCCATGGTCACAAAATGCTACAATACCTGTTTTGCTATTGAAAATGATGGTCACTATTTTCTGGTTGATGGTGGCGGTGGCAACACTATTATGAAGCAGTTAAAAAACGCAAATATCGACTGGCGGGAAATCACAGATATCTTTGTTACGCATAAGCACATAGACCATATCATGGGAATTGTCTGGATTATGCGTCTGTTTGGTCAGAATATTGCAGAAAAAGGTCTGGAGCGGGAACTGAATATTTATGGCCATGAGGAGGTCATTCATATCCTGCACTCCATGGCAGAATTGCTCCTTCAGAAGAAACACTGCACTGCCATTGGCAAACAGATTCATATGATTAAAGTAAAAGACGGAGAAGAAAAAGACATTCTAAAACATAAAGTAACTTTTTTTGATATTCAGTCTACTAAAGCAAAGCAATTTGGCTTTTCCATGGAGCTGGGCGATGGAGAAAAATTAACCTGCTGCGGTGATGAACCATTTAACCCTTGTGAAGAAACATATGCCAAAGACAGTAAATGGCTTCTTCATGAAGCATTCTGCCTCTATGGACAAGCTGACAAATACCAGCCATATAAGAAGCATCATTCCACGGTAAAGGATGCCTGTGAACTGGCTGAAACCCTACATATCCGGAACTTGATCCTGTATCACACCGAAGATGACACACTAAAGAATCGGAAAGAACTGTATACAAAAGAAGGCTCCATGTATTACCATGGAACCCTCTATGTCCCGAATGATCTGGATGAATTTGAATTATAATTTAGCAGTACATTTCCATTATTCATCCTGAACTTCTAATTTATTTGTATGTAACATAATTACCGATTCGTAATATCGCATTGATTTCATTGATACTTGTAGCGGCAACTCCCATATCAAATACTTTGATATGGGAGTTGCCCTGACTGACTAAGTAACGACTATTGCCCCCTCAATACTTCCAATACTTCTTGTTCTGGCAATGGTTTTGCAAAATAATATCCCTGAATCATATCTACCTTACAACTTTCCAGAACTTCTGCCTCTTGTCTGGTTTCTACGCCTTCCGATACAATCTGATATCCACAGCGGTGCAGCACCTCAACCATATTTTGATAAAATATAGTAGTTCTCGGATTTACACCGATATCACGCAAAAGTGATCGATCCATTTTTATGACAGAAAATGGAAGATGTAGAATGCGTTCTAGATTAGCATATCCACAACCGAAATCGTCCAGACAAAGTGTAATTCCTGCCTTTCCTAACATTTGAATGCATTCTTCCAGTTCTTTTGAATATTTTGTTGCACATGTCTCTGTTACCTCAAATTGAAATCTTTCCGGTGAAAGTCCATTCGATCGGATAATTGCAATCAGATTTTCACAATATCCTTTTTGGGTTAATTCTTTCGGCGAAATATTAATTTTTACATTGTTGATTCCTGCAAGCACTTCTTCATTTTCTTTGAGAAAGCAACATATTTTATGTAGCTGATATTTCATGAGTTCAAAAATCTGATCATTTTTCATAGACAGACGAATAAATAATTCTGGACTGATCCATCCAAACTCCGGATGATATAACCTGCTTAATGCTTCCATACTGACAAAGCGTTTTTCTGGAAGCGAATATACTAACTGATACCACACCTCAAACAGATTATGATCTAAAGCAAATCGTATATATTTTTCAACACTTCGTTCATATGTGTACTTTTTTTGGAGTTCATTGCTGCATGCAACACACTGAAATTCCCTTTTTTCTTCTGCCTGTTGAAATAAAAAGCGAAAATAATCCATTACTTCATTACAATTACCATGACAAACTCTTTCCGCATGCTCCATTTCTACTACCACAACCGGACAATATTGCAAATGCCCGCTAATAACAAGCTCTGTTGAAAACAGTTTTTTTACCCTATCCAATACTTTCCTATGTTCTTCCAGTTTTTTTGTAGAAAGAATATATGTATCATATCTTACCCGAAAAACAGCATGTCCCGGCGTTATGCTCCAGAGTTTTTCTGCTATGGTTTTGCTCACATCCTGATCCGTACCATACTCCATACGAATTCTTTCCAAATCTGTAAGTTTTATACAGAGCAAAAAAACATCATCTTTTTTTCTGAATTTTTCATCAATCCAATAGCGGCAATAATCCGCATTCAGAACCTGTGTCACAAAATCCACATAAGCATAAGGATTCTGCATTGTAAGATAAAGTGCTACCAACATCAGGGCAGCAACAAAACCAGTTACCAGAAAGAGTCCGTAAACATTCTGTAGTAAAATCCCAATGATCATAATACATATTGCTTCCGCTAATGCTGCCGCCTGCCTCTCTTTCATCATATTCCTTTTTCGCCAAAGAAATACCAGATCTACCAGATAAAAAGTGACCATCCCCCAGGCCATAAGCGGATAGAAATCCCCTGTATACAACATTCCATCCTTTCCCGGATATGAAAGCCATCTTATCCACGGATTTGTCAGTATTATCATACTGCAAACTCCACAAACTGCAGCTCCACATTTAAAGAAGAAAGCATCGGGGATGTGTGCCGTCAGACATATCATTCTTAATAACATCAGCGGCAGACAAAATTGCGCAAGGTAAACAATATGTAGCATAATTCTTACCTGTAATGCTCCTGCCATTTTATTTGAAATCCAGGTCGTCAGCAAAATGCCTCCAACACAAATAATAAGTGATATACCAAGCATTCCATAAAGCAATTTTGTTCTCTGATCATTCAGTTTCCGTTGTCTTTGAAAATGTAGAAATTCAAGTAATATTAAAGTGGCTCCCGCCCATAAATAATAATCCGAAAATAGCATTATATTTTCACCTCCAGTTTTTTATGTTATACTCATACACAAGACACCTACTATTATATATTTAAAGGAGGTTTTCTATGCGTACTGCAATTATCGAAGATACTGCGGAAAATACAAAAATACTGCTAAATCACCTGCAGCAGTATGAAAAAGAGACTGGTATTTCTATCCATACCACTTCCTTTCAAAATGGCATGGATTTTATATCTGACTATCATCCCGTCTGGGATCTGATCCTGCTTGATATCGAAATGCCACTTATGAATGGCATAGAAACTGCACGAAAAATTCGCCAGCTTGACGCAGACGTACTGATTATTTTCGTTACATGTATGGCACAGTATGCGATTGAGGGCTACTCTGTACGAGCTCTCGATTATATTTTAAAACCTGTTCATTATTATTCTTTTGCTTCTAAAATGGATCAAGTGATGGAAATACTTGCCACCCGGCAAAAAAAGAAGCTTATCATACATGCACGAAATGAGCGCATCCGTCTGCCCCTGGAACAGTTGCTTTATGTAGAAGTTCAGAATCACACACTCTGTTATCATACAAAGCAGAAACTTTTATATGCAACAGGAAACCAATCTCTCTCTCGGCTTGCGGAGGAGCTTGCAGACTGCGGTTTTGCGCGCTGTCATCAGGCTTATTTAGTCAACCTTCAATATGTGGTTCGCTATGATAAATATAATGTCTGGCTCCCTAACGATATGATTCCTATGAGCCGCGGTTACTACAAATCATTCACTCAGGCACTACTTATCAACTGTTCTATGGAGGGAAACTTGTAATGATTACAAAAATATTGATTTTTGGCACAATGGAATGCTGCCTTTTTACCTCTTTTTTATTTTCAAAGGTTCTTCCTAAACGCCAGCATTTTCTATTCCGACTTGGGATGATGTTTTTTCTGGAAATGATTCTTGCCTTTCCTCTTTTACTGTTTCGAAACAAAGTCTCATTTTATCTGAAAAGCAGCGCAAATTCTACTTTATTGAACTTTGGTATGTCCTTCAATGCTGTTACAGAACTGATTTTATATTTGCTGCTTCTTACTCTCTTTTTTTGGGTCTGCCATAAGATAACATTTCAAAACGCTCTGTATTGTTCCGTATGTGCATATCTTACACAAGATTTAGCCTATACACTTTTTGCGTTTATTTTACCTGAAGCATCACACCGAGGCAGCCGTTCTATAAAACCTGAAACTTTATGGATTGAAATACTAATCTTTTTACTTTGTAATGCAGTCATTTATCAGCTGTTCATACTTCCTGTCATCTCCCGACTGGAACAACTTGTAGAAATTCGTTATCCTTTGATTTATATGATTTTTGTTCTTATGATTGGACGCATTCTTGGTACACTGTCCAGTATACATTTGACCGCTGCCGGAACAGGTTCTTTCCGTATTTCACTCCTTTATGATCTGCTGCTCACTTTTTCTGCACTGGCTGCACAAGTACTGATTTTTAAACAAGCACACTATAAACAGCGTCTGATGCTGGAGCGAGAATTACGTCTGTTGGAATACCGAAATTTTGATGCTTATCGAAATTCTGTTCAAATACTGCGCAAAAGAACTCACGATATGAAACACATTATTGCTGCCTTACAGCAGGATCAGCGGTCAGGAAACCAAAAAGAACTTCTCGGGGAATTACAAAACACCATCAATCGTTATGATGCTTCTCCTAATACCGGAAATGCTTCCCTGGATACATTACTCACTCGTGTCTGGGATCAGTGTCAACAGCAGGAAATTCTCTGGACCTGTATGGCAGATGGAAAATCTCTGGAATTTATAGATCCTTTCGATCTGTACATTATGCTTGGAAATGCACTTGACAATGCCATCGAATGTCTATGTCAGGTTCCAGAAAAAGAAAAACGATTTTTGTCTATCAATATTCGAAAAAAAAATTGTCTCATTCTTTTTTCTATTCGAAATTACTGTCCACAGATGCCCGAAATGATTCAGGGGCTTCCTGTTACCACCAAAAAGGAGAAACTGGAACACGGATATGGAATGAAGAGTATTCAGGAAATCGTACAAAAATATAACGGACAGATGCAGGTTCGTTTTGAGAATCATACATTTATTCTGGATATCCTTCTTCCTTTACCAAATTCAGCTTCCTGACTTTACATTTTCAGACACCGTCATCCAGCCGATGAGTACGTATCTTCCATTAGGAGTTCCGTCTGAAGTACACGTGGATAAAGTAATAAACTGGCCATTCCTTATCTGCATTCCATCTTTCCAGTGGATGGCCTTTTTCTGTAGCCAGTCAGCATACGCATCTGTCCCTCCGATGAGTTCTGTTGTTACATCATACACAACCGGATCATATGCATCTGCTCGCAGAAAAGCAAAGAACGTAATATCGTGCCATATATTTCCATCATATAATTCACCTTTAAAGTGTGATTCAAAAAACGAAAGATCTATGTACTCATCAAGTTCACCAAACATCGTATTTTTTTCCATATGATGACCATAAATGATAATATTCGGATCAGAAAAATCTGATGCATTTCGATAATCCATAAAGATGCTGCCGGAAAGAGAATCCTTTCCAACAGCATCTTTATTTATATATTTATAGTTATCTTTTCCCTGCACAACAGGATAACTGATCTCTGTTTTATCAATTCGAATCCATCCTCGAATTTCAGGATTTCGTCTCCTGAGCTCTTCAAATCCGACTTTTGTCTTTTCTGTCGGACAATAATCACCATACAAGGATGCATCCGCATGCTGATAAATCTGTTGGTTATCCCATAATGCATATACACCGATGCCAAGTGCAAGCACAAAAAACCAAAAGATCACAAGTTCCAGAATCTTGTCTCCCAGATATAGGAAATCATAAACTATTTTTCTTATCATTTTTATTTACTACTTTAATTCCTTTGGAAAGAAGCAGAGCTCCGATTGCAAGAATAATCAGAATAATGAACGGCCAATTATGTAAAACAATACCCGTTAACGCTATATCCTGGTAAGTATTCGTAAATGTTACTTCATTCTCATTTTCACCAACAAGATTGGTTCCTGTTCCAGCCGATGAAATCCCCTCACTCTCAGACACTGTTGTCCCTGCTTTCTCCACTCCATTTTCCACTACTTTGATGCTTGGTGTATAACCATCTTTTGCAGCTACCTCGCTGACTACATAACGTGTTCCTGCCGGAAGACTGTCAAATACAAGGCTTTCTCCATCGTGGAGTTCAAAAGTAGTTTCTTTGTCTACACTACAATCTACTCTTTCATCTCCAATTTTTCCGGTATAACTCTTTACTTCATCCAATTCTGTAGCTGCTTTTTCAAATCTTATCGTAAATTCGAAATCTTTTGTCTTGTCAGCGTGCATTCCATTTGTTTTTTTACTGATTTTCAAACTACTATTTTTACGATAGGTATTGGTAAAAGACAGCTCATTCTGTTTCATTCCATCTTTTTCCGCTGTAATACTTTGCACCTCAAGGTCGCCGTCCTCATTATTGATAACATATACATTAAGATTATAAGCGGCAGTATCATAGGTGATTCCGTTTTCTTCTCCTGCAGTTTCACGTACTATATACTCATATAATCCGGCATGCGGAAATCTTCCAAACGTAATATCTGCTTCTTTATTAAAACTAGAAAGACCATTTTCCACTTCTTCTGCTGTATCTGTATTTGAATAAGTCAGTGTACCGATTGTTGCCTTCGGAGCATCGGCGGTTACTCTTTCTGCAGTAAAGTAGAAAGTAACCTCAGGTGCTGCAATGCCTTCTGCCATTTCAAAATGCTTACAGACCTTCTCCACTGTTGGTACTGTATCTGTATCGTCTGCGAATACATCCATCTGCATTCCAGCTGTCATCAGACAGGTCAGACCAATCAATACCATTTTCATTTTTATTGCTTTCTTCATATTCTTATCCTCTTTCTTCTTTATGTATAAATTATTTTGTCATTTGCTTTTAAAAGCCTCTGCGGCGAAAAAGAAGAATCACACTTCCATGAATCTCTTCTTTATTGATACTTCCATACCATCTGCTGTCTATTGCACTGTCACGCTTATCTGCAAGTACAAAATATTCCTGTGCGCCAAGCTGCACCGGGTAAGAAACATCATTTTCAAATGGAAGGGTTTCTGTTGTAATTTCTCTTTCCGACTGCAAGTAACCGTCGATAATAAGTCCTTCCTGCGTAACTTCAACCTGTTCTCCCGGCACTGCAACAATTCGGCGGATCTGCGTTTCCCCTTCTTTTGAAAATACTACCAGATCTCCTGCTTGATAATCTTTTTTTGTTCTGTCAAAGAAGATAATATCTCCGTCTTTGCATGAAGGGGACATTGCATAATCGTCTATACGATAGACGCCAAAAGCTCCAAACAACAGAACCCAGAATATTAGTACCAAAACTATGATTTTCACCAGTATAGCCAGTGCTTCCGCTTTGATTCTGTCTATCATCTGTTCTTTCTCTTTCTTCTTCGAATCATTCCATTTCCAATCAGCAGTATACTTCCTGCAAATACCCATTTAGGAAACCTTCTGTTAGATGGCAGTCTGATTCCAGTATCCGGTGGTACTTCTGGCTGAGGGATTATAATAGAACTTCCTGCTTCCGTCTTCAGATTTTCACAACTTAAGCTATTCACAACTCTGTCTCCTGCCTTTCCATCCGGCAGCAACATCGTAAGATCAATTTTCAGAGTTGCCCGCACCGGAAGTTTACCTACAGCTGCAATTGCCACAGGTGCAAAATTCTCTGGCAGATTTGCCTTTCCAGTTGTGCTGTCAACAGATAATTTGATCCATTTTTCACTTTCAAAGCCTGTCTTTGCATAATTTGGACTGATTTTTCCTCTGTCTTCTTCCGAGTTACTGTAATACAACTCGATAAACTTCAACAGATCCAGATTTTTTATAATTAGTTCTGTCACCTGACACTCGCCTGAAAAAGAACTTCCACGCCCATCACCATTATAAGGAAATCCATCTAAGGCGATCATATCCATATCATTTGCCCCATTATTTCCAACATTCAGCGTAAACTGCATTGGCTCACCTACTTCTACAAGTGGTGTCTTTGTCAGCTTTGAAATACTGATTGCATTATTTTTGGTAACCTGGATACTTAATTCTGCCAGATTTTCATTTGTGGAATTAAACTCTCTTTTCTGTTCTTTACTTCCCCATACAAGTGCCCTGTTCAAGAGCTGATCATTATTTTTAACGTCTGTAGTAACATTGTCCGGTGTTCCAATCAGGCATGAATAATACACTGGTGCAAATATCGTTGTCTTTTCTTCAGTTACTTCAACATCTTTTAATGTCCATAGCAACGTGGTTGTACCATCATCATTTTTTTTGATTTCTGGTTCCATAGCTATTCCATCGGAAACTGTTCCTTGTAGTCCATCTTCTGACTCTTTATAAGTTCCTCCCCAATAAGCACTTCCTTCAATATAGGTAAGTCCAACTGGAAGTGTATCTTCAACATAAAGATCCGTAGTGATACTGGCTCCTTCTGTTATTGATTCACCTGCTGTCCTTTTCGCAGACAGATTCAACCTATAGTCTGCTATTCTCTGCCCTGTATCTATATCATACGCAATCTTTTCTAGTCCATTCGCATTTGTCTGCGCTATATCTTTTGTAATTTTCGTCGTAAACAAAACAACAAGACAGGAATCGCCATAACTGACTCCAGCACTTCCTCCCAGATATCCCTCTGGCCCATACTCTGCTTTTTGATAAGTTCTCAGTCCATCTCTGCTTTGACTGTTATTCACCCAGAAAGCTTTAGGATAATCATTTTCATAAGAAAGCGGTTCATCTGAATCTCGGGATGGAAATACTTCCTGCATATACATGATATAATCTTCATCTGACAAAGACATAGAATCCTTATTCAGATATTCAGCAGCCTCCTGCTGTACGTCATTCCGATTCCATGCCTGTGCTGAATGTGTGACCATATAAACAGCACCATCCTGTGCTGTGTCGGCAACATGACCCTGCAATGCAAAATAGCGATTCGTCGACTGTGCCGATGCAAGTCCTCTTGCTTCCCACAGCACCGCTACACATACATATCCTGCATCTTTCAAATCCTCCAGCGACGAAAAAAAGATAAGCTCATCCGCCGTTGTTTCCATCATTTCTGTATCATATCCGTCTTCTTGTGGCTCTAAACCGCTATGATTCCAACCGGTTTTATCAGGTTTTGCTCCATATAAAAATTGTTCTTTCATATTTGAAAGTCCTGCACTGCTTCCTGTCTGGATTCCTTCCAAAACAAAAAATGCATCGTCAAATTTGACCAGATCGTCATATGCTGTTCCTGTATTCATTCCTTCCGCACTGTTGTGCTTCAACATTTCCTGAATATTCAAACTGCCTCCGGCAAGGATCCAATCCTTTCCATCCTCATAGCAGCCATCAGTAAGTGAAGATCCGTATGCTACTACACCATATTTTTGATAGTTAACAGAATGATCGATAGTTCCCGGCTTTTCCAGTGCCATAGACAATGTGCGACTATCATCATCTTGCTTCATTTGAGTTACGGAATTGTTTTGTGCACTCTGCCCTATAACCTGTAAATCGCTGTCCTGCACAGTCAGATTAAAAGTTCCCGTTCCATACTTATCTACAACATAGTTACCCGTTTTGTCATAAAAAGGCTGGATTACCCAGAGTTCTCCTGCTGAAAAGCATGCCGTCTGAACATCCCAGTAATTTTTTATACTGTTTGGATCATAATAATCATAGTTATTTTGATTTTTATTGCTGTCTGTATATGGCAGCTTATTTAAATTTAAATCAATAGTATAATTTTCTACTCGTACCGAAACAGTATTATCTGTTTGCATTCCAGTCCATACTCCACCATCTGCACACGTATAATAATAGTAATTATCTTTGTTAAAAGGTGCTCCTCCTGATGCAAATTTATAGGTACCTGTGATTAATCGTTCATCATACTGCTGTTTCGTGCGATCATTTTTATCGTTTCCTTCCATACTCCACACTAAAGGAGCGTATGTATCAGTTACATCATATTCTGTTCCATTTGTACCCAAAAACTTACTGGATAAATCAACCTGAAAGGTCAGATCACTTCCGTCCGGAAGTTCACACCCTCTTAAGCCATGTTCAGCTGTTTTTCCAACCATCTGTACAGTAATACCAAGTACATGAATTCTACCGTAAGTAGTTCCAGCATCTTTATTCATCGCATAATCGTTTCCGCTGTCAAAAGAAAAGTTATCCACATATTGTGCTCGATCATCACAGGTTTTAATCTGAATATTATATCTTGGTGCTGCTGTGACCGTAACTTCTGGTGGGGTAATTGTTTTGTATTCCAGTTCTCTATGTTCCGGACAGACAGTTTGGCTTCCTGTTACTATTCCATTTTCCGGTACTTGACAATGATCCAGCCAATATGTAAAAAGAGGCTGAACAATTTCTTTATTCCTCATGGCAAGTACCCTGATTATAATGGAAAGTTCCTGATAGCTCTCTCCGATTGCATTCTCATGCTGTTCATTCGGTTCCAAAAGATAACTTCCTCGTAAAACCTGGCATGGTTTTCCCTCAAACTCATCAGCTGTTATGGTATACTGTACTTCATTTTTTGCAGACAGCCACCCCATTGCATCTGTGTCAAACTGTATCTCAGAAGAATTACCAGGAAGAACAAATTCAAAATGTAATGTACCAGTACGATAATAGGTATCTGGTGCATCATCCCGTACTTTTGTCTGAAAATATGTGGTATAAGTTACCTGATCAAAACTTCGTACCTTTGCGTCGAGCTCCGTTGCATCATTTCCATCTTCATCTGCTTCCTCTGCCGCATCCCAGGGTGCAGTCCCGGTTCGAATAGATGTCCCGGTAGAGCTTCCCGAATCAGTCACCATTCCTGCTGCCGAAATATAAGCATAATCACCGTCCAGATGTTCATTGGAGGCTCTCTGAATTTCATTTTCCTCTAACTTTTCCTGTTCTGTCATCTCTTCATCAGACAACTGCAAGTTTTCTTCTGCCAATACCGGTAGAATATTCACTGCTAAAAGCAACAGAACCAAACACAGTCCTATGAGTCTTTTGCTCCGTCTCATCTAATACATTCCTTCCTATATTTTTTCGAAGACGGATTTTAACAGTAGTTACCTCTCGAGACAATATCTAATTCGTAACAGGTATTTTTTCTTTCGTAACTTGCAAATATGATGATAGGAATGGAAAATACAGTGCATATTCAGAGCCTTTATTTCCTGCTTTACTACCAGCTCGTTCTATCACCTTTTCAACCCACAGGGAAGTTATTACTCGAATGCTTCGATACTTTCAAGGCGAGGGGCTCGTCAAACTCTCACGCGGCAAAATCACAATCCTTGATTCGAAAAGACTGGAAACACTACAAAAATCATAAAACTGTTTTTCTATAACATGTAAAAAATCCTCCATTTATCAGAATTATGAAAGTCATTCTAATAAATGGGGGATCTTTTTATACTCCGAAAAATTTATAAAAATATTTTGTTTATTTCTAATAATCCATGCCACATGCATATGCCCTTTCAATCAGCGCACGGTCATTAACCACTGCATCATAAAAGCGGAATCCACCAGAAAAGTTGTATGTTTCATATCCATTTCCTTCCAGAATACGGCTCGCAATATAACTGCGCAGACCACTTTGGCATATCAGATACACAGGCTTTCCTTTCTCAATTTCATTGATTCGTTCTCGCAGTTCATCTACAGGAATATTTTTAAATCCATTAATATGGCCCCTGCTAAATTCACCTACCGTTCTCACATCCAGCAACACAGCATTTTTATCTTTAGAAATCTTATCCATATCTTCCAAATGCCATTGTTTTAAGACTCCTTTTGCTATATTGTCTATCATGAATCCAGCCATATTTACAGGATCCTTGGCAGAAGAATAAGGCGGTGCATATGCCAGATCCAAATCCTTCAGCTGGGTTGCCTTCAGCCCTGCATGAATTGCTGTTGCCAGCACATCAATACGTTTATCAACTCCTTCATATCCAATAATCTGAGCACCAAGCAAACGATAAGTCTCTTTTTCAAAAACCACCTTCATGGTCATCACTTTTCCACCAGGATAGTAACCGGCATGACTCATAGGAGAAAGAATTACTGTATCTACCTCTAATCCTGACTTTTTGGCATTGGTTTCATTGATACCTGTAGTGGCTGCTGTCATATCAAACACTTTGATAACGGAGCTTCCCTGACTGCCCAAATAACGACTATCACCTCCACAAATATTATCAGCGATGATCCTTCCCTGTTTATTGGCAGGTCCCGCTAAAGAGATTAACGCATCATTGCCAGTAACATAATGTTTTACCTGAACTGCATCACCTGCAGCATAAATATCCGGTACAGAGGTTTCCATTCTGTCATTCACTACAATACTTTCCTTGATGCCAAGTTCCAGACCAGCTTCTTTTGCTAATGCTGTGTCTGGAGTAACTCCGATTGCCAGCACTACCATATCTGCCTGAATGGATGGATTATCTTTCAATAGAACCTCCACTCCATTATCTTTTTCTTTAAATCCTTCTACTGTATAGCCAAATACCAGTTTTATTCCATGCTTTCTCATTTCATTATGGATCATGGATGCCATATCCGGATCAAAAGGATTCATCAGCTGCTTAGGTCGTTGAACAATTGTAACATCCATGCCAAGCTCCTTCAAATTTTCTGCCAGTTCCAGACCAATAAAACCGCCACCTGCCAATACAGCCGATTTTGGATGATTCTTATTTATATATTCCTTTATCCGAAAAGTATCTTCTACTGTACGAAGTGTAAAAAGTTTATCAATGCCTACTCCAGGAATCTTTGGCTGTGTAGGTTTAGCGCCCGGAGAGAGAATAAGTTTATCGTAATTTTCTTCAAATACTTCACCATTCTCCAAATTTTTCGCTGAAACCGTTTTACGTTCCGGATGTATGGAGATAACTTCATGATGAATTTTCATATTAATACGGAAGCGTTTAAAAAAACTTTCGGGTGTCTGTAGTGTAAGTTCTTCCGGATCTGTGATCACATCTCCAATATAATATGGAAGCCCACAATTTGCATAGGATATATATCCTGATTTTTCAAATACTGTTATTTCTGCATATTCATCCAGTCTGCGTATTCTTGCTGCGGCTGTAGCTCCTCCGGCTACACCGCCTACGATTATTACCTTCATCTTTTTTCCACCTTTCCTCATTAAAGCATTTCTAAAATTGCATTCTTAGGTCTTACCCCGGAAACCTGCTGAATAATCTTCCCATTTTTCATGACAACTAAAGTCGGAATGCTCATAATACCGAACTTATTTGCCAGTTCAGACTGCTCATCTATATTGATTTTTTCAACTTTGATATCTGCACGTTCACTCGCAATCTCCTCTACGACAGGAGCCAACATACGACAAGGGGCACACCAAGGAGCCCAAAAATCCAAAAGAACGGTTTTCTCGGAATTCATTATTTCATTTTGAAAATTATTTTTATTGATATTAATAGCAGACATTTTACAGCCCTCCTTGTTTTTTCTTTGATGGCTTTATTATAATCTGAACTTCATTTATTTTCTGTGATATCATCACATTATTATCATGATTAATTTTTAAGAATTTATTATTAAAACAGAATAGATGAATGATGTATCTTATAAAGAATGGCTGCCTTTTCTCCAATGATCAGACAGCCATTTCTCATAAAATTCTTTAATACAAATTTCCCACATATCCATCTGCTTCCAGATGTATATAGCACTCATCCACCTGCTCCGATTCCAAAATCTGCAAAACATGTTCCATACCTGTAGCAAGTTCTCTTGTTTTTAACTCTTCCAGCGGAATCCAATAAACTCTTCCTTCCTCAGAACTCTTCAATTCTCCGGTAAACTTATCCGCTTTATACAGGGTAATGACATAGTGCACACCACTCTTATGCCAATGATATAATCCTCCAAGCTTTGGTGCTTCAATCGTAAGTCCTGTTTCTTCCCAGACTTCCCGAATCATAGATTTCTGAAAAATCTCATTTGCTTCTACGTGACCGCCTGGAAAAGTTGTACCAGTATAGCTATCATTTACTTTATCCAGAGCCAGTACGTTTCCTTTATGATCCTGAATCATACACATATTCATAAAACAGGCCTTCTCAATCCGACTCTCTTCTTTTTCATTCAAATTTCTCCCGAACCATCAAAAGCATTTTTTCAAAAGACTGTGCAAATCTTTCATCGTCTTCAGATGTCCGTTTTTTCGGTCCCTTGATATGATTCTTATGGGAACTTCTTCTTGCTTTTTTATTCAAATGACGTTCCATGAGCATCTGATCAATATTGTCATTCGTGTACCATTTGCCCGATTGATGAATGGCATAAGCACCTTTTCCCAGCGCCATTGCAGCCACACCATAATCCTGTGATACGACAATATCTCCTTTATGGCAGATACTGATCAATTTATAATCCACCGCATCTGCTCCTGCACCAACAACAATAACTTCACTATAATCTGATGACAAGACATGATTCGTATCACACAGCAATGTTACCGGAACATTATGCTCTTTTGCAATTTTTTCAACGATACCTACTACTGGACAGGCATCTGCATCAACAAATATTTGCATCTTTCTATCTCTCCTTATGAGCTATTAGATAAATAAACTCTGTTGCTCGTATTCTGCATCTTGCTTTAACTGAAGTGCATCTGCAAGCATTCTTGACTGCATCCAGTTGGCTACCACGATAAAAGCATTGTCTGGATTTTTATATTTTGCAATATCAGTGAGTGAAATGTAAGCATCTTCATTAACAACATCGCCCATCACTGTGATTTCTGTTCCATTGGCATCTATTTTCATATTCTTCATATTTCTCTTCACCCCTCTCATGTTATTTTTCAACCATACTTCACACTTGTGCTACAAGTATATCACACACCATCTTCCAAATAAATTCACAGTTAAATTTTTACGTTGATAACAAAATTCCATGTCTATTTCCTTGAAATATAACATAGTAGAAAAACGACAGGCAATCCCGTAGACTGCCTGTCATCTAAAATAACCCATATCAAATTTTAATTATTCAAACTCGCGTGCGGATAGGATAATCTAGGTACTTTTCAGTACACATTTGTGTTGTTTTGTATTCATATTCTCTGAATTTTATCTGGTATTTTTCTCGTACCAAATTATTAGAGCCAAAATAGAGCCAGATAAAACTATTTTTTCTGCTTTAATTGCTCCAATATTGATAGTACATCCGGCTGTGTCGGCATGAACTTCACACCACGCTTTAACATTCCCAACACTTTTCTCGCTTTTTGTTCGATTACCTTTGCCGTATGTTCACTGGTCAACATCAAATGATTTCCGGCAATCGTGTACTCTCGTTCTATGTATTCTTCTGTAATCGGAAACATATCTTGTATTAAAAATACACTTTCTCGACTATCATCCAATTTCACAATATGCAGAATATCACAAGGTTTTCCCGCTTGTTCCTTCTTCTCTATTATTTTCCGAAACTTATCTATTCTACTAGAAAGCGGTATCATCCAATAAATCCCTGTAGTATTATCTTCAAAACAATAATAATGTGGTCTATTGCCTGCTTTATTCCCCTTGAGATATGGATCAGGCATATCTTCAAAAAATCTGTCCTTTATGATATAAAATCCTGTTTTCTTCATTCGCTCCATCCTCTCTGTGGAAATATGGAAAAAGTCCCCCGCCTTTCGGCGAAGGACTAAACTTACAACCCAACCACTTATATACCGCATATCGGTCAGCGGTAAACTTTCAACCCGACCATTTATATACCACATATCGGTCAGTGGTAAACTTTCTTTGTACTAATATACTACCAAGTACAAAGCGGAAAGTCAATAGAACTATCCATTAAAATTATATGCTACATACACAAAAATATTCGAATTCGCCAACCGAACCTTAATACTATGCTTTTTGCATGGGAAATATTATACATTTTGATTTTCTTTGATACCTGTTTTCCAATAATATCAATTACCTGAACATCTGTTATCAGATTATTCTTAGAAGAATGTTAACACATCATCACACTATACATAGATTGCAATCGGAATAACGATAAATGCCGGACCTGAGATTTCCGTTCTTAATTTAGGAAGATTAAACGCTACCAACTCCGGACTATTGAAAGCTGATAAAAATTCTTTTTTACTCTCAGAATCTAATATTCCCAAACTGGTTTTCCTAAGTAGATCGATTTTTTCATTTTCATCATGACATATCTTTATTATTTTTCCTAAAACTTTAAATCGACCACCAAGTAATTCAGATATATTATCGTTGGATAAATATTTTTCCTGTGCAGATAATACTAACGTTACATTCTCATTTTCCACAATAAAATCTCCCGTAATGCATTCTTTAATATTTATTTCATTTCCAGCTTTGCAAAATAATAAATTATTATTTGTTAAAGCCACTCGAAATTTCGAAAATAGTGAAACATTTGTATGAACTTTTTCACTTTTAGAACTTTCTCTGTCACTCTCCGTAGAATCCCCATTTATATGTGCATTCAGCTGGATTTTTAACAATTTCTCCAAAATGTTTTTCGTAGAAAATCCAGTTTCTATTTTGGTATTGATTTTATCTGCACTTTCATAAGAAGTACTTACCTCACTAACCTTAGAAAAGCCATCTTCAATTATAGCTAACATATCCAAAACAATTTTCTCATTTAAATAGACTGGAATAACCAACTGTTCACCGATACGCATTCCGGTCCAGTACAACAAAAGAAACGCCATTCTTGTTTCCGGCTTATCACTTACTGTCTCCAGAAAAGCATTGAACTCTTCCTGTGGAATCTCACAAGTATCTTCCACACCATAGAAACGCTTCACAAAATACTTTGTCGGAACTTTTCCTCTAAGCGTCAGATAGCCCTGTTCTTCCAGTTCCTTGTTCAGATTTCCGATGATCTCATAAGCCGATGTCTGTTTTACTTCAAGAAGTTCACATATATCGGCCACCTTTAAAAATAATTTGTTCTGCATAATCAGTACCTCCTGTGTTTTGAATATTTATCTCTTCATATACTCTGTACTGGCAGATACAAAATCGGACATCATTTTCCGAAATTTTGCAAATTA
>CAKSAJ010000016.1 GCA_934435195.1 uncultured Schaedlerella sp.
GTCTACAACTTGGAAAGCTATCTTAAAAAGTGACCTAATTGTCTGTTTGGTGTGTCCACACTATAGGGTCCATTATATCTGCGACTTGCTTTTCTTCGAACTTGCAGATGCTTTTCAGCCTGCCTGACATGTAAATTGCATCTACATCTTACTTTTTCTGGGATTTAAAGATACTTCCTTCGCAAATTTTGCATCTACATCACACATTTTCGATAACTTGAGGATGCTCCTCCTTGAAATTATGCATCTTTAACTTGCTCTTTCTATGCTTTGCAGATACTTCCCATCCTAATTTTGCATCTTCAATCCCCCCAAAATCCACTATCGCAGATACCACCACTTAATATCCCTTAAGTTCTATTTAGTTCACGACAGTCTCTAAGAAAGAAAAGACTATACTCTCCTGCTCAGCTTCGTCGGGCAAGCCCGACTCCAATTCGCTGGATTGCATAGTCTTTTCTTTCTTGGAGGTGTACCGTGATTGAGATAGGTAAATCTATCTTGCTCATCTATCGGTTTCTATTACGATACACCACAAAGTTCTGCTCTTTAATTCATCAAGCATGCGATAACGTACTGAGAAAAAATATTGGATATGAATTTCTGTGAATACAAAGGAAGCGATTGGAAATACTAAAAGGCCAGAATTTTACGTTAGAGCTTAGAAACTTGCTGTTTGAGGGCACAGCCCGAGTTGCTGGTTTCTAAGCTCTGTTTTTAGTAATAATTCTGACCTTTATGTATTTCCCGCTGACGGAGTCTGAATAGAAATTCATATCCAATATTTTTCTCAGAGACGCTTATCCAACTTAGTGAACTAACCCGCAATCCTCACATATGGACTTGCAATTGTATTTCCCTGCGAATCAACTCCTCCTGTCCCACTAAAGAACCACAAGTACATCTGATCCACCTGATCTTCATCTACTACATAGATCAATGTATAATCCAGTTCTTCTCCTGCTGCAAGCGGGTGCCACAGAGCATGTTTTAAGCGCTGATTTCCATCTGTATAGTACATCTTATCAAAGTAAACCGGAAAACTGCTGCCATCTGATGACATCCATTGTAATGAATAATTCTCGTTCACTGATACATAAGAACCATCCGCTTTTACTATTGTACCATCTTCCATAGAAGCTAATGTTGTCAAATCCGGTGCGATAGGTACTCCATCTTCTTTGTTCCATTCACTTTGTGTATTTCCGCAATTTTTTGCTTTCATACGAACGATTACATACTTCGAATTTGCTTTTTCTATTCCTTCAATTTCACCATTTTCATTCAAGACACCTCTGTCATGCGATTTTAATGTTCCATCTTCATCCATCCATGGCGCCATTTCATTTTCGTAATCGATGAAATTTTCTTTTGGATATTCATCTAACGAAATGCTATCTGCCACCTCTACCGAATTTACAACAAAGCGAATATCCTCTACCTCGTTTTTTAATGCTTCATCTTCTAGCATTGGATTTGTTATTTCATCGCCAATCTCATAAATATTTTCTGCTGCAATTTTCTTTAGACCTGCGCTTTCTTTTTCCCATTGTTCCTGCTCTGCCTTCGCTTCTCTGATTTCTTCCTCTGTTGCATATGGAACCACTTCGTCAAGCACTGTCACTTTTAAACCTTCTGCAACCTTCAATATCTCTTCATATGGCAAATCACTTCTGCTCCATATCTGAATCGCATACCCTTCATTTTCATCATACAGATAAATATTTTTAACTGTATTATCACTATCAATATAAAAATCGTCACTGACATATACATCGACCTGTTGTTCTCCCAGGTTCATAACCTTCTGCTGCTGGCTTCTTTTATAATTCATAAATTCTTCTGTCTGTCCCATTCGTTCGATATAATCCAGCTCTGATGCATTCATCGGAATAATACTGATTCCACCACCAGTTTTATCATTATGCCATTTTCCATAATTCGCAGTATTTTCAGCTCCACATTCATAACCTTCCGGCATATATGTTGGCTCTACGGAAATTGCATGTGCTTCTTTTGTACGGTCTACCTGAAATATATATTGAATGGAATCACCTTTCTCTGATTTCAATACGGCCATATACTTATTAGCTGCAAATCCAACAACACTAAGACCGGCTGTTACTGCAATCGCTGCCACTGCAATTTTCCAAGTATGATATTTACTTGTGGATTTCTTATTATGATGAATTCCAAGACATTCATACGTATCCTTGATACGCTGATTTACATATTCCGGAGTTTCTATATCTTCTGATAAAATCTTTTTAATTTCTTGATCTGAATATTCTCTTTTCACACTATTTTCGTTTTTATTATTCATAAAATCCTTAGACATACGCTCATCTCCTTCCTTGCGCCAGTTCCATTGTATACATTTTCTTCACTTCTTTTCTTCCTCTGGATAACCTTGTTTTTACTGTATTTTCTTCCATCTCAAGTAGTTGTGCAATTTCCCTGACTTTAAATCCTTCTGCATAATACAGAATTAAAACCGTCCGATATTTTTCATCCAATTGATTCATCAATTCTTCGAATTCATATCTTGCTGTACTCATCCCTGCGTCTCCCTGCTCTGAAATCACATCATATGAACATTCTCGTTTTCCTTTTCGTAAAATGTCATTACACTTATTTATCAAAATCCGTATCAGCCAGGTTTTAAAATATTTTCTTTCTTTTAAACAGTCTATTTTTTCGTAGCATACAATAATGGTATCCTGTATCGCATCTGCGATATCCGCTTCGGAATCAAGATAACTTCTTGCTACTTTATATAAATCTCCCTTTACCATTTCAATCAATTGCACAAATGCCTGGTCATCCTTCTTTTGTGCGCGTTTCACAAGATATTCCACACTGCTCCCTCCTTTCAATTATTTGTAAATTGAAAATCGATTTTCCCTTTTTCACCTATTAGACGTTTCGGTGTCTCATTTCGTTTCATTATTTCTGCGGAATTTCTATTTAGTTCACTAAGTTGGATAAGCATCCCTTAAAAAAATATTTGATATGAATTTCTGTTCAGACTCCGTCAGCGGGAAATACATAAAGGTCAGAATTATTACTAAAAACAGAGCTTAGAAACCAGCAACTCGGGCTGTGCCCTCAAACAGCAAGTTTCTAAGCTCTAACGTAAAATTCTGGCCTTTTACTATTTCCAATCGCTTCCTTTGTATTCGCAGAAATTCATATCAAATATTTTTTCTCAGTACGTTATCGCAAATCTAATGAATTAAAAAGCAGAGCTTTACTGAACAGGCGCTGGTATCTCATGTATCTACACATCTCGCTTATTCAATGTTGTAGATATCTTTGTGGTAATCGTTGTATCTGCAAGGCTTGATATTCGCTGTTACAGATGTTCTTTTCTTGACCAATGTATCTGCAACTTGCTTTTCTTTGAGCTTGCAGATACTTTTAAGCCTGCCTGTCATGTACAATTGCATCTGCATCACACATTTTCGATAACTTGAGGATGCTTCTCATTGAAATTATCCATCCTCAACTTGCTCTTTCTATAACTTGCAGATACTCCCCGCAAAAATTTTGCATCTTCAATACACAAAAATTCACTATCGCAGATATCGTCACTCAATATCCTTTAAGTTCACTCACTTCACGGACTGAGCCAATACATTACTTACAAAAAATTGATATAAGAAATTCAAGCGAATATGAAATGGGCGTTGGTGACACATAAGAGCGTAAATTTTTGCGTTAATGAATTTGAACGAACGTGTTTGAAGCTGCATAGCAGCAAGTTTGAGTTCAAATTCATTTGCTTTTAGTCAAAATTTACGCTCTTATGTGTCTCCCGCTCATTGAATCTGAGCAAGAATTCTTATATCAATTTTTTGTAAGAAACGTATTGCCATTTAGTGAACTAAATTACATCTTCCCAATCATATCTACTATCGAATATCCATACTTCTCCGCAGTTGCCCATCCGGTTCCTGCAGGATTTTCTTTTTGCCCCAGCCATTCTACATATGGGGCACATCCTTTTAAAACATATTCATACCTCTCATCCACACATTCCTGATTCAATGGTTCTGTCGTAGCATATGCTTTCAAATGCTGAACCTGTGCACGGATTCCAGTTCTCACGTCGGGATAGGAATTCCCCGGAACGCCGCCTCCGGTTGTTCCTAGTCCTGCAAAATTAAACTGATTCACAGAAACATCTCCGCCAAACTGAAGCCATCCTGTTTCTTTCATTGTCTGTACAAATGCAACCTCCGGGCGAATCCCTTCTGCTGCCGCTTCTTCATAATACATCGTTGCAAATGTCTCGATAGAATCAGCACCGCCTTCTCCTAATTCTTCTGACGGATAGGATACCCCTGCTGATTTAAAGTAGGAAACCAACTGATCTGCCGTCACAGGACTTATTCCCATAATCGGATATTGACCTTCCGCTATTGTTTCCTGAACATCATTTTCAGACACACTTTCTGTTTTATTATTTGCATTTTGCTGCTTATCTTTTGCCTTTTTGTTTTCCTCTTCTGCCTGCCGAATGATTTCTTTTTCTTTTTCAAGCACTTTATTCTGATGTTGTTTCCAACCTCCGATTCCTGCCATTGTGATAATCAATATGACTGCAAGTCCGATTTCCAGATATCTGGGTGTCTTTAATTTATTCCACTCTAAATGCATATCCAACCTCATCTCAATTCTTTAGAACTTACTTTTCTATTTCACACTATGATAGTTTACCATAAGTTATTACTTTTTGACAGACAAGGCAATGCAATCAACAGGTTAATCGCATAAAAAGAAGTTGTGTGATTGTGCAAGTATAAACCTATTTATAAAGCACATAATTATAATTAATAAAAATACTATTGCTACTCTACAGTCATTATCCATTATAACATCAATCCCTCTGATTCCTAATATGGTAAAGGTATTTACATCAGTTTTCATTCCTATTGATAGCATGCACACTTCTGCTTATTCCATTCTCCCCAGCATAGCTGGGGGATTAGACTCTTCATTTATTCTTTTGAATTTCTATTATTTTTTCTTATTTCTTTCAATTCTTTTTCAGCTTCTAGGATTCCATTTTTAACCGCCTGTTTTATAAGCAGGTACACACCTGGTATTACGAACACTATAAGAAATAGAATAAGTACTATTGTCATCGTATCCATTTTTCTTCTCCCTCATATTCTCAATGATATGTATATGAAAATGTTTGTTGGTCGTATTTACCACCTGTAATTGTTACTCCTGGTCCATCTGGTCCAATTGTAATTCCAGCTCCTACCAGTTGATGTGCATATGTAAAATACATTTTAGCCGCTAATTTTGTTGCTGATGTATAATATGTACGTGGTCGTAAAAGTATTTGTGCTCCACCATAATTATTGGAAATTGCTCCATGTGGTACTGCCGTATTCAAATACCATCCCAAGCCACCTGCCTGTCCTGTTGCTGGTCTACTTATTTGTTCAATAGTGATCATCTGTCCCCCCGCAAGTGTATAATTTGACATTGCATAAAACCCATCGTCATAAAAAAGAGCATCATTCCATGTAAACGTAAAAGCATCCGTAAAATGCATAAGCGGACTTTCCAGCCACTTATATCCTAATGTCACATCAATTCCTATAACTTTCCCATCCCTCTCCATATCATAAGTTCCTATACTTAACTGCAATTTCGATGTTGAAATATTATTTCTTTCCATTTGATCACTATTTTTGTTTTCGATTTCCACAATAGTTGTTTCGATTCCTGAAAATTTTACATCTTTTCCTTGTAATGTATAATACAATTCATCAATTTGTGCTTGATTATAAATTGCTATTGCCTCTTCTGTTGTTCCAATACTTTTTAAATAATCTATTTTTTCCGCTTCTGTTATACGATCTTCTGCATTAACTATGTTGACCGCTAACCCTGCTATCATTATTCCCATACAAACTAACATCATTACTCTTATTTTCTTTATCATCCTTTTTCCTCCCGTTTTCCAAATTTTTGCATAATCGTCCCTATATACTGTGAAAACATAACAACTACTACTGTTATCGCAATTACCGATAGTATATTTTTTAATCCTACTGACATACAAATAATTGAAATTGCTATGATCACGCTTAATATCAATATTGTACATTTCTTACAATGACATTTTTCTTTTTTATTTAATTTTCTGTTTTTATTATCTACTGGTGATATTCCTATAATTAAAATCGAACATATAAGAATAAGACTCAAAGAACAAATATTCGACATTTTACTTACATTGCAAAATACTAAAATTGCGGTTTGTACTATAATCGAACAAACAAAGCAACTTATATAATTAGGTAAATGTACTCCTCCTGCATATGATCTTAATATCATAAAAACAATTGTCGAAACAATAAATTCTGGTATCATCCCCAAATATACCGCAATAATTGTAGATACAATTAAACAGCATCCCATCTCCAATAATATTTGAAAACTATACTCATATGCTTTTGTTAATTCTCTTTGTACACCCCCTTCTCTAATTACATATTGTGTCAATCTGCTAATAAGCCCCATCATTTATTTCGTTTCATCTCCCTTAAAATCATAGGAATTTCTGGTTGGTGGTATATATAGAAACATGCACTATCCACCGACATTTTTCCTATTTCCAAGACCACCTTTGCCAGCAATTTTGCCGATTTGACTTTCATCGCTTTGTAATTTTTCATAACGTTCCTCCATTTTTCTTTTTTGTTATCCTAACACAAATCGTCTCCAAAATTATTGTTACGTAATAAATATCCTTATTCATGTAATAAAAAAGGCATAAAAGTATAGACCCTTCGCTTTCCTTTTATGCTCCTCTTTTTTACTTTATACAAACTCTATTTTAACCATACAGCAATACGGAAATTTTGAAACATTCCCTTACTGAATCATCAATAATAACTGAACCATGATATTTTTCTGCTACCTGATATACCGATGGTAATCCTAACCCATGATTTACCATGTCTTGCTTTGTTGTTTTATATTTGTCTCCTTTTAATTTTATAAGGCTGCCGTTGTAATTATTTTGGATAAATAACAAAAAATTATTTTTATCATATTTCATACGTATCTTTATATATTTATCTCCTTCTGCCTTTTCAGCGGCTTCTACTGCATTTTCTAAAAGATTTCCTAAAATCAATCCAATATCGGCATTTTTAAAAGGCATATCAATTGCAATCCTTGAATCAATCACAAAATTAATATGCTTTTTTTCTGCTTCATTGTGCCAATATGCTATCAAAGAGTCAATTACAATATTTCCAGTATTAATTACTGTAGAAAAATTGAATCCATCCTTCCCCAATATTTCCTGAATTATATGAATAATTTTTTCATTTTCCTTATTTTCTGCATATGCTAAAATTGTTATCAAACTGTTTTTTATATTATGCCTAATCTCCCTAATTTGAAGAACTGACAGTTCAATTTCCTGCTGATGCCTCTCACATAATTCTAACTGATGCTCAAATACTGATTTTTCCTGTTGTATTTTTAATATTCCAACAAGTTTCTTATATATGTATATAACTAAAATATTTAACCCTATCAGAATAAACACACATATAACCACGTTTATTTTTTTATTTTCTCTTTGCCTCAATGTAAAAATTGTATCCATAATATAAATACTGCCCACTGGAAACACTGATAATAACCAATTATACTTTTTGGGGATTTCCCTCGTTGAAGAGTTTTTGGAAATATGCTTAATAATCTCCACACATATCCCCAAAATTAATAACGAAACAATTGAACCGCATATTTGGTTTGCTGCGTATTCCGGAAAATATCTCACTAAAAAATAATTGCATAATACTTCCATCAGCATACCCATAGCATTAAACAGCAATACAAAAACAACTTTCTTTGTAAATTTTCCAATGTAAATAATACAAACTGCAAGGAAAGATATTAAAATTGTCATACTCAAATTCAAATACATAGGAAGTGTATCTATCCCAAATAGGATGAATTGCCACAAGACAAAGAGAATTTCTCCAACTATCAGCAACCTTTTATTACTTCTCTTTTCAAAAAACATACCGAAATATTCAATAAACACACATAGTACTAAAAGTGCTCCACACATACTCGCACTCTCTATAAATATCCTACCCATAAATATCCACACTCTCCTCTATTGTGCAGTATTGTTGACTGATCATTTTTTGTCGCTCTTTACTGATTGATATTTTTTGTCCATTATCCAGTACAAGAAAATCACGAGATAACTCTGTCACATGTTTGTAATTTACCAAAAAGGACTGATGAACTCTTAAAAATGTCAATTTACAACGTTTCATAGATTGTTCTAGATCATTTAATTTTCCATATACCGAATACTCATTGTCTTCCGTTATAATTTTAATTTTTCTTCTATTACTTTCGAAATACAATATCTGATAGATAGGAATTTTATACGCGACTCTATTATATGTATACCGAAAATACAAATCCTTTCTCAATATTTCTTCATATGCTTTCTTAATGCATTCTTCTAAATGTTGTTCTTTTATTGGTTTTATCAAATATTGAAAAGGCTGTACGCTAAAAGATTCTTTCATATAATTTTCATGACTAGATATATAAATAATTAATATATCTTTTTCATATTCTCGTATTCTCCTTGCTACTGAAATACCATTTTCACCCCTCATCTCTATGTCCAGACATATAATATCATAAGTTCTTCCAGCCTTAATTATATCGGCCAATTTGCTCCCATCATAATATATTTCTGTGTTTACATTTATAAAATTCATTTTTGATATACCTTTAATCATTCTTTCTAGTTTTTCTGTAACAAGAATTTCATCATCGCAAATTGCTATATCTATCATTTGTCTATTTTCCTTTCAACTTACAATCATATTCACAGTTTTCTTTCAATATCTTTCTTTTTCCTATTTCACTCTCTAATATAGTTTACCATAAGTTATTACTTTTTGACAGACAAAGCAACTGCAAAAAGGCAGCGCCAAAGTATTTTCTACTCTGACTCTGCCTTTCGAATCTTTTTTGGATTCTATATTTTTAGGAGAAAAAAATATTAATTACTTGTTCAACAACTCGTAACTGTTTACTCAGTTACAACACCTTTCTGAAGCATTACATTTGCATAAACAGCTGACTCACCTGTTGCAATGATTGCATAAGCTGTTTTAGCTTCATCATAAAATGCAAATCTCTCGATATTGCCAACTGCTGCTTCGCCTCTTTCATCGTGTTTCTTCACGATTGCTTTGTATTCATCCCATATTGGTGTGTCGATTTTACCGATATCACATGGCATAAGTTCCATCAAATTAACTGGTTTCTCTACATATGCATCCAATGGCATAACTGTGAGAATTGCATCCAAAATTTCTGGTACGCCATGTCCGTCACAACGGATTACGATTGCATCTTTTCCCATTGATTCGCATGGGAAGTTGCCATCTGCAATAACGATACGGTCACTATGTCCCATCTCACATAATACTTTTAATAATTCTGGTGATAAAATTTTAGGAATTCCTTTTAACATCTTCTCATCCTCCATGAAGCTTTTTCGTTTTTCTAAAAAGGACGCATACCATTTCGGCATGCGCCCTGTATTTTTTAGGGATTAATTATTTTTTCGATTGCATGCAATCTGTGTTATTTGTTAATTATTTTTTGAACTGTGGTCCAAAGTTAGCACATGCTCTGTAATCTGCGCCTTCTTTATCCATTCCGAATGCATTCCAAGCTGCTGGTCTGAAGATCTTCTCTTCTGGTACGTTGTGCATGCAAACTGGAATTCTCAGCATAGAAGCCATTGTGATCAAATCTGCTCCGATATGTCCGTAGCTGATTGCTCCGTGGTTAGCTCCCCAGTTGTTCATTACATCGTAAGCTGTCTTGAATGCACCTTCTCCAGTTGTTCTTGGAGCGAACCATGTACATGGCCATGTGTAGTCTGTTCTCTTCCAAAGTTTATCAGAAACTTCTGCTGGAAGTCCTACTGTCCATCCTTCTGCAATCTGAAGAACTGGTCCAAGTCCTTTTACAATGTTCAGACGGATCATTGTTGCAGGCATCTCTACTTTTGTCTCAAATCTTGAAGAGAATCCACCACCACGGAAGTATCCAAGGTCTGCATAGTTCCATGTAGTAGCTTTCATGATTGCATCCTGATCTTCTTCTGTTACTTCATACCAAGGTTTCATAACTCCATTGCCATTCTCATCTTTTGCTTCACCACAAGCATCCAGACAAGCTGCTCCAGAGTTGATCAAGTGGATAAATCCGCCTGCATCTTTAGCAACACCTTCCAGATCATATCCTGTAGCTTTCTTAACAGCCTCTGGGCTCCAGTATGTACGAACATCAGCGAAGATCTGTGCACGGTTTGTTAACAGTTTCATGAACAGCATACTTGTTGCGTTCAATGTATCATTCTCTGTTCCGAGAACGTATGGCTCTCTTGCTCCATTCCAGTCGAATGATGTATTCAAGAGTGCTTCTGGATAGTCACAGTTTGGATAAAAGTCTGTCCACTGTCTCTGTCCCTGGAATCCTGCAACGATTGCATTGTGTCCAACCATCTCTTCTTCGCATCCAGCTGGAAGTTTATCATTACCATTCATTAAGTCTTTGATGATACACATCATCTTAACTACGAATTCCCACTCAGAATCTTTCTGATCACGTGTTTTCTGAAGTTCTTCTGGGTTCTTATCGAATCCTTCGATACATTTTTCTTTTGTCCATGCAAGTGCTTTCTGGTATTCTTCTTCGTCATAGATACCTTCTGTCATACGACGGATGATTTCTACCTCGTCTACAGATTCTACACGCATTCCAAGATAATCTTCGAAGAAGTCTGTGTTGATGATAGATCCACCAATACCCATTGTTACAGAACCGATCTGTAAGTAAGATTTTCCTCTCATTGTTGCACAAGCAACTGCAGCACGTCCGAATCTTAACAGCTTCTCTTCTACGTCAGCTGGGATAGATGTGTCATCTGCTTCCTGAACATCATGTCCATAAATACCAAATGCCGGAAGTCCTTTCTGTGCATGTGTAGCAAGTACTGATGCAAGATATACAGCTCCTGGTCTTTCTGTTCCGTTGAATCCCCAAACAGCTTTGATTGTGTTAGGATCCATGTCCATTGTCTCAGCTCCGTAGCACCAGCAAGGTGTAACTGTAAGAGTAATATCTACACCTTCTTTTCTAAATTTGTCTGCGCAAGCTGCTGACTCTGCAACACGTCCGATTGTTGTATCAGCGATAACGACTTTAACTGGCTCTCCGTTTGAATATCTGATGTTCTCCTCAAATAATTTTGCAGCGGATTTTGCCATGTTCATTGTCTGGTCTTCCAATGACTCACGAACTTTAAGAACTCCTCTTCTTCCGTCGATTGTAGGTCTGATTCCAATTACAGGATAGTCCCCAATAAGTCTTGATTTTGCCATGATACATTTCCTCCTTGATTAATGAATAAATGTTTTAAATTTCTCATATGCAGCATCCCACTTCTCTGTATCCTGTGGAAGATACTCATATGTAGTTTCTGAATCTGCGATGATCTGTCTTGCTTCTTTTACATCTTTTATTTCTCCAAGAGCCATCAACTGTACAGCAATATTTCCAAGTGCTGTTGCTTCGACAGGTCCTGCGATAACTTTACGACCATTTGCTCCTGCTGTCATCTGACAAAGAAGTTTACTCTGGATTCCTCCACCGATCATATTGATCACAGGATAATGTTTACCTGTACATGCTTCGATCTGTTCCAATGCATAGCGATATTTTAATGCTAAGCTCTGGTTGATACAGCACATGATCTCTCCGATTGTCTCCGGCACTTTCTGTCCTGTCTTACGGCAGAACTCACGGATACGCTCCGGAATATTACCTGCTGCAACGAATTCTGGTGAATCCGGATCGATAAAGCTCTGGAATGGCTCTGCTTTTACTGCCATCTGTTCCAATTCGCCGAACGAATATTCCTGGCCTTCACGAATCCATTGTCTACGGCTTTCCTGTGCAAGCCAAAGTCCAATGATATTTTTCAACAATGTTGTTGTATTACCATAACCACCTTCATTACTTACATTACACTCCAGTGATTTTTCTCCAATAACCGGTCCCGGTAACTCTGTTCCGAACAGGCTCCATGTTCCACAACTAATGAAAATAAAATCTTCATTCTGTGTTGGTACGGATACCACTGCACTCTGTGTGTCATGTCCTGTGATTGCAATTACTTTTGCCGGATCTACACCAAGCTCTTCACAAATTGCAGGCTGCAATGTACCGATTACAGTTCCACTTGGAACGATCTCAGGTAAAATATGTTTTGGAATCTGAAGCGCCTCCAGAATCTCTTCTGACCATTCTTTCTTCTTTGCATCCAAAAGCTGTGTTGTAGCAGCCATTGTATACTCTGCTTTCTTCTCTCCTGTAAGGAAATAGTTGAACAAATCAGGAGTTAATAACATCTTGTCTGCTTTTTCCAATAACCATGGTCTTTTCTTAACCAATGAATATAATTGGAAAATTGTGTTGAAATTTTCAAACTGTAATCCAGTTAACTCGTACACTCTTTCTTTTGGAATTGCTTTGAACACTTCTTCCTGCATGCCAAGTGTACGATCATCTCTGTAGTGAACCGCACTTTCTAACAATGCTCCATGTTCATCCAAAAGTCCGAAGTCAACTCCCCATGTATCAATTCCGATACTTTCGAAGCCACCCTCCTGTTTTGCTTTTACAATTCCCTGTTTAATTTCAAAAAAATGTCTCAGTGTGTCCCAATACATTGTTCCGTTGATTATAACCGGATCATTTGAAAAGCGATATACTTCTTTCATCTGAATCTTTCCATCTTCCAGACTTCCCAGAATTGCTCTTCCGCTTCCGCCACCAAAATCAAATGCCAGAACTTGTTTTTTGTTGTTGCTCACTGATGAACCTCCTTTCTCACTTCCATCCCATCATATATTGACGGTTATGAAGCAGTTCATAATGGAGTAAATACGCACTTCTCTTCACTCCCTTGATCTCATGTAATCATTTTACCATTGTTTTCTACAATTTACTTGTGTTATACTGGTAAAAAATATAACAATATTCACATTTATTAATTTGTTTTGAAAATCAACAAATCTTATTTATAATAATCTATACAAATGAAAAGGAGTACAAAATACTATGCAATATATAAACTATCGTGAAAGCAGACAACGAGGAACTGCTGATTTTCCATTGGAATACCATCATGTTTCTCCCTCTCATCCGCAATATGAGATGGCTCTGCACTGGCATGTAGAATTTGAATTAATCCGTGTTTTAAAAGGTGTTTTACAGATAACAATTGATGAACGGACTTTCCATGTCTCAGCCGGCTCATTTATATTTATTCCGGCCGGTTCTCTTCATTCCGGCACCCCGCTTGGCTGTGAATATGATTGTCTGGTATTTGATATGAATGTCTTAATGAATAAAAATGATGACTGTTGTAAATTCGTGCGTAAAATTACCGACCGAGAAGTCTCTTTTAATTATGTTTACACCGGAACTTACAATGATATCCACCAGATTGTATGGCATATGTTTGATTCAATTTCCTCTAAAAAACCTGGTTATCAGCTCATTGTACTTGGTTCCCTCTACCAACTGATCGGAACTATTTTTTCTGAAAATTATTATAATCCAACTCCTGACAAACCACCTCGTGATCATCGAAGGATTGTTCAGCTTAAACAGGCTTTGGAATTTATCGAATCTTCCTATAACAAACCGATCAGTTTACAGGAAATGGCAGATTCTGTGCAGATGTCTCCGAAATATTTTTGTCGCTTTTTTCAGGAGATGACACATCGTTCACCTGTCGATTATTTAAATTATTACCGTATTGAGCGTGCTTGCTATCAACTACTTACGACAAATGATACGATTACAGAAGTGGCTTATAATTCCGGTTTTAATGATTTGAGTTATTTTATAAAAACATTTAAAAAATACAAAGGAACAACTCCAAAACAATATTTGAAATAATACTTTTTCTTCTATTTTTAACATTCACTCTCCTATTTAAGAAGGAACAAAAAAGAGATGCTTATGAAACAAAATTCACATGCATCTCTTTTTAGTTCTTATTTGCATTCATCCTCTTTTTTAATATTTTCACATTAAAAAATACCAAATATTTTTTCGCGGAATGAATCATATAAAGTAGCATAATCTGTATAACCGATATCACTATTAACAAAACTGCTTTTCCATACCTCGCATACACCATCCGCAATTGTCTTAGCATATTCGCTTTCGCTGCTAAGAATTGTTGGAAAGACATAGTATATCATAAAGAAATTGAGATCTGACTGAGTACGTGCCCCAATCTTTCCTTTCTTATTTACAAATGTCTTCTTTACTGCTGATGCAAGACATTCTCCGATTTCTTTTGCCGCTGCTTCTTTGTCTTTAGCACCTTCTACATATGTTGTCATCTCTTCAAAATAATGGCCATGATTTTGAATAAAACTTTCTGTATATTCCTTATAAGTTTTCTTTTTCAAATGAGCCATCATTTTATCTCTGTCTTCGAAAATTATTTCTATCCCTTGAAGCATCTAATTGCCCTCCTATGTCTTTCATGTTCTTCCGACTTATATCTTTGCCTGCCAAAATCTACTATTATTATACCGATATGATATCCTTATAGCAAGAAAAAGATATTTCCATTAAATAGAAAAACCGAGGTTTTATCCCCGGTTTTCCTTATTTTATGCTTTTCAGATTGTTATTCTGAAATTAGTCATACAAGTTTGGAGAGATGTCAGCATCATCCATGTTTGTTGCATCATACCAGTAACCATCTGTCTGAACGTCTTTAACTTCTTTTCCTTCGCAGATGTCATACAGTGTTTCGATAGAAATTTTACCCTGCATTAATGGAGACTGTGTAACAGCACCGATGAGTGTTCCGTCTTTAACAGCTGCTTTGATTGTAGATCCAGCATCGAATCCAGCTGCGATGATGTTTTTCTCTGCATCTGATCCTAATACATTCAGGTTCTGGTTAGCTGTAAGAACACCTTCAGCTGAAACCTGGTTAGAACCGAACATAGCGATTGTATCGTTCTTGTTCATGATGTTAGATGCCTCTGTAGCACACAGCTCAACTGTTGTCTGTGCAGGTACAGCTACTTCGATAATGATATCAGCTGTTTTAGCATCTCCGTTGTCCTCTACAAGGTTTACATAGTAGTCATTTCCAACTACTGCACATGTTTTTCCATCTTCTTTAGCAAGTTCGATAAATCTGTTTACGAATCCCATTCCACGCTCTGTGATGTTAGCAGATGTAGCATCCTGGTTAACTTCACCTACACGAACCTGTCCGTCAGCTTTTGCGATTTTATCTTTAACTGCTTCATAAATTTTGTCTGCTGCGATAGCACCAGCACCACCGTTGTCTGTAACTACTGTAGCGTATACAGATCCTTCTGGAGCATCAGGTACACCTGAGTCGAAACATACTACTGGGATACCTTTGTCTTTTGCTGACTGAAGTGCTTCAAGAACTGAGTTCTGATCACAAGCAGCAAGTGCGATTCCGTCTGGGTTCTGGTTGATTGCGTTGTTCAGCATGTTTACCTGGTCAGCGATATCAGACTCTGCGTTAGGACCTGTTGTATTTGTTGTTACACCAAGTTCTTCCTGTGCCTGCTCGATTCCCTGTACAGCTGCCTGCCAGTATGAAGACTGGAAGCTCTTTACAACTACTTCGAAGTGATATCCTTTTCCTGAATCACCGTCAGATTTTGCGCTGTCTGATGAAGAATCGCTTGAGCTTGAAGATGAGCTTCCGCCACATCCAGCAAGAAGTCCTGCTACCATACATCCACCAAGTAATACTGCTAAAACTCTCTTTTTCATAATTTTGTCCTCCTTGACATGAAAATGTTTTTTCTTTTTCTATAGTAACAATCAGTCATTTCCCTCGTCTCTGATTGCTATCTATCTTTTTTAGGGGTGGCGGATTTTTTCCGCCACGATTGAAATATTAAATATTTTTCTTTTGTGAAATTAGTTGTTTTCACCTTTTCTCTTCATGATATCAACCAATACAGCTGCGATTAATACAAAACCTGTAATGATCTGCTGCCAGTTAGCTGTCAATCCGATGAATGGAAGTCCTGTCTTTAACAGACAGATTACGAATACACCTGCAAGTGTTCCTGTGATACTTCCTGCACCACCTGACATTGATACACCACCGATGATGGCTCCACCGATTGCTTCAAGCTCGAATCCGGCACCACTACCTGGCTGAACTGTTGCGAAGATAGCTGAGTAAGAAATTGAAGCTAATCCTGCGAAGAATCCACAAATCACATAAGCCATAATGTGGTAGAATGTTACGTTTACACCAGATAATTTTGTTGCTTCTTTGTTACTTCCGATTGCAAGTGTATAACGTCCGATTTTTGTATGATTCAATACAAATGACATTACTACTACTAACAAGATAATCCATAAGAATCCGATTGGAATATTTGTTCCACCAACCTGAATCTTGAAGATTTTTCTGAACCATCCGCCTGCTGCTCCAGCTGCCGGCCATGAAATTCCGAATCCACCTGAAATGATAGATCCAAGTCCTCGAGTAATCATACATGTACAAAGTGTAGCTAAGAATGCAGGTAATTCCATGATTGCAACTAAGCATCCGTTTACAACACCTACTGCCATACCCATTAAGATACTAATCAGAATACCAACTCCTGTAGGAAGTCCCTGATGCACGATCAAATATCCGCCTACAAGTGAGTAACAAATAAGTCCTGTACCAATGGAAAGGTCTACACCACCTGTCATCAATGTGAATGCAACTCCAATTGCCATCAATGAAATGTAATATGAGAAATCAAGGATGTTAACAATTGTTGTATATTTTCTAAAGTTCGGGCTCATTATGCAGAAGAAGATAAACAATGCAATTACTACGAGAAGAACGATTACTTTCTGTCCTCCAAGTCTATCGATTGTCGACTTCTTCGTACCAGCCGTTTTCGTCGTTGTTTTTGCCATTACTTTTTCCTCCCTAATCAATCTCTCGTGTAGCCATGTTCATGATATTTTCCTGTGTAGCCTCGGAAATATCCAGCTCACCAGTTTTCTTTCCTTCACACATTACGACGATTCTATCACTCATACGTAATATTTCTGTCATCTCTGAGGAAATCATAATAATGGCTTTTCCTTCTGCTGCCAACTGATTCATCAGTTTGTAAATCTCATTTTTAGCTCCAACGTCGATACCTCTTGTAGGCTCATCGAAAATCAGAATCTCTGAATCTCTTGTCAGCCATTTAGCGATAACGACTTTCTGCTGGTTACCACCTGACAGGTTTACTACCAGCTGATCTACTGTTGGTGTTTTTGTTGCAAGAGATTCTACATATTTCTTAGCAACTTCTTTCTCTTTCTTCTTATCGATAAAGATACCATTCATGAACTGTTCCATTGTTGCCATTGTTGTATTCTCAGCAACTGATTTCTGAACAACAATTCCGTATCTCTTTCTATCTTCTGAAAGATATCCGATACCACATCTAACAGCATCTTCCGGACTCTTGATTGTAACTTTTTTACCATTAATGTAAATGTCACCGCTGTCGATCGGGTCAGCTCCAAATAAAGCTCTTGCTGTCTCTGTACGTCCGGCACCCATAAGTCCTGAGAATCCAAGGATCTCACCTTTACGTAATTCAAAGCTTACATCCTGAACCATCTTACCTGCATTGAGGTGTTCTACCTTCAGAACAACCGGTGCATCTTTTGGTACTGTACTTGCAGTCTTAGGATCTTCATAGATAACACGACCAACCATCATGTTGATGATATCGTCTTTTGTACTATCTTTTGTGATCAATGTTCCAACATACTGACCATCTCGCATAACTGTAACACGGTCTGTAATGACTTTAATCTCATCCATACGATGTGAGATATAAACAATACCAAGCTGTTTTTCTCTCAAATCACGAATAATTTTAAAGAGTTCCTGAATCTCTGTCTCTGTTAATGCAGCAGATGGTTCGTCAAAGACGATTACTTTTGCATCATGAGAGATTGCTTTTGCGATCTCACACATCTGCTGTTTTCCGACTGTCAGGTTCGCCATTTTTTCTTTTGGATCAATATCGATGTTCATTCTGTCGAACAGCTTCTTAGCTTCGTCATTCATCTTCTTATCGTCAATGCTAAGTCCTTTTTTGAACTCACGTCCGATAAAAATGTTCTGTGCAACAGTCAGATCACCTAACATGTTCAACTCCTGATGTACGATGATAACACCTGCATCCTGAGCTTCTCTTGCGTTTGTAAATTCTACTTCTTTTCCTTCATATGTAATTGTACCGGAATCTTTTTTGTAAATACCTGTCAACACTTTCATCAATGTTGATTTACCGGCACCGTTCTCTCCCATAAGTGCAAGGACTTCACCTTTTCTCACTTCCAGGTTTACATGATCCAAAGCATGTACACCAGGGAAAGACTTGTCAATATCTTTCATCGTTAAAATAACTTCGCCCATTCTATTACCCTTGCCTTTCTGTTCTCAATCTCAATTTCCCATGTATCATTATTAGTTCTTTCTACGTCTTGCAACAACATCACTGAATACTGCAACGATAACAATAATACCTGTAATAATAAGCTGATAATCTTTTCTTAAGCCAAGAGCCAGAATTCCTTCCTGAAGTAAAGCGATGATAAATACACCGATTACAGTACCGCTGATAGAAGCAAGACCTCCTGCCATGGAAGTTCCTCCCATTACACAACCAGCAATTGCTTCGTTGTTGTACTGATCACCATATCCAGGCTGAACTGTTGTATAAGCAGCTACATAGAAGAGTGCGCTGATTCCTACAAGGAGTCCACAGATAACGTATGCTGCCATCTCCCATTTTTTAACATTTACACCGGAAAGTCGAACAGCCTCTTTGTTGCTTCCAAGTGAAAGAATGTAACGTCCGATTCTTGTCTTGTTCAAAATCACTGCACAGATAACTGCAACAACCAAGAAAATGATCAAACCTACCGGAATATCCCCAACTTTGATAAGGTTTCTGTACCATCCACCTTCCTGTGATGCCTGTGGCCAGCTGACTGACTGTGTCTTTGTGTATACAGATGCAATACCTTTTGCAATGTTCATACTTGCCATTGAAGTAATGAATGAAGGTACTGACCAATATGCTACAAGATATCCGTTAAAGATACCAAACACAAGTCCTACAAGTAAGCTGATTATCATTGCTGCTGCCATAGGTACGCCATGTGCTGTCAGGCTGTAACCTGCAACCAATGCACAGCAGAACATAACTGGTCCGATAGAGAAGTCGATTCCGCCTGTTGCGATTACAAATGTAACTCCCAATGATAAGAACCCTAAAAAGTATGCATAGTTGAGAGCGCTCAGAATACGAGTTGTTCCAGCGAATCTGCCCTGTGTCATTGCACAGAAAAATCCGTACAGGAGAAGTAATACACCGCATAACACGATTCTGTTAAACCCTACCTTTTGTACAAAAGGATTTTGTTTAATTTTTCCCACGTTTCTTCCTCCTAGTTCTTTAATCTTATCTTTTCCCTTAAGACTTGTACTAAGTATAAACTTTATTAAATAATTATGAAATTGAATATCTTACTAAAAAAGGTTAAAAATTTCCTATCTGGAAATTTTTAACCTTTTTTGAATACAATTTACCTTTATTGTCCCGAGAATGGATAAAGTAATCTTTGATTTTCTTCTTCATACATATTATCTCTGGTAATAAGTTTACAGCCTGAATCAAGTGTCTTTTCTACTGTTTTTCCTTCTAACAAAGCAATTGCCTGTTCCACACCCATATATCCCATATTAAATGGTTTCTGAATGATGATTCCATCAAAAACCCCTTCTTCCAAAAGTTGAATTTCTTCTACCGAATTATCAAACCCAACCATTTTGATCTTTTTTTCCATCCCCATATCCTTTATTGCTCTTGCAGTTCCCACTGCTGCGTACTCATTTGTTCCAATCAGTAACCGAATATCCGGATTTTTCATTAACATCGTTTTGGTCTGACTATATGCTTTTTCATATGAAGAATCGCAATACGATATATCTATGATATTAGCTTTGTAATTTCCAAGACCATCTTTTATTCCATTTTCACGCTCTATCTCTGTAGACGTTCCTTTTACATGTCCCATAATGCCAATTTTTGTGTTCTCATCAATTAAAGCCCTTGCATATTCTCCCAGTTCTTTACCTGCTTTATAATTATCTGTAGAGACTTCGCAGTCAGCAATATCATTTTCTGTGGTAGAGTCAATATATATCAACGTAATTCCGGCATCTTTCACTTTCTGAAGCACATCATGCAATAATGAATAATCAGCCGGTGCGACCAGAATTGCATCGGGATTTTTCTTGATACTTTCTTCAATTGTTTTTATCTGTGTCTCAACATCATCTTCCGAACGGCCACCTGAAACTTCAATCTCAGCTCCAAACTCTTCTGCTCCAAGTTCTGCACCTTTTATAAGTGCTGTCCAGAAATCATTTGCGGAATCTATCGTCTTAGGGACAAAAATCAAATGATATGTCTTTTCCTTTTCCTGCTCTTCCTGCACCTGGATTCCGAATGTTACCAGAATAGTCGCAAGAAGTATAAACAGTATTATTCTAGTCCCTACTTTTCTGCTCATATGTCTACTCATGGTTTTCTCCTCCGTCTAATGGAATTGTAACTGTCGCCACTGTTCCTTCTCCTTGTCTGCTGATATAAGAAATCCCATATTCCGGTCCATAATACAATTGTAGTCTTTTTTGTACATTTGGCACACCTACACCATTTGACTTTGGTTTTTTCTCTTTTTTCTGTTTTTCATCAAAAATATATTTCAAAGTTTCTTCATCCATGCCTACGCCATCATCTGTAATTGTAATATATCCTTTTTTGCCTCTTACATATCCGCGTATACTGATTTTTCCTTTTGTATCTTTATATTTTAATCCATGGTAAATCGCATTTTCTACCAACGGCTGGATTGCAAATTTTATAATGGACACACTGCAAATTTCCGGATCCACATCAATTGTATATTCCAGTTTGTCTTTGTAACGCATTTTCTGAATGGTCAAATAACTTTGCACGTAATTTATTTCCTCTTCTACCCTTACTTGTTCTTTGTCATTACTGATACTTTGCCGCAATAATTTAGCCAGGGCTGAAGTCATCAGCACTACATCATCATTTTGTCCGGCTTCCGCCATCCATATGATTGAATCCAACGTATTATATAAGAAATGAGGATTGATCTGTGCCTGCAAAGCTTTCATTTCACTTTTTCGTTTTTCTTTCTGCGCAGCAACATTTTGCTCCATCAACTCCTGAATTCGTTTTGTCATAACGTTAAATGATTTCGTCAAACTTCCAATTTCATTCATTGTTGTCACTTCTACATTTGCCTGTTGAAATTTTCCTTCTTCGACTTTGCTCATCGAATCACGTAAAAGTAAAATTGGTCGTGTGATTTCTTTTGACAACAAACTTGAAATCACAATAACTGCCAACAATAATATTGCAGCAACCATTATATAATTCAACTGTGTCTGCTTGCTGTTTTTTAACAATTCCTTCGTATCCATTGCCCCAACAACCGTCCAACCGGTTTTGGTCGATTTGGACATTGTATACAGTTTATTTTCTCCGTCACGCTTTATTTCCAGATAATCTGCTTTACAATCCATGATTTCCCGAATGTTCTCTGCCATCAGTCCGCCATACATCAACTGCTGCTTTGGATGATAGATTATATTTCCATCTTCATCTAAAATAAAAATATAACCTTTTTCTCCAATATTATTTTTATTACACAGATCACTAATTGCACTATAGTTCAAATCCATGAAGAAAACGCCTTCTCGCTTTCCCGATTGATTATTCACTAGTGCTCGACTTAGCGTGATAACCCATTTATAACTTGTAGGAATTGCATTCTGCACATGTGAAGATGATACAGCAATACCACTTTTAGATTGCATTGCCTCTTGATACCAATCCAATGACTGTACATCTATATAGTCTGTCAGACTTCCGTCTTCATCATTTACAAGATATTTTCCATTTTCTGTCACTGCTGCAACATTCGAAATATCATTTCTACTTTCCTTGATTGTTGCAAACTGTGTTAAGATACGTTTTTTCTCTTCCTCAAACTCTTCTTCTGTTTGATGTTCATCAAAGAAATATTTTGCTACATCTGTACTTTTTGCCATCAAAGAAGATGTATTCTCCATGTAGTCGATATAATTGTCTATATCCGAGTTTACCTGTTTGATGATCTGAGTAGAATAATCAATCGAATTTTCATAAATTGTCTTCTTTGTAGAATTCATAGCGATCACCAAAAAGATAACTACCGCGATCACCATTAACACAGAAAATGAAACCAGCATCGTATTCTGAATACTTTTGAATCTTCCGAAAAATGTTCTGGAATGTTCTTTTTGCTTTCTCATGATTTTCTTCCTTTAGCATATTCTTTCGGTGACATCCCTGTTGCCTTCTTGAAGGCAATACTAAAATAGTGTGGATCACTAAAACCAACTTTTCCTGCAATTTCGTAATTTTTCATCGTTGTCTTTTGCAGCATTTGTTTTGCTTTTTCCATTCGGACACTTGTCAATACTTCCAGAAATGTTTTTCCCGTCTCTTCTTTAAAGATTGTACTGAATCTGCTTGTACTGATATTTAAATATTCGCATACACTGTTCAAACTCAAATCGGGATTTCCGTAATTATCTTTTATATACTCCATTGCCTGCGCTGCCTGTCTTTCTCCGCTGGTCTGGCATGCTTCCTGTACTGCTTTTAATCCGGATACTGCATATTCTTTTGTAATCTCCATTGCCTGATCCAGATTTCTTGCCTCTGTAATACTTGTGAGCACAGAATCCGGTAACACAAACGATTCTTGTGTTTCATTTCCCACCTCGTATACAATCTGTAAAACATGCTGAAGATATGCGATTGACTTTCTTCTATTAATATAGCCTGTTTTCAACCAAGTTCTCATATGTTCCATAGCATCATCCAGAACTTCTCTGTCGCCCCCTCTGATAGCTATAGCAATGTCACGATAATCCGGCTCTAATTCCATGGAATTTTCTTTTTGTTTTTCCTCTTCACAGTCAAACATGATTCCAGAACCTTTGGTATATCGATATTGAAGCATTTCGCTTGCACTCTCGTATGATTTAGAAAGCTCCTCAAGTGAATCCACATAGCATCCCATTCCCATAGAAATGCTCAGCTGCATAGCAGAATATACATTCTTCTGAATATCCTTACAGATTTCAACAATTTCTTTTCTAAATTCCTGCGGGCGGTTTGTCCAAAGCAAAAGACACACTCTGTTGTCCGCATCACGAAATGCAATTCCGGCATTATACTCTGAAATAATCTCACTGCTTATATTTTCTACAACGAATGCCATCAATGCACTTTCTTTTTTCTGCTCTGCATTTATCTCATATAATCCTGAATAAACATCAATATCTATCACAACTGTTCTGTATGAACTTCCACTGATTTCAATATCAAATTCTTTCAACTCATCCAGACTTCTTTTTACTTCCTGCGTTCCTTTTACAAGACGAGACAATATTCTGGAAATAATCACCGCTTCATTTTTTGTATAACTATGATACACTTTCGTCAACTGATCGATTTTTTTCTCTTCTTTTCTTTTGGAATCCAGCTTTTCACGAATCCGAATCAAAACCTCTGACAGTTCTTTCGCTGTTACCGGCTTTAATATATACTCTGACACTTTATATTGTATTGCCTGTTTTGCATATTCAAAATCACTATAACCGCTAAAAATAATAATTGCCGTCTGAGGACAATTTTCACTTAAATATTTGCTCAGTCCCATTCCATCTATGTACGGCATACAAATATCTGTCAGCACAACATCAACCGGATGACTTTTTACAAATTCAATGGCATCTTTTCCGTTTTCACAGTCTCCGACCAACTCATACCCCAATTCATTCCATTCTATTTTTTTGCTGATTGCTTCTCTGACAAGTATCTCATCATCTACCAGTAATACTTTATACACATTTTTCTCCTCCGTATAATTTGGTCTTTACGAGATTAATATTCTCTCAAAAATCTGTTATTAGTATACCTCAATTTACAACAAAAAACCACAATCAGATGCTAAGCAATTGTGGTTTTTTTATTAAAACCAAGAATGTGCCTTGGCACATTCTTGCGCCTGCGGCGGTCGCTTGCGATACCTACAGAGATGGGAGTCATCTCACATCTGATATATCAAAAAAGACCGCATAAGCGGTCTTTTCGAAAAGGGATTCTTTACATTTTAATTATTTACACAGTTTTTTGAATTCGTCTGCTACAAACTGAACCTTTGTACCAACAACAACCTGTACTGCATTCTTTCCAGGTCTGATTACTCCTGCAACACCTGCAGATTTAATCTTTTTCTCATCAACTGCTGTATAATCTTTGATTTCCAGACGAAGTCTTGTAATACAGTTATCGATAGATGTAACGTTTTCTTTTCCGCCAACACCTTCTAAGATAACTTTAGCAACTTCTGTATAATCATTGTTTGCCAGAGTTACTTTTGTTTCATCTGTATCATCATCGTCTTCTCTACCTGGTGTTTTCAGATCGAATTTTGTAATTGCAAATCTAAATACAACGTAGAATACGAGGAATGCTGCGATTCCAAGAGGAATGATCAACCATGTTTTCTGTGCTGCTGGAAGTGATGCTGAGAACAGAAGGTCTGTTGCTCCGGCTGAGAATGAGAATCCTGCACGGAATCCAACTAATGTTGTAATCACTGTAAAGATACCATATAACAATGCATATACTACATAAAGTCCAGGAGCAAGGAACATAAATCCAAACTCGAATGGCTCTGTAACACCACAAACAAATGCACAAAGTGCTGCTGATGCTACAAGACCGATTGCAACTTTTTTCTTGTTATCTTTCGCACACTGGATCATTGCCAATGCTGCTCCAGGGATACCAAACATCATACATGGGAAGAATCCTGACATGTACATTCCAAGGCTCCAGTTAACATCTGCTGATGTTTCTCCAGCCCAGAAGTGTGTCAAATCTCCAAGTCCGATTGTATCGAACCAGAATACGTTGTTCAATGCATGGTGCAATCCTGTTGGGATTAACAATCTGTTCAAGAATGCATAGATACCAGCTCCGATAGCTCCCATACCTGCAATTCCTTTACCAACTGAAATCAACAGTCCAAAGAGAATTGGCCATACGAACAATAATACTACTGATACAACAATTGAAACCACACCAGCTACGATTGCAACGCAACGTTTTCCACTGAAGAATGAAAGCCAATCTGGTAATTTTGTGTTTTTAAATTTGTTGTAACATGTAGATCCGATAACACCTGCAAGGATACCGATAAATGGGTTTGCGATTTTATCGAATGCTAATGTTTTGTCTACATTATCTGCAATTGAAGGGAACAGAGTTGTTACAAAACCTGTACTTAATAATGTTGTGATCATTAACCATGATGCAAGTGCTGCAAGACCACCTGTACCATCATTATCTTCTGACATACCAACACCAACACCAATTACAAATAACAGTGCCATGTTATCAATTAATGCTCCACCTGCTTTTACCAAAAAGATACCTACTAATGGTCCAAAACCTGTGATATCTCCACCCTGCATACTAGCTGGACATAAGAGATATCCGATACCCATCAGGATACCACAAATTGGAAGACATGCTACAGGCAGCATTAAAGCTTTTCCTAATTTCTGTAAATACTTCATACCTTTACCTCCTCTAAATCACTCTCGTCTGTAAATCCCTTTATTTATTTTAACCCGGACATTACCAGGCAAAATACATTGATTAAGTTGTTCTTTCTGATATTCTGTGCTTCCTTTGAATATCGTTTACTATTTTTCAGTGATAATGATTACATCGTCTCCAGCCTGTACATCTTTTCCGTCCAGACCACTTACTGCAGCATAATCATCTGTATTGCAGATCAGCATTGGTGTGATTGTATCATAACCAGCTGCTTTTACTTTGTCTAAATCTACTTCCAAAAGTAAATCACCTTTTTTTACAGTATCACCTGCTTTAACATAACCTTTAAAGCCTTCTCCATTCATCTTTACTGTATCTAGTCCGATATGGATAAGTATTTCAACACCTTCCTTTGTAGTCAAACTAACTGCATGAAGCGTATTAAACACCATTCCGATTGTTCCGTCTGCCGGAGCATATATCTTGTTATCTTCAGGACAAATTGCTATTCCCTGTCCAAGCATTCCTTCACTAAATGTTGGATCGTTCACACTTGAAAGCGGTACTGCTTTTCCTTTAACCGGTGAACCGATAATCAATTCCAACTGTTTTTTCTTTTTAAAAAAATCAAACATGTTCTTAGCCTCCTTATTTTTCCACCGCAGTAACTCTGCGAATATGAACTGATAAATACATAACTTCCTCGTCTGAAAGTGTACATCCTGTTGCTTCTTTTATATACGCTGCAACCTTTTCGCTACAGTTATACTCTTTTGGATACTTTCGCTGCATCATCTGTGCTAATTCTTTATCTTCACTAGAAAGTAATTCTTTACGATAAATTCTCTGAAGCAAAAACTTGACATGTGTAACAAAGCGTTCATAATGCAATGAGCTTTCATCTAATTCCAGCCCTAACTCTTGTTCCACGATTCTCACGATATCATTCATCTGATTCGGAAATTTTAACGCATCATGAATATCTGTTCCATACTCTGCATTCACAAAATGCAGTGCTATAAAACCGGCTTCATCCTCTGGTAATCTAATCCCAAGTCTTTCATATATCAGCTGTAATGCATATGTCCCAAGTTGAAACTCATGTGAGTAAAATCGTTTAATCTCCCACAATAAAGCATTCTCCGGTTCGATCCCCTGACTCACTCTCTCGATTGCAAAATTAATGTGATCCGTTAATGTTACATATATGCTCTGATTCAATTTTAACTTTAATTGATCTTTTGCATAAGCAATAATCTCTGCTGAAATCTCCACACGCTCTAACGGCATATCAGCGAGTAATTCTTTTAATTGTTCAGCAAGTGTTTTACTTTTCATTCTGAATATCTTTTCCACCTGCTCACTTGACACAGCCTGTCCTGGTTTCTTCTTAAAACCAATCCCTCTGCCCATCACAACAACTTCTGTCCCCGACTCCTCAAACGCAGAAATTATATTATTATTGATCACTTTATCAATTATAATTTCTCCCATATTATTCCTTCTCTATAATAGAAAAAACCAGAACTATAGACTGAGACCTTCAGCCATAAATTCTGGTTTTGCCTGCCTTACAGTAACAATCCTCACAACTTCAATTGATAACGTTATTATAACAAACTCTCTTTTCATCGTCAAGCGTTCGTTTATTTTTTGTTAATAATGTTTATATTTCTTTTAGTTTATTGGTGATTCTGCCAATTAATTATTTTTTATTTCAAAATACTCTTCATGCAATATTAACATTTTAATGTACTTTGACATATCTCACCAAAAAAGGTATACTTTTTATAAAAAATAAATGTAGGGAGGTATTTTTTATGCTGATTCAAAGTAAAAAAGTTTGGATTGCGGATCAGTTTGTACCAGCAGTGATTGAAATCCACGAAGGTAAAATCACCGATGTTCTTCCATATGAAAGCAGAACACCCGATGTTGACTATGGGGACAAGCGCATTGTGCCGGGTTTCCTCGACATTCATTGTCATGGTGCTTTCAAATTTGACACTAATGATGCAAACGAAGAAGGTCTTCGTAACTGGAGCAAACATATTGTTTCTGAAGGAGTAACTGCATTTCTTGCTACAACAATTACCCAAAGCGAAGAAGTCTTAACTAACGCAGTTGCTAATGTAGCAAAAGTTATGGAGGATGGATATGAGGGTGCTGAAATCCTTGGCATTCACTTCGAGGGACCTTATCTTGATATGAAATATAAAGGAGCACAGCCGGAGCAATTTATCGCCAAACCAACAATTGAACAGTTTGAAAGATATCAGGCTGCCGCCAAAGGACACATCAAATATGTTACTATGGCTACCGAAACTGATGAAGATTTTACCTTGACACGTTATCTGGCTTCACATGGCGTAGTTGTCAGCATCGGACATTCTGCTGCAACTTATGAACAGGCAGTCATGGCATACGCACATGGTGCACGTTCTATGACACATGTATACAACGGCATGAGTCCGTTCACTCATCGTGCGAATGGCCTTGTAGGTGCAGCTTACCGTCTTCGTACTATGTATGGCGAGATTATCTGTGATGGTAATCACTCTACTCCTGCCGCCTTAAATAATTACTTTATGTCTAAGGGACCTGATTATGCGATCATGATATCCGATGCATTAATGGCAAAAGGAACACCTGTAGGAAGTAAATTTATTTTCGGTGGAAATGAAATCGAGATTTATCCTGATGGAAGTGCGCATCTGACCGAAAGTGGTACGCTTGCCGGCTCTACACTGAGATTAAACGAGGGACTTCGCATACTTGTTGAAGAGGCACTTGTTCCATTTAACTATGCGATCAACTCTTGTACTATCAATCCAGCGCGTTGCCTTGGCGTTGATGATCGAAAAGGTGCTATCGGCGTCGGAAAAGATGCGGATCTGGTTGTATTGGATTCAGACTATAGCGTTTTACAGACTTATTGCATGGGAAATCCCAAACTTTAAATTTTAATATAATTCAGTAAAAAAACGAGGTGGAACCCAAGTAAGTTTCACCTCGTTTTTTATTGGAATATATTTCTTACCACAATTTCTGATACATCTTCACAACATCTTCCTTACTTGGAACACGTGGATTTGTAGCTGTACATGCATCTGCAAGTGCTGCATCTGCCATACGATCAATTGCGTTAAAATACTCTTCTTTTGAAATCGTTCCCATCTGTGAAATCGACAGTGGAATATCCATTTCTTTCAACATGAACTGTACCCAGTTTACAAGCGAACGAACAGTCATAATTTTGTTATAACTGCTAAGTCCTAAAATCTGAGCAACAGTAGCATAACGTTTTACAGCCGGCAGATATTCTTTCTGGCTCTTGCTGTGTTTGTTAATATCACTGTTAAATTCAATAATATGTGGAAGCAGCATTGCATTCGCACGTCCATGTGGAATATGGAATGTTGCTCCTAACTGATGTGCCATACCATGATTTAATCCGAGTGAAGCTGTGTTGAAAGCAAGTCCTGCCAGGCAAGATGCAGAATGCATCTTCTGACGTGCATGTGTATCATTTCCATCAAGATAAGCTCTCAATAAAAATACACCACAAATTTCAATCGCTTTCTCAGCCAAAGCATTCGTAAAATCACTTCTATTTGTACTTACGCACGCCTCTAATGCATGTGTAAATACATCCATACCTGTATCTGCTGTGATTGCCGGTGGCACACTCTTTACTAATTCTGCATCCAGAATTGCTTCATCCGGTGTTAAGTGTTCAGATACTAGCGGATATTTCATTTTTTCTTTTGGATCAGAAACTACGGCAAAAGATGTAACCTCAGAACCTGTTCCACTCGTTGTTGGTATTGCGATCAGTCCAACTTCAGCATACGGCTCTACTCGCAATGCAAACTCACGGATAGATTTTGATGAATCAATTGCTGAACCTCCACCGACTGCAACAAGTACATCCGGTTTGTATTCCAGCATCTTTTTAACGCCTTCTGAAATCTTCTCAATCGGAGGATCCGGAACAACATCTTTGAAAATCTCAAATTCTTTATTTGCACGTTTAAGCGGATCTGTTACCAAATTGAACATACTGCTCTGTGCCATAAATGGATCTGTGATAATCAATACTTTGTTGTATGGGATCTCTGCCAATCTATCTAAAGCCTGATCTCCAAAAAATACTTTTGTCTTTATTTCAAAGCTTCTCATACTATTCTTCCTCTATTCGGGATAAATACATTCAATTCCATACTCTTTAAATGCCTGAAGCCAAACTTCGTCCGGTTTCGCATCTGTAACTACCATACTAATATCTTCCAATGTACCAATCTCTGTAAATGCTGTCTTCCCAAACTTTGAACTATCTACAGCAAGAACTTTTTCTCTTCCTGCGTGCAGCATTGTTTTCTTATTGTTTGCATGAAGTTCCTCTGTATCTGTCAGCCCTGTCTCGAGATCAAATCCCTTTGCTGAAACAATTGCCATATCCACATGATAAGAATTTAACATCTTATCAGTCTGCGGACCTACCAGTGCAAAAGATCCTTCTCTCATTGCTCCACCTGTTGACAGTACATTAACATTAGGTGTATCAAACATTTCTATCAAAATCTCAATTGAATTTGTTATCAATGTCAGATTCTTTCTCTCTTTCAATGCTTTTGCAATATATACAGCTGTTGAACTTGCATCAAGCATAATGCTGGTGCCATCTTTAATTCTGGAACTGATCACTTCCGCAATTTTCTGTTTGCTGATCACATTCCTCTTTTTACGGATATTAAATGGTAAATCTACATTTGCATTTTCATTAATTACTGCTCCGCCATAACTTTTTATCGCGAATCCATCGTTCTCAAGCTTTTCCAGATCTCTTCGAATCGTTTCTTCCGATACCTTATAAATCTGACTCAACTCACTTACGACTACCCGACGTTCAGCCTGCAGTTTTTCTAAAATAGCATTTCTTCTCTCTATTGCAAGCATCCCTTTGCCTCCCAGTCATTTTTTTGAGTTATGTAACTGTTTGGTACTTACACAAAATCTGCGTATTACAGTACCAAACAGCCACTGGATCTCTACTTATTCAACTACAGAATCGCATTGCGAATCTGTGCATCTGGATGTGCAATAACAGAAGAATCAAGGAACATTCCGTCCTCTGCTACTACGCTTTTAGCACGTTCGATCGCTGCTTCTACAGCTGCCACCTCACCTGTGAGCATCATGTATGACTTACCACACATACCTCTTGCGATTCTAAGCTCAACCAAATCAACAATTGCTGTTTTTGCAGCTTCATCTGCTGCTACAATAATCGATGTAGCATCATATGTCTCTACAATACCAAGTGCGGATACATCCTCAATTGCTGTGGCACCATAGATTGCCGGAAAAATGGATTCGTGTGGGTTACCGAGCACAAAACTGTTGATCAAGTATCTTCCGTGCAGATTCTTTGCATTATCAACTGCTGCACGAACAGCACTCAGATCTCCTGAAATGATTACGATATATTTTCCCGGACATACGGTCTGTGCTTCAATGATATCGACTTCTGAGGTCTTTACCATAGCATCTGCTGCCACAACACCTGAAGCAACAGTCTTATATTCTACCATTCCAATTGCCTTACTCATTTACCTGCACGTCCTTCCTGAGTTTCTATAATTACATACTTGTCAGTAACTTCACTGACAACTCCATCTATAGATGCGTGGATTCCAACGCTCAATCCCTTAGCTGGTTCTGCAATCATCTGTCCTTTTGTTACTTTATCGCCCTGTTTTACGATTGCTGCTGCCGGAGCACCAATATGCTGGCTCAGCATAATTTTAACTTTTGAAACAGGAACTACAGACTCATCAAGCGGAGCCTCTTTATTGTATTTTGTCAGATCCAGTCTCGCCATCAGACGTTCCATAGGAACTTTACGATATTCACGTTCCGGTCCAACCGGTTTTGCTTCTACCTGTGGCGGTCTGAGTCCATTTGCTCTTAAGCCAGCTTTATATTCTGCCATTAATGTTCTTGGTGATAATCCCTGCATGCAAGAATACATCTCGCAAAGTCCACAAGAAGAACAGAACATTGTATTTACGAAAATATTCGGTTCCTGAACATCTTTACATGTAGCAGCACGCATAAATAAATGTGGCTGGATTGGATGTCCCAGTCTGTTTCTTGGGCAAAGATCTGTACACATTGAACACTGACAACAACAAGCTGCTGCACGTTTCAGATCGATACTCGTTTTCTTTCTCTTTTTCTGAATGATCAAATGCTCTTCTGGAAGAACCAGTACTGCATTTGTTGTTTTTGTTACAGGAAGTGAACCACTTCCAATGAATCCCATCATTGGTCCTCCAATAAAGTATACTGGATTCTTTGTTGTAATTCCACCTGCAAGTTTTACTGTATCTTCGATTGTAGTTCCAATAGGAACTCTGACTGTTACCGGGTGATCTACCTCGGCAACAACAGATACCAGTTTATCTACAACCGGAGTACTCTGATTAATTGCTCTGTATGCATTGTATACGGTCTCTACATTAAATACGGCAACTCCCTGTTCAATCGGAAGTCCTCCCGGACGTACCACTTTCTTTGTAACTTCATAGATCAAAACAACTTCATCACCGGCTGGATATACTTCATCCAGCAGTCCCAGTCTTACTTCCGGGTATGCTCCGATTACACCATTCAGTGCATCGATAGTCTTTGTATAAGCTTTTTTGATACCAATTACGAGTTCTTTTGCACCAACTGCCTGACCAATCAAATGAAATGTCTCAACAATCTCCTGTGCATATTTTTCCAGTAATTGTCTATGTAATCTCAGTAGTGGTTCACACTCTGCACAGTTAAGAATCAATGTCTCAGCATTTTCATTTAACTTTGCGTATGTAGGGAATCCGGCACCACCTGCACCAACAATACCATTTTGTTGCAATATGTTGCTTAATTCTTTCATATCCATCATTTTCACTACTCCAGTCCTGTTCCGTCATCAATAATTCCAACGATTGCAGCATCGATAGGTGCGTCCTCCATATCAGTTCCTACTCTGGCTGCACTTCCCTGTGCCACCAGTACATAGTCACCAATTCCGGCACCAATCTTGTCGATCGCAATGATCTGATCAGCTCCTCCGGTCTGTACATGCTGTTTCAACACTTCTACAATCATGAATTTATTTCCAACTAATCTTTCGCATTTCCGTGTTGATACAACACTGCCTTTCACTTTTCCTATCAGCATAATCTTCTCCTCTTGCAACCTGTAAGAAATCTATTTGATAATTCTTACTGTATCTCCTGTCGCAATCTTCGCTGCATTCGCTTCATCTGTATCGATATGCATCTCAAGTGTAAAGCTGTCATCTACACGAATCTGTACATTGTTAAATGTTGTTCCTCGTTCATTGTCTGCTTTAACTGAAACGATATCTCCATCATGTACACCTGCTGCCATTGCATCCTGTGGTGCCATGTGAATATGTCTTTTGGCTACAATACATCCTTCATTCAGGTAAATTGCACCTTTCGGTCCAACTACCGCAATTGCAGCGGATCCTGCAATATTACCGGACTCTCTGATTGGAGCTTTTACTCCAAGACGAAGCGCATCTGTGGCAGAAATCTCTACCTGTGATTTACTTCTGACCGGTCCCAGGATTCTAACATTCTCGATTGCTCTAAGCTTCAGACCAACAATTGTAACTGTCTCATTTGACGCAAACTGTCCGCCCATAAGCCCTTTTTTCTTTGTAAGCTGGTATCCTTCTCCAAATAAAGCTTCTACATGCTCCTGTGTCAGATGGATATGTCTTGCAGACACACCAACCGGAACCACATAACCATTCTCAGAAGAAGCTTCCTGTTTCTGAATTGACTCCAGCACCATTCTTGTGATTAATTCTATACTTTGATTATCCATAATACGTCTCCTTGTATTATGCGGATTCTCCACAGTTGGAAAATCATATCAATTTATGACATGACAGCCTTACAGTTTTTATTCTGTAAGGCTATCTGTCATCCTGATCGCATTTATTAGTCGATATGTGGAAGAATTTTTTCTACATCGTTATGTGGTCTTGGAATTACGTGTGTTGCTACTAATTCTCCAAGTCTTCCAGCTGCGTCTGCACCTGTCTCAACTGCTGATTTAACAGCTCCTACGTCTCCACGTACCATAACTGTTACAAGACCAGATCCAATTTTTTCTGTTCCTACTAATACTACGTTAGCAGCTTTTAACATTGCATCTGCTGCTTCGATTGATGCTACAAGACCTCTTGTTTCAACCATTCCTAATGCTTCCTGTGCCATTCTTTTTTCCTCCTTATGAATTGTTTCTGTTATCTGCTCTGCTTTTTGTGTTGTTTTTCTTACACGTTGCACTGTCTTAGCCGGTGCTTTTGCAGTTGCCGTTTTTGTTGTTTTCTTTGTGGATGCAGCTTTTGTTGTACTCTTTTTAGCCGTACCAGCTGCTTTAGAAGACTCTTCTTTCTTCTCTTGACCTGTCGGCTTCTTTTCCTCTGCCATCGTAACTGCCCTCCTTAACAAACTCGATTCGCACTGTTCTCAATCAGTTTCAGAATCTCTTCATGGGGACTTGGGATTACAACATGAGCAACCGGGTCTTTGATTCCATTGGCCGTAGCTGCTTCAATGGCCTGTGTTACCGATGATACATCTCCACGGATGATAACCGTTACAAGTCTTCCACCTAACTTCTTTTCCCATGTAACCAGCTCTACCTCAGCTGTTTTGCACATAATATCAATCGCAACTACTGCTGCTGTTACACTTGGGATTTCAAAAAATCCATATGCCTGTCCCATGAGACTGCTCCTTTACTTCTCTACATCCGCAGTCTGGTTAACCAAAACTGCGGATATTTATCATTTATATTTGTTAATTATACAGTAGGAAGGATTTTCTCAACGTCGTTGTGTGGTCTTGGGATTACGTGTGTTGCTACTAATTCTCCAAGTCTTCCAGCTGCGTCTGCACCTGTTTCAACTGCTGCTTTAACTGCTCCAACGTCTCCACGTACCATAACTGTTACAAGACCAGATCCGATTTTCTCTGTTCCTACCAATGTTACCTCTGCTGCTTTAGTCATTGCATCTGCTGCTTCGATTGCTGCTGTAAGTCCTCTTGTTTCTACCATTCCTAATGCTAACTGTGCCATTATTATTTCCTCCTAAAATCTTATATAAATACTATGTTTAATGTTTATTTATCTAAACCGCTAATTTTCAGCATCTTCTCTGTATCCTCTGTAGGTCTTGCGATCTCGTATTCAGCAACAATTCCTGCAAGTTCATTTGCCCTTTTTGTTGCTGCCTCCAGCGCTGCCTTTACATCTGATACGCTTCCACGAAACTTAACCATCACGATCAATGGTACCGGTAATTCGTCTGCATTTGCCGGTTTATTCTTATCAAAAGTCTCCAGTCTTACATTACCTGCTTTGCATCCCGCATCTGCTGCTGCAAATGCAGTTGCCAGTCCGAAGACCTCCAACATGCCTACTGCTTCTCCCATATCATTTCTCCTTCAAGGGGCAGTTATTATTTATTCACAATCGCAATCTTAAGACCCTTCTGCTCTAAGTTTGTAATATGAGCTTCGTTGATCTCTTCCAATGGGAATTTGTGTGTGATAAGTTTTTCCATTGGAAGTCCGATTCCTTTTGCTCTCTTCAAGAAATCAAATGTTGTTGCATAATCTCTCAGTGTGTATACCCAAGATCCTACCAATGTGATCTCTTTTGAACAAAGATCAAAGTGTGGGTTAATTGTTGCATCTCCACCATTGATGAAGAATCCAAGTTCACAAAGTCCTCCACCATTGCGGATGAATTTGTAAATGTTAGCATGAGCTACAGGAGATCCTGTACACTGGAATGCAAAGTCTGCTGCATGTCCGCCAAATGCTTCTTTTACAGCATCTGTAAGTGCATCAATACCTTTATGATTCATGAAGTTAACTGACTTCTCTGCTCCCATTTCTTTTGCGAATGCAAGTCTCTGCTCGTTACCATCAACTGCCACAATATTCTCAATACCCATTGTACGCAAAACAGCGATACAAATCAAGCCGATTGGTCCACATCCCTGAACAACAACACGACTGTTGAATCTTAAGATTCCTGTTGTTTTAGCTCTTTCTACTGCATGGATCAATACTGCACATGGCTCGATGAGGATTCGAGAATCCAGATCAAGATCACTTACATTAAAGATGGAAGATCCTTCTCTGACTAAGATGTAATCTGAGAACCATCCATTCAAATGGATATCATCATCTGGAAGTAATCCGTATACATCAGCTCCACCGATATTCTTCTTGTTCAAATCGAACATCTCGATATCCGGATCATCTTTAAAAATCATACATGTTACAACTTTGTCTCCGACTTTCAGTGGTTTTCCTGCACTGTCAACTTTGACATTTTTACCCATTTTTACGATTTCTCCTGTACCCTCATGTCCAAGAGCAACTGGGATCAATCCAAATGGATCTCTCTTGAATTCGTGTGCGTCTGTTCCGCAGACTCCACAACCTTCTACTTTAACAAGAATATCTCCGTCTCCAACTTCTGGGATTGGGAATTCTTTGATATCATAATGCTCCAGAGATGTCAGCATAGCTACGTGTGCTGTCTTTGGAATTGCCTGGCTTGCTGGTGCCGGTGCACTTGCTGCAGGTGCTGCAACAGGTGATTTCAGCATATTTTCAAGTACCTGTTTTACAACTTCTTCTACGTTTGCAGAATTCATTTCCATTGTGTTACCCTCCATATTATTATCTGATACACAAGCTGTCTGTCATAACACATCTTCTTCTCTTAGTAAATGTGCTTGCGCTTGTCAGTCCTTCTCCTGTACGGCTTGCGATTGTGAAAGTACAGAATCCTTCACCGCCAAAGCCAAGTGCTGAATACGAAGGTCCATTCTTTACAAGAATAGCTGTATCAATTGCTTTTGCATATTTTGTAATGTTATCCACATTCTTTGAATGGATATGTGCAGAATGTCTGTTTCCATGCTCCAGCCATACTGCCTGCTCTACTGCATCATCAAAATCTTTCGCTCTGACAACACCGAGAATTGGCATCATCAATTCTTCTGCGATCAATGGATGCTCCTTTGGTCCTTCAAATGTGATACATCTGATATTGTCCGGAACCTGAACTCCGATCATACCAAGTAATGTTTTGGCATCTCTACCTACACATTTACGATTTAATTTTCCACCTTTGAGAACTACTTCTGTCAGTGCATCCTGCTCTTCTTTTGATGCAAGATAACATCCCTGTTCACTTACCATGTAGTGCATCAATTCGTCTGCAATAGAATCTACTGCAACGATTTCTTTTTCTGCGATACATGGGAGGTTGTTATCAAATGTACATCCGTTAACAATATCTTCTGCTGCTTTACGGATGTCTGCTGTCTCATCTACCAGTGCCGGTGGGTTACCTGCTCCGGCTCCGATTCCTCTCTTACCAGAAGAAAGCACTGCTGTTACTACACCAGGACCTCCTGTAGCTGCAATCAAAGGAATATCTTTATGTTTCATCATGACAGCACTTGTTTCCATCGTAGGTTTTTCAACAGTAACTGCGATATTATCCGGACCACCTGCTTCGATGGATGCTTCATTTAACATATTTACTGCATAAATAGAAGTCTTAATTGCTGCCGGATGTGGGTTGAATACAACTGTATTACCTCCTGCCAGCATTCCGATTGTATTACACAGAACTGTCTCACTTGGGTTTGTACAAGGAGTAATTGCTCCAATAACTCCAAATGGTCCCATCTCGATCAATGTAAGTCCTCTATCACCTGACCATGCAGTTGTTGTAATATCTTCTGTTCCAGGTGTTTTTTCAGCAACGAGCTGATGTTTTAAAATTTTATGTCCAACATTTCCCATGCCTGTTTCCTGCACACCCATATGTGCAAAAGTTTCAGCATTTTCTTTAATTTTTGTTCTAATTTTAGAAATAATTTTTTCTCTCTGATCCATAGACATCTTAGCAACGATTTTCTGTGATTTCTTCGCAGCTTCAATTGCTTCGTTCATGTCTTTGAATACTCCATGATTACCAGTCACATCGGCAGAAATCTGCATCTTTGCAACAACTTCTTTAACGATGTCCTGAATCATCTGTTCATTTACAGACACGCTAATACCTCCTTAAAAGCTTCTTTTCCATAAGCAGCAAGTTCTGTGTCTTCTTTGGCACTGCCACCGCTCACACCTAAAGCTCCGATTATTTTGCCATCTGCTTCCAGCACCTCTCCACCGCCGAAGATTACGATCTTACCTTCATTAGTGAACTGAATACCATATAACTCTTTACCCGGCTGGCTTAGTTCAGCCAGCTTTGCGGTAGACATTTTTAAGCTTGCCGAAGTAAATGATTTGTTCAACGCAATGTCGAAACTTGCTATATAAGCACCATCCATGCTCTGGACTGCCACCGGTCTGGCAGCAGCATCCGCAACTGCAATTACTACGTTCAATCCCATTGTCTCTGCTTTCGCCTTTACTTTATCGATCAGACTATTTGCTTTATCCAATGTCATCTTATTCTTTTTACATTTACAGACATGTCCTTGTGCATGGTGAGAACCGTTCGCATTCATCCCTTCCAGCACAGCTTTCACTGCATTGGAAATATCCTGTTCGTTCATACCAGTCCTCATTTCTTATATATAAATTATTTTCCTAACTGTTCCATAACTTTCTTTGTGATAGAAGCGATCAGGTCTGCATCTACAGATGCTGCTTCGTGTGATCCACAGTTTCCTCCACATGAGTGGCAGTTTGGTTTACCAGCTTTTGCATTTGGGCAAAGGTTTGCAGGATGTTTTCCTGAAAGTCCCATCTGTCTTCTGATCTCATAAAGTTTTTCAACCTGTTCTTTGTTCAGTTCCTGTGGTCCACCGATCTGCATTGTCTGCCATAACAGACGAGCGTAGAACTCTACTGACTCCATTTTGTGGTATGCATTCAATAAAGAATCTGAGTATGTTAATGCTCCGTGGTTCTCAAGAAGAACTGCATCGAAATACTGAAGGTATTCAGAAACTGCATCTGGAATCTCCATTGTAGAAGGTGTACCATATTTAGCAACTGGAACACATCCAAGAGCGATAACTGCCTCTGGCATGATTGGCTGTGTCAAAGGAATACCTGCGATTGCAAATGTTGTTGCATAAAGTGGATGAGCATGTACTACAGAATTAACATCTGGTCTCTCTTTGTAAACACGCATATGCATCTTGATCTCTGATGATGGTTTGAATCCTGGGTTAGCCTGAATTACATTACCATTAGCATCTACTTTACAGATATACTCTGGTGTCATAAATCCTTTACTTACTCCTGTTGGTGTGCAAAGGAATTCATTGTCGTTCAATTTTACTGAAAAGTTACCATCATTTGCTGCAACCATTCCACGATTGTAAACGCGTCTACCGATCTCACACATCTCTTTTTTGATTTCATACTCGTTAACCATTCTTGTTTCCTCCTTGGATTTTACAAAAAATTTGTTTTTTGTTATTTCTAACTTGATTCTACCACACAACCCCACAACAGTCAACCAGATCTTATGTTGTTTTTGTTGGTTTTCACCCTTTGTTTTTACTGTTTTTCAGTTTACTCTTATCTGTTACTGTTGTATCGGAAATGTTTTTCAAGTTATTTACATATTATTATATTTTTTGATATTTTTTTGTGAAATTCAGGATATGATCCTGTCTTCTTATATAACATATATCGTTACTGTTCACACTACGTGCAACCAGCTATCATCCGCCGATCTGGCACTCGATTCCCGATGTCATCTCAGCTACTTTCAACAGCTTTTCCATATGTTCATTTGTCGGAGGTTTTACATCCCCCATCAAATACTCTCGATTCAATCCGGTGTATTTATCCTGTCCTAATCTATGGTATGGCAACAAATGCATACGTTTTACATTAGGAAGTGTCGCTGTATAAGCTGCAATCTGACGGATTTCCTCTTCTGTATCATTGAACCCCGGTATAACCGGAACTCTTATGCTAAGTTCTGTCATTCCAGACTTTGCAATCTTCATCGCATTTTCTATCATCAGTTCATTGGAACGTCCGGTAAACTCTTTATGCTTTCTTGGATTCATATGTTTAATATCAAGCAGATACTGATCTAAATATGGAAGCAGTTTTTCAATTGTCTCCCATTTTGCACATCCCATACTCTCCATTGCTGTACTAATTCCGCTTTCTTGTGCAGCCTGAAGCAACGCTGTTGCAAATTCCGGCTGGCAAAGGCTTTCTCCTCCTGACAGTGTCAAGCCTCCACCTGTTCTCCAGTAATACTGACGATCTTTCTCCACCGTCTTCATCACTTCCGCAACAGTCACATCACGCCCGATCACTTTCGGTTTTCCCTGCACCATCATCGTCTGGATATCATATTCCTGCGATTCCGGATTACAGCACCAGCGGCAACGAAGTACACAGCCTTTCAAAAACACAATTGTCCGAATTCCATTTCCATCATGAATAGAGTATCGCTGAATATCGAAAATACGACCTTTCGTATTCCAGTATGCTTCCATGTTGTCTGTTCCTTTCTTGTATTACTGTTCAAATGCGAACTGTAATATTTTAAAATCCCTGCTCTGTTCTGCGAATGATATCATCCTGCAAAGATTTTGATAATGTTGTGAACAATGCACTATAACCTGCAACACGAACAACCAAATGTTTATACTGTTCCGGATGTTTCTGTGCGTCCAACAATGTTTCTCTGCTGACTACGTTAAACTGCATATGACTTCCTTTTTGATCAAAGTAAGAACGAATCAATCCTACAAAATTCTCAAGACCTCTTCTTCCGCTTAATGCAGATGGGTGGAACTTCTGATTAAATAATGTTCCGTTTGATGCAATTCCATGATCCAGTCTTGAAACTGAATTAGCTGCTGCTGTTGGTCCATTCACATCTTTACCGGCTGATGGAGAAACGCCATCTGCTACAGGCTGATATGCCAGTCTTCCATCCGGTGTTGCCCCAGTCTGTGCTCCCAGAGGAACATTTGCAGATACCGGATAAAGACCTGCCTGGAACTGTCCGCCTCTTGGATTGTGATATTTCAACATTGGCTTTGTATATGTATAAGCAACATCTCTTGCAAATGCATCTACTTCCGGATCGTCATTACCAAATTTTGGAACTTCTTCGATCATCTTAAGGATGCGCTCTCCATTTGCCTTTGCTTCCGGAGATTCAACAGCTGCCACTACACTCTGTAAAATTGCTGCAATCTCTGTCGGTCCTACCTGCTGTCCGGCTGCTGCCATATCCTGTGCAACTTCTGATGTCATCGCTGCAATGTCTTCCTGATTCAAGCCATGACCATAGTTTGTTGTCAAAGCTTCTTTCAGTTCTTTCATTGACAATTTTTTCTCGTCATATACAAGTGTTTTCACTGCATATAACGAATCTGCCATATTTGCAATTCCGAATCCCTGTGGTCCTGTGAAATTATAAACAGCTCCACCTTCCTGCACCGATTTACCACTCTTCATACAGTCATCGATCATAGATGATAAGAATGGTAACGGACATCTCTCAGCATGTGCCATATCTATTGCATTATCTGCGTTAACCAACAATTTGATCATGTATTCCATCTGTACTTTATAAGCATGGTAGAACTTCTCAAATGTATCCATATCTTCCACATTACCTGTCTGTGGTCCAACCTGAACACCTTTGTCCTTACCATTGTGGAATACCAGTTCCAATGGGCGGCACATATTAAAGAATGCTGCATCATGCCATCCGTCTGTCTTACCGGCTTTCTGTGGTTCTACACAGCCGATAATGTTATAGTCTCTTGCATCTTCCAGTGTTACACCTCTGCTCATCAATGAAGGAATGATCACTTCATCATTATAATAAGCCGGAAGTCCAATACCTGTTCTTGTCAGCTCTGCTGCTTTGATCATCAGATCATGCGGTGTTCCATTCCATACACGGATAGAAAGTGATGGTGCCGGAAGAAATACATGATGCGAAGCATCAATACACATAAATGACAAATCATTTGTCACATCGATTCCTTCTGAATTCTGTCCACCGACAATCATATTCTGGAATAAGCTATATCCTGCAAATCCTTCTGCTGAAGCACCGTCACGACATTTGTTCAAGTCATTCAACTTAACAAAAATACAGTCGATCAGTTCCTGTGCAAACTCTCTTGTAAGTTTGCCGCTATCGAGATCCTTCTTATAATAAGGATACATGTACTGATCAAATCGTCCCGGTGAAATAGAATGTCCACTCGATTCAATCTGAAGCAGCTGCTGTACGAACCAAAATGACTGACATGCTTCATAAAAGCTTGTTGCACCTTTTTCTGGTACATTCACACAGTTCTGAGCAATCTGAAGTAATTCCAGTTTTCGTTTTTCATCTGTGCATTTCTGCGCCTCATCCAGTGCAAGTTGTGCATATCTTCTTGCATAATTGATTGCTGCATTACAACTAATGATCATTGCCTGCAGAAGTCTTGACTTCTTCTGGTAATTACCATCTGCATAGCTGATTGATGCAAGTTCAGCTTCTGCCTTTTCTCTGATCCCTGCAAATCCAATGTCTAACACTTCCCAGTATTTTACTGTAACGTGTCCTACACCATTATAGAAATAGTTTCCCGGTGTGAACATATTATGTTCCATTGCAGTCAATGTCTCAGGTTCCATGTAAGCAGTTGCCAGTTCACTGGTTGTTTTTCCTTTCCAATAGGCATCTGCTTCTTTGATTTCCTGTTTTGTCTGCTCAGAAATGTAAAATGGATCTGCTGATCTGGTCTCTACTGTATCAAACTCTGCTTCCAGCCACTCATATGAGAATTCTGGATATGTCTGACATCCTCTTGGTGCAAGTGTTGTACTACCAACAATCAACTCAAGATCACGAATCACGATTGGAATATTTTCCAATATATGTTCAAATGCTTTCGCACGACGTATAATGATTGGTTCATTCTCTGTCTGCTTGTAAGATTCTGTGATCAGCTTTGCTCTTGCTGACTCAATCTCTGGCATCTTCGCATAAAGATTCTCGACCAGTTTAGGGATTCTATCCGATTTCGGAATAGCCGTATTATCATAGGTATATAGTCCCATTTTTCGTTCTTCTCCTTTCCTCTGCCCAGTTATTGTTATTATACTTCATGAACGCCATTAAGTCAACGAAATCACAACAAATCCCAACACTTTTATCCGTATAAACAATTCTGAAAACAACATAATCCCACATTTTCATGTTGGTTTTCGTTCTAAACATCTCTTTTTTTCGCATTTTTATATTGACATCCGTCATAAAACAATCCATACTGGGTTTAAAGTATTTAATATAATTTTATTTTAATATATTTTTTAATAAATTGCATCTAATTTTTACTCAATAACAAACTTATTTATACATTTTAAACAAAAGGAAAGTGAGGGATTTGTTGTGTTTTCTATTGAACTAGACATTCATACTCATACGATTGCCAGTGGTCATGCATCCACCGCGACCATCACTGATATGGTAAAGGCTGCTTCGGCTGCTCACTTAAAATTACTTGGAATATCTGACCATGGACCGGCGACATTAGGAGGCGGAAAACCTTCTTATTTCCGCAGTCTCCCTATGGCTGCCCGCAAACGGCTTGGGGTAAATATGCTTTATGGTATCGAGGCTAATATTACAGATTACAATGGAACTTTAGATTTGGAAGATTCTTTACTTGCAGGACTTGACTATGTCATTGCCAGTATTCATAAACCTGTCCTCAAACCTGGTACAGAAGCTGAAAATACAAAAGCTTATCTTCGTGCTATGGAGAATCCTTTTGTATCTATTCTCGGACACTGCGATGATGTCAAATATCCTATTGATTATTTGGCAATTATCAAATCTGCAATGGAACATCAGGTCATATTAGAAATTAACAATAGTTCACTTAGCCCGGATGGATATCGCGGAGATACAAAATTTAACGATTTGATGATTTTGAATTTGTGCAAACATTTTCATTATCCGGTGTTGTTGTCGAGCGACAGCCACGGTCCGGAACATGTGGGAGATTTTCGATATGCGTTGGAATTGGTGGAGCAGGCGGAATTTCCGAAAGAGTTGGTGTTGAATTACTCAACTAACGAATTGATGAGCTGGTTGGAGAAGCGGAAAGTTGCTATTTAATTCATTTAGATGGTGATATGGTTCTATAAAAAACATCGGATATGAATTTCTGTTCAGACTCCGTCAGCGAGAAATACATAAAGATCAGAATTATTACTAAAGACAGAGCTTAGAAACCAGCAACTCGGGCTACGCCCTCAAACAGCAAGTTTCTAAGCTCTAACGTAAAATTCTGGTCTTTAAGTATTTCTAATCGCTTCCTCCGCATTCACTAAAATTCATATCCGATGTTTTCTTACAGTACGTTATCGCATTCTTGATGAATAAAAGAGCAGAACTTTGTGGTGCATCGTAGTAGAAACAGGTAGATAAACAAGATATCTTTACTTTTCTGGGATCTGTGTATCTACATCCTCGGTTTATTCGCTTGTGCAGATGCTTTTTTTTGCAGCGGATGTATCTGCACTGCCTTGATATTCATTGTTGCAGATGCTCTTTTTTAGACCAATGTATCTACATCTTGCTCTTTTCATGACTTGCAGATGCTCTTCAGCCTGCCCGGCATGTACAATTGCATCTACGTCTTGCCTTTTCTAGAGCTTGAGGATACTTCCTCCGCAAATTTTGCATCTGCACTCCATGTTTTCCATACCTTGCAGATACTCCTCAGTAAAATTACGCATCCACAACTTGTTCTTTCTATACCCCGCAGATACTCCCCAGTAAATTACGCATCCGCAACCTGCTCTTTCTATGCCTTGCAGATACTCTCCCATCAAAATTCTGCATCTTTAATCTCCGAAAATCCATTATCACAGATATCTCCACTAAAATTACATCCTCGACGCTTGTTCAGCAAAGTTCTGCTCTTTTGTTCATCTAGCATGCGATAACGTACAAAACAAAAAATTGATATAAGAAATTCGAGCGAATATGAAACGAGCGTTGGTGACACTTAGAGCGTAAATTTTTGCATTAATGAATTTGAACGAACGTGTTTGAAGCTGCGTAGCAGCAAGTTTGAGTTCAAATTCATTTGCTTTTAGCAAAAATTTACGCTCTTATGTGTCACCTGCTCATGGAATCTGAGCAAGAATTCTTATATCAATTTTTTGTAAGGAACGTATCCACACCCAGTGAACCAAATAGCAACTACGCTCTCTTAGACAGAACCTCTTCTTCGTATTTAGCAACATCGTCAAACCATCCTTCTGCTGCCACACCGCATCTGTTGCAGTATTCTTCCCAGATATCTCCGATTGGAAGTGTCTTGCACTCTTCCATCACTACCATTTTTTTAGACATCTGATTTGTATCCTGAAGTTCTTTGAGCATTGCACTTGGTGTACATAAAGCATTTAATAACGCTTTCTGGAAACTTCTGAATCCTGTTACCCATGCAGAAATACGATTGATTGATGCATCAAAGTAATCCAGTGCAATATATGTACGTTCAATTCCACCTTCGCAACGAACGATTTCCTGTGCGATTTCTTTTGTTTCGTCATCAAACAATACTACATGGTCTGAATCCCAACGAATCGGACGTGTTACGTGCAGAGCGATTTCAGGGAAGAATGTTAAAAGTGCAGGAATCTTATCTGAAACAACCTCTGTTGGATGATAATGTCCATTATCCATAAGTGGCAGGCATTTATCTTTGTTCATTGCAGCATAGCTCAAAGAGAATTCTGCTGAACCTACAGTATATGCTTCCACACCGATTCCGAATACTTTTGACTCAACACATGGTTTTACAAGATTTGTGTCAAATGGCTCTGCAAGGATTGCATCAATAGATTCTTTATAACGTACACGTGGTCCCATACGGTCAGCCGGTACATCCTTAAATCCATCTCCTGTCCAGATATTCATAACACAAGGAATTCCTGTCTGCTCTGCAAAATACTGTGAAATACGGATGCAGGCTTTTCCATGTTCAATCCAGAATTTTCTTACCTCTTCGTCCGGGCTTGACAATGTCAATCCGTCTTTTACCATTGGATGAGAGAAAAATGTTGGGTTGAAATCAAGTCCCATTCCTCTTTCTTTTGCAAAATCAACCCATTTCTGGAAATGTTTTGGCTCTAATTTATCACGATCTACAAACTCGCCATCTTCAAAAATTGCATAGCATGCATGTACATTGATTTTTTTCTTTCCTGGCATCAGGCTCATTGCCTTATCCATATCTGCTAATAATTCTTCCGGAGTTCTTGCTTTTCCAGGATAATTTCCTGTTGTCTGGATTCCACCTGTCAGAGGGCCATCATGATCAAATCCTGTTACGTCATCTCCCTGCCAGCAGTGAAGTGAAACAGGAATCTGCATACATTTTTCGATTGCAGCGTCTGTGTCTACACCTAATTTTGCATAAATTTCTTTTGCTGATTCATATCTTGTCATTTTTTAATCCTCCATTTTACTTTTATAATTTCGTTTTCGTAAATGTCTACATCTTTATTATTTAACTTCGTAAATTTTTATATCTATATTATTTAGTTCTCGTAGATTTTTACATCAAATGACTCCCCGATGCAGGTTCTTGCTTCCGGAAGACTCTTAAATGTTCCGTCATAAAGCATCTGAACAATGATATTTCCGATTGCTGTAGCTTCGGATGGTCCTGCCGAAACTTTTCTTCCTGTATATTTTGCAGTCAGTTCATTTAAATATCCTGCATTTGCACCGCCACCTACAACATAGATTATTGAGTAATGCTCACCTGTCAGTGCCTCGATTTCCTCGATTGTATCACCATAACATTTTGCAAGACTGTTATAAATAACAGCTGCGATTTCTCCTACTGTTTCAGGAACCTGCTGTTCTGTGTCCTGACAGTATTTTTTCACTGCCTCGATCATACTCTTTGGAGCAAGGAAGCAATCGTCGTTACAATCTACGATAGATGAAATTGTTTCTTTGGAAGCTTTTTCGCAAATCTCTGCAAAAGAAAGGTCTTCTGTAAATTCTTTCTTTACAGACTGAATCATCCAAAGTCCCATGATATTTTTCAAGAAACGGAAACGATGATCATATCCACCTTCATTTGTAAAGTTTGATTGCATACTCTTCATAGAACAGTCTGCTTCTTTTCTTTCAATTCCCATCAGTGACCATGTTCCGGAGCTGATGTAAATTGCATTGTCATCGTTTGTCGGAACTGCAAGTACTGCAGAACCTGTATCATGCGTCGCTGGAAGGACAACGGTACAGTTAAAGCCAACCTCTTCCTGAATTGCTTCTGTAAATTCACCAACAACGGTTCCCGGCATTGATACTGGCTGGAACATTTCTTTGTTGTATCCAAGCATATCGATCAGCTCATAGTCCCACTCATTTGTCTTTGCATTCACAAGCTGTCCTGTTGTTGCATTGGTATACTCGTTTTTCTTCTCTCCGGTCAGAAGGAAATGGAAATAATCTGGAATCATAAGGATTGATTTTGCCTGCTCCAAATATTCCGGATGTGACTCTTTCACTGCCATCAACTGATAGATTGTATTGAAAATCTGTTTCTGGATTCCTGTTCTCTCGTATAATGCTGAAAGCGAAATTGTCTCATACACTTTTGCATCCATTCCATTTGTTCGGTTGTCGCGATATCCAACTGTCTCACCAAGGATTTTGTCATCCTTATCCAATAACACGTAATCAACACCCCATGTGTCAATTCCCATATAAGATGGAATTTTACCGATTTCTTTACATTTTTTCAGACCATTTTTTATCTCTGTAAACAGTCTCTCTACATCCCAACACAGTGTACCATTCTTGTTATCCATTCCGTTCGGGAAACGATACACTTCTTCCAGCTGTATTTTTCCATTGACCATGGATGCAAGCATATGACGTCCGCTAGATGCCCCAATATCAATCGCTAAATAATACTTGCTCATTGTGTGCCTCCTTTTTGTATTTTCACTAATTTTCTTGTATGAGTACATTATAAATTGTAAAAAAGTACAAAAAAAGGTCTCCATTTGAAAACAAATGAGACCTTATTTGCACCACAAGTTCAGCTATGCAACAGATTCGAGCTGCATGGCTGAACGATAGATGAATTCACCATCATTTCCCCGCCCGATATTCTTTCGGACCCATGCCATACCATTCTTTAAACTTTCTATAAAAATAACTTGTATTATCATATCCTACTGATTCAATAATATCTGCCACCGGCAATGTACTATTCGTAAGTAAATACGCCGCCTGACTCATACGTTTTGACTGCAGTAATTCTTTATAAGTCTTACCGGTCTGCTTTTTAATCGCCTTGCTCAGCCAATATACATCATAATTCATGATCTCGGCCAGTTCTGACAAGCTTCCGTTTTTGTAATGTTCCTCTATATAATTTAGAACTGTTCCGGTCAATTCGTTATCAAATCCGGCATTCCCTGTTTCCATTTTGTCCATGTGATTTAATAACTGAAGCAACATAAGTCCCATCGTAATCTGATTACAGCTTCGTTTATTTCCTATATCATAAAAAATGGTCCAAACCATATTTTCCATCAGATTCTGAATCGGCAAAATATCTGCAACATGGAAATATAAATAAGATGTCTTCCCATCTTTTCCGCAGAGTGTTCCTACAAGAAATTCTTTAAGAATATTATCTTCTGCCCCCATCATAGAAAATGCCATGTTGAAAAACTCAGGCAAAATGATAAAATTCACGGCAATGTCATCTTTCCCTGCCGGCAATATTTCCTGCTGGGCATGTTGATTTAAAAACAGCAAGTCTCCCTGCTCCAGCACGACTCTATTTCCATCTATATAATGTGTTGTACTGCCCTGACACATGTATATTAATTCTACATAATTATGTCGGTGCTTCGGAAATTCCACAAATCGTGTATGTGGTCTAACCTGGATCAGCTTTCCTTTTTGCAAAAGCTTTTCGCTGTCAATAACCAGCTCTTTTTTCCCCGTATAGAGCCCTCGATCTATTCCCTTCTGTTCATTCAAAATGCGCTGTTCTTCTTCTGTAATGACAGAAAGCGCATCGATCAGTTCTTTGTGCATCCTGCAATTTCCTCCGTCAGTGCCATATACTCTTTTGCACTGCGACTGCTTTTTTTGTAAGCCATAATCGGTCTATGATCATCCTGAGACCATTCTACAGTACTGTCTACTCGAATATATGTATCAAACACTCTGACATTTTCCAAATCCTGCAACACTTCTAATGTCTGTTTAAAATAGCTCTTTCTTGTATCTACTTTTGTGATCAGCACGCCTCCGATTTGTAAATCCGGTGCAATTTGTTTGACCTCTTCTAAAAATTCGAACATATTTCCTAATCCGAATAATCCCCATGGTGTAGATTCTACCGGAATTATCACCTCGTCCGATGCACATAAAATATTCATCACCCAGCCGCCAAGTGTCGGTGGTGCATCGATTAAAATGTAGTCATATAATTCATTCTCTACAATTTTAGAAATGCCTTTCTTTAAAATGTATTCTCTCTGCCACTTTGTAAAAAGCTCATACTCGATTGAACTCATCAGTGTTGAAGATGGGATCAAATCCAGATTTTCAAAGTCCGACTTCACGATATAATCTGTTAAATCAGCTTGTTTTCGAATACCTTCATATAAGTTCTTATCACTCTGCGCAAATGCAAGTACTTTATCCTCGTCAAATAATGACAGTGAAAGATTCAACTGCATGTCTCCATCGATCAGAAGGACTTTGTTTCCAAGCTGTGTCAGACCATATCCTACATTGGCACAAGTTGTTGACTTTCCGCTTCCCCCTTTATTATTTGCAAAACAGATTACTTTTGTTTTTCCCATAACCAAATCCTTCTTTCTATTGCTCTCTCCACGATTCATCAGCAGGTTCTTTTCCAAAAATCTTGTCGACCAACTGAGAATATTCCGCATACGCCTCCTGCCCTTCAAAGCCTGGTCTTAAAACGTCTCGGATATTTTTATAATACCATCCCATAGCATTCTTATTTTTCATACGGAACCGCAGCCACAATTCTTCTCCGAATATCGGATAATCTCTGTCAATGTCCCTCAGATTAGATAACTTATCCGCCAGACCAATCATCTGTAATTCCTCGGATGCATTTTTTAAATGTTCAATGGTAGCTGATTTTCTCTCTTCCCATGTCTTCGTCTTATCTTCACTCTCACCCGCTACCAGCTTTGCAATTCTTTCACCAAACTGTGTGCAAATTGTTTTCTCCGATACATCTTTGCAATCCTCTATTGTATCGTGAAGCACTGCAGCACAGATGATTTCTTCATCTTCTGTCATTGTCATCACAATGTCTTTTACTTCTAACGGGTGCACGATATAAGGTTTCTTTGTTCCTTTTCGAAATTGTCCTTCATGTGCTTTCGTTGCAAATAGAATCGCTTCATCCAGCATCTTTTTTCCTCCTCGAATATAGAACTGTTACTTTTCTTTGACTTCTATAGAAAATGATATCATAATTAATTTTGATACTCAACGAAAAAAGCAAATGATGTTTGCTTTTCTATATACAAATCCGTTATAATAAAGACAATATTTAAGTCGAGCAGTTGCTGTTACTCACCACCTGAAAGAGGTGGGCGTCTTCTCGACTGAGATAAACAATAGTGAGGTAAGCTTTATGCACAAAAAACATGTTTTGATAACCGGCGCATCCCGCGGAATTGGTGCTGCCTGCGCTTTCACTTTCGCAGCACATGGTTATCATGTATTTTTAAATTGCAATAAATCAATTGATGCACTTCAAAAGGTTGCTGATTCTATTACTCAGCAAGGCGGAGCTTGCACTTTAGTTCCCGGTGATGTCGGTGATCCTGATACTGTACGAGCGATTTTTGAAAAGATATCCACCATTGCTCCCGGATTGGATGTACTTATCAACAATGCCGGCATTTCTTATGTGGGATTGTTAACAGATATGAGTGACGAAGAATGGACACGTATTTTAAATACAAATCTTTCTTCTTCTTTTTATTGCTCCCGTGCTGCAATCCCTTACATGGTCCGGCAAAAAAAGGGAAAGATCATCAACATTTCCTCTATGTGGGGAAGAGTCGGAGCTTCCTGCGAAGCCGCCTATTCTGCCACAAAAGCCGGGATGAATGGGCTTACAATGGCCCTTGCTAAAGAGCTGGCCCCAAGTAATATTCAGGTCAATGCGATTGCATGCGGAGTGATCGATACAGAAATGAATGCTGTATTTTCAGATGAAGAGCGTCAGGAGCTCGCTGAAGAAATTCCTGCCGGACGTTTCGGAACTGCAGCTGAAGTCGGCCAGCTTGCATTTGACCTTTCCGAAAACCATAGTTATTTAACCGGACAGATTATCGGACTGGACGGCGGATTTATTTAATTCAATGATTGGAGATACATTATGATTAACGTACATGAAATAGAAAAAATATCTATGAACTGTTCTATGACAGAATTTGTCGGAACAACTGTATTAGATACAATTGGATTGGTCATTCCCGGAGTTGATCCGATGCTTTTAAAACAAATGAATTTAAAAAAGCCATACCGAAGCTTAGGTCTTCTCAGTTCTCGTACCGGTGCCGCCGGACAGATTAACGCTGTCGACGAAGCAGTTAAATCTACAAATACTGAAATCGTATCCATCGAACTGCCACGCGACACAAAAGGCTGGGGCGGACATGGTAACTACATTATTATTGGTGGAGATAACGTTTCAGACGTCCGTCGTGCCGTAGAAATTGCACTCGAATACACGGAAAAATATGCCGGCGAACTTTATATCAGCGATGCCGGACATTTGGAATTTACCTTCTCTGCAAATGCAGACCAGGCTCTGAATCTTGCTTTTGATGCACCAATTGGAAAACCTTTTGGCTTTTTCTGTGGTTCTCCTGCTGCAATTGGAATGGTTATGGCTGATTTAGCTGTCAAATCTGCTTCTGTAGAGATTGTAAAATATATGACTCCTGATCGTGGAACCAGTCATTCCAATGAAGTGATCGTTGCTGTGACCGGTGATGCCAGTGCTGTAAAAAATGCTGTACTGATAGCCCGTGACATTGGTTTACAGCTTCTCGTCTCTATGGGCAGCTATCCAAAGAGTCCCGGAAAACCTTTCTTAGAATAATTGCCAATGCTTTTGTTACTCTGAATCAACTTTGAACATAAAACATAAAGGATGACAATCTCCACTCTTTTGTAGTGTACATTGTCATCCTCTTTTTACTATTTTTATCTCTGCTTATATTCTTCCATAAATTGACTTCGGTACATATGCCTTTACTGCAATTCCTTCTGCAACATATTCCTCTTCTAAAAGCTGCCCATGTTTTCGAATCAATTGAATTTTGCCTGCTTCAGAAAAATCATACAATCGTTCCACATAAATCTGATCCTGCCGGATGATATCAAGCAATGCACCTTTCAGTTCATCCAGTCCCTGTCCGGTCTTTGCTGACACTGCAAATGTATAGTCTGCATGCAGATCGCGAAACATTTGTGGTGATTCTAATTTATCCTGCTTATTAAACAGTGTAATAATAGGCTTTCCTTCTACGCCTAACTGACGCAATGTATCATATACTACATACATCTGTGTATCCATCTGAGGATTTGAAGCATCTACAACATGAATTATAATATCTGCATATTTTGCTTCTTCCAAAGTACTTTTAAATGCCTCTATCAAATGATGTGGCAATTTGCGGATAAAACCTACGGTATCCGTCAAAAGTACCTGTTGTTTTCCTTCCAGTTCTAATGCTCTGGTCGTTGTATCCAATGTCGAGAAGAGCATGGCGTCCTCTAAAATCCCTGCCCCGGTCAGTGCGTTCTCTAAACTGCTCTTTCCTGCTGAAGTATATCCCACAAGGGCTGCCACTTTCAAATTAGAGTCCTTACGCTGTGTCCGGATCAATTCACGATGCTGTTCTACCTCGCGCAGTTCTTTTTTTAATCTGCTGATTCTCTCTCGGATCAAACGCCTGTCCATCTCCAGTTTTTTCTCTCCGGGACCTCTTGTACCAATTCCGCCTCCAAGTCTGGATAATGAATTGCCCAGTCCGATCAGTCTGGATGCTCTGTATTTTAATTGTGCAAGTTCTACCTGTATCTTACCTTCACTTGATACTGCTCTTGCAGCGAAAATATCCAGGATCAGTAGCGTACGATCTATAATTTTGCATCCCAGCTCCTGTTCCAGATTTTTCAACTGCACAGATGTCAGTTCATCATCACAAATAATTCCTGTGGCATCTGTTTCCCACAACAGTTCTTTGAGTTCTGTTATTTTTCCTTTTCCTATATATGTTGCCGGATGAATATACTCTCTGCTTTGTATCATTCTTCCCACAACTTCAGCTCCTGCAGTTTTTGCCAGTTCTCCAAGCTCATCTAATGACTCTTCTGCCGGTTCATTTTCATTTAACTGAACTCCGACTAAAATCACTTTTTCTTCGGCTTCTTTCAACTCATACATCGTCATAAACTATCTTGTCTCCAAAAATTCTACTTCTTTTTCTATATCCTCGTCATTCGGGTAGTCTGCAATATACTCATTTGCCGCATTCTTAGCCTCTTCCCAGTTTTCCTGTTTTTCATAACACACAACCTGATTGTATCTCATTTCCTGTATCAGTTCTGAATAATCAACTTCTTTTTTTGATTGCGATGCATTTACCGCATCTTTTGACTGTGCATATGAAATTCCTTCATCGAAATATTTTAATGCGGATTCATAATCCTCCTGCTGCATTGCAGATACTCCCATAATATTGTAAAGCTCGGCTGTTCTCTGAACTCCGTCATCTAACGCTTTCTGCATACTTTCCAGGACTTTATCATATTCTTTTAATTCATAATATGCCATTCCCAGTCCACGATAAGCTTCCGCAGCATCCTCTTTCTTTCCTTTCGCCTCCGCTGTACTTGCAGCCTGTGTAAACTGAGTAACCGCTTCTTTATAATCTTCCTCTTCCATTGCTTTTATTCCTGCTTTTCCTGCATTTGAACATCCTGTAAGCAAACAAGACATTGTCAAAATCACTAATCCACAGTTTCGAATAAATTGCATTTGATTCTTCATTTTCATTCTCCATTTTCGTCTTTATTCCGGATATTTCAATATCCAGAATGAATTTAAAATATTTAATAACATTACACCGACATCCGCAATGATAGCATTCTCCATAGATACATAACCAAATAATGCCAGCACCAGCAAATATACTTTCATGCCGATTGCAAAAATCATATTCTGCTTCACTGCCCGAATTGTTCCTTTGGAAATCCGAATAGCATTTACAATTTTAATCGGCTCATCTTCCATCAAAATAATATCTGCAGCCTCAAGTGCTGCGTCTGCTCCCAGTCCTCCCATGGCGATTCCGATATCAGCACGTGCAAGAACCGGTGCATCATTGATTCCATCCCCGACAAATGCAAGTTTTTCCTCTTCAATCCGGCTTTCCATAAAGTCTTCTAACTGTTCTACTTTGTCCTCCGGCATTAAATTTGCAAAAACAGAGTGGATTCCTACTTTTCTGGCGACATCCTCTGCAACTCTGTCATTGTCACCTGTCAGCATGACTGACTCTATCTGATGTCTGTCAAGCCATCGTACCATCTTTTTCACGTCTGGCCGGATAATATCCGAGATTAAAATATATCCGGCATATTCCCCGTCTACCGCTATATGAACTGCCGTTCCGATATCTGATACCGGCTGATAATAAAATCCTTGCTTGTTCATATATTTTGCATTTCCGGCAAAGACAACTTGTCCGTCTACGATTGATTCCACTCCAAAGCCAGAATATTCCCTCGTATGTGAAACCCTTGCTGTATCAATTGTTTTTCCATAGGCTTCCCTTAAAGACTGTGCGATTGGATGATTTGAATGAACTTCCCCGTATGCGGCAAGTTCCAGTAACTTCTGTTCGGACATTCCTCTCGGACAAATCTCTTTAACAGTAAATACACCTTCCGTCAAAGTTCCTGTCTTATCAAACACAAATGTTTCTGTCTGCGATAAGGCTTCCAGATAATTACTTCCTTTAATCAATACACCTTGTCTGGATGCTGCTCCGATTCCACCTAAAAATGCAAGTGGAACCGATACTAACAGACCGCACGGACATGCAGCTACCAGAAAAATCAATCCTCGATAAATCCAAACATGTCCATCCTGCCCTGCAAACATCATTGGCGGAAGTATCATAACTAAAATCCCCATCAGTATTACGATTGGTGTATAGTATCTCGTAAATCGATCGGCAAGCTTTTCTGTTTCTGCTTTTTTATTGTTTGCTGCTTCAACCAAAGTCATAATCTTCGCTGCCGTAGATTCCTCATAAACTTTCGAAACTCTTGCCTCGATCATTCCGCTTAAATTGATGCTTCCGCTAAAAAGCTTACTTCCTATCTTTACTTCTCTTGGTTCTGCTTCACCAGTCAACGCTTTTGTATCTATCATACTTGTGCCCTGTGTAACTGTTGCATCCACCGGAATCCGCTCTCCCGGTTTAATCACAATTACATTCCCCGGTGTCAGTTCAACCGGCGAAACCTCCCTTGTTCCACCTGCAATCTTTAAGTTTGCATGCGACGGCCGGATATCCATAAATTTGGCAATTGATTTTTTTGTTCTTTGCAGAGAAAGCGCCTCTACCAGGTTTCCCACCTGATAAAATAATACTGCTGCAACAGCTTCACGATATCGTCCGACAAACATTGCCCCTATTGTTGCAACCAGCATCAACAGATTCTCATCAAAAAGTTTTTTATGTTTTATATTATAAAAGGTCTGCCACAATATCTTTACTGAAAGTACAATATACGCAAAAATGTACAAAAACAATTCCACTCTGCTATCTGCATTCCATTGCTTTACCGCAAAAAGTGCATTCAAGTAAAGAACCAGGCCTGCTCCTATTTCGATCAGCTTACTTTTTACTTCTTTTGTCATTCTTACTCCTCTATTTTTCAATCGCACACATTACTTATCGCCACTATAAAATATGTATCTGACTACATTTCTCTCTTTCCTAATAAATGTTCTGCCACACTGGCAACACTCTCGGTCTCCTGTACCCCTTCCTGCTGCTCCAGACACGCTTGAATCGCTTCATTGAGCGATAGCATCTTATCGTCCAGCTCCGACACCATCTGTGCACATTCTCTTAAATCCCTGCTTATATAGTCCGGTGCCATGCCTTCAAATTTGTAGTAAATCTTATGTTCCAGGCTGGCCCAGAAGTCCATTGCAATCGTTCGGATCTGAATTTCTACTTTCGTATCAACCACACTATCTGATAAAAAGATTGGAACAGATACCAGCATATGATAACTCTTATATCCGCTTTCCTTCGGTTTTTTAATATAATCCTTAATCGTCAAAACCTTCAGATCACTTTGATTCCCTATCATCTCTGCCAGTCTGTAAATATCAGATGTAAATGAACAGATCAGCCTTACTCCTGCAATATCATTGATATACTTTACCATATTCTCAATTGATGTTTCATAGCCATATCGTTTCAACTTTTTCACGATACTTTCCGGAGTTTTCACCCTCGTCTTGATATGCTCGATCGGATTATATTTATGCACATGCTGAAACTCATCATTAAGAATCTCTAACTTTGTCCCCACTTCTTTTAATGCTGCATTGTACAGAAAGATAACAGTCTTCCAACTATCTACATCCTCATAATTTTTAATTGCATCCTGCATTCGACATCGTTCTCCTTCATAAATATATTTCTTTCCCCATTCACTATTTCTATTAATTTTCAAGAAACAGCATATATACTTTAGTATAGCATAGTCCAGCCTACAAATCCAGTTTCATATCCCCATAACGAATCCACTTTTTCTTTCTCATATACTCTGAAAAAAGTAATGTCAAAAGTGCCGGCAGAACAATCTGGATCATCACCATTTTAATCATGACTACCATCGGCTCTTCTGTCTGCGTCATAACCTGCCAGGTCATAATCTGACCGACCAGACCGGCTGTTCCCATACCTGACCCGGTTGCATTATTTGTCATATGGAAAAGCATGGTTCCGACCGGTCCTAAAATTGCACTGGATAATATTGCCGGAAGCCAAATCACCGGTCGTTTCACGATATTTGGAACCTGTAACATCGACGTTCCGATTCCCTGTGCAAATAAACCTCCAAACCCATTTTCACGAAAACTTGCAACTGCAAAACCAACCATATTACAGCAACATCCTATCGTTGCCGCACCAGCTGCCAGACCTGATAAATTCAATACAATTCCGATTGCAGCTGAACTGATTGGAAGTGTCAAAACCATTCCCATCAATACAGAAACCACAATTCCCATGATTAATGGCTGCTGTTCTGTCCCCCAGTTGATCAGAGAACCTATCCATGCCATGAATTTTGAGATCGGAGGTCCCACAAAAATTCCTACCGTCGAACCGACACCGATGGTAACAAGCGGTGTGATCAATATATCAAGCTTTGTCTTTCCCGCAATTAAAATTCCTACTTCAACAGCTAGATAAGCAGCAACGAATGCTCCCAGCGGCTCGCCCGGTCCCACTAACACGATTGCCCCATTCTGCAAAATCTCTCCCGATAAAATCTTACCGGCAAATGCACCTACCATACCTGCTGTCGCTGCTGATACTACAACCAGCTGACTTGCTTCAAATTTTCTTGCGACTCCAACACCAATTCCTGCGCCTGTCATTGCTGCTGCGACCTTTCCTATCAGAACAATCCATGCCCCCGTATTACCAGTCACCATGGCTCCGAGCTGTTGTATAATTGTCCCAATAATCAACGTTGCAAACAATCCCTGTGCCATGCCACTTAATCCATCAATAAAAATACGATCCAATGTTTTTTTCATCTTCGAATTCCCTTCAACTCATTTCATGCAAATTCTCATGAATTTTATTTACGTTATCATCATATTCTATCATCGACATTTTGCTTTTTCAATGCTATACTTGAACTACTTTTGAAATTCTGTAACACAAATTTTTCCAGAAAATATTCACATATTAATTAACAGGAGGAAATCACTATGTTCCGTTTATGGGGAAAAGAATTTAAAGACAACCGTCTGCTTCGCGATACTGTTATTTGCGATGACACAGATGATACACGAACACATAAAATTTTTCATGCACTCGACGAGATCTGTTATGAATTTGATCTAAGCAAACCAATCTGGCTCGACTCCACGATTGCTGATTTTAAAAGACATGATAAAGCTCGATTTTATCAGGATAACTTTGTAGATTCAATTGATTTTGATTATTTGGAGATACAGATTATTGAAGAATAGACGGGAAGAAGTTTTAGGAGTGAACGTGTAGATGTTAAAACGACAAGAAGGTTATATTTTAAAACATATTGATGACAAGACTTACCTCCTTCCATATGGACAGAAAATTGCCGACTGTATTGTCCGGCTTTATGGACCTGCTCATGTTTTTTCTGAAAAGTTTGCACCTTTTTACCTGTCATCTACTACTTTCTCCGGATGCAACGATCATAGAGAAGAGCTTCCGCAGACAGTGTGTTCTGATATGGATATCGAAATTATTTTGGGCGAACCACAGAATCATCAGAATGGTACAATTCTTCTTCGCAACAAAGAATTGATCGTCTCTTGTTGGGAAGAAGGATATCTTTTATAGTTTCCAACTCTGGATAACATCATCGAAGCTCAGATTACCACAAATGCTAATTACGCCAGAATTTACTGTAAGAATACGCTTCCGGAAAGCGATTGCGAGAATCTTTTTCTTGCAATCCGTCCTTGCTTTTTATATAAAGCACAACTGGAAGGCTGTTTTGCCATCCATTCTGCTTCGATTCTCTATCAGGATCAGGCGTGGCTGTTCTCCGGACATTCCGGCATGGGCAAGTCCACTCACACTGCCCTCTGGCATGACCTCTTACATACCCCATATTTAAATGGGGACTTGAATCTTGTAGCACAAAAAAACGGACAGCCTGTGGTATACGGAATTCCATGGTGCGGGACGTCACAGATTTCCACTGCCAAAACATATCCTCTCGGCGGTATTGTCTTACTCGGAAGAGCTGACATCGATTATCTCGTAGACCTCGAACATTACGAGAAAGTACTACAGGTTATGCAACGCATGATTTCTCCTAGTTGGAGTGCCTCACTTATGGAATGAAATTTGGATTTTGCACATATTCTGGCAGATACGATTCCTATTTATAAACTGATGTGCACGAAAAATCCTTCCGCTTTAGAAGTTATAAAAACACAGATTGATACACTTTCATTGTTGCAAAAACAGACCTGACATGGAAAACAATTTTCCACATCAGGTCTGTTTTTTACATCTTATTCACAATTTCTAACCGTCTCCGGTGAATGATTACATATTCCAGTCTGTTACTATATCGTCCGGATCATATCCCTTCTTTTCCCAAGATGACATACGATTACCATTATCCACGTCATAGCTTCCTGCATGGCCGGAATCTTCATAATGTGTCTGAAGACCACATCCGTTTGCTGTATTTGCCAGACATCCAAGACAGGCAAACTGCTGTTTGTATCCTCTTGTTCCTCCGTTCCAGTTAGAATAATCAGAACCTTCACCTGGTTAAATGCTGCTCTTAAATTCTCTACACCAAATGATTTGTCCTGGTCATAACGAATTCCATTCTGGTCATTGAGGTGAACTGTCATCAGTTTTCCCATTGCCATTGCAAATCCGATTTCATTTGCCGGGAAATCATGCACTACATCGATGAACATTATAGCGAAAAACTCCTGCTTTCAGATATCGCTAAACAGCAGGAGCTTGACTTATACTATTTATCTCATTTATTTAAGGAATCCTTTGGAATCACATTTCAAAACTATTTGTCCAAGATTCGCTGCGAGCACGCCCGCCAGCTTTTATTGTTGACTGATTATTCCCTGTTGGATATCAGCATCGCCTGTGGATTCTCCGATCCGAAATATTTTAACAAAGCTTTCAAGGCACAATACGGATGTTCTCCAAAGGAATACCGAAGATCTTTCCAGAATGCACATATCGAGCAGCAGCAGAAATCGATGCTTACAACACAGGACTTTTTGTCAGATGACGCCAGTCTGCTCATGTTGGAGAAGTACACGCTGTGACTTCGACGTTACTATTCAGAGTACCTGTGACCAGCAACGCATCTCGCCATTTTAAATCGCCTTTGGCGATAGGCGAGATGCCGTTCAAGACAAAACGTGCATCCTCCGTGTCAATCAGCGTAGTGAATGACACGGGAGTGAACAGTAACACTTCGACTCCACATGGATTTTGGCTCGCTATCGTTATTGAAATAATTTTCAAAGTCTTGTATAC
>CAKSAJ010000017.1 GCA_934435195.1 uncultured Schaedlerella sp.
ATTTTGTTACTGTTCACTCCCAATGAACTGTAAACCCATTTTACTATAAAAAAAGAGCATAGTAAAGATTTCGCTTTATTCCTTCACAAACCTTTACCATGCCCTTATTCATTTTACTTTTAGGAAATCACACTCAGCAGCTTTTATTCTGATTCTCTACCTAATAGTTATCTCTTACATCATACGCATTTTTACTCTGTGTATTTGATGCATTCTTATTTTTTGAATTCACACTATTTTTGCTCTGTGTATTCGATGCATTCTTGTTCTTAGATGATGTGTTACTTGTATTTTTGTTCTGTCCATCTGAAACATCATTTCTACTTGTTTTTGGGTCACTATAATTTTTTGTCATTGTTTTTTCCTCCTAAAATATTGGTACATTGCTATTATGCCTTCTTTTGCAAATATTATTCTCAACTTTATATATCCCTTTTATTTTTCACTCTTCTTCCTTTTTTTTCACATTTTGTCAAACTTTTCATGTTTTACTTGCATTTTTGAAAACTGTATATTATACTTAAACTCGTAGAAAGTTCACTTTCTACAACCCCTTATTAATTATTTATACTCCCCTCAAAAGACCGATGGCTCCCCCATCGGTCTTTTATCGTTTCAAAAAAAGCCCGGTATTGCTTCTTTCAAAGAAATACCGAACTTTCTTGTGTTTCACTTTATTCTATTGTTCACGATCGAAGCTTTCCTATTAATCGAATAATGATCATCGCAATCAACAATGGTACCAAAACCGGTGCCAGAAAACTTACAATTCCGCTGACAATTGCTACGACCAATACAACAATCATCACAACAAATAAAATCAATAATAATTTCTTCCACCATGTATCAATTCCAAAAACATGAACATTTTGTCTGACATATGAATCCTCTTGTTCCGGTTCCGAATAATAACTTTTATGACCGGACTCATATACTATCTCCTCATCCGTACCGTCCGATGCAGCAATAATCGTTTTTGCAAGAATCCATGGATCCCCTAACATCTGAAGCACTTCTTCTTCAGTTTTTCCCTTCTGCACTTCTTCGGATATATATTGATTATAATATGCCACATTTTCCTGAACTACTCGCTCCTGCACATTTCCTTGCAAAGCACTTCGCAGCTGTTCTAAAAATTCTGCTCGCGTCATATTTTTCCGCCTCCTACTTCACTTTCGTTTAGAATAACATACTCTCGTATGCTTTCCAATAAAAGTTTTCTTAATTTTTCAAAATCTTTTTATCGAAAGTTTTCTTCTTGTGCTTCATTATACAACATATCATTTTTGTCTTCTTCTCCCTTAATTGTTTTTTCTTTCATCTGCAATATTAATTTGTCCCTCTGCTGGCGAAATACATTTGCCTGGATTGTCATAAATGTCCCATATCCTATTAATGATAATGTTATAACTCCCATCACTACATATTTTCTTATCTGCTGCCCGCTTCGTTCTTTTATAACCGGGATGTCTCTTCGCACCTGCGAAAAATCGTCATACTGCCTTTGTGCATTTTCTCCGATGCACTTATCTATCATTTTTCCTATCTGATAGGTTTCCTTTCTGGTCAATGCAGGTTTAATCTCTGTATTCGCCATAATAAACTGAACTGTCTTCCCATATCCATATAAATCCATGGACACTTGCACATTTTGTTTCATCCGCACGATTGGCTTTACAAAATGACTTCTCACCGCACGCTTCTGCAAATTTTTCATAACAAAAGCATTGCTTTCTGCCTCCAGATCCAACATTAATAATTTATCTTCCGCTGTCACAAGCACACTATACGGATTCAAGTAGCGATAGCCTTTATTATTTCTACATCTTTGGTATTGTTCTAATTGTACGATCAGTTCCTTTAACCAGGAAAATAACATTGCTTTCTCAATAACAGGCTCTCCCCGTAGTCTTTGTAACAGTAATTGTCCTTTCACGCAATCCATTGTTGGCCAGCATCTTCCTCCATGCTCTACAAAACGAATTACCTCATAATTTGCCTCGATGTTAATCTCCCCTTTCATATTCTATATCAATTGTTCAAACTTGAAATTAGCTCGAATAATAAGCCAGATTACTGTATTCAATAATAGATGTTTAGACTGTACTATTCACATCATCTTGTAAATAGTCTTTCAATTTTATAATCAGAGTATTTGTATCATACTTTATTTGCATATCTTTTGCAATCTCTTTCACCAAATTCATATGGAAAATATATAGTGAACTCTCCTTAAAATCCCGGGCAAAATTTTTTTGTAATTTTTTTATTTTTTCTATTGACAAAATCATTCTTATGCACTATACTAGTTTTTGTTGTGAGCGACAAGTTCAACAGCATGTGCGATTAGCTCAGCTGGATAGAGCGTCTGGCTACGGACCAGAAGGTCGGGGGTTCGAATCCTCTATCGCACGTATTTAACCGTCTCTTTTGAGGCGGTTTTTTTGTTACCATTTATACAATATAAATAAAGAATGTGCCTTAGCACATTCTTTACTAAAAACTTATTTACTAAATCTTTCTGCCTGACTCTGGATCAGCTCTGCATCATCAAAATAATTGATTTTCATTGCAGCCTTCACTTCACTCAATGTCTGAGCTGCGCGGGCTTCTGCTTTTTCACTACCCTTTTTAAGGATCTCATATACATACGGAATATCTTTCTGATACTCTTTTCTACGATTGCGGATTGGCTCAAGCTCTGCCTGAATTACATTGTTCAGGAAACGTTTTACCTTCATATCCCCAAGACCGCCTCTTGTATAATGATCTTTTAATTCCTGTAAGCATGCATACTCTGGCAGGAATTCTTCAAAATACTCTGGTCTGCAGAATGCATCCAAATATGTGAATACTGTATTTCCTTCCAATTTACCCGGATCTGATACCTTAATATGTGTAGGATCTGTAAACATGCTAAATACTTTTTTCTGGATCTCATCCGGCTCTTCTGACAGATAAATGCAGTTTCCGAGTGATTTGCTCATCTTTGCCTTGCCATCAATTCCCGGCAGACGCAAACATGCCTGATTCTCCGGAAGTAAAATATCTGGCTCGATCAATGTGTCTCCATATACAGAATTAAACTTTCTTACAATCTCTTTTGTCTGTTCAAGCATCGGAAGCTGATCCTCTCCGACCGGAACTGTTGTAGCTTTAAATGCTGTAATATCTGCTGCCTGGCTGATTGGATATGTGAAGAATCCAACCGGGATACTCGCCTCAAAATTACGCATCTTAATCTCAGATTTTACTGTAGGATTTCTCTGTAATCTTGATACTGTTACAAGATTCATATAATAAAATGACAATTCACATAATTCTGGAATCTGTGATTGAATAAACAATGTCACTTTCTCAGGGTCGAGTCCGCATGCAAGGTAATCCAATGCAACCTCGATAATGTTCTGACGCACTTTTTCCGGATTGTCCGCATTATCTGTCAGTGCCTGTGCATCTGCGATCATGACGAACATATCGTCAAATCCTCCCTGATTCTGTAATTCCACTCTTCTTCTTAAGGAACCTACATAATGTCCCACATGTAATCTACCTGTAGGTCTGTCCCCTGTCAACATAATCTTTCCCATTATTCTTTAACTTCCTCCTAGTAACTTTATTTCACAAATAATGTCTGGCGTACCGGCTTTCTGACCCCATTCGCCTCTGGTGCATATACAAACTGATACAATGTATATGCCATCAAAAATCCAGCCATAACATCAAGTACTGAATGCTGTTTTAAAAACATTGTCGCCATAATGATCAATGCAGTCAAAATATATGCTCCCATACATATCGCTTTATGTTCATTTAACTTCTTGCTATTCTTGATTGCTATACACGCAGCAAGAGAATTAAACACATGAAGGCTTGGGAATACATTTGTCGGTGTGTCTGTCTGATACAACATCTTTACCAGATCAACAAATATATTATCTCTCTCAAATACAACTGGACGGATTGCAAGTCCATTCGGCATAATTGTTGATATGATCAAAAATATGGTCATACCCGCAAAACTAATCTTGGCAAGCTTATAGAATCCATCTACATCTGTAAAAAAGAAGTACGCAAAAACTACAGCTATAAAAGCAAACCATAGTAAATAAGGTACAATGAAATATTCAATAAATGGTATCTTATCATCAATTGGTGAATATATAATATGATATCCGCTTGTCACATGTGTCTCTAAATAATAGAACCATGGTCCATAAAGCAGTGCATAGCTAAAAACCCAAGCATGTTTATATTTCTTGAAAAAATCCCCTATTTTTCTTTTTATGTTCATAACGAACGCCCCTTTTTTAATACACAAATGGATTAATCTGCTCCTTTACTGCTAAAGATTATAGCATGATTTTTATCCAACAACAAGGCGATTCATAAAAGCTTAACAATTCTTTTATACTCTATTTTTCATCTGGGATTATAATTTTCACCTGTTTGTCAAGCAGCCCTGCTTTTAACTCACTTCCAACCGCAATTGGCTCTCCGTCTGCATGTATCGGAAATTCTGCTTCCATACTGATTTCAACATTTTTACAACGGAATATATCAATTCCTTTTATTCCTACATGCTTCCCTTTAAATGCCAGCGGGAGTAAGAGAACAACTTTCCATCTCGGCAGACCTGATACAACAATAACATCTAAATAGCCATCGTCAACTTTTGCCTCCGGACAAAAGAAAAATCCTCCACCCTCATAGGGATGATTCATAACTGCCACAAAATATGTATTTTCAAAACTCTTTGTTTCTCCTCCATCCAGACACACACAAGCTCTCGTATGTGCATCCCTAAATAATCTGCGAAGCGCTACCGCCAGATAGCTCAACTGTCCCAGCTTCACTTTATTCAAGATCACCTTCAATTTAGAGACTGCTACCTGATGACATACCGCTGCATCAAATCCGATTCCGCTGCTGACCGCAAACCGATGCGTCGTCTCCTTACAAGACATTACGCCAACATCCATCGACACTCTTTTTTTCGAATTCAAAATATTATCCAATGCTTCCTTCGGATCCGTAGGCAGTTTCAACGCTCTCGTAAAATCATTTCCCGACCCGGTTGGGATATATCCAAGAGTAACCTTCGAACAGTCCCTGATTCCATTGATTACTTCATCCATCGTCCCGTCCCCGCCAAGGACTATAATCGTATATTCTTTCTCATCTTTCGTCAGTTCCGAAGTAATCTTCGTTGCCTCTTTTTCATACTTTGTAAATCTCACCTGATACTGTATTCTTCGTTTTTTCAGTTCCGGCTCTACCTGATTCCAAATCAATCCCCCGCGTCCTGATTTTGATTTTGGATTTACAATAAATGTATATTCCACTCTTTCACCTCCAGAGCTTATTCCATTGTACTATCCAGATATTTTCCAAGAGATCTTCTCATGTTCCCCGCAAAATCTGCCTCTCCCTTTCGTAAACACCATTCAAATACATTTCCTATTACGATCATTCGAATATCTGTCGTAAACTCTTCCAGCTCTACATTTAAATGAACAACACCTGCTACAATTGCTTTCTCAATATAATTCTGTACCGTAACGATTGGATAAGGTCTTTCTGTACGGCTCACCGGATTTAACGCCTGGTTCTTCGGATCATAATATCCGCTCATAAATTCTACGCCCAGCTCTTCACAATATTCTACATAGTTCAGATAAACTCTGATAACCGCAATTTTCGCCTCTTCTACACTGTTTGGCATATCCAGTAAATCCGGATTGATACTAGGCTGTTCTTCTATATAATATGATAACAGATCATCTTTCGTTTTGAAATGATGATAAAAACTTCCATTCGATACACCTGCTTCTTCACAAATGTTCTTAATCGATAATTCTTCGTATCCTTTTTTCTGTAATATATGCTTTGCCGCCCGAAAAATCCTCTCTTTTGTCTCTTTCGATTTCTGCTGTTGTTTTCCGAGTTCTATCTTTTCATCCATGTCTATAATTCCCTTCTGACGACCACTGCTTATTTCTTTATTATAGTAACACAAGCTGCACTTTTATTCAAGAAAACCGAGTGTACTCTACAACTTTCATTTCACCTTAAATACCTTATTATAACGTCTTGGAAATTATCTTAGTTTTCCATGATTGAGAGTGCATATTGTGTGTATGCCGAAAATGCTGTCGGAATAGGATATTTTCCCATAACTTCTTTTTTATCAGCAAATATCATATCCGCACGACATGTTTTTTCCAATTCATCAACAATAATCTCATATCCCGTCATATGCCATTCTACATGGCTGAAAATGTGTTTTGCATTTTCCAGCTTCTTGATGCGGACCGGCATCATACCAATGGATTTTGCATATTCGATAAGCTGCTTTCTTGTCAAATGTCCCTCCAGATTTGGAAATTCATACAAACCTGCAAGAAGTCCTTTTTCCGGTCGTTTTTGAATCGCAATCTTTTCTTCGTCTTTAATGATCAATATCGTTCGCTTCTCAATCCTTCTGTCTTTTGCTTTCTTCTTCACCGGAAGTTCCATCTGTACCGACATTTGATTTGCTTTACAAAATTTTGCTATCGGACAGATATCACATTTTGGTTCTCCGTTTGGTACGCAGACTATAGCCCCTAGTTCAATCAGGCCTTGATTAAAATCACTGGCTGCATTTTCCGGGATAACGCCCTCTATCTCTTCTTCAATGTGTTTTCTTGTAGATGCTTTCATGATGTCTTCATAACTTGCATGAAATCTTGAAATAACACGCAAGACATTCCCATCCACCGCCGGTTTGGGAATCCCAAATGCAAAGGAACTGATAGCCCCTGCCGTATAATTTCCAATCCCGGACAATCCTTTTATCTGTTCATAATCCTGTGGCATCTGTCCATTATACAGCTCAACAATCTGTACAGCCGCTTTTTGCATATTTCTTACTCTGTTATAATATCCAAGCCCCTCCCACAGTTTTAACAGACGTTCTTCCGGTGCGTTTGCCAGAGCTTCTATCGTCGGAAACGCTTCAAGAAATGCCGCATAGTAAGACTTCACAGCTTCTACACGTGTCTGCTGCAGCATAATTTCAGATACCCATATATGATATGCATTTGCCCCGTTTCTCCATGGCAAATCTCTTTTATTATTCTGATACCATTCTACTATATACGGTACGGCTTTTTCTAAATTATTACTTTGAGAAAACTTTGCTTCTTTCACTTGATTTCGTTTCATTTTATTCTATGTCTCTTTCTATTTCGTTTATCCCACCTGCACGCTGCAGTGAAACAAAAATGTCAAATATTTGACTTTAATGCATCTTAACACAATTTCCGGTAAAATAGCAACAAGACAGTCCCTTTACCAGAAACTGCCTTGCAATATTTCAAAACTATTTTATTTGATTTATAAAATTTTAGATAAGAATTCTTTTAATCTTTCATCTTTCGGATTTCCAAAGAACTCTTCCGGTGTCCCCTGCTCTCTTATCTGTCCTGCATCCATAAACAGAACACGAGTTGCAACTTCCTTCGCAAATCCCATCTCATGTGTAACAACAGCCATTGTCATTCCTTCATGTGCCAGAGCCTTCATTAATTCCAGAACTTCTCCAACCATCTCCGGGTCGAGTGCTGATGTAGGTTCATCAAACAGCATTACATCCGGCTTCATTGCCAATGCTCTTACAATAGCAATACGCTGTTTCTGTCCACCGGATAAATGTGATGGATATGCGTTTGCTTTCTGCTCCAATCCAACCCTTTTGAGCAGCTCCATTGCCTCTTTTTCAGCTTCTTCCTTGCTCTTCTTTAATAATTTGATAGGCGCAAGTGTGATATTTTCAAGAATCGTTTTATGTGGAAACAAGTTAAAATGCTGGAATACCATTCCCATCTTCTGACGATGTTTATTAATATCTGTCGCTTTGCTTGTAATGTCTACTCCTTCAAAATAAATATGTCCGCTTGTCGGAACCTCAAGCAAGTTTAAAGAACGCAGAAAAGTAGATTTTCCCGAACCGGATGGTCCGACAATAACAACTACTTCCCCTTTGCTGATTGTCTCAGACACACCGTTCAAAGCATGAAGATTATTTGCATACACTTTATGCACATTATCAACCTTAATTAATACATCTCCTTTAGTGGTCACTGTTTCTCAGCCTCCTTTCCAGCAAATTCACACATTTTGTAAATACCATTACCATAACAAGATAGATCAATGCTACAGCAATCAATGGCATAAATGCATCATAAGTACGGCTTCGAATAATATCGCCACCCTTTGTCAGATCCTGTAATGCAATATATCCTGACACAGAAGTTTCTTTTAATAATACGATGAACTCATTTCCCAATGCCGGCAAAACATTCTTGAATGCCTGTGGCATAATAATGTAAAACATGGTCTGTGCATAGTTGAAACCAAGGCTGCGTCCTGCTTCCATCTGTCCATCATCAATTGACATTATACCAGAGCGGAAAATCTCAGCTACATAAGCGGCTGAGTTGATTCCGAATGCCATAATTGCAACCAACACTTTACTAATCTGTGTACTTCCAAAAATTACAAAATAAATGATCAATAACTGTACAACAACCGGAGTTCCTCGAATCACTGTCAGATAAATCTTACATATCAAGTTTAAAATTTTTAATTTACCTGTTTTATCATAAGTAGCTCTGATCATTGCAATTAAGAATCCAAATGCAATTCCTATCAGCACCGCAAAAAAGGTGACTTTTAAAGTAACCACCAGACCATCTGCCAGGTACTTCCAACGGTCATCTGTTATAAAATTCATTATGAATCTTGTTTTCAAATCTGCCATAAGCCCCAACCTTCTCTTTTATCGCTGATTATTCAGCATCTGCATTGATATATTTGTCAACGATTTTATCAAATGTTCCATCTTTCTTCAACTCTGCAATTGCATCATTTACTTTCTCAGTAAGGTCACTTCCCTTTTTGAAGCAGAATGCATAAGCTTCTTCTACGTACTCAGTATCCAGAATTTTAAGACCTTCATTCTCTTTTACAAATGTCTGTGCCGGCTGATCATCGATGATAACTGCATCGATCTTGCCCTGCTGAAGTGCCTGTACAGCCTCAACACCTTTGTTATAACGCTCTACATTTTCATCGCCATAATCATCTGATGAATAAAGATCTCCTGTTGTTCCAAGCTGAACACCGATCTTCTTTCCTTCCAAATCTTCCGGCTTTGTAATGTCGCTATTATCTGCTGAAACAATAATCACCTGACGTCCTGTATAATAGCTGTCTGAGAAATCAACCTGTGTTTTTCTCTCTTCTGTAACTGTGATACCTGCTGCTGCAAAATCTGCTTTTCCGCTCTGAACAGCTGGGATAATAGAATCAAATGCCATATCTTCAATCGATAATTCTGCTCCAAGTTTATCTGCAATTGCTTTCGCAAACTCAGCGTCAATACCTACGATCTCGTCTCCTTCATAGAATTCATATGGTGGGAACTCTGCATTTGTTGCCATTACAAGCTTATCCTTGCTTTCTCCTTCACTGCTGTCTGAACTTTTATTGCTTGAACCACACGCTGCCATAGAAACTACACACATTGCTGCTAATACAACACTTAATACTTTTTTCTTCATCTTTAACTTCCTCCTAGAATCTATTTCTTTTGCATAACCATACATAATATCTTACATATTCTATCATATTTATACAGGATTTCAAGTATATATACAAAATTATTCTCAATTAGTTGCATATTTTCAAGAAAAAAACAAAAGACTATTGAAATTTTATATCCCAATAGCCCTTTATAAATCATCTATTCACTTTTATGCAAGTAATGCGGAAACTGTAAAATATAAGAATACAATTACTCCAAGCACGATTCTATAATATCCAAATACTTTAAAATCATGTTTTTTAATATACTGCATCAAGAATTTAATTACAAAGATAGATACGACAAACGAAACCACGCATCCTAGCAATAGTAAAAAGAACTCCTGCCCTGTAAATGCGAAACCGAACTTGAGCATCTTCAGAAGACTCCATCCAAACATAACCGGAATTGCAAGGAAAAATGTAAATTCTGCCGCTACGCTTCTGGATGCCCCAATGATCAATCCACCCAAAATTGTTGCACCGGATCTTGATGTTCCCGGAATCATCGCCAATACCTGGAAACCTCCGATCGCCAGTGCCATCGGAATCGTGAGCTGTGAAAGTTTTGTTGCCTGCGGTGTAACACCTTCATGCTTCTTCTCAATCACTATAAACAGAATACCATAGATGATCAGCATCGCTGCAACAACATACGCATTCATAAAATGCTCATCTACAAAATCATCAAACAACAATCCAATGACCATAGCCGGAAGCGTTGCAATAATCACCTTGATCCACAACTGGATTGTCATCATCTTCTGTTTTTCTGATTTTTTAGCTGAAAACGGATTCAGCTTATTAAAATAAATCAATATAACTGCCAGAATTGCTCCAAACTGGATCACTACATTGAACATCTCAACAAATTCATGTCGTAAACTCAGCTTCACAAATTCTTCTACCAGGATCAAATGTCCCGTACTACTAATCGGAAGCCACTCTGTAATTCCCTCAACAATACCTAAAAATATAACCTTTAATGCTTCTAACATGTTTCTCCTCCCTCGAGAACATACTTCACAATTGCTCTGGCCGCACCATCTTCATCATTCGTTCCCGTCACATAATCTGCATTACACTTCACTGCCTCTTCCGCATTGCCCATCGCAACACCAACTCCGGCTTCTGTGATCATCTCTATATCATTATCGCCATCACCAATTGCCATAATCTCTTCCCGTTCGATTCCAAGCATCTTACCTAATGCAATCAAACCTTTTCCTTTATTTACACCGGCTGCGTTAATTTCTATATTGTATTTTAATGAACTGACGAGGTTCAAATCTCTACACTCGCTTAGTTCCTCCCAGGCCGCTTTCCTCTCTTCCATATCCGCAAACAACGCCTGTACTTTATCGAGATTCTCTTCTCTGGAATTAAACAATTCCCAAATATCCGGAACTGCAATTCTGGATGCACGTACATACTCCCACATATTACAATCCTTGTGATATCTTTCTACATGAGCCAGTTTTTCGTCCTTCGCATATCCCTGTCCATCAAAATAGATCTCTTGTAGCGTATCATATTTCCCAGTGATTTCCAATGCTTTTTTTGCACTTTCTTTTGATAATAAATGTTCAATCAGTATTTCACCTGTCGCTGTATCCAGAATCCTTGCTCCATTCGCTGTAAGTGCATATCGCATCCCCGGAAATTCTCTTAATTCCAATGGTACACCTGTAAACGGCCGCCCTGTCGCTACCAGCACATGAACACCTTTGTCTATCGCCTTTGCGATCACTTCTTTTGTAAACGGGGTAAGTTCTTTTTTGGAATTTAATAATGTTCCGTCCAGATCCAGCCCCACCATCTTAATTTGCATCGCTCTATTTCCTTCCTTGTTCACTTCTCCTATTGTATCAAAATTTGCTTAATTCTGCAATTTATAGTATACTATACAGATGAAACTTTTTTAAACAAAATTTCATTGAACTTAGAAACCAAAACCAGAAAGGATTTTATTTATGAATTTGCATACAAAACGCAGGCTCAAGGCCGGTGTAGCTTTGCTTTGTTCCGCCACAATGACCTTCGCACTTGCAACTCCATATAGCTTTGCCGATGAGAAAGAAACTTTGGAAAATAAAACCTCTGATCTTCAATCACAGCTGGCAGGGATCAATCAGGACCTTCTCAAGATCAGCGACGAGATTTCCGATACTCAGATGCGCGTGACTATTATAAACAGTGAAATTCTTCGAAGCGAAGATGAACTGACTGTTTCTCAGCAGAACGAAGATCAGCAATATGAAAATATGAAATCCCGTATAAAATATATGTATGAGAACGGGAACTCAAGCATGTTAGAATTATTATTTTCCGCTGAAAGTATGAGCGACCTTCTGAACAAAGCTGATTTTATCCAAAACATCAGTCAGTACGATCGTGATATGCTAAATGAACTTCAGAACATTCATGCAGATATTGAAAACCAGAAAATGGCTCTGCAGAACCAACAGGCTTCTTTAAATAACTTAGAAAATGAATTACAACAACAGCAAGCCGAGCTACAGCAAAAAGCCGATGAGACTTCTACTGACCTTGCACAATTTCAGGCACAGCTCCAACAGATTCGTGAGCAGGAGGCTGCAAAGGCCGCTGCTGAAGCTGCCGCAAAAGCTCAACAGGAAGCCGCTGCGAAAGCTCAACAACAAGCACAGGCATCTGCTAATGCTTCATCATCCGGCAACAATACTTCTTCAAATACTACAAACAGCAGTGCAAGTACTAATTCCGGAAGCTCTAACTCTGGAAACTCTAACTCCGGAAGTTCTAACTCCGGTAACAATGCTTCCGGGGGCACGACAAACAATAGTGGAAGCAGTGCTAATACATCGGATTTGGATTTATTGGCTGCCATTATTCAGTGTGAAGCATATCAGAACTATGACTCACTTTTAGCAGTCGCTACAGTTATTATGAATCGTGTATACGATTCACGATTCCCTAACAGTATAAGCGGTGTTGTTTATGCTGCAGGACAATTTGAACCTGCATTCTCCGGTCGTCTTGAATACGTTTTAAATGCCGGACCGACATCCCTTTCATATCAGGTTGCGCAGGATGCAATAAATGGTGCAAGGCTTGCAGAAGTTGCAGACTGCTATTACTTCTTATATGCAGGCACCGGTCATTCCGGAGTTAATATCGGTGGAAATGTATTTTTCCCTAGCTGGTAATTTATACATAATCACAATTTAAATTAAATCTGTTTACTGACAAAAAAGGTTCCGCAGTTCATGTGAATTGCGGAACCTTTTTAATCTCTATTCCTACTGATAATCTACAACATCGATCCATTTCATAAGGAATTCTTTTTCTAATTCATTCTCCTTCGCAAGCTGTGCTGCTGCAACGATTGGAAGCCACTGCTCTACATACTGTCTTGCAGTATCACTCTTCTTACAATAAATCTTCATATACAGATCAGCTTTTTTCTGGTCTTTCAATGCAAATAATAAATATGTCATAGCGGCATCTGCGCCTGCGTTACCCTGTGTTGCGTGTGCCCAGTCAACAATTGTCATCTTACCGTTCTTACCATAAATCACATTCGATGGATTGAAATCTCCATGACAAAGCTTATCATGTTTCGGCATACTTTCCAGTCTGGTCATCAGCTCGTATCTTGTCGTTGCATCCAAATCTTTCAGTCCATTGATCTGGCTTGCCAGCTTATCTTTTAATTTATTTAATCGAGGCGACTTTTTGCTATGAACTTCCAACTGAAGATTTACAAAATCTTCCATATATTTCTGCAAATTCTCTTTATCAGATTCCATCATCTCTTCAAGAGTTGTTCCATTCTTGTATTCAATAAGCAGAGCCCACTTTCCATCCACTTCAGATACTTCTTTAATCTTTGGGATATCAAGTCCTGTTGCTTCTACTCGCGCTGTATTCAAAGCCTCATTAAATACATCTGCTTTCGGATGGTCCTTCTCAAATATCTTAACAATTCCTTCATCACATTTATAAACCTCTTTGTAGGAACGTTTTACGATTAATTTTTTGTTTTCAAGTTTCATAAGCCATGCCTCCTATTTATAAATTGATTCCTCATAACTGTTCTGTATCTTTGCAGTTATATTTGGTTTTTTCTTAACTTGATTTTATTATACTACAACTTTTCTAAAAATAAAAGACTTTTTAAATATTTTTTAACAATCTTTTTTATCATTAAATAATTGTCTAATAATTAACAATAATTATGTTTTCTACTTGTTTTAATTAAAAAAAGAGAAGCACAGCACTTATTTCTGCTGTACTTCTCTTCGGAATATATAATCAGTCTAGGCAAAGATATTATTTACCATAATAGCATTTCAGATAGATTTCTTTGATTTCTTTCATCAATGGATATCTTGGGTTAGCTCCTGTACACTGGTCATTAAATGCCTGCTCTACCATGTCATCCAATGTATCAAGGAAGTATTTCTCATCAATACCATAATCTTTGATTGTTTTCTTAATACCAATCTTATCTTTGAGTACCTCAAGTTTAGCAAGGAAGTTTTCAAATACTTCTGCATCTGTATTTCCTGTGCATCCTGCAAAGCGTCCTAACTCAGCATATCTTGCAAGTGCGTGTGGATACTGATACTGTGAGAATGTTCCCATCTTAGTTGGTACTTCTGCTGCATTGTATCTCATAACTTCTGTCAGGATTACAGCGTTAGCAACACCATGTGGTAAGTGGTGGAATGCTCCAAGTTTGTGAGCCATTGAGTGGTTCAGTCCAAGGAATGCATTTGCAAATGCCATACCTGCCATACAAGAAGCGTTTGCCATTTCTTCACGAGCCTTAGGATCATTTGCTCCGTTATCATATGCTGATGGAAGGTTTTCAAATACCATCTTAACAGCTTTCATAGCAAGACCATCTGTGTAATCTGTAGCCATGATAGAAACATAAGCCTCGATAGCATGTGTCATTACGTCGATACCTGATGCGCTTGTCAGTCCCTTAGGCTGTGTCATCATATTGTCAACATCTACGATTGCCATGTTAGGAAGCAATGCATAGTCTGCGATTGGCCATTTTACACCTGTTTCTGCATCTGTAATGATTGCAAATGGTGTAACCTCTGAACCTGTTCCTGAAGATGTAGGGATTGCTACAAAGTAAGCTTTCTCTCCCATCTTAGGGAATGTAAATACTCTCTTACGGATATCCATGAAGTCCATAGCCATATCTTCGAAGTTTGCTTCTGGATGCTCATACATTACCCACATAATCTTAGCTGCATCCATTGCTGATCCACCACCAAGAGCGATGATTGTGTCAGGCTCGAATGCTCTCATCTGGTCTACACCTTTCTGAGCACACTGTAATGTTGGGTCTGGAGCAACTTCAAAGAAGCATGTATGCTGAATTCCCATTTCGTCTAATTTTTCTTCGATTGGAGCTACATAACCATTTTTGTATAAGAATGAGTCTGTTACGATGAATGCTTTCTTCTTGTTCATTACTGTTCCAAGTTCATCAAGTGCAACTGGCATACATCCTTTCTTGAAGTATACCTTTTCAGGTGTTCTGAACCAAAGCATATTTTCTCTCCTCTCAGCAACTGTCTTGATATTGATCAAATGTTTTACTCCAACGTTCTCAGATACAGAGTTTCCTCCCCAAGAACCACATCCCAGTGTAAGTGATGGTGTCAGTTTGAAGTTATAAAGATCTCCGATTCCTCCCTGTGAAGAAGGTGTATTGATCAATACACGACATGTCTTCATTGCAGCTGCGTGTTTTGCAATTTTTTCTTTCTCTGCAGGATGAACATACAGTGATGATGTATGACCATATCCACCGTCAGCTACAAGCTGTTCTGCCTTAGCAAGTGCTTCATCAAATGTTTTTGCTTTATACATAGCAAGTACTGGAGATAATTTTTCATGAGCGAACTCTTCTGAAATATCTACTGATTCAACTTCACCGATAAGGATCTTTGTACTTTCAGGAACTTTCACACCTGCAAGTTTTGCGATCTCGTATGCTGATTTTCCAGGAATCTTGCTGTTCAATGCTCCGTTAATAATGATTGTCTTACGAACTTTATCGAGCTCCTCGCCTTTTTTAAGGAAGTAGCATCCACGATATTCAAATTCTTTCTTAGCTTCTTCGTAAACGCTTTCAAGTACTGTTACTGACTGCTCTGAAGCACAGATCATACCATTATCAAATGTTTTTGAATGAATGATTGAGTTAACAGCCATTCTTACATCTGCTGTATCATCAATGATTACTGGTGTATTACCGGCTCCAACACCAAGTGCTGGTTTTCCTGATGAATATGCTGCTTTAACCATTCCAGGACCACCTGTTGCAAGGATGATATCTGCATCTTTCATAACTGTGTTTGTCAGTTCAAGTGATGGTGTATCGATCCATCCGATAATTCCTTCCGGAGCTCCAGCTTTTACAGCTGCCTCAAGAACAACTTTTGCTGCTGCAATTGTACATGCTTTTGCTGCTGGATGTGGGCTGATGATGATTGCGTTTCTTGTCTTCAAACAGATCAAAGTTTTGAAAATTGCTGTTGAAGTTGGGTTTGTTGTAGGAATTACTGCTGCTACCAATCCGATTGGTTCTGCAACTTTTTTAATTCCGAATGCTGGATCTTCTTCGATTACTCCGCATGTTTTTGTATTTTTATAAGCATTGTAAATATACTCTGCTGCATAATGATTCTTAATTACTTTATCTTCAACGATACCTCTCTGAGTCTCCTCTACTGCCATCTTAGCGAGTGGTATACGCTGTTTATTTGCTGCCATAGCAGCTTCATAAAAGATTTTATCTACCTGCTCCTGACTATAAGTTGCGAATACTTTCTGTGCTTCGCGCATTGCTTTCATTTTTGCTTCAAGTGTTTCTACACTATCTACGATCTCAGGTACTACAACTTCTTTTTTCTTTGCCATTTTGATTATTCCTCCGTAATTGAATGTCTCTTTCTTAATTACAAATACAGTATAACTTCTTGTTAAATATTTGTCAATATATATTGTGTTAAATATTTAACGTTAAATTCTTAACTTTTTTTGTGCTAATTTCACAAATTTTCAAATTCACAAAAAAAGAGGATAGAGATTATCATCTCTATCCTCTGAAAAAATATTCTAATTAAACTAACTCAATTAAAACTTCCATAGCTGCATCACCTTTACGCTGGCCAATCTTAACGATTCTTGTATAACCACCGTTACGGTCTGCATACTTAGGAGCGATCTCTGTAAACAATTTGTCTACAACGTCAACTTTCTTAGTATTTTTCTTCTTTCCTGCAGCTGCTGTAGGAACTTCTGTTACAGAATACAGAACTTTAGCCATCTGTCTTCTTGCGTGAAGTCTGCTAGGCATATCTTTTTTGATTGTCTTTTCAACTTCATCATAAACAGTAACTTTCTTTCCGTCTACAACTTCTTTTACTCTCTTGCCATTCTCGTCTTTACGAGCAACTTTAGCTGTTACTGTAACTTCTTCGAAGTTATCTTTTTCTTTTACAGCCAGAGCGATCAGCTTCTCAGCTTCTTTACGAATCTCTTTAGCTTTAGCTTCTGTTGTAATGATTTTACCATTGTTTAACAATGCTGTTACCTGGTTTCTGATTAAGGCTTTTCTCTGAGCAGAAGTTCTGCCGAGTTTTCTATATTTTGCCATTGTACTTATCCTCCATAATTTACATTTGGTTATGCGTCTTCGGGCTTATTAATCAAATGCTCTGTCCGCACACATCGGTCTTACCGGACAGAAATTTAAATATTAAGCAAATCTAATTATTCCTCTCCGGAATTAAGCTCAAGTCCAAGTTCCTTAAGCTTAGCAAGTACTTCTTCCAAAGACTTACGTCCAAGGTTACGTACTTTCATCATATCTTCTGATGTTTTATTTGTAAGTTCTTCAACTGTGTTGATTCCTGCTCTCTTCAGACAGTTGTAGGAACGTACTGACAATTCAAGTTCGTCGATGCTCATCTCAAGAACTTTTTCTTTCTCGTCATCCTCTTTTTCGATCATAACTTCTGCAGCCTGAGCTACTTCTGAAAGATCGATGAAGAGTTTCAAATGTTCGCTGAGTACTTTCGCAGCAAGGCTGACAGCCTCGTCTGGAAGCAATGTACCTTTTGTCCATACATCCAATGTCAGTTTATCATAATCTGTAACCTGACCTACACGAGTATTCTGAACTGTCATATTGACACGCTCAACTGGAGTATAAACAGAATCAATCGGAATTACACCAATCGGTAAATCATCGCTCTTGTTCTTGTCTGCGCTCACGTATCCTCTGCCTTTTGTAATGGTCATTTCCATATACAATTTGCTGTCTTTACCACCACTTAAAGTAGCAATGACCTGCTCAGGATTCATAATCTCAATATCAGAGTCTGCCTGGATATCAGCACCTGTTACAACGCCTTCTCCTTCAAATTCGATATAAGCAGTTTTCACTTCATCAGATTCAGATGAATTCTTGATTGCAAGAGATTTTAAATTCATGATAATCTCTGCTACATCTTCCTTTACACCTGGAATGGAACTAAATTCATGTAAAACACCATCAATCTTTACAGAACTGATAGCAGCTCCCGGAAGAGAAGAAAGCATAATTCTTCTCATGGAGTTACCCAATGTGATTCCATAACCTCTTTCAAGTGGCTCTACAACGAATCTTCCGTATTTCTTATCTTCTGAAATATCAGTAATTTCAATATTCGGTTTATTAAAATCAAACACTACACAGACCCTCCTTATGGGTTTAAAAATGTTGAGGGATACGATATTAATTCCAATTATTATTTAGAATATAACTCGACGATCAACATCTCATCAACAGGAACATCGATTGCTTCTCTCTTAGGAAGTTCTTTTACTTCACCTTTGAGGTTTTCAGCATCAACTTCCAACCAATCAGGAACCATGTTTCCAGCTGTTACTTCAAGAATGTCTTTGTATCTCTGAGAACCTTTGTTTTTCTCTTTGATTTCGATAACATCTCCAGCTTTTACAAGGTAAGAAGGAATGTTCACCTGTTTACCATTAACAAGTACATGTTTGTGGTCAACAATCTGTCTAGCTTCTTTTCTTGTTCTAGCAAATCCCATACGGAACATTACGTTGTCCAGTCTGGATTCAAGAAGAACCATAAGGTTTTCACCTGTCATTCCTTCCTGCTGTTTTGCTTTTGCATAGTAGTTTCTGAAAGGTTTTTCCAGAACACCATAGATAAATTTAGCTTTCTGTTTTTCACGTAACTGAAGACCATACTCGCTCATTTTTCTATTAGATCTTTTTAACTGTCTGTTAGATTTTTTATTAATTCCTAAATAGATTGGGTCCATACCTAATGAACGGCATCTTTTAAGAACTGGAACTCTATTTACTGCCATTTTCGCTTCCTCCTAATTAATCGCGTTTAATCACTAGACTCTTCTACGTTTCGGTGGACGGCATCCGTTATGTGGTACCGGAGTAACGTCTTTGATACTTACAACATCGATTCCGCAAGCCTGCAATGCACGGATTGCTGCTTCTCTACCTGATCCTGGTCCTTTAACGAAAACGTCTACTGTCTTCAATCCATGGATCAATGCTGCTTTAGCTGCTGTCTCAGCTGCCATCTGTGCTGCATATGGAGTAGATTTTCTTGAACCTTTAAATCCCAGACCGCCTGCACTTGCCCATGAAAGAGCATTTCCCTGTGCATCTGTTAATGTAACGATTGTATTGTTAAAAGATGCCTGAATATGAGCCTGTCCTCGTTCAACGTTTTTCTTGACACGTTTCTTTGTCACTTTTTTTGTAACTTTTTTAGCCATTATAAACTAACCTACTTTCTTCGAATCTTTAATTAATTATTTTTTCTTGTTTGCTACAGTTCTCTTAGGACCTTTACATGTTCTTGCATTAGTCTTAGTTTTCTGTCCACGTACTGGAAGTCCTTTTCTGTGACGGATTCCACGATAGCATCCGATTTCTTTTAATCTCTTGATGTTCAGCTGGATCTCTCTTCTAAGATCACCTTCTACAATCTGAGTTGCATCGATTACTTCACTGATTTTCTTTACATCTTCACTTGTTAAATCTCTTACACGAGTGCTTGGATCAATTCCTGCCTCTGCTAAGATACGGTTTGAACTTGTTCTTCCAATTCCATAGATATAAGTTAAACCGATTTCTACACGTTTGTCTCTTGGTAAGTCTACACCTGCAATACGAGCCATGTGTCTTTCCTCCATTTTGAATCATTTTTAATATTGTCTTTAACTGGAACAATAATCCTTTCGGACTATCATTCAGGCCGATGATATTCATCTGCCCTTTCCCGGTACGTCAATCCTTACGCAATACTCCGGGTATTAGAAGCAATATACAATCGCACTCTGACAGTTCTGTTAACGAACCGGACTTCCTGCTGTGAACGACATTCCATCCCTCGGCCAGATGCTTCGAACACCGCTCTATCGGTACCTGTATGATAGAGGACCGGTGTATCCTTACTGTATATTAAACAAGTTCACACACATCCTGGTGTGTCCCTCGTCAGCCGCCTAATTAATAAAACACTATTGAGAATTGGTATTAATTAACCCTGTCTCTGTTTGTGTTTCGGATTTTCGCAGATTACTCTGATACTTCCTTTTCTCTTAATAATCTTGCATTTTTCACAAATTGGTTTTACTGATGATCTAACCTTCATGTTAAATCCTCCTTCCATCCTTTGCTAAAACTTTGGTTACTTCATTTTTGGACACGCATATCCAAAAACGACCATTTCATAGTATAGCACCAAGTCATCCTAAAAGTCAACACTTTTTTTATTTATCTCTCCAAACAATTCTTCCTTTGCTCAGATCGTATGGTGACATCTCTAATGTAACCTTGTCACCCGGTAAAATCTTAATGAAATTCATACGAAGTTTTCCACTGATATGTGCAAGTACAATATGTCCATTTTCAAGCTCTACCTTAAACATTGCGTTTGGCAATTTTTCAACTACGACTCCTTCGATCTCGATTACGTCAGTTTTTGACATATTAAATCCTCCCGTGCTCATGCACTTTACAATTCCTGTTATATTTATTTCAATTATTCCTTACATTATATATACATCAGCATCAGTATGCTTTTTGTATATAGTTTTGTATTGTTTCTTGGATTGCTGCATCATTTGTGCAGTCTTCACATTGCATCTTATATATAATCTGCACATGTCGTCTGTTTTTTTTCTTTAAATTGCTGACAGAGCGTTTCGCCCCGTCAGCCAGATATACATATTCATCATTGACAGAAATTATGACATATATACAATCTTTATCCCGCCCCGCCTTAGATCTGGCAAGCATTCCAGGTTCCATGAACATAAATTACTCTCCCAGAATCTTAACGATTGCAGCAAATACATCATTGATATCGATTGTTCCGTCTACTTCTTTCAAAGCTCCGGATTTTGTATAATAATCAATCAATGGCTGTGTCTGCTCATGATAAACACCAAGACGTTTTGTAACTGTCTCCGGCTTATCATCATCACGCAGAATTAATGTGCCGCCACATTTATCACAAATATTTTCTACCTTTGTAGGAGCGTAAACAATATGATATGTTGCTCCACAATCTACACACGCACGTCTTCCTGACATACGATTTACAATATTTTCATCCGGAACTTCCACATTGATAGCATAATCAACTTTCTGACCCAGCTTAGCAAGAGCTGCATCTAAAGCTTCTGCCTGTGGAATTGTTCTCGGGAAACCATCAAGAACATAACCGTTTGCACAGTCATCCTGATTTACTCGGTCTACAACAAGATCTACAACCAATTCATCTGGTACAAGAAGTCCCTGGTCCATGTAAGTTTTTGCTTTTTTTCCAAGCTCTGTTCCATTTTTGATGTTTGCTCTGAAAATATCTCCTGTAGAAATGTGTGGAATCTGATATTTTTCAGAAATCTTCTTTGCCTGAGTTCCTTTTCCTGCACCCGGTGCACCTAACATAATAATTTTCATAATATGCCTCCTTTGTTTTTACCGAAAATTTTATAATTCTCTGAATAGCACATTAACCCGCCGCACTCCACCCTCTAAGGATAAAGTACAACGAGCTAAATATTATCATTAATATCCAAGAAAACTATTCTTCATAGAACCGCCCTTGGTATTCAAAAATCCTGTGTAGTTACGTACTAACATCTGGGATTCAATCTGCTTCAATGTCTCAAGAACAACACCAACAATAATGATGATTGATGTTCCACCAAAAGAAACATTTGCTCCGAATACACCATTAAAGAAGTACGGAATCACCTGAATGATCACAAGGCCGCATGCTCCAACAAAAATAATATAATTTAAAATCTTTGTCAAGTATTCTACGGTTGGCTTACCAGGACGGATTCCCGGAATAAAGCCTCCGCTCTTCTTCATATTATTTGCAATCTCTAATGGATTAAAAGTAATCGATGTATAGAAATATGCAAAGAAAATTGTAAGTACGATATAAACAACCAGACCGATTGAATATATTAAATTATCTGGATCACACCAGTTATTTGAGTTCATACACTTCAGAATCTGGCTTCCGATTCCAGTGCCATTTCCTTTTCCAAGGAACTGAGCAATAACAATCGGAAACTGCATCAGTGATGATGCAAAAATTACCGGTATAACGCCTGCTGTATTTACCTTTAACGGAATATGTGAAGACTGACCACCATAAGTCTTTCTTCCCTGAACTTTCTGTGAATACTGTACTGCAATTCTTCTTTCTCCGTCCTGCAAAATCACTACAAGAAGGATAACAACGAGTATTACTGCGAGAATGATCACTGCTGAGAGTAAACCTTTTGCAAGAGTCTTGCCTTTGATAAACTGTTCAAACAGAGTCACAAAATCACTTGGTACACGTGAAATAATATTGATCAACAGCACAATGGAAATACCATTTCCAACACCTTTTTCCGTAATACGCTCACCAATCCACATTAAAAATGCAGAACCGGCAGTTAATGTACATACAACAATTGCAGCATTTACAAAATTATATTCAACAAGCAGTCCCTGACGACCGAATCCAACAGCCATTGCTGTAGACTGGATCAGTGCAAGTGCTACGGTTACATAACGTGTAATTGCTGCGAGCTTCTTTCTTCCATCCGGGCCGTCTTTCTGCATTTCTTCCAGTTTTGGAATTGCAATTGTCAACAGCTGTATGATGATAGAAGATGTGATGTACGGTGTTATGCTCAATGCAAACACCGACATCTGTGTAAAGGAGCCTCCGGTAAATGCATCAAAGAAATTGAATGCATCTCCGGTCTGACTCGCGAAAAAATTCTGAATATAAGTTGGATCCACACCCGGTGTAGGCAGTTCGGAACCAAGTCTAACAACGATAAGCATCATGAATGTATAGAAAAGTCTCTTACGTACGTCTTCTATTTTAAATGCTCTTCGTACTGTATCTAGCATTAGATCACCTCTGCTTTTCCACCAAGGGACTCAATCTTCTCAGCTGCTTTTGCACTGAATGCATTAGCCTGAACTGTGAGTTTCTTAGTAAACTCTCCATTTCCAAGAATTTTTACACCATCTTTTGGATTTTTAACGATTCCGTTTTCGATTAATGTCTCAACGGATACTGTAGCGCCATCTTCAAAAATTTCTAATGCGCTCAGGTTGATGCCAACGATCTCTTTAGAGTTTCTGCATTTGAAACCTCTCTTTGGCAATCTTCTGTATAAAGGCATCTGACCACCTTCAAAGCCTGGTCTTGTAGCTCCTGAACGAGCTTTCTGACCTTTGTGACCCTTACCAGCTGTCTTACCATTTCCAGAACCGTGTCCACGGCCTCTTCTGAAATTATCACTATGTTTAGAACCGTCTGCCGGTCTCAAGTTTGATAAGTCCATGATATTACCTCCTTATCGATTTATGCTTTACGCTTCTTCTTCAACTTTCACTAAGTGTCTTACCTGCTGTACCATACCTCTTGTTGCTGCATTATCTGGTAATACAACTGTTTTGTTCAGCTTTTTCAGTCCCAAAGCTTCTACAGTTTTTCTATGCTTTGGTATAGCACCGATAGTAGACTTAACCAGTGTAACTTTTAAATTTGCCATTTAACCTTACCTCCTATTATGTGACAGAGCACAAGCTCTATCTCTTAGCCTACGATCTCTTCTACTGATTTACCACGAAGTCTAGCAACAGTCTCTGGAGTTTTAACTCCTCTAAGACCTTCGATTGTAGCAAGTACTACGTTCTGTTTATTGTTAGAACCTAATGATTTTGTACGGATATTTTTGATTCCTGCTAACTCGATAACCGCACGCGCTGGACCACCAGCGATTACTCCAGTACCTTCTGGAGCTTTCTTTAACAATACAGAAGCGCTTCCAAATTTTCCGATAACATCATGCTGTACACTGTCGTTCTCATCAAGTGAAACCTCAATCAGTTTCTTTGTTGCATCTTCTTTACCTTTACGGATAGCTTCCGGGATTTCAGTAGCTTTTCCTAAACCTGCACCAACATGGCCTTTTCCGTCGCCTACAACTACTAAAGCTGTGAATCTCATGTTACGACCACCTTTTACGACCTTGGTAACACGTTTAATTGATACCACTTTTTCTTCTAACTCTAACTGACTAGCATCAATACGTTCCTGTCTCATATGTGTTCTCCCTTCCTAGAAATTCAGTCCAGCTTCTCTAGCTGCGTCTGCTAATGCTTTAATTTTTCCCTGGTAGATAAAGCCGCCTCTATCAAAGACAACTTCTGTAATACCTTTTGCCATTGCTTTTTCAGCAATTACTTTTCCAAGATATGCTGCTGCATCAACGTTGTTAGTTTTCTCAAGTTCAGCTTTCACGTCTTTCTGAAGAGTGGAAGCGGATACCAGAGTATTTCCAACTGTATCGTCAATAATCTGTGCATACATGTGATTATTACTTCTAAACACTGCCAAACGTGGTCTCTCAGCTGTTCCGCTGAAACGGTTACGCAATTTCATGTGTTTTTTTCTACGAACTTCAACTCTTGATTTCTTACTAACCATTATTCACACCCTCCTTAATTATTTCTTACCAGTCTTACCAACTTTACGTCTGATAACTTCATCAGCATATTTAATACCTTTACCTTTGTAAGGTTCTGGTCTTCTCTTATCTCTGATTTCAGCTGCGTACTGGCCAACTTTTTCTTTGCTGATACCTTTTACAGTAATCTTATTCTGACCTTCCAGAACTGTTTCAATACCTTCTGGATCTGTCATTTCTACTGGATGTGAATATCCAAGATTCAATGTAAGTTTATTTCCAGACTTAGAAGCTCTGTATCCAACACCGTTAACTTCCAGAACTTTTTCGTATCCTTCAGTTACACCGATTACCATGTTGTTGATCAGTGTTCTTGTAAGACCATGAAGGGATTTCATTCTCTTCAGATCGTTTGGTCTTGTAACGATTACTTCTTCGCCTTCCTGTTTGATTTCCATTTCTACTGGAAGCTCTTTTGTAAGAGTTCCTTTAGGACCTGTTACAGTCACTACATTATTCTCAGCAATTTCAACTTTAACTCCAGCTGGAATTGTGATTGGCAGTCTTCCTATACGTGACATACCTTTATCCTCCTATAACTTAAATTTTCGGAGCGGATCCTTTGTCCGCTCTGTTTTCAGTTGCACCACGCACTTGGCGAGGTTTCCCTTGCCCGATGCGTTTTTTTTAAAGCTTTCAGCCTACCAAACGAAGCAGAGTACTTCTCCACCAACGCCTAATTTTCTAGCTTCTTTATCTGTGATAACACCTTTGTTTGTAGAAACGATAGCTGTTCCAAGTCCGCCAAGTACTTTTGGCATCTCTTCGCTGTTAGCATACACACGAAGACCTGGCTTAGAAATTCTCTTCAGACCAGAAATAACTTTTTCATTCTTGTCTGCGCCATATTTCAATGTGATATGCATTGTCTTGAAGTTTCCATCTTCTACGATATCATATTTTGCAATGTATCCTTCATCCAAAAGAATATCAGCAATCGCGATTTTCATCTTTGATGCAGGTACATCAACTGTATCATGTTTAGCAGTATTTGCATTACGGATTCTTGTAAGCATATCTGCGATTGGATCACTCATAGTCATGGTGTAAAATCCTCCTTCTTACCAACTTGCTTTCTTAACTCCCGGAATCTCACCTTTATATGCCAGTTCACGGAAGCAGATACGGCAGATACCATATTTTCTTAAATATGCATGTGGACGACCACAAATTCTGCAACGGCTATATTCTCTTGTCGAGAATTTTGGTTTGCGCTGCTGTTTAATTTTCATAGATGTCTTAGCCATGAAATTCTCCTCCTTATTTAGTAAATGGCATATTGAACTGAGTCAATAATTCACGTGCTTCTTCGTCAGTTTTAGCAGTTGTAACGAAAATTACATCCATACCTCTGACTTTATCAATTTTATCATACTCGATCTCTGGGAAAATTAACTGCTCTTTAATTCCAAGTGCATAGTTTCCTCTTCCATCAAATGCGTTAGGATTTACACCTCTGAAGTCACGTACACGAGGAAGTGCAAGGTTGATCAGACGATCAACGAACTCATACATCTTTTCTCCTCTTAATGTAACTTTACATCCGATTGGCATACCTTCTCTGATTTTGAAGTTAGCTACAGAATTTTTTGCTCTTGTCAGAACTGCTTTCTGTCCAGTGATTTTTTCCATATCAGCTACAGCAGATTCTAAAACTTTTGCATTGTCTTTTGCCTCGCCTACACCCATGTTAATAACAACTTTGTCAAGCTTAGGCACTTCCATAATATTTTTATATCCGAATTTTTTGATCATTGCGTCAACGATCTCATTCTGATACTGATCTTTCAGTCTACTCAACGTTTAAGTCCTCCTTCCTTGAATTAGTCAATTACTTCGCCTGTTGATTTAGCAACACGAACTTTTTTGTCGCCATCCATTTTGAAACCAACTCTTGTAGCTTTTCCTTTGTGAACATACATCACGTTAGAAATGTCGATTGGTCCTTCCTGGTGGATGATTCCGCCATTCTGATTAGCAACGCTTGGTTTTGTGTGCTTTGTCAGCATGTTGACACCTTCAACCAGAACTTTTCCGTCTTTCTGATTAACGGCAATAACTTTGCCTTCTTTGTCTTTATCTTTACCAGCGATAACTTTAACTGTATCACCTTTTTTAATTTTCATAGTTGACATTCTCGGCACCTCCCTACAGTACTTCCGGAGCCAGAGAAACGATCTTCATGAAGTGTTTCTCTCTAAGCTCTCTGGCTACTGGTCCAAAAATACGTGTTCCACGTGGGTTCATATCGTCTTTTATAATTACAGCAGCATTTTCATCGAATCTGATATAAGATCCGTCTTTACGACGAGCACCTTTTACAGTACGAACAACTACAGCTTTCACAACGTCACCTTTTTTAACAACGCCGCCTGGTGTTGCATCTTTAACAGTCGCAACGATAACATCTCCGATATTGGCATATCTTCTTGTAGAACCGCCAAGTACACGGATACACAGTAATTCTTTAGCACCTGTGTTGTCTGCTACTTTAAGTCTACTTTCCTGTTGTATCATGCAGGTAAACCTCCTTCAATATACATTCGTTGAACTTCTAGTTCAATTATACTCTTGTAATATGCGAAACCAATATTATTTTGCTTTCTCCATAATCTCAACAAGTCTCCATCTTTTGTTTTTAGACAGTGGTCTTGTTTCCATAACTTTTACTGTATCTCCAATGTTGCATTCGTTGTTCTCATCGTGAGCCTGCAGTTTATAAGTTCTCTTAACGATTTTCTTATAAAGTGGGTGTTTCACGTGGTCTTCAACTGCTACAACGATAGTTTTATCCATTTTGTCGCTGACAACTTTGCCAACACGAACTTTTCTCAAATTTCTCTCTTCCACAGTTGCTACTCCTTTCCTATCGGCCTGCCTCTGTAATCAGAGTCTGAATACGTGCGATATTCTTTCTTACTTCTTTGATTCTGCTTGTATTGTCAAGCTGATTTGTTGCGTTCTGGAATCTTAAGTTAAAAAGCTCTTTCTTAGCAGCTACTAATTCTTCATTCAATTCCTCTACGGATTTTCCTCTTAATTCGTTTACAAATGTATTAATTTTCACTGTTGTCACCGCCTTCTAATTCTGCGCGAGAAACGATTTTGCATTTGCAAGGTAATTTGTGCATTGCAAGACGAAGTGCCTCTCTTGCGATTTCTTCTGAAACACCTGCGATCTCGAACATTACACGACCTGGTTTAACTACTGCTACCCAGTACTCTAATGCACCTTTACCACTACCCATACGAGTTTCTGCTGGTTTTGCTGTTACCGGTTTATCTGGGAATATTTTGATCCAAACTTTACCACCACGTTTGATGTAACGAGTCATAGCGACACGGGCTGCTTCGATCTGGTTAGAACGAATCCAGCATGGTTCTGTTGCGACAATACCATATTCACCATATGAAATCGTGTTACCTCTGAGGGCTTTACCCTTCATAGTTCCACGGAACTGTTTACGACGTTTTACTCTTTTTGGCATTAACATTATTTATCGCTCCCTTCCTTTTCAGCCTTAGTTGGAAGAACTTCGCCTTTGTAAATCCAAACCTTTACACCGACTTTTCCGTAAGTTGTATCAGCTTCTGCGAATCCATAATCAATGTCAGCTCTTAATGTCTGAAGTGGAATAGTTCCTTCGCTGTAGAACTCTGTACGAGCCATATCAGCTCCACCAAGACGTCCTGATACAGATGTCTTAACACCAAGTGCTCCTGATTTCATTGTTCTTGACATGCAAGATTTCATAGCACGTCTGAATGAAATACGATTCTCAAGCTGCTGTGCAATATTTTCAGCTACAAGCTGTGCGTCTTTATCTGGTCTCTTAACTTCTTTGATATCAACGATAAGCTTTTTATCTGTGAACTGTGCAAGCTCTGCTTTCACTTTCTCAATCTCTGCTCCACCTTTACCGATTACTACGCCAGGTTTTGCTGTATATACGATGATCTTAACACGATCAGATGCTCTTTCAATTTCAATTTTTGAAATTCCAGCGCTGTATAATCTTTTCTTTAAGAATGTTCTGATTTCATGGTCTTCTACCAGATTATCAGCGAAATCCTTTTCAGCATACCACTTGGAATCCCAGTCTTTAATAACTCCGACTCTTAAGCCATGAGGATTAACTTTCTGTCCCATTGTGTTCCTCCTTATCTTTCATTCAGCACGATAGTGATGTGGCTCATTCTCTTTTCGATTCTGTAAGCTCTACCCTGTGCTCTTGGTCTGATTCTCTTCATTGTTGGTCCTTTATTTGCGTAACACTCTTCAATATAAAGGTTCTCAACGCTCATACCGTTGTTGTTCTCAGCATTAGCAATTGCTGATTTTAATAATTTTTCTATAACACTTGAAGCATATCTTGGATTGTAAGCTAAAATACCAAGTGCTGTCTGTACATCCTTACCTCTGATGGCATCTAATACGAAACATGCTTTCTGAACAGATACTCTAGCGTAAGAAATCTTAGCTGATGGTCTTGTATCTTTCTGTGCATTTCTTTCTCTCTTGATTTGGGATCTATGTCCTTTAGCCATGGATGAACCCTCCTTTCGAAATATGTTGATCTATTATCTAACTCTTGACTTCTTCTCGTCTTTTCCATGTCCTCTGTATGTTCTTGTTGCAACGAACTCTCCGAGTTTGTGTCCAACCATATCTTCTGTAACATATACAGGCACATGTTTTCTTCCATCATGTACGGCAAATGTATGCCCTACGAATGATGGGAAGATTGTAGAACGACGTGACCATGTCTTAATAACTGATTTATCACCTGCAGCGTTCATAGCGTCTACTTTTTTAAGTAAGCTTTCGTCTGCAAATGGTCCTTTTTTAAGTGAGCGAGCCATAGGTTCTAACCTCCTTGTAAACTAATTATTTGATACCTTTACCGTCTCTTCTTCTTACGATTAACTTGTTAGAAGATTTGTTTTTCTTACGTGTCTTAAGACCAAGTGCCGGTTTACCCCATGGAGTACATGGACCTGGACGACCGATGCTTGTCTTACCTTCACCACCACCGTGTGGATGGTCATTCGGGTTCATAACAGAACCACGAACTGTAGGTCTGATACCCATGTGACGTTTACGTCCTGCTTTACCGATGTTGATCAGGTTGTGCTCTCCATTTCCAACAACACCAACAGATGCTCTACAAATGATTGGCACCATTCTCATCTCTCCTGATGGAAGTCTGAGTGTAGCGTATTTTCCTTCTTTAGCCATCAACTGAGCGCTGTTTCCTGCTGAACGAACAAGCTGTCCGCCTTTTCCTGGATAAAGCTCGATGTTGTGGATCTGTGTACCAACTGGGATGTTAGCAAGTGGTAAGCAGTTTCCTACTCTAACCTCTGCGTTCTCACCATTCATAACTGTCATTCCATCTTTTAATCCTTCTGGAGCAAGGATGTAAGCTTTCTCACCGTCTGCGTAGCAGATCAATGCGATATTAGCTGTTCTGTTTGGATCGTATTCGATACCAACAACTTTTGCTGGAATTCCGTCTTTATTTCTCTTAAAGTCGATAATTCTATATTTCTTTTTAGCTCCGCCTCCGCGGTGTCTTACTGTAATTTTACCCTGACTGTTACGACCAGCTGTTCTCTTCTTAGAATCTAATAAAGATTTTTCAGGAGTTGTTTTTGTGATTTCAGAGAAATCAGAGCCAGTCATCTGTCTTCTGGAAGGTGTATATGGGTTATATGTTTTGATTCCCATTACTTTTTCTCCTTTCGCAATACCTAATTATTCGTTTCACGGATTTGCACCGTCTAATTTTGAAATCTTACAGACCTTCGAAAATCTCGATATCTGCGCTTTCTTCTGTAAGCTGTACAATAGCTTTCTTTGTCTTAGCAGTTTTTCCGATTGTCATTCCACGTCTCTTGTTTTTTCCATCAAGATTCATTGTGTTAACGCTTTTAACTTTTGTTCCAGCGAACATTTTCTCAACTGCTTCTTTGATCTGAGATTTTGTAGCCTCTGTGTGTACAAGGAATGTGTATTTCTTGTCAGCCATAAGCTCCATGCTCTTCTCTGTGATCACTGGTTTAAGGATTACATCATAATACTGAATGTTTGCCATTATGCGTACACCTCCTCAATAGTTGCAACAGCAGCTTTTGTAGCGATTACTGTGTTGTATTTTAAGATGTCGTATACATTGATTGTATTTGTTTTTGCTGTTTTTACTCCAGCAATGTTTCTAGCTGAAATCTCAACGTTTGTATTTCCATCTTCAAGAACTACCAATGCTTTGTTTACATTCAGGTTGTTCAGAACTTCCTGGAATTTCTTTGTTTTGATTTCGTCGAAGTTCAACTCATCAACAACGATGAATTTGTTCTCTTCTACTCTTGAAGTAAGTGCTGACTGAAGTGCAGCTCTCTTCTCTTTCTTATTCATCTTGAATGAATAATCTCTCGGAACTGGTGCGAATACAACTCCGCCGCCTGTCCACTGTGGAGCTCTTGTAGAACCCTGTCTTGCATGACCTGTTCCTTTTTGTCTCCATGGTTTTCTTCCGCCTCCAGAAACTTCTGAGCGAGTTTTCGCTTTCTGTGTTCCCTGACGATTATTTGCAAGCTGGCTTACAACTGCCATGTGTACAAGATGTTCGTTAACCTCAACACCAAATACAGCATCGTTCAAATCGATTGTACCAACTTCTTTACCTTCGATATTATAAACAGATACGTTTGCCATCTGTGTGTTCCTCCTTTCCTGTTGTCAGACTAGTTTGCCTTTACTGTTTCTTTGATTGTTACCAGACTCTTCTTTGGTCCCGGTACAGAGCCTTTAACTAACAATAGGTTGTTATCAGCATCAACTCTTACGATCTCAAGATTCTGAACAGTAATCTGTTTGTTACCCATCTGACCTGGCATCTTCTTTCCTTTGAATACTTTACTAGGATCGGATGCAGAACCATTAGAACCTGCGTGACGGTGGAATTTAGAACCATGAGTCATAGGTCCTCTGCTCTGTCCGTGACGCTTGATTGCTCCCTGGAAACCTTTACCTTTTGAAATTGCAGTAGCATCAATTTTATCTCCTGCTTCAAAGATATCAGCTTTAATTTCCTGAGCCAATGTATATTCTTCAGCATTTTCAAATCTGAACTCTTTTACATATCTCTTACCAGAAACGCCGGCTTTATCGAAATGTCCTTTCTCAGCTCTTGTAACACCGTTTCTGTGTGCGATTTCTTTTTTGCCGTTTCCATCTTTTGTGACAATCTTTTCTTTCTTGTCTACAAAACCAACCTGGACTGCGCTGTAACCGTCGTTCTCAACTGTTTTAACCTGTGTTACTACACAAGGACCAGCCTGAAGTACAGTTACCGGAATCAATGTTCCATCTTCGTTGAAGATTTGAGTCATTCCGACTTTAGTAGCTAAAATAGCTTTCTTCATTATAATTACCTCCTGTGATTTACAGCGGAACACCACTTGGGTGCTCATCCTAAATTATAGGAATTACTGTTTCTTAATTCTTTGTGCTGTCAGCTTATTTGTTTTTCATCTTGATGTCGATGAATACACCAGCTGGCATTTCCAATCTTGACAGTGCATCAACTGTTTTCTGTGTTGGTGCAGCAATGTCGATGAGTCTCTTATGAGTTCTCTGCTCGAACTGCTCTCTGGAGTCTTTATATTTGTGTACGGCTCTCAGAATTGTAACTACTTCCTTCTTAGTTGGAAGCGGTACCGGTCCGCTCACCTGTGCTCCGTTTTTCTTAACAGTTTCGATGATTTTTTTAGCAGATGCATCAACTAACTGATGATCATACGCTTTCAATGTGATTCTCATTACTTGACTTGCCATAAAAAAAGTCGCCTCCTTTTCGTACTTTTAAACCCAGTACGACAAGCGGTGACTGTACACTCTCCCGTGTGTGTCATGCAGACTTACACGTTGTTTCATACTTTTACCTTTAGTGGTAAGTTGTAATCAGTTATGATTCGTACAGTGACTTGTCGCCAGTTTCCTAACTTGACATTCGCTCCACGGAAAACCTGCTATCATGTATTTACATGTCAGCAGCAACCTCTCGCTTCACAGCTATCATGCCACAGCTCTCTTAGTATAACCAATCAGCGTACATATTGCAAGTATTTTTTTATATTTTTTTGCATTTTTTTCGTTTTTATAATTTTTGTTATTTATATCGCTTTTTGCTTAATTCTTCTGTGCTATTTGCACAACGCCTCTTATTATATACAATCAAAGTGCTTTTTATTTATAATAGGAAGAAACTACTTTCTTCTCTATATATTTTCGATGATAAATAAAATTTTTTCAACCCTTGACATCACCACATTAAAGTAGTATATTAAAAAAGACTTATAGATAAATGAAACCAAGGGCGGTTTTCCAAGAGGGGGAGACTGTCTTTTTTGTATTTACAGGCTCATCATTTATCGCAGAATTATTAAAATACATTTTTCGTTGTTTATAAGTCAAGTCCTATCAACATAGGACCCCCAACCATTCAGTTGCTCTTGCAGTTACATTGACGCCGTTCATTTCCCCCAAAGATGATCCTGCGTCGATGAACTCCAATTAATATATACACCCTGTTTATCAGGGTTTTCCCCAGATTTGTATACATTATCGACTGCGGAGCAGCGAGAAGTTAACCTCTCAATGACATACCAAAAAAAACAAAGGACACAGCGAAAACTGTGTCCTTTGTTTTTGCATTAAACCATAACCTGATGCAATGCTTCTTCTTCAATTCCAACTTTTTTCATTTCTTCTCTTATTGCGTCTTCTTCCCCCGGCATTGCACACCAGGAAAGTCCGCACCCTGCGGATATAGACCGCGGAACCGGTATCAGCCTTCCCGGTATCTGATCTGCTTTACAGGCTTTTTCCATCGCCATAGCATCTGCCGTTGTATGAAATGTTACAACGAGCTTTAATTCTTTCTTTCTCATAATACAAATCCTTCTCTTTATCCGATCCGCTCAGTTTATCTCCGCTCTTCTATTTTACTCAATTGTCACTTCAAATCCATCATCAGTCTGTACTGATGTTGCTTTCTTTCCATGATTCTGAGCATATTTTTCTACATTTGTCTTCTGATGTGGTTCTGTCACCAGCACCTTTACTGCTCCATCCATATTTTTCATAGCTTCGGCAGTTAACATTAATGGTTCCGGACAAGATAAACCTCTCGCATCTACTGTTTTCATATGAATCCCTCTTTTCTATTTTAAGCTGTTTTACGACGATTTGTAAATGCAATTACAAAACAAGCAACAATACATATAATAACTGCGATTTTACCATTTGCTGTTACTGCACCAGCAACCACTTCTTTTGTTTCTGGATTCAAAGCTGTTCCGCTTGATGCAAGTCCAAGATTGTGGGCCAATGCTGCTCCAACAAACATTCCTACAACTGTAACAGCTGAATCGGATGAGCCCTGTCCTGCAAGAACAAGCTGACGCAGTGGGCATCCTCCTGCAAGAACTGCTGCAAAGCCAACCGCATACATACCAAGGATATTCCACAAATGTTCTGAATGTGCAATTACACCAGGTGTATTAAAGCCAAGCACAAAGTTTCCTGTTACCAGATTGTAAATGAGCATAGCTACAAAGAATCCACCGATCACTGATACTAACTCAAAATTTCTCATTAAAATAATATCACGGACACTTCCTGCGAAGCACATTCTTGATTTCTGTGCAAATGCTCCGAACAAAAGTCCACCGATCAGAGAAATTGCAACTGGTGCATGCATGCTTCCAGGACCAGCTTCACTAGATTTCAATAATGTTGTAAATAAAGCTAATAATAAAATTCCTACTGCGATCACAGAAATGATCATTCCTGAAGATTTCTTTGCCGGATAAGCTCTTCCAAGCGAATATCCCTGTTTTAAAACAATTACACCTGTTCCTACTCCAAGAACAAATCCGATCAGTGCAACCCATGCATTCAAGTCACCTGCTGACATACGGATTACCATACGCAGTGGGCATCCTAAAAATACAAGTGCTCCGATTGTAAGAATCATACCTAATACAAAACGTGTCATTGTAGCTGAACCGGCTGTCGCACAATATTCCTTTGTAGCCAGTGAAATTATCAATGATCCAAGTATAATTCCAACGATCTCCGGTCTCGCATACTGCACAACTGCTGCCTGATGCATTCCAAGCGCACCTGCTGTATCACGGATGAAACATGCAACACAGATTGCCATGTTTGCCGGATTTCCAAAATATGCCAGACATGCCGCAACTAATCCGCAAAGCACTCCGGCTAATGCCATTTTCTTCTTTGAACCTGCAAAATTCATACTGAACCTCCCATTTCTCACTCCTCGGACAATTCACGTACTGCCCGAATCGCAATTTCTACTTCTTCCTTTGTGTTGAAATGAGAAAAACTAAAGCGAACCGCACCCTGCTCTGCATTGTGTAGGGATTCATGCATCAGTGGGGCACAGTGTCCTCCCGCTCTTGTGGAAATACCATACGACATCAAAAGTTCATCGCTAACCTCTGCCGAATCATAATCATACAAATTAAATGAGACGATCGGACATCTCTCTCTTTTAGAGAAGTCTCCATATATGGTCACTCCAGGAATTTCCTTGATACCATCATAAAACTGCCAGGCTCTCTGCAATGCAATCTCTCTAATTGCATCAATCCCTTTTTCTTCCACATACTTTAACGCTGCATTGAGTCCTGCAATCCCGTGACCATTCAAAGTTCCTGCCTCCAGTGCTGTCGGCATCTGTTCAGGATGATTGTGATTATAAGTATCAACCCCGCTCCCGCCTCGTTTCAGCGGTCTGATCTTTATACCATCCCTCACATAGATTCCACCCGTTCCTTGCGGACCATACAAACTCTTGTGCCCGGTAAAACAAAGCACATCAATCCCCATCTTCTGTACATCTATTGGAAATACACCTGCTGTTTGAGATGCATCTACAATAAATAACAGCTTATGCGCTTTCGCAATCTTCCCGATTCGTTCAATATCATTGAGATTTCCCGTAAGATTCGAACCATGCGTACAAATAATTGCTTTTGTTTCTTGTCTCACCGCCGCTTCCAGCATATCATATGAAATATTACCATCCTCGTTGGCCGGCAAAATCGTCAATGTCGCTCCTGCCTGCTGCCTCTCATATAATGGTCTGAGAACTGAATTATGTTCCATCACCGTTGTGATCACATGATCTCCGGGATTGATCAGCCCCTGGATTGCAATATTCAGACTTTCCGTTGCATTGCTTGTAAAGGCGATCTGCTTTGGATTCTCTGCATGAAACATTCTTCCAAGCCGCTCTCTCGTATCATAGATAACTCTCGCTGCATCCAACGACGCCTCCGTACTTCCTCTTCCTGCATTACCAAGATGATTCATTGCCTGTACGATCGCTTCTGCCACTTCCGGCGGCTTAGGCAATGTGGTTGCTGCATTGTCCATATAAATCGTATGTTTTTCCATTGTTTATCCTCTTGTTTTTCTCTAAAAAATATTATACTACCTAAAATTTTTTTAGTCTAATTGAAACCTATAATAAATGAAAGAACTTATAGTTTTTTTCTATAAGTTCTTTCGCATTTTTCGATACTATTTTTTTAGATATATCCACTTTTCATCCGCTTCCCTCACCGTACCGATTCGCGAAGCTCTCGTTTCCAGACCATGTGCTTCAAATGCATTCATAATATCATCTGCATACTCCGGTGCAACACTGATCAGCAGACCACCCGAAGTCTGCGGATCATAGAGAAGATCAATATCGGTCTCCGTCGCATCACCTGTATCTACCATATGACCGGAATATTCTCTATTCTTATAAGAGCCTGCCGGCACAAGTCCCATCTGAGCAAGCTCCACAGCTCCGTCAATATATGCTACATCGTCCACATATATGTCAAAGCTCACCTCGCTTGCCGATGCCATCTCGGCACAATGTCCCAACAAGCCAAATCCGGTCACATCCGTACAGGCTGATATCGGATATTTTTCAATCACTTCTTTTGCCTTTTTATTCAAAGAAGACATCACTTTAATTGCTTCCTGCATCGAACTTTCCGAAGCCATCTCAGCTTTCACTGCTGTGTTTACTACTCCGCTTCCGATTGGCTTGGTCAAAATCAATGCATCCCCCGGTCTGCAGCCATAATTTTTAAATATCTTTTCCGGGTGCACAAAACCAGAAACACACAATCCATACTTCGGTTCATTATCCTGAACAGAATGTCCTCCTACAAGAACAGCTCCTGCCTCTTTTACCTTATCTGCACCACCTCTTAATATGTCTGCAAGAATAGATGGGTCAAGGCAATTTGGAAATCCAACGACATTCAAAGCAATCTTTGGCTCTCCGCCCATTGCGTAGACATCACTAAGTGAGTTTGCTGCTGCGATCTGTCCAAACGTATATGGATCATCTACTACCGGTGTGAAAAAATCCACCGTCTGTATCATTGCGATTTCATCTGTAATTTTATAAATTGCGGCATCATCCGATGTCTCAATTCCTACCAGGAGATTCTCATCCTGGAATTTTGGCAGCTTACCCAGAACCTGGGCAAGGGTCTCAGGACCGATTTTAGCCGCTCATCCAGCGGTATTTGTCATCTGAGTGAGTCTGATCTCATCTCTCGTTTTCATTCCATTCCCTCCCCTTTGATTATTAAAATAATTCGTCTCATTTCTATCTGTATAATTTCTAACAGATTTCTTCACTCTGCTTATGGACGAATAATTTTGTCTGCATGATTCATAGTTTCTACAATACTATACATATTTGTCACAGTTCCAACCTGGAGTTTTTCTTTCAGTCCATAGTAGTCAAGACAAGTTCCACATGTCATGATCTCAACGCCCTGTGCTTCCAGGGTTTTCAAATCTTCCAACGATTCAGAACCCTCTGCCGTGATTTTAGCACCGCCATTATAAAATAAAATTGTCTTTGGAAGTTCTTCCAACTGTGTCAGTGCGAAAATAAATCCTTTGATTAAAACTTTGCCAAGTTCTTCATTTCCTTCACCCATATGATCCGCAGCGATCACAACAACTGTATTTCTTCTGCTGTCAGGTATACATGCGACCGGTGCATCTTCTGTATCTTTCTCGACTGCACCGTTAAGCTGAATTGTAACCTTAAATTCTTTCTCAGCTAATTTTTCAGATGTTACTGTTCCCCCTGAACTCTGTGCCATCTTTGTCACATTCTGAACTGCAATCTCATTATCAACCAATACTTCAATTGTCTCTGCGCCGGCTGCTTTCTGCATTGCTTTTTTTGTTTTTATAACTGGAATCGGGCATGCATCGCCCATTGCATTTACTGTAATCATATCATTTTCTCCCTTCTTTTGGCGGATACGTGTGGGAATCGAACCCACCCAAGACGTTCCACACGCCTCACACTGGTTTTGAAGACCAGGGGACACACCAGCTGCCCAGCCGCACCCAGATTAAAGCAATTCATTCGACTTGAATATATCGAATGCACTATCTCTTAGTATATACTGTTTTCTGTGAAAATTCTAGTTACTGTTCACAGTACCTGTGACCAGTAACGCATCTCGCCATTTTAAATCGCCTTTGGCGATGGGCGAGATGCCGTTTAAGGTAAAACGTGCATCCTCCGTGCCAATCAGCGTAGTGATTGACACGGGAGTGAACAGTAACCACTCTATTCTATTTCTCTTTTAAATGTTTCCGCTATTTTCATCATCTTTTTCACAGCCTTTGTGCGAGGATATTCTTTATTATATACGACATACAATTTTCGAACCCTCTTTTTTTCTCCAAGCGGATATGCCAGGACATTCTCCCATTTCAAATCCTCCGCTGCCGCAAGCTTTGAAATGATCGTTACACCAATTCCTTTTTTTACAGATTGTTTTATCACCTCCGTATTTTCCATATTTGCGACTACGTTTAGTTTTCGAATGTCAATCCCTTCCCGCTTTAATTGCTTCTCTGCTTCTTTTCTTGTTCCGGAACCCTGCTCCCTCATTATAATCGGAACTCGTTCCAGCCACTCTATCCCGGTTTCTGTCTCCTTTATCTGACGATATTTCTCGTTGTTCGGCATAACAATAATCAATTCATCGTCAAAAAACGGAACATATTCACAAGATCTCTTATCTAATATCGTTCCCGTAAATCCAATATCTACCGTACGCTCCGAAACGGCCCTTATCACCCCGGCACTGTCTGACTCAACCAATTCAAACTGTTCCTTCGGATACATACTACTGTAACGGCTTAATATATCCGGCAAGAGATACTGTGCCGGAATCGTGGAAGCAGCAATTTTAATACAAGAATTAGAAGCTACATCACTGTCAAAAGCCTCATATATCAATAGTTCCAGATTCAACATCTGTCTTGCATATTGATATAACTTTTCACCTTCATCTGTAAGTCCTACTTCTCTTGTATTTCGCAAAAACAATTTGATATTCAATTCTTTCTCCAATGCGGAAACGTGCGCACTGACCGTTGGCTGTGTCAAATACAGCTCCCGCGCTGCTTTTGAGAAGCTGCGCTTTTCTGCCACATTCACAAACGCCTCTAACTGTTTTAAATTCATTTCTGCTTCTTATCCTTTTCCTTTATCTTCTTTCTATCATTGGCTCACACCCTGCAGCTGTTCAACACATTTTGTATACAATCGACAATGTAAGGAATCTGTTCTTCCTCTATTGTCCGCATATCCATAGCCCAGGCACCGTTTATCATTCTCCCGATAATCGGTGTCGGCAAAGCTCGCATTCTCTTTTCCATCTCTGATGCTGAACATATTTCCGAACGTATTGCAACTGCTGTACTGGAAATCTTTTCAAGCGGAAGCGCCCCTCCGCCAATCTGCGACTCACAAGTTTCTAACACAATCTGAGCAGGAAGCTCCCTCTGTTCTAACTGGGATTTCAACTTTTGTGCACGCTGCTTCACAGCATCCGGCATCTCAGATATCATCTTTAAAACAGGTATCCTATGCATTGCTCTCTCTTCTGATAAATATTCCTCCAGCGTCATCTCCAATGCAGCCGTAGTAAATTTATCCACGCGCAATGCACGCGTCAGCGGAGCCTTCTTCATCTTATCGATATAACATTTTCTGCCGACTATAATTCCTGCCTGTGGACCGCCCAACAACTTGTCCCCACTAAAACAGACAACATCTGCACCACCTTTGATTGCCTCCTGTACCATCGGCTCATGAGAAATACCATACCTGCTTAAATCAACCAATGCTCCACTTCCCAGATCTTCGATTATCGGAATCTCATGCTCTCTTGCAGTTGCTTTCAGCTCAGGTACCGCAACAGATTCTGTAAAGCCGACAATCTGATAATTGCTTGTATGAACCTTGAGAATAGCCTTTGTCTCTTCCGTGATTGCTTTCTCGTAATCTGACAAGTGTGTTTTATTTGTCGTCCCGACCTCAACCAAAACTGCACCGCTTTGCTCCATCACATCCGGTATACGGAACTTTCCGCCAATCTCCACCAGTTCTCCTCGCGACACGATCACCTCACCTGATTTTGCAAGCGTACTCAGACACAAAAGAACTGCCGCCGCATTATTATTTACAACAAGTGCTGCCTCTGCACCTGTCAGACGGCAAAGCAAGGATTCAAAATGTGCATTCCGTTCTCCTCGTTCTCCTCGCTGCAAATCATACTCCAGATTGGAATACTCCACTGCGATCACAGCCAGTCTTTCTGCGTGTTCTCGATTAAGTGGCGCTCTCCCCAGATTCGTGTGTAAAATAGTACCTGTTCCATTAATGACACTTCGTATATTCGGTGTATACAGCAGTTCCAGACTTTTACTGATACTGTCCGGCAATTGCTCAACCGCCTTTAACGCGTCTGTTTCATCCACAGATTCTCCAATCAGTATACGAACTCGTTCCAGTTCGTCCTGTACAACACGTTTGACACAGGATCTGCCATATCGTTCTTTTAATTTTTGAATCCCGTCCTCTTCTAACAAAACATCTACCTTCGGGATTCTGCGATACAGCTGATTCTTATCCATAATTCTCGAATAACCTCCTTGTGTCTTTTTATTTATCTTATATAGTATCAACTTTTCACACAAAAAGAAAGGACATATGGGAACATCTTACAGAAAATTTCCAAGGTTTCAATATGAACTAGTTCTTTTCTCTCGGTCATGCTATAATAAATCCACGATAATATTTTAGATTTTATTTCAATAAATTCAGAAAGGATTATATTTATGTGGATTGCAGATAATTGGAAAGATTATGAAGTAATAGATTGTTCAAAAGGTGAAAAATTAGAGAGATGGGGCGACTATATTTTGGTTCGTCCAGACCCGCAGGTCATCTGGGACACTCCGAAAAATGATTACGGATGGAAGCACCGCAACGGACATTACCACCGCAGTAAAAAAGGTGGCGGAGAATGGGAGTTCTTTGATCTTCCACAGCAATGGCAGATTCATTACGGTTCTCTGACATTTAACCTGAAGCCATTCAACTTTAAACATACAGGACTTTTCCCTGAACAGGCAGCAAACTGGGACTGGTTCTCTGATATCATTAAAAAAGCAAACCGGCCTGTAAAGGTATTAAACCTTTTTGCCTACACTGGAGGAGCTACACTTGCCGCTGCCGCTGCAGGAGCTCAGGTTACTCATGTTGACGCTTCAAAAGGTATGGTCGGATGGGCTAAAGAGAATGCTGTATCTTCAGGACTTGGCGATGCTCCTATCCGCTGGCTTGTAGACGACTGCGTCAAGTTTGTAGAGCGTGAGATCCGCCGTGGCAATACTTACGATGCCATCATTATGGATCCGCCTTCTTATGGCCGTGGACCGAAAGGCGAGATTTGGAAGATTGAAGACATGATCCATCCATTGATCAAGCTTTGTACTAAAATCTTATCAAAGGATGCCCTTTTCTTCCTTGTGAATTCATATACAACCGGTCTTGCTCCTGCCGTATTAACTTACATGATTGGAACAGAACTCAAGGCATGGAACGGACACGTAGAATCTCAGGAAATCGGGCTCCCGGTTAAAAACACTGGTCTGGTACTTCCTTGCGGAGCATCCGGACGCTGGCAGAGAGATTAAATACTATTTATTCAGGAGATTTACTCATGAGCAAACATTTAGTAATTGCAGAAAAACCTTCAGTAGCGCGGGATATTGCCCGCGTTCTTCACTGTAATAAGAAAACCAATAATTATATTGAAGGAAATGATTATGTTGTAACCTGGGCACTTGGCCATCTTGTCACATTGGCAGACCCGGAAGAATATGGAAAAGAATATCAAACATGGAGTATGGATACTTTACCGATGCTCCCTGAACACTGGAAACTGGTAGTCATCAAGCAAACCGGAAAACAATATCATGCAATCAAGGATCTCATTTACCGAAAAGATATCAGCGATATCATTATCGCTACAGATGCCGGACGTGAAGGTGAACTTGTCGCCCGCTGGATTCTTGAAAAAGCAAACAATAAAAAACCATTAAAGAGACTCTGGATTTCTTCCGTTACGGATAAGGCCATTCTGGACGGATTTGCCCACCTTAAACCAGGGAAAAGCTACGAACCGCTTTATCACGCAGCTGTCGCACGTGCCGAATCCGACTGGATCGTTGGCATCAATGCCACACGTGCACTGACATGTAAATATAACGCCCAGCTCTCCTGCGGTCGCGTCCAGACACCTACACTCGCCATGATCGCTGCCAGAGAACAGGAAATCCGCTCTTTCAAGCCAAAATCCTACTACGGATTAAAAGCCATTGCAGACGGAATCACATTTACATGGACGGATAAAAAGTCACATTCTCCTCGCACTTTTGACAAAGAAAGATTACAAGAAATCCAATCTTTTAAAAAGAATGATTTCGTGATCACAGATATTCAGAAAAAGGAAAAACATTCTTTCTCCCCGGCACTTTATGACCTGACTGCATTACAGCAGGAGGCGAATCAGCGCTATGGTTATTCCGCAAAGCAAACGCTGAATATCATGCAGCGGCTCTACGAGAATCACAAGGTTCTTACTTATCCAAGAACAGATTCCCGTTATCTGACCGAAGATATGGTTGGCACATTAAAAGAGCGTCTGCAGTCCTGTGCTGTCGGACCTTACAAACGCGTTGCTTTAAAGCTCGCAAACAAACCGATCAAGGCAAATAAATCTTTTGTAAATAATAAAAAAGTAAGTGACCATCATGCGATCATTCCAACTGAACAATTTGTACAGCTGGAAAATATGAGCAATGAAGAGCGCAAAATTTATGATATGGTCGTGCGTCGTTTCCTTGCCGTTCTTTGCCCTGCTTCCGAATACGAAGACACCACCGTCACTGCTTCATACAATAATGAGACATTTCTCGCAAAAGGAACTATTTACAAGACTCCTGGCTGGCGCGAGGTTTATGAAGACGGCAATTATTCTGACATCGACTATGATGAAGAAGAACTTCCTATGCAGACTGCTTCTGATTCCTTAATGAAATTAAAATCAGGCATGCAGCTTTGTGTAAAAACATTTACCATTACAGAAGGCAAAACAAAACCGCCGACATATTTTACAGAAGGTACTTTAATCGCTGCAATGGAAAATCCTGTGAAATATCTCGCAAACCGGGATAAAGCAATCGTAAAAACGCTCGGTGAGACCGGTGGACTTGGAACAGTTGCAACGAGAGCCGATATCATCGAAAAGCTATTTAACAGTTTTCTCATGGAGAAGAAAGGAAATGAAATCCACATCACTTCTAAAGGAAAACAGCTTTTGGAACTTGTACCGGAAGATTTGAAGAAACCTGAGCTTACAGCATCCTGGGAATTACGCCTTCAGGCCATAGCCAAAGGGACACAGTCCGACAAACAATTTATGGATGAAATCCAGAATTATACAAAACAGTTGATTTCCGAGATCAAATCTGCCAATGGAACCTTCCGTCACGATAATATGACTCGTACAAAATGTCCTGACTGCGGAAAATTTATGCTGGAGGTAAATGGAAAACACGGTAAGATGCTCGTGTGTCAGGATCGTGAATGCGGCCATCGCGAAACCATTTCCCGGCATACAAACGCCCGATGCCCTGTATGCCATAAGAAAATGGATTTAATCGGAAAAGGAGACGGACAGAGATTTGTCTGTGTATGCGGTCACAAAGAAAAGCTAAGTGCCTTTGAAGAACGCAAAAAGAAAGAGGGAAAAGGTGCCAACAAACGAGATGTAAATCAATATTTGAAAAAGCAGGCCAAAGAAGCAAAAGAGCCAATCAATAACGCATTTGCGGAAGCATTTGCAAAACTGAAGCTGTGATATTGACTACATTTTATCAATTGTTGACTTTGCCAAATTCAGTCCCTATAATCAGATTTAAGAGACATTTTTACAATAACGTCGCGACTACTAAGGGGGCTATACTATGTATGACGTAAATTCAAAACATGCTGATGACTTTATCAATCACGAGGAGATCTTAGACACACTTGCCTATGCAGACGAGAACAAGCACAACGAAGCGCTGATCGACTCTTTGATTGAGAAAGCAAAGCTTAGAAAAGGACTGTCACACCGGGAAGCATCTGTTCTTCTCGCCTGTGATATTGAAGAAAAAAATCAGGAGATTTATAAACTGGCTGAACAGATTAAGAAAGATTTTTATGGGAATCGTATCGTTATGTTTGCGCCGCTTTATTTATCAAATTATTGTGTCAACGGCTGTACTTACTGTCCGTATCATATGAAGAACAAGCATATTGCAAGAAAGAAGCTTACTCAGGATGAGATCCGCAAGGAAGTGATTGCTCTGCAAGATATGGGACACAAGCGTCTGGCTTTGGAAGCCGGGGAAGATCCGGTACATAACACAATGGATTATTATCTGGAATGTATCAAGACTATCTATAGCATTAAACATAAGAATGGTGCTATCCGTCGTGTTAATATCAATATTGCAGCAACAACTGTTGACAATTACCGCTTGTTGAAAGAAGCCGGCATCGGAACTTATATCTTATTCCAGGAAACTTATCATAAAGAGAGCTATCTGGAATTGCATCCGACAGGACCAAAGCATGATTATGACTACCACACAGAGGCTATGGATCGTGCTATGGAAGGTGGCATTGACGATGTCGGAATCGGTGTACTCTTTGGTCTGGACAAATATCGTTACGAATTTGCAGGTCTTTTGATGCATGCCGAACACCTTGAAGCAGCATTTGGGGTTGGGCCTCATACAATCAGTGTTCCTCGACTCCGTCATGCAGATGACATTGATGCAGATTCTTTTGATAACGGAATTGATGACGATACATTTGCCAAGATTGTTGCCTGCATCCGAATTGCCGTACCTTACACAGGTATGATTATTTCTACAAGAGAAAGTCAGAAGACAAGAGAACGTGTTCTTCATCTCGGTGTCTCTCAGATCAGTGGCGGTTCTAAGACAAGTGTCGGCGGCTATGCTGAGCCGGAACCGGACGATGCAAAATCAGAACAGTTTGACGTCAGCGATACACGTACATTGGACGAAGTTGTCAAATGGCTGATGGAACTTGGTTATATCCCAAGCTTCTGTACTGCATGTTATCGTGAAGGACGTACCGGTGACCGTTTTATGTCACTGTGTAAGAGCGGACAGATTCAGAACTGCTGCCATCCGAATGCACTGATGACATTGAAAGAATATTTAATGGATTACGCAAGTCCTGCCACCAAAACAATCGGCGATAAACTCATTGAAAAAGAAGTGTTCAATGTGCCAAATGAAAAGGCTCGTGCAGTTGTACTTGAAAATCTCCGATTGATTGAAGAAAATAATCGTCGCGATTTCCGTTTTTAGGAGAATTATTATGAGTTTAAATGCAACACCTTCTTCCAACCGTATCCATATTGGAATTTTTGGCAGACGCAACGCTGGAAAATCCAGCATTATCAATGCAATCACAGGACAGAATCTGGCCATCGTATCAGATGTAAAAGGTACTACTACAGATCCAGTCCTCAAGGCTATGGAACTGTTACCTCTCGGTCCTGTGGTTATTATCGATACTCCCGGACTTGATGATATCGGGGAACTCGGAGAACTTCGAATCCAAAAAGCATATCAGATGCTAAACAAAACCGATATCGCTGTTCTTGTTATCGACAGCACTCTCGGTGCCACGGTTGAAGATTTAAATATCCTTACCTGTATTATGGATAAACATATACCTTATATTGTTGTATGGAATAAATGTGATATATCCAAAACCGATGCACCATCTGCCCTGCCAAATACCGTTTCTCCGAAACAATGTATCTCTGTCAGCGCAAAATCAAATTCGAATATCAATGAACTAAAAGAATTAATTGCTGCACAGCTTCCTAAAACTATGAATGAGAAACACATCGTCGGTGATTTAATAAAACCTCTGGACACTGTAGTTCTGGTTATCCCGATTGATTCCTCTGCTCCTAAGGGAAGATTAATTCTCCCACAGCAGCAAACCATTCGCGACCTGCTAGAATCCAATGCAATTTCTATTGTAGTAAAAGAAACTGAATTAGAGGACACACTCAAAAAATTGCCAGTTCCTCCACAGCTTGTCATCACAGATAGTCAGGCATTCAAAAAAGTAGCTGCAATCGTACCAAAAGATGTGCCTCTCACTTCATTTTCAATTTTGTTTGCACGATACAAAGGCAATTTAAAAACAGTCGTAAACGGAGCACACACATTAGATTCTCTGCAGGATGAAGACATCCTTCTCATATCAGAAGGCTGCACACATCACAGACAATGCGAAGATATCGGTACGGTCAAACTGCCAAACTGGATTCGAAGCTATACCGGCAAAGATATTCAATTTGAATTCACAAGCGGGACAGAGTTTCCGACAGATTTAAGTAAATATCGTATGATCATTCATTGTGGTGGATGTACACTAAACGAAAGAGAAATGAAATACCGGCTACAATGTGCCGAAGATCAGAATATTCCTATTACCAATTACGGAACAGCAATTGCACATATGAATGGGATATTAGAACGAAGTATTGAAATTTTTTAAGGTCAGGGGTGCCAGTGGGGACGGGGTTAGTGGCTTTTTCGCTTTGCGAAAAAAGCCACTAACCTCGTCCCCAACTGGCACCGAATCTTTGCCGTCTAATATATCACCCATTTTCCTTTTTGGCTACTTCCCTGCCTCGTCAAATATTTCTTTTCCTTCAATTTGGTTATATAATACTTCACACTTGCAAGATTCCAATCTAACGCATTAGCCATTTCTTTCTGCGTGATTGAAGGTTGCATACGTACAAGATTCAGTATTTCTATTTCTTTCTCACTCAGTACATTTTCCTCTTTCGTTTGATCTAATCCCTTAAAATCTTGGTTAGCTTGGTCAGTAGCTTGGTCAGCTTGGTCAGTTATTGGATTAACTCTGAACAGCTCTACCCGAAACATATTATCAAATTCCTGAAATCTCGGTTTCGGAAGTCCATACTCTTCTGCCGCATTAAGGATTCTTTTAATTCCGCTTCCCCATGCCTCTACAAGTCCCATCTGGCTGAATATATTGGCAATTCCTTTATTCCGGATCTTCGAATGACCATTCATGACTTCCTCATAGGTCAGTCCATTGTACAATCCTCCTGGAGAAGTCACCTCCAACCTGTCATCATAAACCGCAACCTGAATACAGGATTCGTCTAACAGGTTACGGTGACAATGGGCGTTAATGACCATTTCCCTGATTGCTTCCGGCGGTAGCTCATATTTTTCTTTTCTTACCAATCCCTCAATCGTTGCTCCAAGTCGAATATTTCTCAATACAAACTCTACTGCTTCTTCGATTTGTGTATAGATTGGTCCTGTAAATTCTCTCTTATCCAGAAACACTGCACGATCTGTTCCCTTGAATACCGCACATTGCGTTTTTGAAAACGGAAAATAATCCGATGTCAGCAATGCATAGGCGTTCGTTGCCAGAAGCCGTCCCTCACTCTGCTTCAAGATTCTCCAGTTTATCAGCTGCTCTTTCTTTACAGAATGTTCCGACATTCCTGCTTTCTTCCGGAACTTTTCAATATCCTGACATAGCTTCTCTGTAGCGTCTTCTGAGACTGGATAACCCACACAGGTAAGTTCATCCCATGAAATTCTGGCACCTTCCATTTCCAGTTCTTTTATCTTCTCCGGAAATGCCTGTCTTGATGTACCTGCCACACGGATATAAGTACCATTATCTTTTCCCTTTGATTTCAGATAATATGGTCTGCTCTTTCCTGCTTCTACTGATACAACAATAACCGTTTTCCCATCTACCGTCTGAGGCTCAATATCAGGAATAATCTGTGGTATACAAGAATCAGAAACGGCATTGGCAATTCCATCCATCACCTGAAACAACACATCATTTTCCACACCAACAATCTGATGTGTTTTATCATCCACTCCAACAATTAGTTTGCCGCCCTGTGTATTAGCAAAAGCTACAATTGTTTTCATGTACTTTTCACTTTTATCAGGTAAGGATACCTTGTACTCAATATTTTTCGATTCCCCGGAAAACATAGTATCTTCTACCATTCTTTCACTCCTAATCTATACTCACACCACTGGTGCAAGTAATTTTATTTCCAGAGTAAATATCTCTGAATCATTAACACTATTATACGTTCCATCCTTCTTTTCTATCAAGTAGAAAACAAAATGTTTGCATTTTTTCTAGGAGGCCAAACACTGTTTCTATGGTCTGTCAGTGTTTTCTCTCTCCTTTCCCTATTATTTAGACCTCTTTTTACCTGTTTTATTTGCAAGGCGATCTTATCTTTATCTTCACTTTTTTCTCCTTTCTTCCTACTTTTAGATTTCTTTCTTGAAAAAACATAAAAAAATAGAGCATATAGATGGATTTTTCTACATGCTCTATCGCTTTTTGTTCTTTTTACAAATACTTGAAATTTTTTACTTCCTATCCAATTTTTTTGCCAGCACAAAATTAAACAAAAATGCTACTGTCACTATTAAAATACATATTATCGTAATCCACGCTGGTACTTTCATATCAAATTGAACTCTTAGCAACAAAGAAATTGCTAAAAATATACCTCCTATAATCTCTATAAAATCTAGGATCCTTTTTTGCATCATCTGAATTTTTTCCCTTTCTTTTACCCTATCAAACTTCCATATTCCATATTTTGATTGAATATCTGTGATATCTTCATCAGATATAAGTTCATCCAAAGTGACTCCAAGCTCCATTGCTAACTTTTTTGCTGTAATTAGATCTGGACATCTTGAACCGTTCTCCCATCGGCATACAGTTTGTCGTGATACGTACAGTTTATCGGCAAGTTGTTGTTGTGTATATTTTTTTTCTTCTCTGATTTTTTTAATGTTATCATTTAAAGCCATACTTCTTACCTCTCTTTCATTCATATCATATAATGATACCATTAAAAAAGAAAGAACCAGCATGGTTTTCCTATGTTTCCACTTTGGTAACATAGAAATTTTCTTAATTAATGATTTCAATTTCTGCTGCATCCTTATAAATCGTTTTTAACTGACTTTGCGACTGTAGAATGGTTGATGCAGAAATTTCACGACTTCGGATTGTAGCAATCAATTTATCAAATTTAGGAATCAGACCAATGTTAGCAATCAATAATCTTACATGATATGGTAATCTTCCGCCGTGCACATCATCTGCTCTATCACATAACAAATTAAAAAGCTGTGTGTACATGATCGCCACCATAAATTTGAAGGTATCATCTGTATCCCTGATAATAACAAACATTGCCGTCTTTTGATCCCCAATCATATCTAGTTCCATCTTATCATAAGACATGATTTCTCGAAGTTCCTGGATATCAAAAGGGGCTAGTCTGGCACCACAGGAAATCAAAATCGATTTTGCGGTTTTGCCAGTAACAAAATGTCAATAGTTTTTTAATCACTTTTTCAAAAAAGGCAAAAAAATAGAACGTATAGTTAATTTCCATACGCTCTATCTCACATTTCATATTAAATTTTTGAATTCTACAAACTTGAAGTTGTATCATCACTTATCTTTATCTTTTTTCGAAGAAATAAGACTGTCAGATTTAGCAAGAGATATACCCAGACATATACCCACTCCAATTCCAGCAATCTTGCTGTTTAAAACAATACTCCAAAGTATTGCTGTTGATATTCCGATGCTGACTCCTTTAATTATACTTTTGCTTTTCATAAGCTTTGTCCTCCAAATTCCGTTTTTCTTGATTCTGCAAACTTTATCGTCTTGTTCCATTCTTATCAAAATTCTTTTTTAATGCTATTTCTGTTGGGAGAATAGACCCAATTAAAGGAATAAGTTGAACACCACAGATAATACCTCCCATACTCCCAACACAATCTTCATTTTTTCCAATTACTAAAAGCATGAATATTACTGTTATTGGCAACATAACCATTCCACAGACATACCAGACTTTACCACAATATTTATGAGCAAATTCCCATGTGTCTTTATTCTTCATAGACATCGAAGTCCGATATCCAAATACTGAATTTATTTCCTTTGGAGCCTTTTTCATAAAATATCTTCCAAAACCAATCATCGTAAATGGAAGAAGCAAATCCATAATCAACATAAAAATCCAAAACTCCATTGTAAATCTCCTTTACTATAACTTCCGCTTTGTATTTTCGTTTTTATTCTTTTTTGTAAATTATAATCCATGCTCTTTACTCCTCTGAATTTCTAAAATAGAACTTACTGTTCTTCTATTGATTCAATATTTTCAATCCGCATCAGCTTAACTACCTGCTTATCTTTTTTCTCTGTATAACAAATTTTTATCCATTCATCATCTGCATCTATAATCTTGCAGGATAATTCAGTTTTTCCCGCAAAACTAAAAATGAACTCTGATCTGATAATACATTGTTTTCCTACAAGATCATTAATCAGCTTTGACATATATGCCACTCCTCTCTGCTTTTTCTCCAATCGTTTTACTTTCGTTTCCAAACGCTTTACTTTTCCCGGATACGCCGAATAATAAAGTAACAATATCAATGCTATAATTCCAAACCATTCCATATTATTCTCCTTAGCTAACTTAACCGCTGATAATTGATGATCTTCTGAAAGCAGCTTGATAATCTTTTGCTGTGTATCGTTGAGGTCTGTTCTCCACTCTACCTCCGATGCTTCTCCGATGTTTCTCCGATGCGTTCTTTTTCATTTTTCATCGGAAATGAATTACGGAACAACTCTACCCGAAACATATTATCAAATTCCTGAAATCTCGGTTCGGAAGTCCATACTCTTCTGCCGCATTAAAAATTCTTTTTATTCCGCTTCCCCATGCCTCTACAAGTCCCATCTGGGTGAATATATTGGCAATTCCATCCATCAACTGAAACAACACATCATTTTCCACACCACTGGTGCAAGTAATTTTATTTCCAGAGTAAATATCTCTGAATCATTAACACTATTATACGTTCCATCCTTCTTTTCTATCAAGTAGAAAACAAAATGTTTGCATTTTTTCTAGGAGGCCAATCAGGGACGGAGTTTTCTGGCTTTTTTGCTTGCAAAAAAAGCCAGAAAACTCCGTCCCTGATTGGCACTAAATATTTACACATACCTCGATTTCATCGTCCGTCCACAGCCGAAGAACCGCATGTTCTTTCGAATTTGAATCTTTCCATCTAACCACAGCTAATGCACTTCCTTCAAAAGTTGTTACTGTATCTGAGAAATAATCTTCTTCGCTAGAAGGATTGGCTGTACCAAATCCCTCTAGCACACCATTTCCCGTAACCTTAGCATGAATTATTCTCCTCTGTGTTTCTTGTGGATTACAAATACCATGTTCATCTTCTAACCACACTTTTACGTATGCTACATCCCGCTCATTCTCGGTAACACGACAAGCCTTTAGCCTTTTTACTGAATCTGCAGTGCTAAGTTCATACTTCCCTATCACTTTCCCGGACTCATATGCCACTGCCTTTAAAGTCCCTGACTCATATGCTACTTCATATGTTGCTGTGTAATGAAAATTTTTTCCAGCTGGTTTCCTACCAAGAGATTTACCATTTAAAAACAATTCTACTTCATCTCCTGATGAATACACATCAACACTGGCCTTTTCTCCTTCATGCCCTTTCCAAGTCCAGCTACTGATATTATCTTTAAACATCCATGCAGTTTTACTTGCTGTCTGTCCCCTATGCTCCATACGTTCTACCGCAATGTATGGCTGATTTGTTAATCCATATACAATTTCTCTGAAATAACTAATTGGTCTGCGGTTTCCAATCAAATCTATATCTCCGATATAACCCAGTCTTTCTGGATAGATACTTGTAAAATTCTCTTTTCCATCATAATGGAAAATCCCTACTCCTGCTTCGCCGATATAGTCATAACCTGTCCAGGTAAAATCGCCAATAACATGTGGATATTTTGTAACTTTCTCCCAAAGATTTTCAATATCCGCTGGATATGTTTCTGTCCCGAGTACCGTTTTTCCCGGATGCAGCTCATGCTCAAGTTCATATCTTCCACTCAAATAATTAAGCCCTGTGATATCACAACTCTGGGCACATTCTTCCAGGGCTTCTGTAACAAGCGGATGCTTTGCGAAAAACTCACCCTTTTCTCCAGACATAAGACTCATAAAACTATTGAGAGCATTACTTCCCCCACCACTTCCATTGCCTTGTGTGTCCATTCCAAACTTTTCAATGACTTCCTTCATAATAACCTTGAGTCGTTTTCCAGCACAATTCAATCCATTTAAAGCATTTGTAGTAAATCTTGTGGCATCTAGCTCATGAAATCTATTGCACAAAGAACGATTAATCCATGATCCCTGTTTTGTTCCTGCTTCCTGTATCTCATTTCCTACAGAATAGATAACTACCGATGGATGATTATAATCCTTGTCTACCATGTGGTGAATCCATTTTTGTGCTTCCTCTTTGAAAATATCTGAAAAATCATAGGTATTTTTACCTCGATTCCACATGTCGGTCAACTCATCCATCACAAGCATTCCTAAATGATCGCAAGCATCAAGCATTGCTCTGCTCATAGGATGATGCGAACTTCTTATCGCATTGAATCCTGCCTCTTTTAGTCTTTTACACCGGTACCACTCCGCTTCTGGAAATGTCTCTGCTCCTATCACACCATTATCATGATGGATGCAGGTTCCTCTTAAATTCACTGTTTCCCCATTGATCTGAAACCCATTTACCGGATCAAGTGCAAGCGTCCTAATGCCAAAATTCACGGTATATTCATCACATATTTCGTCCCCTATATATGTTTTGGCACGGCACTGATATAAATTCGGATGATCCGTACTCCATTTTTTCGAACATTTCACAGGAAGCTGTACTCTTACAGTTTCTGTTTTTTCAGAATAAAATACAATATTCTGTTTTTCTGTTACAACTGTTTTTCCCTCAAATATCAGTTCAAAATAGCATTTTGCTTCCATGCCACATTCTTTCGTATTCTTTAATTTGGCACAAACTTCCACAACTGCTACATCATCATTTACAGATAACGTAGTTATTTTCATCTCATCATGTGGAATATAGACACCTTTCCCTGTCCATAAATTCACATCACGATAAATTCCAGAACCCGTATACCATCTGCTATTCGGCTGGTTACTGTTATCTACATCAATTTTTATCAAATTTTCCTGTCCATAACAAATCCATGGCTTTAAGTCTACAGAAAAACCCATATATCCATTTCGGTTTACCGTTGCAAGAGCCCCATTTATCCAGACTCTTGCTGTTCCGTAAATTCCTTCAAACTCTAACACCACATCCCGGTTTTTCCATTCTTCTGGTGCTAAAAATGATTTTTCATAAATATAAACTCCCCCAGGATAAAAGCCGCTCTGTGCCCCTGCCGGACACTCTTTATCCCTTTTTTCACGAATCATAGCATCATATGGGAGTGTAACAATTATTTTATTGTCATCACCATAAAAAGCCTTTAATCTGTCATCCTGACCTACTTTTTCAAATGTCCAGCGATCATTAAATTTCTGACACTGCATACTTTGTTCCTCTTTCTATTTTAATTATTCGCTTCTCTTTCCATATCTATTCTCTTATTTTCTTTTTCAACTGTCATAAGTCCTAAAAGAACAGTGATTACAACTCCAAGGATTACAGGAATTGTAATATACATGCTAAAGATCATATTAATTGCCCCACTCGTCTGAGTTGCTGCTGTTCCAACATAGCCGGATGCATTTAACAGCCAGCCAACTGCTGCTGTTCCTATACCACCACCAACTTTTACTCCAAGTGATGAGCAGCTAAACATCATACCATCAATATGTACACCTTTTGTACGATATGTATATCCACTGATTTCTGCAATCAATGCATTTAATGTACCTGACATTGTTCCTGCAAAAGTTCCTTTTAAGAACATAAACAGAAGCATCATTGGCAGATTCTTCTGCATTGCAAAGAAGATTAAGAAAATACCTAAAATATCACTAATGACATATCCCCAGAAATTAACTTTCTGCATACTTCCAGTCTTCTTTACTAATATAGGTGTAAAAATCAATGCAATAATGACTGGGAACATCTTCATCATTGAGAATAAGCCCAGTAATGAGCCATCACCAAGTACCTGTTTCATAAAGTAAACAGCTGAACCTGTTGTTAAGTTACTCATAAAATAATATACAATGTAGATTGCTACTATTAATATATAATATTTATTGCTAAAAAGAAGTTTTAAAGATTCTCCAAAACTAATCTTATCATCTTGTGTCTTTGACTCTACATCAACTACAATATTTTCATCCTCTGGTAATTCTTTTACGCAAAGACAACTAATAGTATTTACTACAAGACCAATTGTTCCACAAATAATCGCAACCATTCTCCATCCGGCAGCTCCACCGCCAAATGCCTCTACTCCATTGGTTACTGCAAATCCCATTACAATATTTGTTGCAACAGCAAACATAAAACGAATGGAACCAAGCTGAACACGCTCATTCTTATTTCTAGTGATGAGTGCTGATAATGCTGAGTATGCAATTCCATTTGCTGTATAGAATATAGCATTCAATGCTGTATAAAAAGCAAAGAAATAAGCATATTGTGCTGTTGTTCCAAGCCCACCCGGAATAGAGAACAACAATACCAGGCATAATGATACACCGATTTGAGCGTATAACATCCACGGTCTTGCTTTTCCTAGTTTTGATTTCGTACGGTCGATCAAGTTACCAAATATAACATCTGAAATTCCATCTAAGAATTTAGATACTAACATCAATGTTCCGATGATTCCTGTGTTTAATCCCATTGTATCTGACAGATACAAAAGCACAAAGCTGGATACTAATCCATAACTTGTATTTGAAGCTAAATCGCCTGCTCCATAGGCTATCTTTTGATACCATTTCAAGTATTTCTTTTCTGTTTCACGCATTACTTTGTAACCTCCTTATTCCTCGGCACAATTATTTTTCTTTTCATAAACGCTTATGTTTTTTATAATATTACTTTAATAAATTATGTCTTATAATACTACAACATATATGATAGAATATATTTAAATTCTTATCATATTCGTGAATGAAACGGAGGACTTATTGAAATGGCTTCATCCTATACAGTTAATAATATTATCGAACAGGATAATTTAAATAGTGGTATTAACTCCTATATCAAGATACTGACACCTATTCAGTTCACTCTCGAAGCATGCTGTCAGTCAGATGATAATGCTTATCTCAATTTCTTGATGACATCACCACGTGAAAATACTTTTTATCATTTTCAAACAAAAAAAGAAATCCACCAATTTAATAACCGAGCACCACATATCCATGACTTCTATGAATTATTAATTGTTTTAGACGGAGAAATCCACCAGCAGATAGAACAATCTGATCTTGCGTTTCATAGTGGGAACTGTTGCTTAATGAACCATAATATCGTCCATAAGGAAGTCTTTTCTTCAGATGCAACACTTTTATTTATTGGTATGTCAAAAGAACTTGTAAAACAACTGTCTGATGATGAACAGAAAGTATACTTTCCAGATATCGAAATGCCAGGGATAAATCCTATATTAAAGTTTCTTACTGACAACCTGGATAATCCTGACACGAAAGAATATTTAGATTTTCTTCCCGCACTTAATAATAAAGACTGGTGCCACACTCTTCACGCAATTACTGACAATATTTTACGTGCGATTATGTTTCCAAAACTCGGTTCCACTTATATTATAAAGGGTATGCTTTTAGAATTGTTTGACTATCTGGCAGATCCTACACATTTTCACTTTACACCGGTTCACGTAGAAGCTGACAATGATTTTATATTATTTTCTCATATTTGCCATTTATTAGAAGATACAGATGGAAGAATCTCTCGCTCTGAATTGGAACAGATATTAAACTATAGTGGCAATTATCTGAATACGATTGTAAAAAAATATACCCACAAATGTCTGTTTGATTATGGTCAAACTTTCTGTATGAAAAAAGCGGCTACATTACTCAAAGAAACAACTTCCTCTATTTCAGAAATTATGGAAGAATTACATTTTACTAATACAACTCATTTTTATAAATGCTTCAAAGAACACTATCATATGACTCCAAATCAATTTAGAGTTGCTAACAGAGCCAAATAGGGACGGGGTTGAGGCCATGGGGACGGGGTTAGTGGCTTTTTGCAAGCAAAAAGCCACTAACCCCGTCCCCAACTGGCACCCCTGTCCTATTTTGTCTCAGTAATCAATATATCCGTCAATCGGTCTTGTATACATGCTATCATCTGTCACAAGTTTGAATCTGTCATCTGCATACTTGTCACTCCACCCATTTGTAGCTTTATATATTTTATCTTTCTCCGTATCATAAATTCTCTCAAAACCAAGCGTTGCATCACTCTGCTTCTGACGAATAATATCATCGCTTGTATTTCTTGTTTCCCAGGAAGACATAATCATATCAGATGTATCACTCAATGTCTGACTCAACTGTCTGGAATTCGCCACTGTCTCATTACTCTGCGCAATCGCATTGCTGACAAAAGCATCTGTAAAGTCGATACTAGCAAGGCACTGACATAAAATACTTTCCCAGTCAATAAAACTGTTTTCTTCTGCAGTAACTGCCATAATATTGTACGCCATATAATAACCTGTATCAAATCCAAACATCCACGATGCATCCTGCAGATTTCCTGAAAAATCTACAACATCCGCCGTAAACATTCCTTCTCCTCTTCTTCCGCTTTCATCTGTGAAGCTTGCACGCAGCAATGCAGGATTAATCGCAATGGATTTCATATTCGAATTACTCTCAAACGCCTCCATCACAGTAAAATCATTGAACCTTGGAAATGTATATCCATAATAAGATGGTTCATCTTTCTCCACAAATGATGCATAGCTTGAGAAAATCTGATAGAAATTTTCTGTGGACGGATTCTCCAACGCCGGTGCGTCTGCCATAATATAATAGTTTCCGCCATACATTTGCTGGGATTGTTCATAATAACTTCTGCTATTCGAATCATGCATCAGAGGCATTGCTTTTAAAAGTACAAATACTTGATTGACTGGGTTCTGCGGATCGTATGCACAAAGACTAAAGGCCATCCCATCACCTCCGGAATTTACCACCCAGCCTGTTGGAAGTTTCATACTGAATTCTGAAGTCTGATAATCTTCCAATACGACCTGTTCTGCCGCTGTAGGAATAACTTTAATTTTCTCTTGCTGCGACTCTTCTTTCTGCTGATAATCTTCCATCTGCCCTTTTTCCTCTCCTTGCGCGTTCTCACTTAACGAGATTTCTTTTGCAATTTTCCATAGTTCCTCATCGCCTTGAACATAATAAGCATCATTTCCAATTACCAGATGGTGCTGATTGAACGCAAATGTAAATGCCTGTGCTGTTCGCAGAGTAAAAATAAAAATATCATCATAATCAGATGCTCTCTCTTCTGTCTTTTCCAATACTTCCACTTTACAAAGTGCCTGAAATAGTTTGTTGATCTGCTTTTTGTCTTCCAGAATAAATTTTTCCGACACATCATGGTTCTTCTGATAAATCATTGTTACAATTTCTGATGCATCAAAGGACTCTGCAAAGTTCTGGACTTCCAGATCATAGCATGAAAAAATCTCCTTTCCTGCTGATTTTGTTTTTTTATTTCCGCAAGCACATACAGAAACCGCCATAATTGCTGCTAAACTTAATGCAATAAACTTTTTCATTTTGCTCGTCCTCCTTCTTTCATAATTTGTCTAACAACGTATTTCTCACACGGTCTTATCTCAACCTCTTTACCTTATAAATATCTACAATCATTAATTAAATGTATATAAGGGAAGTCCGCCAAAATAAAAAAGAAACAAATATCTTTCCTTAGACAGAAAAAGGGTGCCGGTTGAGGAGGCCAGGGTAGGCCATTGGGGACGGGGGTTGAGGCCATGGGGACGGGGTTAGTGGCTTTTTGCAAGCAAAAAGCCACTAACCCCGTCCCCATGGCCTCAAC
>CAKSAJ010000018.1 GCA_934435195.1 uncultured Schaedlerella sp.
TTGTACAGCGCCTCCACATTTGCCTTCGCCGATGCAGGCAGAGTTTCCTCCATCAAAAGCTCGCTGTATAACAGCAGGTTTGCTATCGGCGTTTTCGTCTGGTGGGAAATGTCCGCAATCAAGGATTTGATTTTGTCTTTTTCCTGCGCTACATTTCGAGAAGATGCTTCTGCGGCAGAAAGATAGTGTGCAAACTTTGTTTCCAAAGCAGACAGCTGGCTTTCATCAAAATTGGTTTCAGAAAAGGAGCCGGTCATGGCAGCGTCCAGCATCCTTTCGATTTCTTCCATCGTTTTTCTGGCCTTTCTCCGCTCCCATAACACAACAGCTGCCGCCGCCAGAAAACACAGCAGTATGATCACAATGCCGGTTTTATTCATCTTTTATCACCCAGCTATAACCGATTCCATAGACGGTTTTAATGTATTTCTGTGCACCAAGCTTATCCCTCAGACGCTTGATCGTAACAGACAAAGCATTTTCATCCACATATTCTGCGCCATCTGTCCAGATCCGGTCTACAAGGTCTCCACGGGTCATGGTTCGACCACGGTTTTCAACAAGCAGACGCAGTAATTTTTGTTCTGTTTTACTCAATTCCACTTTTGAATCTCCCGCATAAAAGGTCATCGCCTCAAAGTCAAATTGAAAAAGATCCATACGGATCGGCGCATTTTTATGGCTTGACGCTTGCTTTCGCAGTTGGGTATTCACCCTTGCCCGCAAAACCGAAAGAGAAAAGGGCTTGGTAATGTAATCATCAGCGCCTCTCTCCAGTCCGTCTACGATGTCCAGATCGGTGTCATTGGCAGTCAGCAGAATAACAGGAACTCCGGGCATGTTTTCCTTGACCTCCCGGAGCAGCTCAAGCCCACTGCCATCCGGCAGATTGATATCCAACAGGATCAGGGATACACCGCCGCAAAGCAGCTGTTCCTTCGCCGTTTTTAGGTCTTGGCAGGAAATGATCTGCCGAGCATCTGCTTTCAGTGCTTTGCATAACCCTTGATTCAAACCAATATCATCTTCAACAATCAGTAATTGCTCCATATATCTCACTCCCATTTTTTGAAATCTTATAGCTTTGCTATTAATGATAATTTCCGGAAGGTCCGTAAAGTACCTGTTTTTATCCGAATACTTCCTCCACAGTTCATTCAGCATTTCTTCTACTGCTTCTTCATTTCGTTCATCTGCATCTTCTCTCAATGCCAATTAAAAGGATCTGACCTCAGTAACTTTTGAAGAATTTAGTTGTTGTCACAACGATATAATAGCGGAAGTTTTCAATCCATAATTACATCCCTTTCCAACATCTTTTATTCATAAAACCATATTAAAAGCAAGATGAACGTTAATTAATCAAACATACTGCTTTATCAAAGTCCTTCTTACGAACATAAATCTTATACTCATAGGAATAGTCTTGATTGATTCCATAGTTACCTGTATAAGCTCTTTGGCTTCCAACTACAGTTGCACTCTGTAGATTTGTTGTTTTTACTACATACTCAATGTTATTTGCAGATAAAATTTCACGTATCTCCGATTGCTTTTTCATATCTAAAGTAATCAATAATTCTTTTCTATTAAAAATAGTAATCATCTTTACCTCCCCCCCTACTGTTCATATCCCATACTCGCTATTAAGCGATTTCTTGCACATAACCATCATCAGACTTACTAACCCTTGTATTTACAATCGTTTCTTCTTAATTGTTTTCCATAAATTTATATCAATTTTTCTTACTCGATTTAATCACAATAAATGCTATGCCAATCACTACTATATACCCTATCAACGAAATAACAGATGATTCAATCCCAAATTCTCCCCCTGTAATTGCAAAAGATTTTGAATTAAGGACGTATGTCATTACAGAATATTTATCCATTTTTTCTCCGATGGACAATCCACCACCAATAATCATAACGTTCCAAATAGCATGCACTATTCCACTATTCCAAATTGAACCACTCTCTATTGCAATCATTGAAAACATAACGCCTACCATAGTTCCAGCGATAATAACTAATAAACAACTGCCTATTGAAAAATCCTGTCCCAGAACATGTACAATACCAAATAACATTGATGGAACGATTACTGCCACTTTAACATTCCATCTTTTCTTTAATGCATTAAGTATAACTCCTCTAAACACCATTTCTTCAACAAATCCAGCCGCTATTCCTGTGAATGCAATTCCTGCGCTTAAAGTATTAAATATCTGATTTCCATTCATATTTGAAGAAACATACTTACCGTTGAATATTAAAAGATAACTTCCTTTTATAATGACTGGTAACAATACAGCTACTATACCCCATCTTATTTTAATTTTAAATTTAGGTAGTCCAAAATCTGACACTGGTAACTTAATAACCTTGCTAATAAATATTTTCAAAAGAAAATATGACAATCCGGCATATACAACTCCAGCGATAATATTACAAATTCCATATGGAACATGTATTATAGTAAATATACTTGCAATTGCTTGTGCAATAACTTGTGTAATTACTAAAATGAATATGGCAACAAATGATATGCCAATTGCTTTTTTTGTACTCATTTTATTTCTCCTTGTATTATGTATTACAAATCAACAAATAGTGATTTTCCTTTATCATACTACCACATCAACGAACTTTTGTACATTTTTCACGTAAAAAACCCCTCACACCATAATTGATGTAAGGGGTTTTCTATATAGACTAATTAACACTCTGTGTTATATATCTGTTGTGGGACAAACTTCCTCATCCTCCAAAAGGGCAAATCTCACATTCTCCCACTTTTTTCAATGCTCATTAGTTTTTCTTTGCGGTCTTTGAAAAACTAAATAAAATTTGTGTTTTATCAAGGTGTGAAAAATCGCGTAAAATCAAGGTTTTCGCTCTATTTTCATGTAACAAAAAAGACCTTGAAGATCTGATTTCTCAGACCTACAAGGTCAATTTTTACGTTTGAACATTTATTCTGTTGGTTGGGAACTTTGCCCCTTAACAGGCTATTTCAATTTCCCCTTCAACATAGAGATTATTGACCTTGATATTATTGATTATAATATATCTTTCCAAAAAGGCAAGGATTTTTTATAATTTAAGGGCATACCAACCGGCACGCCCTTCCCTTGTATTTATGCCATTATATAAATTAGTTCATATCTCTGATACGGATGTGAAATTCGCAAGTTCCTTCATAATGACCTGCAGATCCCTGTGCATCTGGACGTTTACCCCAGAAAGAAAGTGTTGTTTCCATAGCACCTTCTATAAATTGTGCAACTATAGGGCTTCCATTATAAGTTAGTTCTGGATTAGATGTTACAACTTCCATATTCATAGATCCTGCTGCCGAATTATTTTTGTTTTCCATCTGAACTTTTGAATCAGTATATACTTCAACGATTTCATTTGATCGTATGTCCATCATAGATGCAGTAAGTTTATTTTCCTGATTCATATTGATTGTCGCTGGAATAGATACTATATATGTGCTATCAACGTCATATGTCATTGTAGCGGTTGCACTATCGCCAAATCCACCATCCCCAAAAGATCCGATATCCTGTGCATATGCCGTAGTTGATCCAACCATCAGCATACTCATACAAAGCATTGCTGCTAAAACTCTTTTCATGCTATTGCTCCTTTACTATCAGTTTAAATGTCACTACCGCACTATTAAGCTGTGTTCCATCATCCTTATAGCATTGATATATGAGTTTTCCATCATATTCTCCAACATCTAACGGATCACTAATTTCAATATCATAGTAACCATCACTTGGTTGAATATAGCCGGATTCCCATAGCTGTTTATCCTTTGCATAAAGTTTCAACTTAAATAAGCACTCATTTTCTTCTGGATTGTAGAAATTGACTTTTTGGCTCGTTTGATTTGCTCTAAATACAAGGGTTTTGAATCCAGGAACATCAATTTCTTGATTTTCTCCACCGCTCGGTAAGTCTTGATTTCCTTTCCATTTCTCAGCCAGTTCATCAATAGGCAATAAAGGATTATCTATTTTTCCTTGCCGACCAAAGAAAAAAATGAATGCAAAAAGCAGTAGTAGCGCAAAACATATTATAATAAGGAAAGATTTTTTTCTTTTCATAATGACACCTCCCTGCTTCGTATCATATCAATCTGATATCTCTTTGTCATTGCAGAACGGGTGTGTCCATCTATAAATTGTGCTTTGATCCATAATATAATAATCACATTTTCCACTTACAACCATATTTATTGCGTCCTTTGAATATCTTTTATTTGGAATTATGCAGTCAGGAAGTTCTAAATGAATGCTTTTACATCTGTTACACTGGAATCGCCGTAAACTAAAGATGTATTTCTCTCCATTTTCGTCCATAACAGTTCTTTTTCGACTATCACGCACTCTCATATTTTCATTACACTCAGGGCAATTATTATTTTCCTTTGTTCTTATACAATAGTAATTTTTTTTAATATAATTTCGTAATCTTGCCTTACAATCATAGAATCTTCTCCCATAAAAAAAGAGCCCGACGCATCAGACTCATTTTAGTAATTATTCTTTTTCCTAAACGCATCAACTATAACCTGAACTGCTTTTACATCATCTTCGGTTAATCCACTTACATCCAACATTGCTTCCGGCGTTTTTTCTACTCCTAACAGATAATCTGTCGTAACTCCAAATATTTCAGCAAACTTTATCAATATATCAGGAGAGGGCTTTTTATCTTTATGCTCATAGTAACTTATTACAGATTTAGTAACATTCACTTTATCTGCTAATTGCAGCTGCGTCATTCCTGACTTTAATCGCAAATCTCTTAATTTTTCTCCAAAAGCCATTACATTGCAATCTCCCTTCAAGTCAAACCATTTGATACTATATATTGATTTTACAATACTTCCATTGTATACTTAGTATCAAAGTATTTGATTTTAGTATCATTTATTCAAACTCGAAAGTAGGTATATCATGGGATTTTTGGGATGGGGATTATTCGGCGCATTATTCGGAGTAGCCGATGAAATAAATACACGAAAAGATATAAAAAACGAACGTGCAGAATCAGCCAAACGCTGCGCTGACTTTAAACGCCGTATGGATCAATGGGAAGAATTACGAACAAAAAACTATCTGGCACTGCCTGATAAAAATGACATCATTTCACATGTTTTTTGTATCGAAGTAACTCAGATTTCAACAGAACAATTTCTTATAAGATGGAACTGTGATATTGACTTCAATTCTATCGCTACGGAATTTGTAATTTATAAAAATTATAAAAATCAACCACCACAAAAAATTGCAACACTTCCTTTTATTAGGTTCAATAGAATTTATGAATATACAGACACCATTTCTCCTTCAGAGCCACCCTGTATTTCATATTCTGTCTATCTCTACGGCATATATGAAGGAACGTTAATTAAATCACACTCATCTATGGGTGGTGGATTAGTTCCAAAACTGAAAAAAATTGATTTACATGTAGAATCCAGGAATAATGAATCAGCAAAACTTTTCTGGAATCGCCAACCGAATGTATCTAACTACAAGGTGTATCGTTCCAGAATAGACCAAACCGAAGAAGATTTTATACCTGTCGTAATTCTTGAAGGTGATGCAAGACGTTACACGGATCATAATGTCAATGTTGGAAAAACCTACACTTATTTTATTCAAGCCATCCGTACACAAAACGGATTTCTACTCGATGAAATTACTTCCAACAAGCAAAATGTAACCATTGAAAAATCAAAAGAATCACAGATGAAAACTAACGTAGAAAATATCCCATCCACCAAACAGAAAAATCACGATTTTGATAACATGGATGGACACGAATTTGAAAGTTTCTGTGCCACTCTCCTAAAACAAAACGGATTCAAAAGCGTATCTGTTACGAAAGGCAGTGGCGATCAGGGTATAGATATTCTTGCAACTAAGGATAGTATAAAATACGGAATTCAGTGTAAATGTTATTCTTCTGAGGTAGGAAACAAAGCAGTCCAAGAGGCATTTAGTGGTAAGACTTTTTATAATCAGCATGTCGGTGTTGTGCTAACTAACAATTACTTTACCCCTTCTGCAAAAGAGCTTGCCGAGAAAAATGGCATTATCCTATGGGATAGAAAAAGACTTTTAAAAATGATAGAATTTTCTTCTCATAATTCTTGATGTTCTATGAAAAGCGAGGGCACTAAATGAAAAAAATTTTCTTCTATACAATAATAGCTACAATTTCTCTCGGATTATTTGGCTGCAACAATACAACCACTGAAGAAACTCATTATAAAGATACAACGGAATCAATAGCAGATTCTGGTGTAGCTGAAAATTCAACCGAAGCACTGTCTTCTGAAAAAGAACAGCCAACGGAAAAAGATTACAGTATCCCAGAAGAATTTGTTGATTATAAAAAATTTATTGGAGAAGATATCTCCGTTTTAAATGTAGATACCTCTTCCTGGAATACCGATGATTATACTCACGATCTCTGGCGTGGTTCTTTTTATGGACATTCTGGAATGATTGCAGTTCGCCTTGGATGGGACAATAAAACAATCGTTGAATTCTTTTTGCAGTTAGATGATACTGATAAACTTTCTGAATCTGACAGAGAAGAATTAAATTCTATCCTTCAAGATTCTTTCGGTTCTAATATTGAAGAAATGAACATCTCATATAATTATTCGGGAAAAGATGAATATGAGTTTCAATTTCCTAAACTTTTAGACCAAACTAGCGTATGCACGCTTAGTTGGAACACAGATACTATGCTTGCATATATGAATACCAAACCGAAAACCGAAGAATCCACACCTGAAAAACCACAAATTGTTAAGAAGGAGGATCCTGCTATTGGCATGACACCTGAAGAAGTCAAAAACTCCACCTGGGGAGACCCTTCGGACATCAATAAAACAACCACAAAATATGGTGTTCGTGAACAATGGGTATACAGATCATCGGTAAAAAACAAATATATATACTTTGAAGATGGATTGGTTACTGCAATTCAAGAATAACGCAAAGGTTAATGTTCGGCTGCTAATATGATTATTGTAGATTGAGATAGACCTCGAAGCGGATTGAACACGCCGGGAATCGCTGCGCAAATGTAAATATCCCCCCCCTGGTCATTTACTACAAGAATTTTTCCGGCTGACTCAGAATATACAGCCAAAATAAGACAGACCGAAAAATAATCACTCTAATCCAGACATAAATTAAGCCACTGCAACATATTTCCTGCTGCCAGTGGCTTTCTTTATATCTCTACTCTTTTTTATCCTTCAAGAATTTTTATATATTTGTAAATTGTAGTCCTCGACATTCCACAAAGTTTTGACAGTTCCGAAACATTCATTTCTTTTTTGATATACTTCGGATAGTACCGCATAAACACCGCCGGAATATTATCTTCAGTAGTCTTCGGTCTTCCAATGACTGCGCCTTTCGCTCTAGCATTTTCCATCCCGGATTTTACACGCTGGCAAATTATGTCATGTTCAAGCTCTGCGAAGACCGCCCACATCATTAACATGCCCTTTGTCATCGGGTCAATCTCATGCCCTGGCGTACAATCTACAGTTATACTTTTATCAATTATCAGTTTCAATTTCTTTTCTTTTATTTCATCTATTATACTGCATAACTTCTGTGTCGATCTAGTCAATCGGCTAACTTCTAATACTATAATTGTATCTCCTTCATGCGCTGTATTCATAAGACGGTCAAGTTGTACTCTATCATTCTTCATTCCGCTTTGATACTCCCAGAATATATTTTGCGGATCAACACCAAGTTTTTTCAAATCTCTTTTCTGGCGATCAATATCCTGTTTCTTTTCGTTGGTTGAGCAACGGGCATAACCATAAATCATAGAAAAATCTCCCTTCTTTTCTGCTTCTGAGCAATACTGTTCACGAAACCCTTTCAAAAATATATTGAACAAATATTGCCACTTTTTCTATTAAATCATTGCTTTTTTCTTGTTCTTTTGGCTGTTTTAAATTGTACACGAAATGAGTTGTTTTCCTGAACACATTATACCAAAGAAATATACCGCCTACAATACACTTTGAAATATGTAATAGCTGTATGCGGTATATTATTGTAATGACTGACTCCGTGTTCTGTAGGTATTATTGATTTATATATCTTGTGTACTTTTCAAATACTGAATCACTGATACCTGATTTATAAATTTTACGAATATCATTTATCTGTTCATCTTTTAATGTCTTCAGCCAATGTAATAAATCACTTCTGCTATTTGTATAGTTATGATTCTGATTATTATTGTAGATGATAATGTACTTCATATTGTCTTCTCCCTTCTTAATAGTAGATATCATAAAAGGGGATTGATTCCCTTTCATGAGCTATGCACTAATACACATCTTTGTTTCTGCTTTCTTGATTGTTTCCGATCCGTACTTATTGCGGATATCATCCATTGTGGTTTTTCCATTACTTCTTGTCTGTTTTTCTGGATCGTGCCAGTACCACATTTTTTTCTTGCTTGCCCAGTGAAAACCATTTGATTTAAGGTCGCTCTTGCAGCCGTATGTGTTGCCAGATACCCAGATCCACGATCCGCAGATTTCAATGTTAATATCAAAATTTATAATTATATTGATAATGTCCCGAATCTGTTCATCTGCTGCCATATCGTACTTTCTGGCGTTGGTTGTATCTGATTTTGCTAATACTTTAAAAGTTATTTCATATTCTACATTGATAACTTTTATAGCATCCTCAGAACCGCCGTTATCTGGATGATTTTCTTTTACAAGTCTTTTATATTCTTTTCTCAGTTCTTCTAATGAATGAATATCCGTGAAGTATGTCATGTGTTCTTCCTCCTTCGTTTTATTTATCTTGATTGCATTTTACACTAATACTTGTGCTTTAGTCAATCGTGTTTTTGCACAAATATTAGTGTTTAATTTTCTGTGATTTATGGTTGATCTGTCAATTGCAATTACACTAGTACTTGTGTATAATTATCTCAACAAAGCAAATCACAGATAAAAAACATACAGGAGGCTACCAAATGAAAGAAGCGGAAAGAAAGTTATATGAAAAAGGTTATTACTTATCAAATCAGTTTGACGGATTTTTCGGAACTATTCCAGATCAATACGAACTGGCAGACAAAGAAGGGAATACAGTGATTGACCACTTATCAGAAGCTCAGGTAATCGCACTGTCATCAATCTTATAAAAGGAAGGGAAATGCAATGACAAAAGTTGAAATGTTAGCAAAAATTAAAAAACATAAGGGAATCGGCGTTGAGATCACAACAGCAACAGGGAACATGATTTATTACTTTTATGAAGACTTTGAAGACTCAAACGGAATCGACCGGGCAATGAAACAAGTTTATCCTAAAATGGATAGCGGAAAATTTACAAAAGTTACCTTTATCGCTTAATATTCGGCTCTGCTGCTGGAAAATAACACTATTGCTGACCTAACGGCGTTTTATACGGGGGAGAAGGAGAACGACATGCAATTTTTATTTTATAGAAAAAATGGAACATACGGCACTACAAATACTAACATCCGTGATATTTTGGCAGAAATACAGCCAGACGATATCATTGACGCTTTGGATTGTGTCGGTATTAAAGTAAATCGTTACTTTGAGACAATGCCCGAAAATACAGACTATATTCTGTGGGTATCTGATCCGCTTGCAAAAATCAAAAAAGTATTTATGAAGACGTATAAAAACGGCGAAGAAGATACCGTTGAAGAGTTTAAAATTTATCCCGATGAAGTCCGGGCAATCGTTGATTATTTTTCATAACATTTATTTTATATCTCATACCGGGGTGGCGTAACTGCTGCCCCTTTTTTGCTAATACTTAAATACACAATAATAAATGGACTTGCTAATAATCCCCCTAAAATGCTATAATATTAGTGTAAAAAGGAGATTTTACTATGATTAGTTACCAAAAATTGTTTGAATTGATGAAAGCAAAAGGAAAAAATACATCCAATATCAGAAATGATAATATTATAGGACAGGAAACCTTGCGTAAATTAAAACTGGGCACAGGTATTCTTGAGGAATATAATTATAAAATTCCGGGCACAAAACCAGCCAAATACGAAAAAAGAACCCGTGAAACATCCGTTGACAGCAAATCTATAGAAGCTCTCTGTATCTGGTTAGACTGTCAGCCGAACGACATCATGGAAGTTATACCGAATACATGGGCAAACGCTGATCGTCTTTGTGAAGCTCTATCTGACAAAAATCATCAAGTTACCCCAGATGAACTTCCGGCGAAATTAAACATGCAATAATAATGAAGTGATTACTTTTAGACAGTGGCGCAAAAATCCGCTGTCTTTTTTATGCCTAAAACTGAGTTCGACACGCTGCCCATTTTATGACCGTTTTCATAAAAAAGGTGTGGTTTTGGGTGTGTTCGGTGCGGAAAAGTTCGATAAAAAAACACGTATATGAAAAAGAGAAATTTGTGGACTTCTGCCCTATTTTCCACAATCAAAACCTTACATTCCAAAAAGCGTAAAAAAATGGGAGCAGCAACACACGGTCACTACTCCCAAACGGTTATTGAATGAATTATAATTTTGGAATCACTGTTAAAATCCCCGGAAATTGGTTCAGGAAAACAATGATTAAATATCTTTGGTGCGGATTATGCGAAAATCTACATCTACCGCCACACCATCGGCGTTTACGGCACACTGATAGTATGCCCAGTTTTCTTCTTTGCTGGTCGGCTCTTGTCGCACGATCTCAGCAAGGTTGTATGGGGAAATCCCCATATGTTTTGCAGCCGTTACAAAGTCATACTGCCGATAAATACCACTTTCCATTACTTCAATTTTTGAAATGACATCCACTGTCTTATGTATGGTTTTCGGCATGTATGATAAGTTTCTCGCTGCATGACTTCCGGCAATTCGCTTCTTGCGATTAACACGGATCAAATGATGTATTTCTATAATATCTCCCGGCTTAATCCACTCCGGGACTGTTAAAAAGGCTTGCGCTACAAGTTGATGAATTGTAAAAAATTTTCCTGTGCGATCATTCACTCTTGTAGTTACGTGTTCATATCCACCCGTGAAATAAGTCTTCACAATTTTTACGTTACCGCCTTTTCTTTTGCTAATCAACCGCCCTTCGGACGAAATAAACCAGCCTTTTACTTCCGGCACTGCCTTAAACTCTTCATCAGCGGATATACGACCGCCGATAGCTCTAATGTCCTTTTCGGACAGAATTTCATAATATTTTTTGTTGTTCATGTGTCATTATGGCACTATGAACTTTTTGAACTTTTTTGCACTTGCTGAACTTTTTGAGTGCTTTTTTCTCCTTCTCATTTTTGCTTTCGGGCAGAATCCGGCGATTCCACCCACATATAAAAAAGTAATTTTATTGAATCTTTCTTTCAGTTTTTGCTTCAATCAGATTCACAATCTTTATTGGTAAATCATCAATTTTTTGATAATTAGCAACTGAAATAGCAAGCTGAAACTTTTCACTTTCTGTCACAACCAGTTCATCCAATCTTGCTTTGAATTTTTTCACATCTGTAATTTTCAGTATTTTTTCAATTTCTTCATGTGTAAGCTGAACAGGGTATTCAGTAGCATCCGGCAAGTCAAACGCTGCTTTATAAAGCTCAAAATCACAAATTCGGAAACAAGCGTGTGAACCTTTCCCGTCAATTCCGCAAAATGCCGGATTTTCAAGAGAAATTTGTGTAATAACCTCTTCCAGTGTCAACTGTCTGTAAATTGATTTATGAAATGTTCCATCAAAATGATATCGACTTCCCGGAACATTTGCACCATTAAATCTTTCCCCTGAGATTGTACGGATTTGAACACCGACATCCCACGGTACTAAATTTTCGATTTCAACTCTTGTTCTATCTCTAAATTCAGTTGTTGTACTAATCACATTATTCATCTTTCATTCTCCTTCATTATTCAAAAACATCAATCATATCTGTAATATCTTCAACAGATTTCCCGTGAAATCCGTTCTCGAAAACATCATCAAAGTTATCATATTTTTCTGACTCTTTATCGCCGTACATTGTGCCGATTGTGGCAAGAAAAATATCATCAAACTCTTTATCTTGTACCGTGTTTCTTTCGCTACTACCAAATACAGAATCAAACTCATTTTCCGGCTTGTCTTCTTTTGCCTTATCAAATTCTAAAAGCATAGCCGTATCGTCTGCCGGTTTAATCGTTATAATACAAAATCCGCTATAATCATAAACTGTAGGTATACGCCCTGTTTCTTTCCATCCATCACGGTACATGATTTCTCCGTCATTCTCCGGCGTTCCGACAAATTCAACGCTGCCAAACACTTTATTTCCCTCTGCTACTTGTCGATCAATCCAATCGCAAAATTTAGGATAACGGCTTTCATTGATATAACCAACACCACACAGACATCTATGTACTACTCCGTCAATCGTAACATCTTCAATCGACCAATCATCAAATGATCCAACCTGTACGGAGTCCTCAAATACAGGCAGATTATTCCGTGTTCCTGTGACTCCATGCCCATAAGGAATTTCCTTGCTTTCATCCAAAAATTCAGCACATAACGGCATTCCTTTTACAGTGTCCGCATTATCTCTAGTGTACTGTTCCAAATAGGTAATTCCGTTAATATTCCAATGATTTTCGTCCGGGTAAATTTCATGAAGAACTATCTTCAATTTACGTCTACCAGTGATATCCTGGCAGATCTCTAATATTTTATTTTCCATTTAATATAAATCCTTTCGCAATGCTTCACACGGAGTAAACTTTATACCGCCGTGTGCCGGGCATTCTTCTATCTCCTTTGTATGGAAGTTATACAGCTTTTTTGCCGGAACTTCCTTTCGTTCAAATGTTCCAAGGTACGCAAGATGTACCTTTCCACGCTCCTGTAATCCATCGACAATGAGCGTAACAAATGTATCTAAATACATTTTTGCTGTCTCTTGATTTAATCCATGCATAGCAGCAAAATCTTGCACTATATTATATTTTGTAACACTTTTAGCCATATTCTTTCCTTCCCCAACCAGAAGCAGAAAAGAGTGCAAAAATCACTCAATTACTTCCGTTTCCCGTATTCATTTCTGTCCTTTTCAGCGTAAAATCTCACGCTTTCACTATCTCGTTTCAGTTTGTGATACTCTCTAATCACAGAAAGCATCTTTTGCATTTCAACCACAAAACCAACATCTTCCCAAGCTGCTGCGATTTTTCCAACAGTTTTATAATATGTAAGATCACTGCTGCCATCATTGATAATATGGCGAACGTCCGCTATATCAATATCTGCTCCCGTTGCAATTTTAGTTTTTACTGCCACATTTTCAGCAATCAGTTCCCGTTCCTCTGAATTAAAGTCATATGATACGGGATGTGTAATCTTGAACAAAAATCCTTCAAACGCTTTATTTTTCATTTCCTTCATTCTCCTTCTCTCCAATAAATCCAAATTCTCTCTGCATGTCTACTACTTTTCCCAGTGAATCCATATATTTCTCATGAATCGCTTCAAGACATTCATCCACACGCTTTGTTATAAATTCTGTAGATTGGCGCACACCTAAAAGATAAATAAATCGACATATCATCTTAATACGGCTTTCGTCCTTATCTTCCATTGCCTGAACAAGTAATTCTCTGGCTCTTTTATATAAATCTGGATCATCATATTCAAGTTCTAATTTCATTAGTATTTTTATAAATTCCGCACTATCTGGGCGAATATCTTTATATGGCATTTCCCTTAATAGATGAATATCCCTGTATACATCGTCATAAGCGAATTTCTCGCCATCCTTTTCCCAGTACCTCATCATTTTGCAGAAATTATCTACATTGTGGCTTTTTATTGCTTCTTCAATAAATTTCCAGTCTTTGCTTTGTTCCATCTTCTCTCCTTCCGGCTTGCGCCACAACCAAACAAAAAAGAATGAATATATATGTTGTGGCAGTTTTAAGGCATCTATATAATGTAGATAATTAGGATTTTTCCACCATATATAGTTTTATCTTTTTTCTTTTGGTCGGTATAATGCTACTGAATGTAATGAAGTAGCAGACAGCATTCATGCTGTCCTTCATAGTCTTATCTTCGATAAGCCTATATATTTACATACAATTATTTTTGACCCCCTTTTTTGAGCATTTAATGTATATAACCATTATTTTCCCAAAAAGGGGGGTCAGATTATATTCTCTCAACTTTCCATGCATTCTTATATTTTTTCTTTATCTGTGTACCATCCGCATTCTTGAATCTTCGAGTAGTTTCAAAAACTCTGATACGATATTCAAGATTGTATTCACTTTCAAAGAGTGCATTTAAAGCCTTTGCGGATTTTACTGGCTTGCTCTTTCTCTTGATCTTCAGATTATTTACAAATTGCATTCTATCTGAATGTTCCAGCATGACTACGCCTACCATTGAATCAAGATACATGCGTAAATCGTTATTCTTTTCGCCCGAATCATATAATTCGTAACCTGTTAATCCCAGTTTTGCAGTTACATATTCAGCAAATCCATGCGGTTTTATTGCCTTAATTGCCGTAAATTCTTCAATACGGCTTTTTGTTTCAAACAGCATAAGCTGATTTATAGCTTTCTGAATACTCCCATCAGAGTCAATATAATCATAAATGATATTGCTTTTATCGACTTTCCGGGGAAACGCTTCTAATACTTCCGCATATGTATGATTCGCAAAGTAATTTGCCATTCTGATATTGCGATTCATGTTATTTACCCTGGCGGTTAATGAATGTGTACTATATTCTTTAATGTATACGGCTGTTGTATCATTAGGATTCTTAACCCTTTTTCGACCGATGCACTGAATAATGCTATCAATATCGTCAATTCCGTCTATCACAATATTGTGAATATCTGAATCAAGGATATTAAAGCCAACTTCCAACGCTGATGTCGTAATCAGTATGAGTTTCTCAAACCTCTCATTTTTGATAAGGTCTGACATCTCAGAATTGCATCTATGCTTTCTATACTGATTGTTATATCGGCTGCAATTAAATATTGCGTAATCCTTATACTTCTTATATAGCCTATATGCTTTCCGCACATCGTTAATGAAGAAGATCGCTTTATTTCGGCTGTGAACCGCATATTGCATCAATTCATTTACCGCCGAATCATCTTTATAAAAGTACAGGGTACTAATATGATTTTCTCCTTCAACTTTATATTCCTTCAATTCAATTTGGTGTTCTTTTGTAAGATACCTTCTAATCTTGTCAGATGTTGCCGTTATAAAAACTCTTGTGATATTTTGAATCTGTAAAATTGCATTAAAGCTAATATCTGTGCAAAAATTGAATTTTGAGTCACTTAAAAAATAATGGCATTCATCCACAACGATATAATCATAATTGCTTAAATCGGTTTCAACCTTCTTCAATTCCCGTTTTTCAATTTCCTGATAAGATTTAATCGTAATTATATCGGTTTTCTTATCTCTCTGTATCTCGTCCCGGAACTGCAGAACTGTGTCAAGTCGTGGCAGCAGATAAAGAATCTTCTTATCATTTGCCAGGGCATAATCATACAGTTTATTTTTGATAAAGTAAGATTTTCCAGCACCAGTTGGTGCGGTTATAAGAATGTTCTGATTTTCCCATGTTTTAATTTCTTTCTCTGAAATTATTTCAGAAATATATTTTGATCCTTTCATTTGCTCCCGTCCTCCTATTTATTTTTGCGCTCTTGATATTCTTTGACAGCTTCACGGATTTCTGGCGAATCTTTAAAGAAGAATACATTTCTGCCGTTTCCTTTTCTGTCTGGTCGCATTTCTACAAGGACGAAGCCTTTTAATACCAATGTAGCCATTAACTTTTGGCTATAAATCGTATAACAAGTATTTTTTTCATTCTGTTTCATTCGTCTGTACCTCATTTATTCTAATTTTGTGCAATAAAAAAGCACCCAAAAATCAGAAGTGCTATTGTACACTTCCAAAAATTGAATGCTGCAAATGACTTTCATATCAAGTCACGAATATTTACTTTTCTTTCCTGCATCATATCACGATTTCCAAATTTGTCAAGTCATAGATCCGCATAATCGGGAGTCCAATCATTTACGTCATTACCCAGTTTTTGCAGAATCTTCTTTATTACCGACAATTCATATAAATCTGTTGATCTATCGTAAATCCCTTTTAATAAGGAAATTAACCGCTTAACTTCCTCTTCTGTTAGTTCAATCTTCATTGTCCGCTCCCTTTTTAATAAGTAAATCGCTGCATACCGCTGAAGCGTCTTTAACATAGTTTCCACCTAAGAAATCCCGGACGCAACGCATATGTCGTGTGCTTAATTCTCGCTTGTCTGAGAGCCATTCAGACAGTGTGGATCGTGGAATATTCGTCAAAAATGCCATGTCTGAAATGCTCCATCTGTTTACATCAAGAAACGCTTTTGTAATCTCTCTAATGTCTAATGCTTTTTCTTGTCCCATGTCAATTCCTCCTGTATTGATATATAAAATCTGTCGAATTATTCGATAAAAAATGTCGTAAAAATTTTTTTGTGAGGCAGCAGTTTCCCACTGCCCCCTGGAATATATAATTGCCTAAACGTAAGTGCAAGTGAACGATTAACTCATTCACTTGAATTTATATTTACGCTAAAATGAAAGAAGAAAATATTTTCCAACTCAATAAAGCGTTGGTACAAATTACTGATGATTCACTAACTTGTATCAACGTTCTATCTTCCTTTTCCACAATAGCGTGCGCATTTGCATACTCTCAGCTAAACCGCCATAATAGCCAATTACGGCAAATTACATTTAACTATTTGTTACCGTTACATTGTGTCCCTTTTCATATATGCTTGCAAAAATCATAACCCCCTGGCAATAGCTCCAATAGCTGATTACAGCAATATTTTCTCATCTAATTGACTTCGTTACATTACACCCTTCTTCACATATGGGTGCAATTATCTGAATCTGCTGACTCAAGCTATATTGGCTCATTTCCGTAAATATTATTTATTCAATTGAACTGATTACATTATTCTTTTTTCAATATATGGGTGCGGAATCTCTAAGGTTTCTGAAAAAGGCTATTGTAGGTAATTTCCCTAAAAATCATATTCCAAATTGAACTCTTGAATTATACAAATATTCTCCCTTTTTCATATATGCTTGCAAAAGTCCATATTTCTCGGATTTTGCCTGCAATAGCTAATTGCAGAACAAAAAGAATAATAAAAGCGTCTGTCTAATCTCTCCCCATTTCATAATAGGGTGCGCTTCAAAAAATTGCTCAAAAATCGTCTGAAAACACGATTGACAGCTGATTTCCAAATTTCGCCATTTATTTAAAAACAAAAGGGGAACTTTTTACATCTTCTTCCCTTCTTCATAAAGGGGCGCAACATATAAAAGTATAAATTTTTCGTTTATAATCGGCAATGGTAGCTGATTCGCAATGATCTCTAAATAAATAAATTGTAACCGTGACATCGTGACATCCCCTTTTTCATAATAGGGTGCAAACTAAAAAATCCCCATTTTTTCGCCTGTAATCGGCGAAGATGGCTGTTTTCCGAAATTGTTAGATAATTTAATTGACTTGTCAACACATAGATTTTCCGGGAAATCTGTGGTAAATTTATGGTATCAGCAAAAAAGGGGGAAACAGAATGGTAACGATAGTAAGCCCACACTTCGGAGAAATTGAAATCTCCGGCGAAAACGAACAAAAGGCAGCCGAATGGCTCACACATGAGTTAAACGGTGCAACTAAGGCGCAAGAAATACTTGCCCACCGGAACGCTATGTTGCAGTTTGGTGTTCAAGTAGCTGCAACAAACTCGCATATAAAAGATAAAGAGAAAATTCTACATAGTTTATTGTAGTGTATTGCTTACAAAGCTGTTATTTGCCATTTTAACAGCTTTTTTGTATTGAGTGGCAAAATTATCGTGCAATGTGTTTAAATGCAATGCAAAGGAAAATAGGCATGTTGTATTGGATTCTACACTTAAAAAGACCTTGCAAAGAGTTTAATTTCCTTGCACGGTCTTTCTTTGAATCTAGGGTTCTAAATATGGATCAACACCATATTTTTCTTGATAAATTTCCCACTTTTCCTGAATTATGTCCCACTCTGGATCTTCTCCCTGAAAACGATCACTCTCTATTTTTTCATGATATTCCTGTAAAAATTCCTGATACTTCCATAAGAAGTCTTCAAATGTATCTTTCCCAAGATTTCGCCCCAGTGTCTTATTTACGATTCTGTCAAAAAGGCTCTGATTCATTGAAATTTCGCCATTGAATGCAGCTAATTCTTTTTTTGTGAGCAATTTATTTAACTTGAATTCACTTTCCGTCAGCATCCCATTCTTCCTCTCATCTTTTGGATACTATAATTATAGTCAATATATTAGGCATAGTCAATAAATTAACTATGTTAGTCTATCCGAAAAGGAGAGATTAGCATGATTTCATATCGACCATTTTTCCAAACACTACTTAAGAAAAATATAACAGAATATGCACTGATTTATAAACAAGGAATCTCTGCAAATACAATTCATCGAATGAAAAAAGGTCTACCCATTACCACCAAAACACTTGATGAATTATGTTTTATTTTAGATTGTGGAATTGATGATATTATTGAACTCGTTAAAGAAGAATAAAAATCAACAATTCTTTATCTTCATAATTACGGGCTACGGATTCCCCATAGCCCCTTTATATCCTATATACCTCTCACTGTTTCTATAATCGCATTTACTTCATCTTCATCTGCATACTTTTTAAGATATGGAACAACTTCATCAAACCGTGCTTTCTTTACGCCTGTAATTTTTCTGAGATCTTTCCAGTAAAATACATCTTCCTCATTATTCTCTAACCATTCATACGCCCATACCAGTTTTCTAGCCCATGATTCAGGGTATGATTCAAAATATTTATCTAATACCGCCCTGCTTTTAGGCATATTCTCAAGCCTATGCTCCTTTATTCCTAATATTTTACATATATTTTTTCCCGTTACCTTTTCGGGCTTTCCCAAATTATCAGCAGCTCCGCTGTAAATGTCTGCTGCCACACTTTCTATAGCAACGGACATTTTTTCATCATATTCTTCCCATTCCGGCGCAGTGCTTCCTTTGATATAGTGGCTTTCCGCTTCCTGCCGTATTTGTTCCTCTGATAATTGCGGATCAGTTAATTCTTCCGGCTTCATCCCCAAAAAGAACGCAATCTGACAAGCAATAGAAAAGTCATACCCTCGCCCTGTTAGTAACGTTTTTTGAATTCGACTTATACTCGCAATTTCATTTAACTCGATTTTCTCATAAAAATGTGTCATATCATCAACAAACTTTGTCATGTAACGGCTATTCCCAGTTGACTTCATATATTCAGTGTCTTTCATTCCGTGGTATAAAATAGCACTAATTGGAATATCTCTCAAAAAATCTACAGGAGAATCAAAAACCTGTTCTGTGTACTCTGCAAATGCTATCTGCAAAGGACTTTCTATAGGAATACTTTCTTCTATATCTGGTATAACTTCTTCAGCGGTAATGAAACTATACAAGCTCATGCTTTTAGCAGGAACACTAGAGTCCCGAAGCCTACATTTATGTTTCGGACAGATTCCCATATTTCTTATCTGATGTTTCCGATGCCAATAGGTTTCTGCATGTTTCTCTCTATCTTCTTTGGCGCATATAGGGCAATACTTCAAATACTGCTCCTTCTCACCTCTGGGAAGAACTGCAAATAAATGGTGCATGTCACAGTTTTCATAACACAATTTATATAGAGCATCTTTCCTCTGTTCCAATGGAGCAAATCTGGCATATTGTGGGTACATAGTGTGATTTAATACTAAATCTCTTAGCGGATATGTTTTTCCGATATGCTCTCTCGCCTTTGGATTTAGATTTCCGATAAATTCTTTAATCGGCGTATCTGATCGTTTGCAGTATAAAAATTGCAACAACTGTGAATTTATATAGCCCGAATGAACGGCAAAACGCCCCAACCAACTATAAACAAGCTCGTCTGGGTAAATCTCTGGAAAGTACATTTTCATAAGACTATTTCCTCCACTGTGAAATGTTCTCTAAACAACTCCACAATATCCAGATTTTCTGCTTTTGATTTTTGCACTAATTCTAATATGCTGCAATCTTCTTCTGACGATATAACCGCCTTTTCTATAGTTTTCTTTTTTCTTCTGGCTGTCGTATTCTTCACTGTGGCAGCAGGTTTTATAAAATCATGTAAAAGCTGCATTCTTTTCTCATATGCCTGATTCAGCATTGAAATATCAAGCGTTTCATGCCCTGTTAAAATTGCAATCTCCTGTGCATCATGAACTAAAGAAACAACAACAGATGTCACACCGCCAGAATGCTCATATAGCCAATCTATTACTTGTGTCGTTATTTCCGATTCCTTTTGAACGTATTGATATTTGAATAATAATTTGCAAAATCCGCTAAAAAATTCATCATTATTCAATGCATCATATTGTAATCCTAAAGATCGGCGTGCAAGTTGAAAAGCAGATTCAAAAAGTGATAATGTTTCTGGCGTACCAACTAATCCAATAGAAATCCCTGAATTGTTTATTAGCTGTGTAAGCATCGCCACAAGATGTTTTCCATTTTTTGCCGTTACACAATTTTGAATTTCATCGACAATCAACATTCCTAAATGCTGCAATGCTACTTGCGACACAATACCAATCAATACATCTGTTGTCGCTCTGGCTTTTAATGCATTTTCAAAATAATTGGTTTCCAGTAATTCATCAGATTTTCGTAATATTTCTAGCAGCATCGACTTTACACTTGCATCAAACGGACACTGAACTATAAGGCATGGAATAATCCTTATCTGTGGATTTCCAATTTCAAGCATTCTATTCTCTGTAATGATTGAAATTGCACGATTTATGGCAGAGCTTTTACCTATTCCAGAACATCCTACAATCGAAAAAGAATCTGATCCACCAATAATCCCTCTGTTTTCCTTCCGCATTATTGCATTATGATTTTGGTATGCCTGTTGTACGGCTACATTTGTGCCTTTTTTCTGTAAAGACCTTAATAATGCAAGATACAACTTTGAGTAAATCTCAATACTCATTTCGCTAGGCAAATAAATCTCATATAGCGTTGAAAGCTCTATAAGTCTTTGTGTTTGACTTTTTCCCCATATTTCTTCATCATACGCCGGGATATCTGCCAGTTTTTCATATAACTCCTGTCCCGATAACATTTCCGGCATCTGTTTAATTAAATCCATACTCTTCATCCAATGCACCTTCTTTCATACAGTCCACATGAGCTTTTATCTTCTCTCGTTCATAGTTTTGCGGAATTACTTCTAAATCGCCATTACTGCATCCCACATTTGCCACAATTGCTTCAATATGACTGGCAAGATTTATTTTTGCTTGAATGTTGCTTGCTTCCACAGATTTCACAATCTTTTTCTTTTGTGTTTGCATCACTTCAATTTCTGAAAAACTCTTGTTTTTATATCTATTTTCAATCAATGTAAATTCTACAAAACTTCCTCTATCCACCAGCCAAACAGAAGACGAATCATCTGGATTATACGACACTGTTACATTTCCCCCGGACAAGTATTTCTCCGCATAATTTATATTTTTATATCTCACATGATTTACAATCAAGCCAGAACGTGTAAATTTTCCCATTGTCCGTGGCAATAACGTAAGTATGAGCTGTCGTTTATCAACTTTTACAAGATTCACACCTTCTAAATTCATACCATATGCAAAAATTTCATTGGCATATGGCGCAACCTTGTTTTCCAACATATCCGCTGTATAAGGAAAATTCTCAATAATACGTTGTGAATTATAATAAATGATGCAACGAAGCAGAACCTTTTCAAATTGTTCCAATGTGAGGCAAGCATCTTTTCTATAGTCATGCGCCCCTCTCTCTTGAAAGTCCGGCTCAATCAGTCCTCTTCCCTTGAGATATGGGCGAAAAAGATCCTGAATAATGCTGAAAAATTTTTCAATACTGCCCTTAAGCTCTGGTCTATAGACTGGTAGATTAACCACTTTGACTCCCAGTTCTGCAATCTGTTCAAAGCAATTACTAACATATTCTGTTCCTTGATCTGTCACAAAAACTCCCGGACACATTGACGAATTCCACTCTTGCAAATCTATATTTATTCCATGTTTCCGACATAATTCCTGCTTATCAGTAACCACATTCAACATTAACTGGCGCAAGCTATACATACCGCCTTCCCAGGTCAACGCATAACCACAACACAAGCTGCTATAAGCATCTACACAAGCGGTCAATATTGGTCTTCCCACAATTCCCCCATACTCATTTACAAGGTAAATGTCACATATAGTAGCATCCAACATTCCCATTCCTGGAGCTCTTGCAAATTCTTGAACACCATCCCCCAGTAATGGGCGATTATTCCTCTGATAGTTGGTCAGTCCATTCCTGGATATATAATAAGTCTGATTGTTCTTGCGTTTTCGATAAAAATATCGGAACTGATTAAATGTTGGGTATTCCGCTAACAATTCGCCGTTTCCATCACAATATTTTGTTTTTAACATCATTGTATAAGCTGTTTTTAGACTGTGCTTCTGATAGGAAAAATAGAACTTATTAAGTGCCCATCGCATGTTTTTCTCGTCCTTAGTCAGAGAAGTATCGTTATCTTTATCTTTTGGTGCTAATATTGCCACGTTCTGAAACGCTAAATATAAGCAGAGGTATTTTCTTACGGTCTGTTTGCTTATTTTTTCATTAGATGCAATAGTAGAAATCATTTCGCACTTCTTTTTTTCATCTGGCAGCAGTCGCAAGATCGGCGCAATCATTGTATACCGTTCATATGCGACTTTACGGTTTTCCGGGCAAAGAGAATCAATTTCTGGCAAATCCACATCTGCAATTTCATACAATTTTTCTTCTGAACACTTCTCCCAACCAGCCAAAGAAACAATATCTTTCCACTGTGGCATTGTTCGCCGTATGCAATCAATCACAAGTACCCTATCTTCTCTTACTTCCAACACCCGAACAATAGAATCATCCTTGAAATATAAATCATTCTTCTGCATTGATTACCAGCCCCCAATCTGCCACACCACGTTTAATCCAATAATTACTTGAAGCATTCAGTAATTTTGCATTCATCGGCTTTGTGAGTCTATCCCTTTGCAAACATTCTCTGACCATTAAATCGCCATTTGTCTTTACGCACACAAAATCGCTTGTATACTCTCCCTCTTCCAGTCCTTCCAGTAAAACATTGCAACGGATTTCCTTAATGTCTGGCGATTCTTCCAGTTTTTCCGCATACATGCTTTGTATTGGATCATATGTCCGGCATATTTCCTTGCTTTTACTTAGTGCTTTCTTTGTACATCTACCTTTGAAGCCCTTTTTTCGCATAAGCGCACACCTCCTGTATTTTGTTGCAATTTTCCTACCACCCCAAAAACACAAATTCTCCCAAAAATGCTTCCCAAAAATCGGGAATTCTCCCAAAAACGGATTTTTCATTTTCCCAAAAACACTTTTAGGATTCCCATTTTTGAAATATTTCTGGGAAGGATCTGGGAACGCCAGTAAAATCAATGGTTTCCGGCGTTTACACTTTTGGAAAACTCCCAAAAACATTTCCCAAAAGTGATTTTTAAAAATCTACTATGTTGTGGGACAAACTTCCTCATCCTCCAAAAGGGCAAATCTCACATTCTCCCACTTTTTTCAATGCTCATTAGTTTTTCTTTGCGGTCTTTGAAAAACTAAATAAAATTTGTGTTTTATCAAGGTGTGAAAAATCGCGTAAAATCAAGGTTTTCGCTCTATTTTCATGTAACAAAAAAGACCTTGAAGATCTGATTTCTCAGACCTACAAGGTCAATTTTTACGTTTGAACATTTATTCTGTTGGTTGGGAACTTTGCCCCTTAACAGGCTATTTCAATTTCCCCTTCAACAATATCCTATTTGTCTGCTTTTTGAGCGATAGCAGCCTGTGCAGCAGCTAATCTTGCAATTGGTACACGGAATGGTGAGCAAGATACATAATCCAGACCAATCTTGTTGCAGAATTCTACAGAAGATGGATCTCCACCATGCTCTCCACAGATACCGATGTGAAGTTTTGGATTAACAGGTCTACCTAATTTGATAGCTGTTTCCATTAATTTACCTACACCAGTCTGATCCAGTTTAGCAAATGGATCGTTCTCAAAGATCTTAGCATCATAGTAAGCGTCTAAGAACTTACCAGCATCATCACGTGAGAATCCGTATGTCATCTGTGTTAAGTCGTTTGTACCGAAGCAGAAGAAGTCAGCTTCTTTTGCGATATCATCAGCTGTAAGAGCAGCTCTTGGAATCTCGATCATTGTTCCAACTTCATATTCAAGGTTGCTTCCTGCTGCTGCGATTTCAGCATCTGCTGTCTCAACAACAAATTTCTTAACATATTTAAGCTCTTTGATATCTCCAACCAATGGAATCATGATTTCTGGTTTTACATTCCAGTCTGGATGAGCTTTCTGTACATTGATTGCTGCACGGATAACAGCGCTTGTCTGCATCTTAGCAATTTCTGGATAAGTAACAGCAAGACGGCATCCACGATGTCCCATCATTGGGTTGAATTCATGTAAGCTATCGATAATTGTTTTAATCTCTTCTACAGTTTTGCCCTGAGCATCTGCAAGTTTCTTGATGTCCTCTTCCTCTGTAGGAACGAACTCATGAAGCGGTGGATCAAGGAAACGAATTGTAACCGGGTTACCTTCAAGAGCTTCGTACAGTTTCTCGAAGTCTCCCTGCTGCTCTGGAAGAATCTTAGCAAGTGCAGCTTCTCTTTCTTCAATTGTCTCTGAACAAATCATCTCACGGAATGCATCAATTCTGTTGCCTTCGAAGAACATATGCTCTGTACGGCAAAGTCCGATACCTTCTGCTCCAAGCTCACGAGCTTTCTTAGCATCTGCAGGTGTATCTGCGTTAGTACGAACTTTCATTGTTCTGAACTTGTCAGCCCAATCCATGATACGTCCAAATTCACCAGCGATTGTAGCATCTACTGTTGGGATGATTCCATCGTAGATATTACCTGTTGTTCCGTCGATTGAGATTGCATCTCCTTCGTGGAATTCTTTTCCTGCTAATATAAATTTCTTGTTTTCTTCATCCATTGCGATGTCTCCGCAACCAGATACACAGCATGTACCCATACCACGTGCAACTACAGCAGCGTGAGATGTCATACCACCACGAACTGTCAGGATACCCTGAGCAGATTTCATACCTGTAATATCTTCTGGAGATGTCTCAAGACGAACCAGAACTACTTTTTCTCCTTTTGCAGCCCATTCAACTGCGTCATCTGCTGTAAATACAACTTTACCACAAGCAGCTCCTGGAGAAGCTCCAAGACCTTTACCGATTGGTGTAGCAGCCTTTAATGCAGCTGTATCAAACTGTGGATGAAGCAATGTATCCAGGTTACGTGGATCGATCATTGCAACTGCTTCTTCTTCTGTTCTCATGCCTTCATCTACAAGGTCACAAGCAATCTTTAATGCAGCCTGAGCTGTTCTCTTACCATTACGTGTCTGCAGCATGAACAGTTTTCTATCCTGGATAGTAAACTCCATATCCTGCATATCTCTATAGTGTGTTTCCAATTTATTGCAAACACCTACGAACTGCTCGTATACTTCTGGCATAACTGCCTGTAATTCTGAGATTGGCTGTGGTGTACGAACACCAGCAACAACGTCTTCTCCCTGAGCATTCATCAGGAATTCTCCCATCAGCTTCTTCTCTCCTGTTGCAGGGTCACGAGTAAATGCAACACCTGTACCAGATTCATCTGACCAGTTACCAAATGCCATCTCCTGTACGTTAACAGCTGTTCCCCAAGAATATGGAATATCGTTATCACGACGATATACGTTTGCACGTGGGTTATCCCATGAACGGAATACAGCTTTGATAGCTCCCATCAGCTGTTCCTTAGGATCGTCTGGGAAGTCAGCTCCGATTTTTTCTTTATATTCAGCTTTAAACTGATTAGCAAGCTCTTTTAAGTCATCTGCTGTAAGGTCTACGTCCTGTGTAACCCCTCTTTCAGCTTTCATCTTGTCGATCAATTCTTCGAAGTATTTTTTACCTACTTCCATAACTACATCAGAGTACATCTGGATAAATCTTCTGTAGCAGTCACGAGCCCATCTTTCGTTGCCTGTTTTCTTAGCAACTACTTCTACTACTTCTTCATTCAATCCAAGGTTAAGGATTGTATCCATCATACCTGGCATAGATGCTCTTGCTCCTGAACGAACAGATACAAGCAGTGGATTCTCATTGTCTCCAAATTTCTTGCCTGTTACTTCTTCCATCTTTACGATTGCTTCCATGATCTGTGCCATGATTTCGTCGTTGATCTTTCTTCCGTCCTCGTAATACTGAGTACAAGCCTCTGTTGTAATTGTAAATCCCTGTGGTACTGGAAGACCAAGATTTGTCATCTCTGCAAGGTTTGCACCTTTTCCTCCAAGCAGGTTTCTCATTGTTGCGTTACCCTCAGTAAACATATAAACCCATTTTGCCATGTCTAAAAGACCTCCTACTAAAGTTTTTTTCAATCATATGTATTCATACTATTGAACTAAGTCGCATACTTTATTTTAAACTTTTCGACGGAGAGCGTCAAGTTTTTTGTATTTATTTTTGTACAATCTTTAACAATCTTTTTTGGTTATTTTGTACAATTCCAGTGTTTTTATCTAAATATTTTTCAGTGTATCTAAATATTTTTTTGGCGTTTTGTCGAAAATCCGGTTCCTCTGATTCGTTATGCTTATCTTGTATATTTTTATTTCATTTCTTCAATAAATGCCTTGTATCCTTTATATGCTTCATACACATCAGCTTTGCTTGTTGCTTCCCATGGAGCATGCATGCTAAGGACAGCTACACCACTGTCGATTACTTCCATACCATAATTTGCCATAATATAAGCGATTGTTCCGCCACCGCCTGCATCTACTTTACCAAGCTCTGCAAACTGATATGATACATCCTGTGAATCCATTGCCTGTCTGATCTTTGCAAGATATTCTGCATTTGCATCATTTGATCCGCTCTTTCCGCGGCTTCCTGTAAATTTATTAAATACAAGCCCTTTTCCGAAAAATGCTGAGCTACGTTTTTCAAATACTTCTGCATACATCGGATCATAAGCTGCACTTACGTCTGATGAGAGCATTGTTGAGTTCATAAGAGCTCTTCTTACTTTCAGATCTGACTCTCCCTCTGTAAGAGCAACCAGCTCTGCAACAATATTTTCAAAGAAACGAGAATGCATACCAGTTGCACCAACACTTCCGATTTCTTCTTTGTCTACTAAAATACAGCATGCTGTACGCTCTGTCTTCTCTACATCTAACATTGCAAATAAAGATGTAAATGCACATACACGGTCATCCTGACCATATGCCAGAACAATACTGCGGTCAAAACCACAGTCACGTGCTTTTCCTGCCGGTACGATTTCTAATTCTGCTGAAATAAAATCTTCCTCTTCCACGTCATAATACTCTTTTAAGAGATTCATAACGTTTGCCTTTACAGCTTCTTTTTCTTTCTTCTCAAGACTTTCATCCTGTTCAATCGGGCGGCTTCCGATAAGCAGATCTAAGTTCTCACCTTCTACTACTCCTGCTGCTTTTTTATCCATCTGTTTTGAAGCAAGATGAATTAATAAATCTGTAATAACAAATACCGGATCTTCATCCTTTTCACCAATATTTACATTTACAACTGTGCCATCTTTCTTTACGATCACGCCATGAATAGCCAATGGTATAGTTACCCACTGATATTTTTTAATTCCGCCATAATAGTGTGTATCTAAATATGCAAATTCTTCATTCTCATATAATGGATTCTGTTTTACATCAATACGTGGTGAGTCGATGTGTGCTCCAAGTATATTCATTCCTTCTTCCAAAGACTTTGTTCCCATATTGAACATAGCGATCATCTTATTCATACAAACAGCATAAATCTTATCTCCTGCCTGCACCTTTTCGCCGCTTTTAATAACGTCTTTGATATTCTTGTAGCCTGCTGCCTCTGCTCTTTCAATTGTAAGTGCAATACATTCACGCTCTGTTTTTCCTGCGTCCAGACATTTCTTATAATCCTCATTAATCGCATTGAGTTTTTTTAATTCTTCTGCATTATATGTTGTCCATGCATTTCTACGTTCCATTGAAATTACCTCCTGATTACCAAAATCAACCCAGCAGATTTTCTTTCAAAAATCCTGCCAGGCTGATATATTCATGTATTATTTTTACCACTCAAATTTTTTCTCAAAATATGCTTTCAGATCTTCGATCTTAACTCTTTCCTGCTCCATCGTATCACGGTCACGAACTGTTACTGCTCCATCTTCTTCTGAATCGAAATCATATGTTACACAGAATGGAGTTCCAATTTCGTCCTGACGACGATAGCGTTTTCCGATATTTCCACGGTCATCGAATTCGCAGTTATATGTCTTGCATAATTCATTATATACTTTTTCTGCACCTTCATTCAGTTTCTTAGAAAGTGGAAGTACTCCGATTTTAACCGGTGCCAGTGCCGGATGGAAATGAAGCACAGTACGTGTATCCGGTTTCTCTTCTGTACCAATCTCCTCTTCATCATATGCACTGCAAAGGAATGCAAGTACCATACGGTCTGCTCCAAGTGATGGCTCGATAACATATGGGATATATTTTTCTTTCTTTTCATCATCAAAATATGTCAGATCCTGTTTTGATACTTCCATGTGCTGTGACAAGTCATAATCTGTTCTGTCTGCGATTCCCCAAAGTTCGCCCCATCCAAATGGGAATAAGAATTCTACGTCTGTTGTTGCTTTACTGTAGAATGACAGTTCTTCCTGATCATGATCACGATATCTTACTTCGTCTTCTTTTAACCCCAAAGAGCTCAGCCAGTCAAGACAGAATTTTTTCCAATATGCAAACCATTCCAAATCTGTTCCAGGTTCACAGAAGAACTCCAGCTCCATCTGTTCAAATTCTCTTGTACGGAATGTAAAGTTACCCGGTGTGATCTCATTTCTGAATGATTTACCGATCTGTCCGATTCCAAATGGGATTTTCTTTCTTGATGTACGCTGTACATTTTTAAAGTTTACAAAAATACCCTGTGCTGTCTCAGGACGAAGATATACTGTATTCTTTGCATCTTCTGTTACTCCCTGGAATGTCTTGAACATCAGGTTAAACTGACGGATATCTGTAAAATCATGTTTTCCACATGTTGGGCATGGAACATTGTGTTCTTCAATAAATGCTGTCATCTCTTCCTGTGACCATGCATCTACAGCACCTTCAATCTCAATTCCATGCTCTGCACAATAATCTTCAATTAATTTATCTGCACGGAAACGCTCATGACACTGTTTACAATCCATAAGTGGATCAGAGAATCCTCCCAAGTGTCCAGATGCGATCCATGTCTGTGGATTCATCAGAATCGCGCAGTCTACTCCTACGTTGTATGGTGATTCCTGGATGAATTTCTTCCACCAGGCACGCTTTACATTATTCTTCAGTTCAACTCCAAGATTACCATAATCCCATGTATTCGCAAGTCCTCCATAAATCTCAGAACCCGGATACACAAAACCTCTTGATTTTGCAAGAGCTACAATCTTGTCCATTGTCTTTTCTGCCATAGTATTTGTTCCTCACATTCTTTTAATCTTTGATTTCACCGATAATACTTCCATCGGATTGAATTCTCAATTGTTTCTTATTATAGCTGTTCTGTTTGTTTTTGTAAACATTCCAGATGTAATTTCCGACAGCTTCATCAAATTACAATAATGTTTCCAAAATTTCCAGTGATTTAAACCTCTTATCTACATACAGATCATTGTATCTTTCCATCAGTCTTCCCAGTTCATCTAAAACATTTTCTTTCACAATAAATGTATATAAATGTTCAATCTTACTATTCTCCACATATTGAAGTGTATACAATGTAGAATTATTTAACCGCATTCCATCAATGACATCTCCGTCACATTCTGTACAGACCAATCCACCTTTTCTCGGACTAAATACCATAGAACGACCCGTACTTCCACAACAAGTACATTGAAATACCTGTGGAGCCTGTCCGTTAATACATAATGCTTTCAATTCAAATACATATCGAATGAGACGATTCGGTATCTTTTGATTGGTCAGAGCCTTCAATGTCTGATAAAGCAGCTTTAGCATCTCCCGCTCATCGTTTGCTTCTTTTGTAAAATACATTGCGTATTCCATAAAATAGAAACCATAATAGGCTGCAATAATATCGTCTCTTAATTCCGAAAAATAATTTTCTACATGTACAGACTGAATCGTATACGAACTGCGTCCTGCATATAGAGTAAACTGCCCAAATGTAAACGGATTAACCGCACCAACAAGCGGACTGTTTGGTTTTCTTGCTCCTCTGGCAAATGCAGATATTTTCCCTTGTTCTTTTGTCAAAATGACAACTCTTCTGTCATATTCTCCAACCGGTGCCGTTTGTAGCACCATCCCGGTCATTGTAATCTGATTCACGTTCTATCCCTTCTAAACTATGTCTGGTACAATTTACAAAAGACAAAACGCCGCTTCTGATATTTAATACTCGTCTTGACGATACCCGAAGTTCTTCATCAAGAAGTCACTGTCGCGCCAGTTCTTCTGTACTTTCACCCACAATTTTAAATTTACTTTGCAATCCAGCATACGCTCAATCTCATAACGTGCTGTACTTCCAATCTTCTTCAGCATACTGCCCTGCTTACCGATAATAATTCCTTTATGAGAGTCTCTTTCGCATATAATTGTCGCATCAATATGCATTACACGTTTTTCCATTTTCATGCGATCAATCGCAACTGCGATTCCATGCGGAATCTCATCCTGTAAACAATGTAACGCTTTTTCTCGGATCAATTCTGCCACGATTTGACGCTCCGGCTGGTCCGTCACTGTCTCTTCATCATAAAACTGTGGCCCATAAGGAAGATACTGTAAAATCACTTTTACCAGTTCATCTGTATTCTCTCCGTTTCTTGCTGAAACCGGAACGATAGCCGCAAAATCATATTCTGTTCTATATGCATCTATAAATGTCAGAATCTCTTCTTTTTTTACCATATCGATTTTATTAATGACTAATACAACCGGAGTTTTTACCTTTTTCAGCTGCTCGATAATATGCTTCTCACCTGCGCCGATAAATGTAGATGGCTCAACAAGCCAAAGAACGACATCCACTTCATTTAACGAACGTTCTGCAATATTGACCATGTATTCACCAAGCTTATTTTTTGCTTTATGAATTCCCGGTGTGTCTACAAACACGATCTGTCCTTCTTCTGTTGTTAAAACTGTCTGAATACGATTTCTCGTTGTCTGAGGTTTATTTGATGTAATCGCAATCTTCTGTCCTATCAACTGGTTCATCAATGTCGATTTGCCAACATTTGGACGACCGATCAAGGTTGCAAACCCAGACTTAAAGTTTTCTTTCATAGATTATCCTCCGTTTTAAAATTATTAAAATAATGTTCTCACTTCATCAAACATTTCTTTTTGTGCTTCTATCTTTTCTTCGCTTCCGATAACACAAATCTGTTTTGCAGCAAGCATTGCCTCGAGCACTTTTGCAAGTTTACGGATATCCTCCTGTTGTGCATTTAAAATATCTGCTCTTTCTTTACGAATCATTTCTGCTGAAACATGGTTCATATACAAATTCATCGAACGATCTCCCTTCGCTGCCGGATTCATCGGGCGATCAATATTGCTCATTGTTCCGATAATATATTTATTCATATCACGTTCATCTACCGTAAAATTCTTCAGGTAATCCACAACGCCTTCATACACTTCCATTGTACGTTCCAGATTCGGATCGCGATAAGAAATCAAATATCCTTCTCCAAGACGGTTAAAATTGCTCATGCAACCATATGCGCCACCTTTTACACGCACATTCTGCCACAGATAATCATAACTTAAAATCACCTTCAAAATCTGTAAAGCTCCGTTATATTCTGCTCCACCATCAATAAAGTTACCTACTCTTGCTACATACTGTACTTTCGAAGATGTCTTGAACCCTTCATTTCGTTTCTTACAGTGCAGAACACATTTTGCCTCTTCTCTTGTCGTTCCAGAATTAAGCGTAAATTCTCCACTTACAAGATTTTCAATTTCTTTTTTTACAATGTCCAGACCTTCTGTTGAAGAAGTATAACTTACCATCATATTGTCTGTTCGGAAAATCTGTCTTGCCAGCTTTTGCAAATTAGCAACCAGTTCCTCTTTCTTCTCTGTAAAATGCTCTTCAATATCTTTTACTACTTCGTAATAACCGATTCCATCTGTATCATCTTTGAACTTCGATAATGGTGATGCATACGAAAGAGCACGTAATGCGGATGTTGTATGTCCTGATGATAAGAATCCCATCTGCAAGCGAGATTTTGTCATTGAAAGAATTTCTTTCAGACGCTTTTCATCATCAAGCTTCGATTCCATCAGAATCTCTCTCATCATTTTAAACAAAACATTCATCTTTGGATATAATGCTTTGCCTTTCATCTCAAATGTTGCACGGAACGCTTTTTCTTTTACATGTCTTACATCCGGATAAAGCTCCAATGATGTTCCGATTCCACCAGTATGCACATTGATTTCATTAAACAACTCTCCATACTCATAATGGGTCGTATCAATAATACCAAGTACCGCCTGTAACAAGCCGAGATACGGAAGCTGTTTCTCCTCCACCTCTGAAAGATCAAACATCAATGTTACATATCCGATTCCATTTGTCTCAACATTGTGATGTACCATCTGTACATCTCCAACTTTTATTTCTTCGTTATAGATTGGTGCAATCTCTTTTGAAATATCATCACGTCCAAGAACCGGTATCTTCTCCATATCTTCTTTTAAATCTTCCGATTCCTGATATTCAACCAGCTGTTTTGTACGTTCTACAAGATTCTGGATTTCTTCATCACTTAAGGAAGCTTTATATGCCTGAAGTTTCTCGTCCAGTTCTTTATCCATTCTTGCAGTTCTTCCCTGCTCCGGCTTGATTACCACAATTGATCCATGTGTATTATCAAGCAGCCACTTCTGAATCAGATTTTCAAAATAATCTGTATCCAGCTGACTCTTTAAAAATTCAAATGTTGGGATTGCCTGCATATGGATAAATGGTTTTGTCTCGTCATACAACCAACTATCAAATAACTGAAGACCATACATCAAACCTTTTGGATAATTACCAAAATCTGCTTCACGGAAACGGAATTCATGATAATTAATTCCCGCTGCCAATGCTTTTTTATCCATACCATTGTTGACAATATCACGTAATGTATCTTCAATAACCTGTATAAACTTCTCTTTTTGCTCTACATTCGCATTCTTCGCAATAACAGAGAAAATTGGCTGATAAATACCATTGTCATATGAACCCATGATATCTTTTCCAATCTCTGCATCCATAAGAGCTTTTTTCAGCGGAGCTCCCGGAGCAGATAACAAAGCATAATCCAATATCTGGAACGCAAGATACAATTTTTCATCCAGACTTGTTCCAATCACTTTATTGTATGAAAGATATGTGTTGTCTTCTTCCGACTCTTCGCTGGAAATCGAATACTCTTGTTCTATTTCGATAACTTTATCAAATGGCTTCTGATATTGAATTTCTGAATCCACTTCATCTTTGTCAAATGTTGAGAGATATTCTTTATCCAGCCATTCCAATTTTTCCGCCATATCCATATCACCATATAGATAAATATAACTGTTAGAAGGATGATAATATTTTCTATGGAAATCTAAAAATTGCTCGTACGTAAGTTCCGGAATTACCTCCGGATCTCCTCCGGACTCATTTGCATAAGAAGTGTCTGGGAACAATGAATTTAGTATCACACGATCCAGCACTCCTTCCGGTGACGAAAATGCTCCCTTCATCTCATTGTATACAACGCCATTGTACTCCAATTTTCCTGCAGCATCTTCCAGTTTATAACTCCAGCCTTCCTGACGAAAAATCTCATCATGCTGATAAATATTAGGATAAAATACAGCATCCATATACACATGCATCAGATTCTGAAAATCTTTATCATTACAGCTTGCAACCGGATATACTGTCTTATCCGGGTATGTCATCGCATTTAAAAATGTGTTCAATGAGCCTTTTACCAACTCTACGAACGGGTCTTTGACTGGAAAGTTTTTCGAGCCGCACAAAACCGAATGTTCCATAATATGCGGCACACCTGTACTATCTGAAGGTGGTGTACGAAATCCAATCGTAAAAACTTTATTTTCATCATCATTTTCCATAAGCAGAACTCTCGCCCCGCTTTTTTTATGTTTTAGCAGATATCCTTTCGATTTGATATCCGACAAATCTGCTTCTTGAATCAATTCATATGCATTCAAGTCTTTGATATTCATCTGCTTTTCTCCTTTCGAATTATCACTTGCTAACGCCCATTATAACATTTTATCATCTGTTTTAAAAGGGAGGTATCATCTTGTTTTTCAACTTACCAGTTCTTGCTCTTGAAACAATTTTTCTACCGCTTCATCATACTTATACAGTTTTTCACATTTTTTAATCTTTTTGACATATTTTTCATGATTGGTAAAAATAGGTCCTAGAAAACTCCATAATTCTTTCATTTTAAATAAAATTGTCTTGTCCCCTGAGAGCACTTCCTTGTATCCTGCATACAATTCATCATGAAATGCTCTTAAGGATATTTTGTCTACCGGTTTATTTTCTTTAATTTCCCTGATAAGCCCAGGATTTTTCAATAGACCTCTTCCCAACATAATACAGTCTACAGTCGGAAATTCTTTTCTAAATTCCTCGTAATCATTTTTTGTAAATATATCTCCGTTATAACAAATTGGATTTTTACTCTTTTTCAATGCTTCTGCAAATACATCCTTATTCGGATGATTTTTATAAAAATCCTTTTGTACACGCGGATGTATGATTAGTTCTTTCATCTGATATTTATTATAAATGTCTAACAATCTAACAAATTCATCAGGGCTTTCTTTTCCAATCCGGGTTTTGATAGAAATTTCTAATTTACACTTCTTAAAAATCTCATATAAAAATTGTTCCAATTCATCCGGATACGCTAAGAATCCGGATCCTCTCATTTTTGAAATCACTGTTTTTGACGGACATCCCAGATTCAAATTAATTTCTTTATAACCATATGCTTCTAGCTTTTCTGCTGTCTGTAAAAAATCTTCCGCTTTATTGGTCAAGATCTGCGGAACAGGATACATATTCAAGTTATTCTCCGGCATAATATCTTGTTTTTCTCTTGTGCTAAAATTACCATTTTGGTTTGGTCTGATAAATGGGATGAAGTATTTATCAGCTCCGCCAAAATGATGATAAAGTGCTGTTCGAAACACATGTCCGGTAATTCCTTCCAAAGGTGCTGTATATATTTTCATTTTTTCCTCTTCTAAAAAAGGAAAGCCTTAATTGAAAAGCTTTCCTCTTATCTTATTCCAAATTATTCCTACTGCATAATCATATGCTTTATCATAGATAAATAAGCCAATCTGGCCTGCAATCAACACGCCAATCGTCATGCCTAAAGACAATTGTTTTCCAAATAATAATTTGCTGCATCCAAGCACTGCCGGAATATACATCAAATTAAATATTGCATATTTAATCACCCATAATGCCACTTTGTATTGCTCTATACTAAACATTGTATTATTTCCAAGCATCTTCCTAATCTGTCTCCAGACACTTTCTGACAATAATATATAAATTCCCATAGCGGCATAAGTAACTACATATAATTTATTTGGCACAACAATCACTCCAAGCAATACTCCAGCCAAATAAAATGCACATCCTGTCTTCATACCAAATTCTCGGATTATAATTCCCACAAAAAATGACGCCAGTGCAAGAAAAAATACAGTATTCGATTCCAATATATTGCCTAGTAACATACTGACAATTGAAAATGCCAGCATCAAACCACCAATCGCAATTTTCTTAGCTTTTACATGCATGGACAAAGATCGCCTCCCATACATTCACAAAGCGTATCTGCAATCCAGAGGTCGCAGCACGCATTCCCTGTTCCACAAGAATCCGTATTTCGTCCATAGCCTGCTCCATATGGATTGTTCTGATAACGCTGTCCACTCCACTCCAACTGGTTTAACAATCGACGATACTGTTGATTGTTCGGTTCCATATTTACAGCCTGATTCACTTGATCACGTGCAATCAGGTTATTCCCCATATTTGCATTAGCAACGGCACTTAAATAGTACCACTGGGCATCTCTGTTGTTCATTCCATTCAAAACATTCAACGCTTCCGGATATCGTCTTGCATTCAAATAATTATAGACAGCCTGTATCTGTGGATTCTGTTCTGTTCCATATCCACTATTGTAGCTGTAGCCTCCGCCTTGATAGCCGCCATTAGACTGATATCCTCCCTGTGCACGCTGTCTCATAATCTCATCATAAGCTTCCTGCACTTCTTTAAATTTTTCTTCTGCTAAATCTGCCAGCGGATTATTCACATTCGCATCCGGGTGATATTTTCTCGTCATATCACGATATGCTCTTTTCACTTCATCATCTGAAGCATTTGGTGAAATCCCAAGTACTTCATATGGATTCTTACTTGTCATTTAATACTCCATTCTATTATGTTTCTATCAATGTAACGTTACAATCATATACTACTTTTTAAAAAAAGTCTACTTTCTATCCGCTTTTTTCTCTTCTTTTTCCATCTGTTTTTTTCGATATTTCGTCCAGACACCTGCGTACAAAATATTTCGCAATATCTCCACATCAACCAGACATGGTAACTGCTCAAATGCTGTACTGCATTCTGCAATCATCATTTGAAGCATCTGATAACATTTTTCTTCAAAATCTTCTTCAAAATGCAATATCTTCAACGGATTATAGCATTTCTCTTTCATATCCTTTTGTAAATCGTCATATGCATCCATAATATAAATGAATTTCCCGAGGAAGAACCCAACCTTCCTAAGCGTCGGTTCCCACATATCTTCCTTGTACACAAGCAATTCTTCCATCAACCTTCCGAAACATCCTGCCGGCAAATCTATATTCTGACAATTTTCCTTTTCATACTCTGCCAACTTTTTTAGTTCTCTACGAATCGCCTTGCTTTGTCTTTTATATTTTTTCTCTATCTTCTTAGCTTTTCCATGAAGCGTTTTCGAGACAAGCAACCCACTTACTTTCTTTTCGTCTTGCCAGTCATCTATCATGTGATAATATGCAAGCAGCACATTCATATCTGCACAATATTCTGTAATCTCATTCTGGATCATCCACTGCTTTTTCACCGGGTGAGTCTTACATCTGTGTGAAGAAGTCAGGCCTTTCACCTCATACAAGGACGTCAAAAGTATCACTGCAAATGTCATATCATATGTCAATGTCAGCTGACCAAGATTCCCATGTCTTTCCTTTAAAGTCCGACACAAACCACAATAATATGCTCGATATTTTCTCCAGTCCTTCATCTTCAATTCAGGTTCACAAATTGTCACATATCCAAACATTTTTTATTCCTCTTCTGCCCATCCATAAGAACGCTCTACCGCCCGCTTCCATCCGCGGAGCATTTTGTCTCGTTTTTCACTTTCGATATTTGGCGTAAATGTGCGGTCAATTGCCCAGTTCTTTACTACTTCTTCTTTGTCTTTCCAATATCCCACTGCAAGTCCAGCCAGATAAGCTGCTCCCATCGCGGTTGTCTCTACACATTTTGGTCTGTTAACCGGAGCATCACTGATATTTGCCTGTGTCTGCATCAGGAAATTATTTGCACTTGCACCTCCATCTACCTTTAATGTTGCCAGCTGCAAATCTGCATCTGACTTCATTGCCTGTAACACATCATTTACTTGATATGCTAAGGATTCCAAAGTTGCTCTTACAATGTGATATTTATTTACTCCACGAGTCAATCCGACAATCGCGCCCCTTGCATATTGATCCCAATATGGAGCACCCAACCCGGTAAATGCAGGAACAACATAACATCCATTTGCATCTGGAACCTTCTGAGCCATATACTCTGTATCAGATGCCGAATCGATCAATCGTAACTCATCTCGAAGCCACTGTATCGCTGCTCCAGCTACAAATATCGAGCCCTCCAGGGCATAATTTACCTTACCATCAATTCCCCAGGCAATTGTTGTAACCAGGCCATTTTCAGAAAACACTGGTGTCTCCCCTGTGTTCATCAACAAAAAGCACCCTGTTCCGTATGTATTTTTTGCTTCTCCTTTTTCAAAGCAAGTCTGACCAAATAATGCCGCCTGCTGATCTCCTGCCGCTCCTGCAATTGGAATACGTCCGCCGAAAAATGATGGGTCTGTCTCACCATAAATCTCACTGGATGGTTTTGCCTGCGGAAGCATGCTTTTCGGAATCCCAAGTTCTGCCAGAATTTCTTCATCCCATTCTAAAGTATTAATATTGAACATCATTGTCCGGGATGCATTGGAATAATCTGTTACGTGAACAGCGCCTCTTGTCAGTTTCCATATCAGCCAGGTTTCCACTGTTCCAAACAAAAGTTCTCCACGCTCTGCACGCTCTCTTGCGCCCTCCACATTATCTAATATCCATTTTACCTTTGTTCCGGAAAAATATGCATCAATGACCAATCCCGTTTTCTTACGAAATGTCTCTGTAAGTCCTTTTTCTTTCAATTCATCACAATATCTGGATGTTCGTCTGCATTGCCACACGATTGCATGATAGATTGGTTTTCCGGTGTTTTTATCCCACACAATGGTTGTCTCACGCTGGTTTGTAATACCTATTGCCGCAATTTCTTCTGCCGATACACCAATTTTATTCATTGCATCACGTGCCACCTGTAGCTGTGTTGACCAGATTTCTCCTGCATCATGTTCAACCCACCCCGGTTTTGGAAAATACTGTGTAAATTCTTTTTGTGCCACACTACACATCTCGCCTTTTTCATTAAATAAAATGCATCTGTTGCTAGTAGTTCCGGCATCTAACGCCATAATATATTTCCCCATATTTTTTCTCCTGTTCTATCTAATCCGTTCTTTTCAATCTATTTTATATTATAACGTATTGCATAAAAAAAGACCAGCATGTTTCCATGCCGGTCTCTCTTTAATCACCGATTCTCATCGAGTAATTTATTCTTATTTCTCTTCTTCTCCATAGAGTGTGATTAACTTCTTCAGGTAATCATATCTCTCTGCTGCTTCCTGCTCATTGATTGCGAACAGTCTGTCAGCTTTTTCTGGATTAGCTCTCTTCAGAGCGTTGTAACGAACTTCTCCGTTCAGGAAGTCCTGATATCCTTCCATCTTAGGCTCTTTACTATCAAGAGTAAACTTATTGCCTTCAGCAGCTGGATTGAATCTGAAGTTGTTCCAGTATCCGCATTCTACTGCAAGCTGTTCCTCTGTCATAGCTTTGCTCATACCCTTCTTAATACCATGGTTGATACATGGAGCGTATGCGATGATAAGTGATGGTCCTGGATAAGCCTCTGCCTCTGCAATTGCTTTTACAGTCTGATTGAAATCAGCACCCATAGCAATCTGTGCAACATATACATAACCATAGCTCATAGCCATGCTTGCAAGGTCTTTCTTCTTAGTCTCTTTTCCGCCTGCTGCGAACTGAGCTGTAGCACCAGTCTTAGTAGCTTTAGAAGACTGTCCACCTGTATTAGAATATACCTCTGTATCGAATACCATGATATTGATATCTTTCTTGCTTGCAAGAACATGGTCAACACCACCAAATCCGATATCGTAAGCCCATCCGTCTCCACCGAAGATCCACTGAGATTTCTTAGACAGGTAGTCTTTCATCTTCAGTACTTCAGCTCTTTCTTCAAGGTCACATGAGCATGCTTCCAATGCTGCTACAAGTTTATCTGTTGCTGCACCATTAGCTGCTCCATTTGTAAATGTATCAAGATATTCTTTTGCTGCTGCTTTTACATCTTCTTTTTCAGCAACTTCAGCAATCTTCTCTACTTTACCTTTCAATCTGTCTCTGATTGTATTCTGTGCAAGAAGCATACCATAACCAAACTCAGCATTATCTTCGAAAAGTGAGTTAGACCAAGCTGGTCCTTTTCCTTCTGGAGTTACTGTGTAAGGTGTTGATGGTGAAGAGTTACCCCAGATTGAAGAACATCCTGTTGCATTCGCAATGTACATTCTATCTCCGAATAACTGTGTAATTAATTTAGCGTAAGGTGTCTCACCACATCCAGCACAAGCGCCTGAGAACTCAAGCAATGGCTGTTTGAACTGACTTCCTTTAACTGTTTCTGGTTTGAATTTAGCAACAACTTCTGGTTTTACAGGAATCTCTGTACCAAAGTCGAAGTACTGCTGTTCTCCGGCATTCTCTTCCATGTTTGCCATTGTAAGAGCTTTTTCACCCTTCTTACCTGGACAAACGTTAGCACAAGATCCACATCCTGTACAGTCATAAGCTGAAACAGTCATTGTGAATTTCATTCCTGGCATACCGATCATATCCAGTGTCTTAATTCCTTCTGGAGCTTTTGCAGCTTCTTCTTCTGTAAGAGCTACCGGACGGATAACTGCGTGTGGACATACATATGCACAACGGTTACACTGAATACATGTATCTGGATTCCATACTGGAATATCTACTGCGATACCACGTTTCTCATATGCAGATGTTCCTGATGGTGTAGAACCATCTACGTAATCTGTAAATGCAGATACTGGAAGTGTATTACCTTCCTGAGCATTTACTTTAGCCTGGATATTCTTAGCAAATGATACGGCATCTTTTCTTCCTGCTTCATCTACATGTGGAGCGAAAAGACCTTCATCAGCTGCATCTTTCCAGCTTTCTGGAACTTCGATAGCTACTACCTGTTTTGCACCGGCATCGATAGCATCATAGTTCATCTGTACAATCTTGTCACCTTTTCTTCCGTAAGTAGCTTTTGCTGCTTTCTTCATAAGGTCAATTGCTTCTTCCTCTGGAATAATAGCTGCCAGTTTGAAGAATGCTGACTGGAGAACTGTATTGATACGTCCGCCAAGTCCGATTTCTTTACCAATCTTGATACCATCGATTGTGTAAAGTTTGATGTCATGGTTAGCAATAAAAGCTTTCACCTGTCCTGGTAAATGCTCCTCAAGACCTTCCATATCCCATGGACAGTTCAGAAGGAATGTACCACCGTCAACTAATTCCTGAACCATGTTATATTTATTTACATATGATGGGTTGTGACATGCAACAAAGTTTGCCTGGTGAATCAAATAAGTTGATTTGATTGGTAATTTACCAAAACGCAGGTGAGACATTGTTACACCACCAGACTTCTTAGAATCATAGTCAAAGTAAGCCTGTGCATACATGTCTGTATTGTCACCGATAATCTTGATAGAGTTCTTGTTAGCACCTACAGTACCATCTGCTCCAAGACCCCAGAACTTACAGTTGATTGTTCCTTCTGGTGTTGTAACAAGTGGTTTACCTGTCTCTAATGACAGATTTGTAACATCATCAACGATACCAAGTGTAAATCTTGGTTTTTCATCATTGTTATATACTGCTACGATCTGTGCAGGTGTTGTATCTTTAGAACCTAATCCATAACGTCCTGAGAATACAGGTACTGCATCGAATTTAGATCCTTTAAGTGCTGCAACTACATCTAAATACAGTGGCTCGCCAAGTGATCCTGGCTCTTTTGTTCTGTCAAGAACAGAAATCTTCTTAACGCTGTCCGGAATAGCTGCGATCAAAGCTTCTGCGCTGAATGGTCTGTAAAGACGAACTTTAACAACACCAACTTTTTCTCCGGCTTTTGTTAAGTAATCAATTGTCTCTTCGATTGTGTCACAAACAGATCCCATAGCAACGATAATGTGCTCAGCATCTTCTGCTCCATAGTAGTTGAACAGTTTGTAATCTGTTCCGATCTTCTCGTTAACTTTGTCCATATATTTCTGAACAACGCCTGGAAGAGCATCATAATATGGGTTACATGCTTCTCTTGCCTGGAAGAAGATATCTGGGTTCTGAGCTGAACCTCTCTGACATGGGTGATTTGGATTCAATGCATGTGCACGGAATTCATCAACTGCATCCATGTTAACCATATCTTTCAGATCTTCGTAATCCCATGTCTCAATTTTCTGAATCTCATGAGATGTTCTGAATCCATCAAAGAAGTTGATGAATGGAAGTTTTCCTTCCAATGCTGCACAATGTGCTACTGGTGTTAAATCCATAACTTCCTGAACACTTGACTCACAAAGCATAGCAGCACCAGTCTGACGACAAGCATAAACATCTGAATGATCTCCGAAAATGTTCAATGCGTGGCTTGCCAACGCACGAGCAGATACGTTGAATACACCTGGTAACTGCTCTCCTGCAACTTTATATAAGTTAGGAATCATAAGAAGTAATCCCTGTGATGCTGTAAATGTTGTTGTCAATGCTCCGGCTGATAAGGAACCATGTACTGCTCCTGCTGCTCCTGCCTCTGACTGCATCTCTGTTACCTGTACAGTCTGTCCGAAAATATTCTCTCTACCTTCTGTAGCCCATTCGTCAACGTGCTCTGGCATAACAGATGATGGTGTAATAGGGTAAATAGCTGCAACTTCTGTATAAGCATATGAAACGTGAGCTGCTGCCTGGTTACCATCCATGGTCTTCATTTTTCTTGCCATTTCTTGTTCCTCCTTAAATAGTACATTGCAAAAAGTTATTCTTTCACATGTAAATTTATTATATCTCTAAATTCTTCAAAAGTCTATAGAATCCCTTCTGGTTTTTGTTTCTTTTCCGATACATTGAACAAAAAATGTATCATTTTATCACATCTTTATGACATATTTGTTAATAAAATGACAAGCTTGGTGTGAAAAGTCGCTTTATTTTTCCTTATATGACCTTAGTAAATAGAAAAACACGCAGCACACTCTTCGCACACTGCATGTTTCCTCTACTTTTTTTTCGTATATCTGATTTTTTGAACCATTAAAATTATTCCTGTGGTTGCGACAATAAGCGCTGCCAAAAGCTGTGATACCGGAACTCCAATTCTGTGCAATATCAATTGATCTGTACGAAGTCCTTCAATCCAGACTCTTCCCAGACCATATCCAAACAAATACATCAAGAATAATTCTCCATTATATTTTTTATGCTTTCTATACAGGAACAAAACAAGTAACACACAAGCGCACCAGAATGATTCGTATAAAAAAGTCGGATGCACTTGAATATATTCAGCACCACGAATTGTCTGTACATGTGCCCACATTTTCTCTGTAATGTCACTGTCTCTTACCGCATCTACCGGAAGTCTCATAGCAAACAGTGAATCGGTATATTCACCAAACGCTTCACGATTAAAGAAATTCCCCCATCGTCCAAGCATCTGACCATTTACCAATGACATTGCAATCGTATCAAAAATCAATGGAGCACTGATTTTTTTCACTTTTGCACAAATTAAGACTGCAATAACTGCACCGATCACACCGCCATAAATCGCAAGACCGCCTTCTCTCAGATTAAAGACATCTAATATATTGTCCTTATACATATCCCATGAAAATGCAACATAATAAATTCTAGCTCCGGCGATTCCAACAATCACACCAAAAATCCCCATATCAAGATAGTCTTCCGGATTCTGTCCTGTCCGCTTTGCTTCTCTTGTTGCGATCCAGAAACCAAGCATAATTGCTGTTCCTATGATGATCCCATAATATGCGATATCAAATCCATGCAGCGAAATCACTTTTCCAACATGATCAAACGTTATTCCCAAATTTGGGAAACTGATATCATAATGCATTCTTTTTCTCCTCTATCCAGCTGATTCCATTAATAAAATGAAATATTTTTCTACAAGTTATACATTAAAACGGAATACGATGATATCTCCATCCTGTACGACATAGTCTTTACCTTCCAGACGTACCAGACCTTTTTCTCTTGCTGCAGCATGTGTTCCACATGCGATCAGATCATCATAGCTTACGATTTCTGCACGAATAAATCCTCTTTCAAAATCAGAATGGATCTTACCTGCTGCCTGTGGAGCTTTTGTTCCTTTCTTGATTGTCCATGCACGAACCTCAGGCTCTCCGGCTGTCAAATAACTGATCAGTCCAAGCAGACTGTAACTTGCTTTGATCAGTTTTTCCAGTCCGGATTCCGATAATCCGAGATCCTCTAAGAACATTTTCTTCTCTTCATCATCCAGCTCTGCAATCTCCTGCTCAATCTGAGCACATACAACAAATACTTCAAAGCCTTCCTGTGCTGCATACTCTCGTACTGCCTGCACTCCTGCATTCTGAGCACCATCATCTGCCAGGTCATCCTCGCATACATTTGCTGCAAAAATAACCGGTTTAGCTGTCAGAAGATTATAACTGTCGATTAATTCCTGCTCTTCGTCAGACTCTGCTTCAAAACTCTTAGCCAGTCTATTATCTTCCAGATGTGCTTTTATTCTATTCAACAGCTCTAATTCTTTCGCTGCTTCTTTATCATTTCTTGCAACCTTTGTTGTCTTAGCAATTCTTCTCTCCAAAATCTCAAGATCAGAAAAAATCAACTCTAAATTGATTGTCTCAATATCACGCAGAGGATTGATACTTCCATCTACATGCACAATATTACTGTCCTCAAAACATCTTACTACATGCACGATAGCATCTACTTCACGAATATTAGCAAGGAACTGGTTTCCAAGCCCTTCTCCTTTTGATGCTCCTTTTACAAGACCTGCAATATCAACGAATTCAATTACCGCTGGAACGATTTTCTTTGTATTATACATCTCTCCCAATACATTCAGACGTTCATCCGGAACAGTAACAACGCCGACATTCGGATCGATTGTACAGAATGGATAGTTTGCTGACTCAGCTCCTGCTTTTGTTAATGAATTAAATAATGTACTTTTTCCTACGTTTGGTAAACCAACGATTCCTAGTTTCATATTTTCTATTACCTCCTATAAATCCTTTGATTTCAAGGGATTTCATCATACTTATTATTGCAAGTGGGCCATTTAGTGGGCCATTACATTGCCATAAGTGCTTCTGCTACCAATTCCATTTCTTTTTTCTTTTCTTCCTCGGTAGTATGAACATATAAGTTCATTGTAATTCCAATATTCGAATGGCCCAGTAACATCTGAAGTGTTTTCGGTTTCATTCCTGCCTCAATACATCTGGTAGCAAAAGTATGTCTCAAGATATGCATAGAAAATCTTGGAATTTCTGCTTTGTCACAAATCTTAAACAATGCGGTGTCATATGTACTGTTCTTAACTGGTGTCCCTTTTCGACACAGAAACACAAACTCTTCCCATTCTGTTGAAATTTCTGAAATCCTCTTATTCTTTTCTTTTTGTTTTTTTAGTATAGCAACCGCTTCTTCTGTTAAAGGTAACGTACGGTAACCTGATCTACTCTTTGGTTCTCCAATACGCCACTCCTTTGCACTGTAGCGGTATTCCATACTTCTGCGAATCTGAATTGTTTTGGATTTAAAATCGACATCTTCCCATTTCAATCCTACCAATTCGCCTGTCCGCAATCCGGTTTGTAGTATAAAACGATACTGATTCTCATAGCTTTGACCTTCTGCATATTGTAAAAATATTTTCTGCATGTCTTTTGTTAAAGCAACCTTCTTCTCAGATGGCTTTCCCATATCACTTTTTACCGATTTTTTACAGGGATTGCTACACAAAACTTCATTTTCTTTTGCATACTCAAACATATTGTATAATGCAATTCTTGCCTGATAAATTGTAGATGTACGATACTCCTGATCTGCCATATCATAAAATATTTTCTGACAGTGAAGTGGTTTCACATCTGATAATGGCATCTTTCCTATTACCGGTTTAATATTTTTAACATATCTCTCCGTATAATTGCGAACAGTATTTGAACGGACTGTTTTCTTTTTTATCCCAATCCAATAATCAAACCATTGATCAACCAACATATCAGATGGCATTGAAATATCACTGTGTTCATCCACATAAGTTGCATCAGCAATCCATGCTCTGCATTCTTGCAGCTTTTTGAATCGTTTATGTCTTCTCTTTCCAAACCGATCTACAAATCTGGCTGAGTATAATCCAGTACTTTCCTGGGTTATTCCCTTGCCAAGTTCTTTGCCTTTTAAATCTTTTCCCATATTTCAGCTCCTCTCATAAGAAGCCCTAATACAGTAACTTGTATTATACCATAGCATTTTATCTTTGTGAATATTCATTTTCGTCTCTTCTCCTGTCATTTATTTATATTTCCACACTTTCCGAAATGAATTTTTCAAATTCTTTTCTCTTTACAAGCTTTTTCGTACCAACATAAAGTACAAACGGACATCTCGGTTCTTTCAAAAGACTACTTATTCTGTTTTGTCCAATATTACTGTATTCTGCTGCCTCTTCAATTGTAAGAGCCACTTTTTCACATATTGCAACATGTTGTTTGCTCATAAAATCCTTTCCTTGTTGTTTAACGTGCGTAGCATACACTTCTATCCACAATACACACGATCATTCTTTGTATTCAACAACGTTTTCGCTTTCTCCATTTTCATACCTGCAATCACTTCTCGTTTGCTTGTACCCCCAACATACATGGGCGTACACATTTCTAAAATACGGTCATAGATACGCCTTTTATCTAACATGGTCTCGCTTTTTATTTCTTTCAGCGGAAGATTGGTTGTTATGATCAGAGGTCGTCCCGAACGTATCCTGCGGTCTATGACACTGAAAATAATTCCTAATGCATATTCTGAATTTCGTTCTACTCCAAGATCATCAATAATTAAAAGCTGATAAGAAGCTAATGCATTGATATATTCCGTTTTGTCCGCCAGTGGAAATATATCATCGATAATGGTATTAAAGTTGGTCATCTTTACCGTCACTTCCCGTTTGAGAAGTTCATTGGCAATGCACCCGGCAATATAACTTTTTCCAGTGCCAACTGGTCCCCAGAACAAACAACCTATATGATTTCTTTTCATTTCTTCCCAATTGTCAACATAGCTTTTTGCCTTATACATTACCGCATCTGACATATCTGCATTCTCAAATATCCACTCTTCCATTCTGCTTTCTTCAAAACAAATTCTCGTATTTCTGCTGACTAATTCCCGGTGCTCTTTGTCTTTAAAATATTTTTGTTCTTCTTCATACGCTTTTCTGTCACAGGCACATTGCCTGGAATGTTTCTTCATCCCCATAAATCCACCCTCAGGAAAAAATGCTTCTTTCGCTTCCCCACAGACTTTGCAGTATTGCAAACCATCACTGCCTACACATACGGTATCCTCTTCTCTCATCACAAACTCTCTCCTTCCCCATAGCAATAATTTACTTCATGATATTTATTTCTTTTATATTTCTCAGTTACTTTACTAGGTGCCACATTTCCGACTCCCGCACAGCCATTTTTGCGACTAGATGAAGGTTGTTTTTCTGACTCTGTTACAGCCGTCTTTTCATCCGTCTTATTGTCAACCGGCTGTAAACCTATCTCATCAGATGGAATTCTCACATATAAATGATTGGGTTTTGAAAATCCACCAGACCTGCGAACCAATAGTCCCACATCATCTAATTCCTTCAATGCTGTTTTTACAGAAGACTTGCATTTGCCGATTTGAACAGACAATTCATCTATTGGAAATATCAGATAAACATTTCCATACTTGTCTATCCAGCTATTCTTTCTCGATATCCGTGCCCGGTCATACAAAATCATATAAAGAAATTTTGCATTTTGAGAAATTGGCAGCTTTAACAAAAACTTCGGAAACTGGAAATACTGAAGCATCTGCTCTGATTCCTTCATGTATTCATATTTCAATTTCATTCCTTTATCGCCTCGTTTCTATTTCAGATTATTGTAAAAATCATTTTTAAGCCGGCTAAAAAATATCCTTACACATATTCAAAAGATGAAGGGCATAAATACAGCCTCTTGAGGAAAATTTTTTATTTTTTCCTGCTAAAATACCCTTTCATAAATACGAAACGCTGAGAGGCATAAATACAGCCCCCTGATGAAATCTTTTTATTTTTTCGATTAATTGAATACCTGAAAATAAAAAACACCCACCTATTCCAGGTGAATGCCTTATCAAAATTTTATTATTTTGTTGTCTGTGACGCTTACTCAGAAACGCTTGCGTATCTGCTAAAATGTAATTGCCAGCAATTATATTTTCACGTGGGTATGGGGACGTAATCCCCATCAAGGTCTGCTACTCGTAAGTAATACAAAATTGTCAAAATGACAATACTGTTTTACACGGGTGGATCTTGCTCTGGTTGCAACACAGTAATTCATACAATAATAGGCCCAAATGGGCACTTTCACCATTTGAGCCTATATATTATATGTCTTTTAAATAAGAGCTTAAAAAGTAGCTGTCTAGACGGTATGTTTTTATCGTAGAATTATTTTTATTAATCCAATAAAACAACTCTTTTCTTTTTGCTATCTGTACAATTTTTACTTTAACGACCTGTCCTTATTTTAACTGTGCTCCATCCTTAAAAGCATTTCCCACACGTTCTCCCAGTCTGTAATATCCGTGATGAACCGGATCATACATGATAGGTGTAAACTTGTCAAGATCAAGTTCTCCATCCTCGCCCAGATATTTCTCATCTGCACTTACATTTTTTATTTCTGCAAGATACTTGCTATCATCAATGACTTTCACAAGCTCACACTCAAGAGTCAATGGAAGTTCATTGATAATCGGGGCATTTACAAATTCACTCTTCGTTATAGTAAAGCCTGCTTTTTTCATTTTATCTGGTTCTTTATTTGCAGAAACAATTCCTACATAATCGCAGGCAACCAGATGTTCAAGGTCTGCCACACCTACCGTAAAGGCTTTATTTTTTATAATATTATCTGTTGTCTTATGGGCTGACAAGTCCACAATAATCTCATTTGCACCTACAATTCCACCCCATGCAGCATTCATTGCGTTTGCTTTTCCATTTTCGTCATATGTTCCAAGAATCATAACAGGCTGTGGATATAAAAATGGTTTTGCTCCAAAGTTTTTTCTCATTGTCTTATCTCTCCTCGTATTCTTATTTCTGCTCGTCTACCGGTGGCACCATTTCTGCATACTTTTTCAGCAATTCCGGTGTGCTTGTGTAATATCTTACATTTTTATCAAGTCCACCAATTTTTTTCATTTCTTCCTCTGTCAGAGCAAAATCAAATAAATCGAAGTTCGCTTTGATATGCTCTGGATTTTTTGAACCTGGAATCACAATATTTCCAGTCTGAATATGCCAGCGGAGAATAATCTGCGCTGTACTCTTCTGGTATTTTTTGCCAAGTTCTACGATAACCTCATCATTTAAAAGTGCTGTATCCCCATGTCCCAGTGGATACCATGCCTGAATTTTAATGTCCTTTTTCGCTAAAAATTCTTTTAATTCTTGTTCCTGAAAATATGGATGCACCTCTGTCTGCAATACTGCCGGTTTTACCTCACAGATATCAAGGATTTCCTGAATCTGTTCTTTGGTAAAGTTCGAAAGACCGATTGCTTTTACCTTGCCCTCTTTATATGCCTTTTCCATAAGACGGTAACCTGCCACATAGTTTCCGGATGGCTGATGAATCAAAAGCAGGTCAATATAATCTGTATCCAGTCTTTCCAGTGTTTTTTCTACAGCATCTTCCTGCTCATAAAAAGATGGCCAGATCTTTGTCTCTAAGAAAATATCTTCTCTTTCAAGTCCTGACTTTTTCATCGCACGACCTACTGCTTTTTCATTTACATAGGCGTTTGCTGTATCAATCAGTCTGTAACCATCTTTTAATGCCTCTAAAACAGCACTTTCCGCCTGATCTGGCGTCAGAAGAAAAGTTCCAATTCCTGCCATTGGCATTTTAATTCCACTATTTAATGTTGTATATTCCATGTTTCATGTACCTCCATTCTTTATCTCATACATTTATTATAAGCAGTTTGCATATTTTTCAGAAGTTCCTGTTTGTTTATCAGCCTTAACCTTATGGTTATTGCTTTATATCAGTATTTATCTGCCCGATCCATTCTGTAATCACATCTTCCGAAGTTTCCAGATGGTCCTTCCCATTAGAATCAAACTGAATCTGCATTTCATGCGCAAAGGTAGCTCCTTGACAATTTTCCTTCATATCTTTTATAACATGCCCCGGCCATCCACCATTTGTCATAAATGGAATAACCAGCTTTCCTGTAAAATTATTTGCTGTCAGAAGTGTAAGCACTGCCGGTTCCATTGTATACCACCACGTTGGTGTTTCAAGCCTGTCTAAATATCCATTCGCACGTGTAGATTTTCCATTGGAAATGACAACCAGTACTGTCTGAATCACTCTGAATGCATTATATTTTCCTTTTCTTATGGATAACAGCCATTTACAATTCAGTATGTGATGTGAAATAAAAAGCACAAGCATTGCCATACCAATCCACTCATGTGCAGTCTCGCTGAGCAGGCTATATGGCATAAGAAGAATCAAACATACTGTCATTCCTATATCTATCCTTATTTTTACTGTAAATCGTTTATTTTTCATATCCTACCTCTTATGTAAAATGGACATTCACAATCCGCTTTCACTACTTGCTCATAAATACAGTCTATTTACTGCCTACAGACATATTATCTTCCCAGAAAGATACTGCATGATCAATCCATCCTTCTGCTACAGTCCCCTCTCCCAGCCCAAATCCATGAGAAAGACCTTTAAATACTTCTATTTTTGCATTTGTACCATTTTGTTCTATCTGGGAAATATAATTTTCCATACTTCTGTATGATGCAATTCCGTCACTTGTTCCAACACAGGCATAGGTTGACGGCTCCATTCCTGTCACCTGGGAAAGTCCTGTGTACTGCATAATCAGGGAAATATAACCCGTTACCGCCCGGAAAAGGGCTTCTAAGCGTCCACAAGGGCAGAAAAAGATACCGGGAAATGACAATCTTTCAATCATCATTTCCCGGCGTTTATCCGTCAAATTTATAGCCGACACCTAATACGGTTTTTATGTAGGTCGGGTTTTTGCTGTCCGGCTCTATCTTTTTCCGCAGGTTGTAAATCACGTTGACAACGCTTGAATGGCAGCTATCGCTATCCATGTTCCAAATGGCTTCAAAAATCTGTTCCCTTGTGAGGACATTGCCGGGATTGGAAGCAAGGAATACAAGAGTACTGTATTCAAGGCGGGTAAGGTTTACTTCTTCCCCGCCCCTAAATACCCGGCGTTGGCTCTGCCTTATTTCCAGTCCCGGAAAAAAGAGTGTAGGAAAAACACCAAAAGACATGGTTTCCATTTTAGCTTGATTGGCAGTTATTAACGATATAATTTGTTCATATAAGTTGTTCTGATTATCTGTCCGAATTATTATTAATTTATCCATGTGTTTCATGACCTATTCTGTCTGCTCTGGTTTTGTATGTTTAGAAGCTGCATATATCAATGGGCTGGCTTCTTTTTCACAAAATAAGCTAAGTCTATGGAGTGCTCTGGTACAGGCAACGTATAAGAGATTTTTATCATCATCATCATAGTAGTTTTGATTGTCTGCATCACATATTAAGACGGCATCAAATTCCAACCCCTTTGACATATATACTGGTATAATAAATACACCCTGTAACTCTGCTGCACTTCCATTTCTAATTATTTGTATATCTAGTTTGTGCTTTATTTTGTTATACAAGCAGATGGAATTATTTTCAGTTTTACAAATTAATCCTATTGACTGTAATCCTTTTTCTTGGCATGATTTTACCTCTTCAACAATCTTATCAATAAAGACTTCGGAATTATCCGCGATAAATACTTCCGGGCTATCCCCTTTCCGATTAAAACTTTTTATCTGTGGACTTTGTTCTATGAATTTCAAGCTAAAATTTAATATCTCATTCGTACAACGGAAACTTTTGTCTAACACGATAAGAGAAGATTTTTTCTTATTCAGTATTTTATGAATTTCTTCATAGAAAGATATATCCTCTTTTTTTGCAAGAGTTTGTTTCATATCCCCTAAGATTGTAAATTTAGCATTTGGAAATAATAAGCCGAATATTTCATATTGAAGCGGGTAATAGTCTTGAGCTTCATCAATGACAACCTGCTTGATATTTTTATATTCATTCGTTCCGTATATTTTTAAATATAAATAAAGCATTGCTATTGCGTCATCATAGTATATACAGCCTGCTTCCAGATTTTCTTTCGTATATTCCCGGATTTCCTTTATGCTCTCTGAGGAATTATTATTTTGCAATAAACTGAAAAAATAGGATTCATTGCTAAATAATGTTTTATACAACTCAAATATATCAATTTTTATAAATTTTTGTATTTCCTGCTTTACTAAATTTTTTTCTGCTTTATGTCCCCGTCCCTTTCCTGTTCCAAATATTAGTTCTAAAATATAATCTTCTAATTGCTCTAACTTTATGCCTAATGGAGTTTCTGTTCTTCCCAGTATCTTATCTTGTAGAGTCTGCCTGTTTACAACACATGTTCCTTCATAATAAACATCATCAAATTCTATCCATTGGCATGGAATATCATAAATAAATTTGTCTAATATTTCCCCAAAAAGTTTTGACGCTTTAAACCCGATACTGTCTTTATAAATTTTTTTGCATTGTGAGGGAGCAATTATTTTTTCTAAAAAATCGTTCTTGGACTGAATTTTCCTGCCTTTTAATAGCATATTTAGAATATCCTCAAATACAACGGAGATAACATTATCTTCTCCCAATTCGGGCAACACATTAGAAATATATTGCTCAAATATAGTATTAGGGGAAATAATTATAATATTATTTGCGGACAACTTTGTCTGTAATCCTTGATACATAAGATAAGCTGCCCGATGAAGGGCAATGGAAGTTTTGCCACTTCCTGCCACGCCCTGTACCATTAACAGGTCATTTTCCATATCTCTGATAACAGCGTCCTGTTCTTGTTGTATTGTTTCAACAATTGCTTTCATTTTGGCGGTGGTATTCTGTGATAATAGTTGTCTTAAAAATTCATCAACAATCTGCACATCTGTATCAAAAAAATATTTTAACGCACCATTCTTTATTTCATACTGACGTTTTAATTTGAGTTCACCTGTTACCCGCCCACATGGAGCGTCATAAAATGCTTCTCCTTTCATAAAGCGGTAAAAAATACTTGCAATCGGTGAACGCCAATCATAAACATACATCTCCTGATAACTGTTTTTCCGTAGAGAGGAACGTCCGATATATATTTTTTCAAATTCTTCCTCATCATCAAATTTAAAATCAATACGGGCAAAATAGGGTGATTTTATCATGTTTTCCAGTAAAAGTATTTTGTATTCTTCTTCTTCATAATCCACAATTTTATCTGTAACAGGGTTCATATATTGACTTAACTCAACAAGTGCCTCAAATCCGTCCGAAGTGTATAGATTTGTAACTCCATGTGCTGCGTTTTCACGAACTTCTTTTTTTGCTTCGATAATTTGTGATTTCTTTTTTTCTGCTGCTTCTTTTGCTTGTTTTAATTGTTCCTCGGCTAAAGATATAGTTTGCTTTAATCTTATTTCTTCGTACTCTCTTTCTGATTGATTATTTCCCATAAAAAATACCCTCCTTGATAAAAACAACAGAAAATTTCTCACTGATACATTGCTAGGCTAGTTTAGCACACGTTTGCCTATATAAACAGTCTTGTAATTATGAAATTTGCATGATATTATTATGATGGGAGGGAAACTACAAAAATATTGTATATGTGATTTTATTTCTAAATATAAGCACACTTGTCTTAAAACAGAAGTGTAATATATGCAATAATAAAAAGGCTAGGGTATAGTGTCATAATCACTATATCCTAGCCTTTCCCCTTACTCCATATCTTCAGCAGGCAAAAACACAAGCTCTGCAAATTCTTCCTCGGTCAGTTTCTTCAGCTTTTCCGCTGTGCGCTTGGTAAGCTCCCGTATCTCCGTTTCCATGTAGGGCAGGGCGGCGGTCATTGCCGCCACCGTATCAGCCCTTGTTTTTGTTCTTTGCAACCGTCCTTTGGACGGTTTTGCTTTCTTTCGGGGCGGCGTTTACGGTCTTTTTGTTCTGTGCAAGCTGCGCCCGTAAGGACGGCTTTTTCTCTCTGCCCTTGCCGGACAGTGTTTCGATATGCGCCTTTATGTTGCCGCTTTTCAGACGTTCCCGGCTGTGTTTCTCGTCCCTAAGTACATTCTGCAAGGCGGCGGGGTCTTTGGGCTGTTCCTCAAAATTAAGGAATTTCCCTAAGTCAGGGTCAGCGTCCCTGGTAATGCGCCTGTCGGCTTCCTGCGTCCGTTCCCCGTTCTCGTAGATCAGCTTGGTTGCTCCGGGGGCTACGGAAGCGTCCTTGACGTGTTCATAGTGCTTTTGGTAGTCCAGTTCGTAGAGGTTGCCCGTTGCCCTGCCTTTCTCAATCCCCGTCAGCTCCACGGCGTAGGCAAGTATCTTGTCCCTTGTCTGCTCGGCGTAGAAACAGAAAGTCTGTGCAAGTATGATTATTCAGCTTATTCGTCAAGGTATTTTACTGCTTCCCCTCATGTGGCTATTAAACCATGTCTGGCACATGAACGGAATATGGATTGCTTTTCCTGTCACAGAATTCATTGTATGTATGATTGCAGGATTATTGATCAGACACGATATAAGATTCTAAAAGCAAACTTCATCTATTTTTCTTTGTAATACTTGTCAAAAAAAGAAGCGCCCAGATGAGCGCTTCTCCTTACCATACTAGGACTTCGATTCAAAAGTTAGTGGGCCACAAAGTGGGCCATTTTTCAAAATCTTACATGAATTTATATAGAGTTTTATCCAAATTGAAAATCCACTAAATGCTCTAGCTATCAGCATTTAAAGGCATTTAACAACTTACATTGACATTTATGAAATCGGTCTCGTAATAACGATTCCTAATTTCATTTTTTATATTTCCTCTTATAAATCCTCTTATTCTTTTCTTTTTGTTTTTTTCTTTGCTTGAAGCCATGTTTTTGTCCTTTCAAATGCCTGCATTTCAAATTATACTGTGATCTCAATTTGAACTTAAATCATCCATTGACGGTTCTTCCGGAAGTTGTACTACCTCTATAATTGCCTCAATTGTTTCAACCGGAGCATCACTCCATGGATATGCCGCATCATCACAGCCTGCCTGCTCAAGTAATTCTTTTGCATCAGAACCTAATAATTTCTGATATGCATCATACACAGATGCAAGCTTATTCGAAAATTCCACCTGTTCAGAGTTTCCTTTATCAGAAAGCCATGATACTGTTTCTTTTTTAATTTCATCTGTCGTCATACTGGTTCCAACTCCCCAGTTAAGCAAATGTGCTGCAGTCTTAATAGAATTCATTCCATTTCCGGCTGTTCCCGGCTCAATATCCAACTCAATTTCATCTAAGACATCTCTGAATTCTTTATATGACGGCTTCACATCCTGTAATTGAGTTTGTTCCTTCGTCTCTGTTTGTTCCATATTATTATCTTCTACTGTTGCCGGTTCACTATTATCTTCGCTCTCAATAACTTGCTCTGTACTGTTTCCGGCATTCGTCATCGTCCCGGTTTCCTGCTTCCCGCATGCACACAATGAACATACCATAATTACCGTGGTCATCAAAAATAACTTATTCTTCATATCTTTTTTCTCCTGTTATCCTATATAATTCTCTCCATAATGATATATTGATTCTCTCCAACTGTTACAAAACCATTCTTATTCCAAAAAGAATCCTTTTTTACCTCCGTATACAAATCTTGGTCCCTCTTCTCCCATCTTTCCATTTCTTATAAAGCCTGTCCGGAAAAGGACTTTCTGTGAGGCTATATTTTCCGCATCGGTTTCTGCCTCCACCTGCTTTACACCGTCTTGTGACAATGCCCATTCTGTGATTACTTTTACTGCTTCCGTCATATATCCGTGATGCCGGTATTCTTCTTTCAGACCATATCCTATTTCAACCACTCCATCATCACCAAGTCCCTTAAAGCAAAAGTCACCCACTATAGTTTTCGGATCATTTTTCAGCTCCATATTCCAGATGGCATACCATATTCTCTTATCAGGATTAGAAAGACACCCTTCAAGCATCTCCGTGTAAGCCTGTTTCATCTCAGGATCAGATTCATTTTCAATAACCAACCGCATTTCTTCATCACTTAATGGATAAAGATACATTCTTTCAGTCTCTACTCTCATGAACACTCCTAAAGCTTCTATCCGTTTTTCCTCCTGCTAATTCAAACTTTTATACCACTCTGTAACTGCCTTCAAATTCTGTAAAGATACTCGTTTTCCACCATTTACCATCATATCTAACATATCATCCTCTTCGGGCGTACGGTCGGTTTTATTTGCCAATCCCTTTCCGGCAGTTTTAACCATGACATTCATCATGAAACGATATACTCCATGAAGCTTCTTCACATCAAAGTTCCCCTGTAACGTAAATAAAGGAATCCTCTGCGGAATAGCATTTTTATCCCTGACCTCTTTTAGCTGTGTGCCTGTCTGTCCCATGCCGACACCACAGACTGCACGCACTTTATACAATTTTGCTGCCTCTTTATATCCTTTGATTCCTCCTGCCATAATCCAACCAAGATAAATGATTTCACTGCCGACAGGCACCTCATTTTTTGCCTGCTGTAAACTATGTACCGGAAGAATCAATTCCTTTCCTAATAATTGTGCATACTCCGCTGTGCTTCCGGTATTTGATGTATATATGATTGCTTTCATTCTTATCTGACCTCCCATAATATAAACGACGCAGTGCAAAACTGTAATATTACAATCTGCACTGCGTCTTAGCGTCTGGCTTCCTTTACTATAAATTTTTCTGCATCAATCAGGCTTTCTTCTTTACACTTTGGACAAAACAAAGGAAAGCTTCACCCTTTCAACGTATCTGCATTTCCTGTAAAAAATGATCCATATGCTCTTCCAGTAACTTTATCACATGACTTTTGTCTTCTGCTCCATCATATATGCTGTAAAGCAAAAA
>CAKSAJ010000019.1 GCA_934435195.1 uncultured Schaedlerella sp.
TATCGCACTTTTACATAAAAATAAAGTGCGTAAGTTTTGGTTACCGGTAACTTACACACTTTATTTTACACTCCCTCTTTTTTAATATCCCACATTTTGTTTTGTACAAAAAACACGCCATTTCCTTCAACATATGCTATGATAATCATATGTTTTAGGAGGCTTATTTAAATGGATAATTTAATTTTTAGCTTAAATGCTACCATCCCAATCTTTTTACTTATGGTTCTGGGACTATTTTTTCGAAAATTGAACTGGATTGATGAAGAATTTGCCACGAAAATGAATGCTTTTGTATTTCGTGTCCCACTCCCGGTTATGCTATTCGCTGATTTGGCAAAGGTTGACTTTAAAAGTGCCTGGAATGGTAAATTTGTTCTTTTCTGTTTTACAGCAACACTGCTAAGTATTATTTTAGTTGCACTTTTTTCGCTTCTTTGGAAAGACAAAACCATCCAGGGAGAATTTATTCAGGCGTCTTACCGAAGCAGTGCCGCCATTCTCGGTATTGCATTTATTCAAAATATATACGGCAGCACCGGTATGGCTCCGCTTATGATCATCGGAAGCGTTCCTCTCTATAATATTATGGCAGTTATTGTCCTGTCATTTTTCCAGCCGGAACAAAAAGGTCTGGACTCGAAGGTTTTGAAAAAGACTCTGATCGGGATTCTCACAAATCCGATTATTCTTGGTATTGTTGCCGGATTTGTGTGGTCTGCACTAAAAATACCAATGCCTCAGATTTTAAACAAGACCGCAACCAGCATCGGTGCTACCGCAACACCGCTTGGGTTAATGGCTATGGGAGCCATGTTTGATATCCACAAGGCTCTTGGCAAGGCAAAACCTGCAGTTACCGCAACTTTTATCAAACTTATCGGGCTTTGTGCTATATTTCTTCCGATTGCAGTTTTACTTGGATTTCGAAACGAAGAACTACTTGCGATACTTGTAATGCTCGGATCCGGAACAACCGTTGCCTGCTATGTCATGTCCCGTAATATGGGACATGAGGGTGTATTAACATCCAGCGTTGTTATGTTAACAACATTGTTTAGTTCCTTTACTGTAACCGGATGGCTGTATATTTTAAGAACACTTGGATTAATATAAAAAAATCACCGGAAGAATCATTTGAACTGATTCTTCCGGTGGTTTTTTTATATATCTAATTTACTCAATGCTGCTTTATCTGCAATCACTGTTACATCATGATGTAATTGAAGTATTGATGCCGGTACCTGTGGTGATATCTCCTCACCAAACGATTTTTTCACTGCCTCTGCTTTATCTTCTCCACTAATAATAATGAGAATTTTTTTAGCTGACATAATTGTTCCTATTCCCATGGTATATGCCTGTTTCGGCACCTGTTCTTTTGATTCAAAAAAACGTTGATTTGCCTGAATCGTTTTCTCTGATAAGGAAACACAGTGTGTTTGTTTTACAAAAACTTCAGCTGGTTCGTTAAAACCAATATGACCATTGTGTCCTAATCCTAATAACTGAAGATCAATACCACCCAGACCTGCAATTAGGTTCTCATATCTTTGACACTCTTCATCTTGATTCTCATTCATTCCATCCGGCACAAATGTATTCTGTAATTCAATGTTTACTCTTGAAAATAAATGCTGATTCATAAAGTAATGATAACTCTGCTTATTTTCTGCATCAATTCCCTTATACTCATCCAAATTTACTGTATGTATTTTCGAAAAATCTAAATCCCCTTTTTTATACCATTCTGTCAACTGGTCATAAACCCCTATCGGAGTAGAGCCTGTTGCTAATCCTATGACTGATTCCGGCTTTAATATCATTTGTGCAGAAATAACATTTGCCGCTTTTCTACTCATATCTTTATAATCCTGCGCTTCTATAATCCTCATCTTTTTCTCCTTTATTTTTATGCGATTTCTTTCCAAAAATGTTTTACTGCTTCTGCAACACCATCTTGATCATTCGAAAGTGTAACAAAATCAGATTTCTCTTTTAGCACTGGTTGTGCATTATCCATTGCCACACCTATTCCTGCATATTCAATCATCGTAAGATCATTTAGCCCATCTCCACATGCTACCATCTCTTTTCGAGAACACTCCAGATATCGCAAGAGCTTTTCTAAAGATTTTGCTTTATCAATTAAAGGCGGCATGATTTCCAGAAAAAATGGTTCGGATCGATATATACTTAACGCATCTTTAAAATACTCTTGTAATTTTTTCTCTAATCTTTCTAAATATGTTCCATCGCCTGTAATAAGACATTTTGTAATTGGGAATGAAATATATTGTATAAAATCTTCTACCCCTTTTATTTTCATCTTATTAATAAAAGATTCTTTTTCTACATAAAAATCTTTCGGCGTTTCTGTTATCAGTGAATCATTTTCATATGTGAGAAGTGCTACTTTTTTATCCTTTACCTGTTCATAAATTTCTTGAACATACGAATATTCTATTGTTCGTTCAAATATTGTTTTTTTTGTACTACACTCTACAATCTTTCCTCCATTAAATGCAAGAATATATCCACCATATTTTTCTAATTCCAACTCTTTTGCTATCGGCCAGATTCCATACTCCGGACGGCCTGATGCAAGTACAATATGTACTCCTTTTTTCTGTAAATTTAATAATATTTTCTTAGTATAATCTGTAATTTTTTTCTTTGAATTTGTTAATGTTCCATCTAAATCAAGAACAAGAACTTTATATTTCATTCTATATCTCTCCAAAATTTAATTTATTATGTTTCTTAAAAGCTAATTTCCATCATCATATTATATAAATCCATATCCAACGGTTTCTTCATCTTCAGAGCTTCTTGGATATCATAATCTACTAGATTTCCCTGTTGTAAAGCAACTACACGATTGGTTTTGCCCTCTTCAAGAAGCTTTACTGCATAATATCCCATACGAGTTGCGTTTACCCTATCTTTCAAAGTCGGGTTTCCACCTCTTTGAACATGTCCCAATATTGTTGCACGACTATCAATTCCTGTTTTTTCCTGAATCTGCGTAGCTATTTCTACCGGATTCCCGTACCCTTCTGAAACAATAACAATAAAATGATCTTTTCCTGACTCACGAATCTTTTTAATATTTTCTACAACATCATCAATTGGGGTAGGAATCTCTTCCGTGATAATCTGGACAGCTCCTGTTGCAATACCTGTATTTAATGCAATATGTCCTGCATGTCTACCCATTACTTCGACTACACTACATCGTTCGTGTGACTGACATGTATCATTTAATTTGTCTACACATTCTACTACAGTATTCATTGCTGTATCATATCCGATTGTATATTCTGTTGAAGCAATATCATTGTCTATTGTTCCCGGAATACCAATACACGGCAAACCTAATTCTGACAAATATCCTGCTCCTCGATATGAACCATCTCCACCTATTACGACCAAGCCATCTAATCCTATTTCTTTAGCATTTTGAAATGCTTTTTCACGATATGCAGCTTCATAAAACTCCATACATCTTGCTGTCTTTAAAATGGTTCCTCCCGAATGAATTATTCCTGAAACACTTTCTCGATCCATAACATGATAATTTTTTTCAAGAATTCCATTATATCCTTTAATAAATCCTATCGGTTGAATTCCATTTGCAATTGCTGTTTTTACAACTGCACGAATTGCCGCATTCATTCCTGGAGCGTCTCCACCACTAGTAAGTACTCCTATTTTTTTCATTTTGTTCACCTTCCTATTGCAAAAGGGAAGCAGTTCCACCTGCCTCCCTTTCGCTTATTTTATATTTATTAATATTCCATCTGACGATAGTATCTTCTAGTTGTAAGTGGATGATTTCTCTCTTTTTCAAGATGGCAACTTAATCTTTCTGTAATTGCATACATGATCATTGGAGAAACAATTTTTCTGTATTCAGCATCTGTAAATGGAAGTTCAACTTCTTTTGTATCAAAAATATTAATAACTTTTGTTACTTTCTCAGAAAAGTTTTTAACACGATCCATTAATGGTCTTGTCTCATCTTCTCCGTAGAAGAGGATTAAGCTTGTATCTTCTTCTACAAGTTCCAGTGTTCCATGGAAATATTCTGCTGCATGAATAGATTTTGTTTTAATCCACTGCATTTCTTCAAGGATACACATTGCATAGTCGTAAGCTTCTCCCCAAAGCATTCCAGATCCGATTACCATATGATAATCTGTATCTTTATGTTCTACTGCCATTTTTGCACATCTATCTTCATACTGCTCTTTTGCTTTCAAGAGATATGGAACAATTTTGCTGTACTGCTCTACAAACTCATCATATTTATCAAATTCTCCTGCATTTTTCTTGAATCTTGCAAGTAATGTAATCATATATGTGTAAATTGCTTCACACAGGCAATCATCTTCTGCAAAGCTGAAGAACTTATAATCTGCATATTCACAAGCTGGTGTATTATCATTTGATACATATACTAAAGTTCTTGCTCCAGCTTCTTTACAATATTTGATTGCTGCTACAATCTCTTTTGTATTTCCACTTCTTGTAGAGAATACACACACTGAATCTTTTGTAAATCTCTTATGTCCTGATACCATGAATTCTGCTGCAATTACTGAGTGTGTTTCAATCTCTGAAGTTGTATCAAACCAATATTTCATCGGAAGTGAATGTGCGTAAGTTCCGCCGCATCCAATAAAGAAAATATTTGAATAACCCTGCTGGCAAATCTCATCAACTGCTTTCTCAATCTGTGGTCTTAATGCAATTGCATCTCCTACAACTTTTTCGTAACGTGGTACATCAAAATTAAACATCTTATTTTCCTCCTTAAATTTAAATGTTATCTTGTTCGTTGATGTAATAATACATCATATAACATTATATGTAAAGTAGTTTTTTTAATTTTTTAAAATTTTTTCTATTTCATTCAAAATATCCAATAGTTCCCGTGGCTCATTTATAGAATAATCTGACATTTTCAGCTCTTCCTCTGTTCCACATCCATATTTACAGGCAACAAACAAAATACGATTTGCCTGCGCTGCTTCAAAGTCATAACACCGGTCGCCTACTAATATTGCGAACTCTGGATTTTCATCCTGCAAAAAACGGGCTAATGATTCCACTTTTCCTTTTTCTGGAATAATAGGTCTTACTCGATCTATTTTTTCGCGCAAATTAAGTTTGTCCAATACCTCTTCTATATACTCTTCATCGGCGTTTGAACATACTGCTGTTTTATATCCTCTTTCATGAAGAGAATCCAGCATATCTCCTACACCTTCATATTCCTCAACAGAATTATGAAATACTGTTCTATAATAACCAGATACTAATTTCCAGAAATTATCCGCTTCTTCGCTTTTTTTCTGTCCAAAAAATTTAAGATTGGTCACTTCTACCGGTTCACCTATCGTGCAGCGAATAGCATCTTCCGTCCAAACTGGTATATTCATTTTTTCCATTGCCAATTCAATTGATGGAATCATAAATTTATCTGTTCGACTCAATGTTCCATCTAAATCAAAAATAATATATTTCATTTCTATTCCTCAATCTGATTTTTAAACCCAAAACCACCTTCTCGCAAGCAGTTGTCTGATGAATAATGTGCTGCATCATCCATGGCTGCCTTAATCACATCTGCCTGCAAAACAACACCCTTTTTCCATCCTTTTTTCAGCAAAGATACAATCAATGCCGCAAGATAAGAATCACCTGCTCCCATTGTGTCAACAGGTTCTACAAAATAGACTTTTCCTTTTATAAATTCGCTTCCATTGTAAAAAATCTGTCCACGGCCACCCATAGTCGCAATTACATTTTTGCACCCATGCACATATACTTTTTTTAATAGTTCCTGTATTTCTGGTTCTTCCATATGGTCACAGGAAAATTGTCCCAATTCCAAGTATGGACATGTCATATTCAAAAACTCTTCTGTACGATATTTATCTTTTACTGAAAAATCAAAGGTCACCATTCCTGTTAAATCTTTTAATTTATATACATCTTCATGCAATTTGGCATTACAACTTGTATGGATCACGTCAAAAGTTTTTAGATATTCCACATCTTCTGTACGAATTGTCGTTGTATGTGCCCATTTTGTCCCCAAATCACATCCTATATAATGTCTTTCACCTTCAATTACATTCACATCACATTTTTTTGTTGTTGCTTCCGGATCAAAGATACATTGAGATAAATCTACTCCTATACTTTCCAAAGCATTTTTCAATATTTTTCCTTCTCTGTCTGCTCCAATGCTTCCTACATATGCCGCCTCTGCACCAAGAAGTGCTGCATGAGCAGCAACGTTAACTGCATTCCCACCTGGAAACATAATCCCCATATTCATATAACGATCTATTACATTATCGCCGATTCCTGCTATTTTCATGTTTTTTACCTCTAAAAAAGGACACCGCAAATTCTATTCGCGGTATCCTACTCATCAATCTAATATTCTACTTTTCTATAGTAACGTCTAATATCAAGTGAATGATCTCTAATTTGTTCAAAATTCTTGCTCACTCTGGACAATACCGCGTTAATCACAACCGGAGAAAGCATCCATCTAAATTTGTCACTAATACCAGGCAATTCATAATCTGCTGTATCAAATACTGTAAAGTCATCTGTATACTGTCCTACAAAATCTTTTACTCGCTGATCCAATTTTCTAGTCTGTCCTTCTGTCATATTTAAAGCTACACAAACTCCTTTTTCCACCAATTCAATTGTTCCGTGGAAAAATTCCGGAGATGTTACAGATTTTGTTCTCAGCCACTGTGATTCCTCTAATACGCACATTGCAAATGAATATGTAGGTCCCCACAAATTACCTGAGCCAATCCAAATCTGATATGGATCATCTTTATACTTCTCTGCATATGCTCTTGCTTTTGGCTCACTTGCTTTGCCTACAGATACCAGAGCTGCCGGAAGATTCTTCAATTCATCTGCAAACTGTTTGTAATCATCAAAGAATCCTTTATTTTCCAACAATTTTCCAATTAGCATATACAAAACATACTCTTGTGGTCTTCCATCTTTGTATACAACGGAATAATCTGATAACTCACCCAGCGGCGAATTGTCAACTCCTAAAACAGACACAATCGTTGCTCCTTTTTCTTTGACATACTTAGCTGCTGCAACTGTCTCTTTTGTATCTCCTGATTTTGATGCCATAAATACTAATGTCTTATCTGTAAGATGATTATTTCCCTCAACAAGAAGTTCTGCTGAAATCTGTGATTGTACATTCAGATTGGACATTACTGAAATCATATAGTCAAAAGGCTGCATCATTGCAAGTGAACCACCTGAAGAAGTAAACAAAATATTGTCAAACCCTTTCTCGCAAACAGCATCTGCTATTTTTTCAATCTCTGCTCTCTGAGCATAAATATATTCTCCATTTTTCAAAATCTGGTTTTCATCAAACTTTACCATCATGATAATTCCCTCCTAAATCTAAATTAAAAAATACCTAAAAGTGCTCCAACGATTCCTACAACCATAAGCACGATCAATATCCATGACACTTTGACTTTTTTCTGTAAAAGCCCATAAATTCCTAATGTCATTGCAAATGGAACGAGGTTTGGCATAATACCATCTAAGATTTCCTGTACCTTTACTGCTGCATCACCACTTCCGATAGCTCCGGCAATATTAACCGTTATCATACTCGGTATCATTGCCCCAATTACCATAAGTCCAAGTACTGCTGCACCAAATGTCAATTTAGGCATCATACCTGATTCTTCAATCTTATTCAAAAAACTTGTTCCAAATTTATATCCGAATTTTAAGCAAATATATCGAACCGCAAATGCCGGCACGTTGAATATAAGCCAGAATAAAAGTGGTCCCAGGATACTACCTTGCATTGCAAGAGATGTACCTATTCCTGTTGCAATTACTCGAAGCGTTCCCCAGAACATAGAATCTCCAATACCTGCTAATGGTCCCATCAATGCAACCTTTACATTGTTAATGGATGATGTATCAAAATCTTCATTTCTAGCATTACTCTCTTCCATTGCTGTTGAAATTCCAAATACCGCCGTTGAAATGTATGGTGTTGTATTAAAAAATTCCATGTGGCGTTTTGCTGCTGCTATCTGGTCTTCTTTTTTCTGATAAATCTTTTTAATCGCAGGAAGCATTGCAAAACAATATCCCATATTCTGTTGTCTCTCATAATTCCATGAGTATTCCAAAGATAATGAACGTAAAAAGATTGATCTTAATTCCTTCTTTCCAATTACGCTCTTCTGTTCTGCTGTATTAGAAGTCGTCATCGTCTTCCACCTCCTGTACTGCTACTTTCTGTGTTCCCTGCATCTGCACAAGGATAACTGCTAAACATCCTGCCATCATTGCAATTCCAAGCATTGGAATCTTAAGGTAAGCAGCTAATGCAAATCCAAGAATAAAATATACCATTGTTTTCTTCGACAAAATCATCTGTGCAAGCAGAGCAATTCCAAGTGCCGGAATAAATCCTGCTGCTGCCACAAGTCCATTCTGAACAAACTCTGGAATTGCTTCAAGAACTCGGTTCATAACTGGTGTTCCAAGATAAAATGCTACTGCACATATAATTCCTCTTGGCAAACTTTTCACCACAAATCCACCTAGTATATGCATTCGCTCCATTCCTTTAAAATCGCCTTTTTCTATATAATTATCCGCTTTATGTAAAAAGAATGGAAGTATTCCAAGTGTAAGTACATTGTCAACAACCAAATATAACGTTGCAATTGGGAATGCCAGAGCCAACGCTACATCTGCACCTTTTCCCGTTGAAATTGCAAATGCAGCACCTAAAATACCACCTGTGATTACGTCTGGTGGAACTGCTGCTCCAAGTGTAATAGAACCAATAAATACCATCTCAAGGGTTGCACCAAGAATGATTCCTGTTTTCAAATCACCCATAACCAATCCAACAAGCATTCCTGTAATGATTGGACGTGATCCTAAGTTTGTTCCAAACATCCATTCAAAGGTAACAAGCATGGCAATCAACCCTATTAGAATTGCCTGAACTAACATAATTTTCCTCCTCACATGTTCTCTGATACTTTTACTTTCTGTTCACCAGGCACCTGCCTGATTTCAATTTCAATCCCATCGTTTAACAACTCTTTTAACATTTCCTCATCCCGGGCAGTAACTGGAATTGTCTTATAAAGCGTCTTAACAATGTCTTCCTTTGGCTTACACCCGCCAAGATTGATAGAGCGTATTCCCGCATATCCTTTGGCCAATCGATATGCATCCTCAATACTCTCTACAACGATAAATAATTTATATTTATCTGTAACACCTGCATTTAATGCAGCGATGGAATCTTCAATATTTTTCATAACAAGCTTCACCCCATTTGGCTTAGCCAATTTCATTGTTGTTTTTCGAATGTTATCATTCACAACTGCATCATTTGCAATTAAAATGCAATCTGAATCTAACGATTGTGTCCACGCCATAGCGACCTGACCATGTAATAATCTGTGGTCTACTCTTAATAATTTAATCATTTTACATCCTCCGTATCTTGTTTTAATTGATTTTAAAATTCATCATCTTCCTCTACTGTATCCTCAGACAATAACTTATTGCATAAAACAATACCTTCACTTGCTTCCGAAATATTAGTTTCCAATTGCTTCTCTGTTAAATTTTCTGTTTCATACCACAAACTAAGAACTAATGGGAGATTCATTCCTGCTATTAACCAATATCCCCCCTCTTGTGCTCTTATCATAAATTCGTTATTGATACTTCCGCCAAATATATCTGTGATAACAACCCACTGGTCTCCTGGATTTCTTTCGTTCATCCACTTTTCTACCATTGCCGGAAGATCCTTAGATTGCTCATCTACATAAGCGCATAGAGTTTCTACATTTTCATTTTGCCCCATTAAAAATTCCGCTGTCTTTTTCATTCCGTTTGCCAAGGGTCCATGACTAGCAAGCAATATTTTGTTCATTATCACTCCTCCTATTCTTGTGATATAACATCATATAACATCTCGTTACAATAAGTTTACTACTATGTACTGTTTCTGTCAATAAAAAAATAGCACTTCTGCATTTTTTATGCAAAAGCACTATTTTTTATTTTCTAATTTTTATTTTAAAGATAGAATTTTAATCGTTCTGTACAATACAATTGTTTTGATACAAACAATGGTTTTCCTTTCTCATCTTGATGCTTATCTGTAAAAAGCAGTAATGCTTCTCCCTTTTTTATATTCAACAGACTTGCTTCCTGAGCATTTGCATATACAACTTCTAATGTACGAATGCTTTTCCCCAGTGTAATTTTATGTTTTTGTAAAATATCATACAACGACTGATTTAAATCTTCTCCTTCCAAAAATGAGAATCCTTTTCCATAATGGTTGGTTTCAATCATTGTAGGAACATCATCCACAAATCGTAATCTCTTTGTACTCAAAATAGTTGTATCCTCTTCTATATCCAGATATTGTGTATCTGACATTGTCGGATATATCCATGACACATCCACCACTTTTGTAGTAGCCTGTTTGCCCTCCTGCTGACATGAATGTGTAAATCCAACCGTATCATCTGCCGAATACATAGCTTTCTTAGATGCAATAAAGGTTCCTTTTCCTCGAGATCTGATTACGAGACCATCCTCTTCTAACTCGCTAATTGCTGAACGAATGGTTATTCTACTTACAGAATATGCCTCCATTAGTTCAGCCTCTGATGGAAGTTTATCCCCTGGTTTTAATTCACCTTTTTCAATTTTTTCATTTAATAGATTCACTATTTGCTTATACATCGGAATCATACTGTCTGGATTTATGTTGTTATTTTTTTCCATATTACTTCTCCCGTTCATCATAATGCATTATGTTACATAATAATACATTATATAACATATATTATTCAATGTCTATAGTATCTTCTGAAAATCCATACAATATACTTTTCTCTCCGAAATTATTATAGATAACTACAGTTACATTTTTTTCCAATTCATCGATAACTGGTTTACTTTATTTGACATGAAAAATTTAAAATAATCACCCAAAAGCACCTGTTTTGTAATATGTAGAGGATTTCCCGTATTCATATAAACTGTTTCTGTTAATACAAATACCGCATCTGGTTCTGAAAGTCCCATTAAAGCAATCTCTTCCTCTGTTGTTATATTGGTTTCAAGCATAATCGAAGTATAACAATTATCTTCTATCTGTAATCCTGTTTTCTCTGTTATTTTCTCATAAAGCGAACAATTTTCCATATCTATTTTTGAAAGAAATCCATATTTCGAATATGGCAAATATACATGTTCTATCATAACAGGTCTATCATTTACGTGTCGTAAACGTTTCAAATATACAAGCTTTTCCCCGTCTTTTAGTTCTAATTTTTTTGCCATCACTGCATTAGCTGAAACCACTTTATTTTCAAGAATCTTTGTATAAGTTTTTATATGATTTTCTTGGCAAAAATATGTAAAGCCTTTGAACGTTGTCAAACTCGAGGAAATTTTAGGTGTACGCACAAACACGCCCTTACCTTGATATTTCACTAAAATTTCTTGTTCAACCAGTTCTGCAATTGCATTTCTAATTGTAATTCTACTAACTTCGTATTGTTCGCACAATTTTGCTTCACTTGGAATAGATTGTCCTGAACAAAACTCACCTTGTTCTATTCTATTTTTCAAATCTTCTGCCACTTGTTGATACAGTGGTATCGCACTATTTAATTTTATCATTTACGATAGTCCTCTCTTTTTTTATTAACGAGATTCTAAGTATGTCCTATGATGTATCTATACAATAGATTATATCAGATATTTTTCAAAAGCACGATAATTATTTTAATTCTAAAAAAGAAACCTGTAAAATCATACAATTTCTACAGGTTTCTTTTCTTCACTCTAACTTATTCAATTTCTTCAGGCTCCATGCTTAACACGTGACCTTCATTTTTCATATCATATTTTTCGCAATATTCTTTCAGATACTCAAGATATCGCGGACTATTTGATGGATAAATCTTAGAATCATGGATATGTGGATCTGAATCTACCTCTCCACTCTTCATCAACGCTACCATTGCACTGGCACAGTGTGCTGCAATACGGTTAAAACTATTCAAAATATCATTGAATACCGTTCCTTCTTCCAGACCACAAAGTCCATCACTAAGACGTGCTACATGGTGCAGTTTTAACTCGTCACACATTTTTGTAATAAGCATACCCAATGGTGCCACACGTTCAGCAGCCTCTTTATCGTCATTCATGAATGCATTACATGTTATATTAATTTCTTCACGAACAGCTCCCATTACTACATTCAATTCATCCCATGCTGACTGAGAAAATTGAATGTGATTATCGTGCATTTCATTCGATAAATGTGCGATATAAGATGCATGATCTCCGATTCGTTCAAAGTCATTGATTGTATGCAAATACAAAGATACCTGAGTAGTCTGCAGTGTATTCATCTCGTGTTTTGTCAGTTTGATCAGATACTCACCAAGTCGGCTTTCGTATTTATCTATCAAATCTTCTTTTCGCTGTACCTTATCAAACTTATCCTGCTGATAATTATTGATCAGGTTCATCGCTCTGTTTACATTCTTACGAAGCTTCTTTGCCATTCCATTCATAGCTCTGTGACACTGTCCGATAGCTAATGCAGGATAATTGATCAAACGTTCTTCCAACAAATCAAAATCCGCTTCATCTTCCAATTCTTCAGCACTGTCTTTTACAAGATAACAGACTAACTGCTCAAGCTTCGGAATAAATGGGAAGAGCACACATACAGTTGCTACACGGAATACTGTATTTAACAGTGCTATACTTACCGGTGACATAACCATATCCATAAATGTAAAATGAACAAATACATTTACTGTATAGAAAATAACTGACCATACAACCAAACCGAACAAATCGTTCATCAAATATACAAGTGCTGTTCTTTTACCATTCTTATTAGCTCCGATAGCTGAAATCAGAACCGGACAGGCAGCACCTACGCCAATTCCGAGAACAATCGGAAATGCACTTGCAAATGTTAATAATCCCGTTACTGAGAGGGCCTGCAGTACACCGACTGTTGCGGATGCACTCTGCAATACTGCTGTAAACAAGATACCTACTAAAATACCAGCCAATGGATTCGAAAACATAGTAAGCATATCTACGAATACCGGACTTTCTTTCAATGGTGCCACAGCCCCACTCATGGTCTGCATACCTGTCATCAAGATTGAAAATCCCAACATGATATTACCAAGATTCTTATGCACTGTTCTTTTACCGAACATACGCAGGATAATACCAATTACTGCCACTACTGCGGAAATTGTCGCTGTAGACAAGAGACTTGCAACTCCGTTGGAACCTTGAATATAAGAGAGACATAAAATCCATCCTGTAATACTGGTTCCGATATTAGCTCCCATGATGATACCGATAGCCTGTTTCAGCTTCATCATACCGGAGTTTACAAAACCGATTACCATAACCGTAGTTGCAGAGGAAGATTGAATAACACTGGTTACTCCGGTACCAAGCGCAACTCCCTTTAGCGGAGTATTCGTCATCTTGTAAAGAAATGCTTCCAGCTTATTACCTGCGACAGACTTTAATCCATCACCCATAAGTGACATACCAAACAAAAACAATGCCACTCCACTCAACAAAGATAAAATCATTGAAACGATTGCCATAACTTTCTCCTTTGATGTCCCCTTTTAATGTCCGGGGACGACATCTTCTGTACTATTTTTTACTTATTTTTTACTTGCTTTTGGCATATTTTTAACATTGCCATATTTATTATGCCATATCAATAATCGGATTACAACATTATATTTTTGTAATTATTTTTCAAAACTTATTGACACTTAATACATCACAGTATATTATATAACCACATATTACAATATATAATATATTATAACGTTGTATCAAATTAAACTTATATTTGAAAGGGGAATTGTTATGATTAAATTATTCCGACTAGATGAACGACTAATTCACGGTCAAGTTGCTTTTGCCTGGTGTAACAGCTTAAATATCAACTGCATTTTTATTGCAAACGACAGCGTAGCAAACGATCAATTTCGCCAAAACGTGCTAAAAATGGCAACTCCGCCTGGTGTTCGCTTTGTAGCTAAAAATCTTTCTGAAACTTTACGTATTTTTCATGAAGATAAAATCAAAAAATATAATGTTCTTTTATTAACAGATAACACAAGAGACGCTAAGTATCTCTGCAAAAATATTGAGGACATTCATGAATTAAACTTAGGTAACGCTAAAAAAACAGAGGCAAGAGAAGTTGTAACTCGTTCAATTGCACTTAGCCCAGAAGAAAAAGAGGACTTGAAAGATATTATTGATTTCGGAGTTGAAGTCGAAATACGTGAAGTTCCATCTGAAAAGAAAGTTCTTCTTAAGACCGTTTTATCTTAAAACTACATATAGGAGGGAATACAATGTTATTAAAATGTATACTGCTTGCTCTTATTGCAGGAATCGGTTCTGTTGACGAGCAACTTTTTGGAGCAACAATGATGGGTCGCCCTCTCGTCCTTGGAACATTTGTAGGATTGGTTCTTGGCGATTTGAAAACAGGATTAATTCTCGGAGCATCCCTGGAAGCTATGTTTATGGGTTCTATTATGATTGGAAATGCGGTACCTCCTGAAGTTTGTACTTCAAGTGTTCTCGCCGTTTCTATAGGTATATTAACCGGAAGAAGTGAAGCCGCAATTGCCCTTGCCATTCCTATTTCAATGGTATTTCAATTATGGAAGAATGTAGTATTCGCATTCGTAGGTGCTTACTCTGGAAAAAAAGCAGATGAATGTGCTGAAAAGCTGGATGTTCATGGAATTGCTTTCTGGCATTTAGTTCCTGTTCCTGCTGCAATTGCAATTCCTGCGATGGCATTAATCTTTTTTGGAACATATTTTGGTGTCGAACCAATTGCCACTGTGGTAAATGCTATTCCTGATATGATTTCAAATGGTCTAACTGTTGCAACAGGCGTCCTTCCTGCAGTTGGTCTCGGACTGCTTATCAATCTTATGGTAAACAAGAAAAATATTGCTTTTTTGTTTCTCGGATTCATTGCTGCAGCCTGCCTGGGAATGACTGTTATTGAAATAGCTGCTATTGGTCTACTCATAGCACTGTTAATGTCAAACAATGAACAAACACAACTTATGGATGAGGAGGATTTATAAAATGTCAGATAATAATTTCACTACTTCCACCCAAATTGAACCTGTTTCAAAAAAAGAATTGCGTCATCTTTTCATCCGTTCAATACCCGTCCAAGCATCTCAAAGTTTTGATAAACAGATAGGTGTCGGTTGTTGTTACGCTCTTATGAAAATATTACGCCGCTTATACCCAAACAATGCAGATTTTAAAGAAGCTTTAAAGCGTCATTTGCAAATGTTTAATGTAACGCCACATATTTCTACATTCATTTTTGGTCTTGTAGCATCCATGGAAGAAAAAAATGCCCAATCACCTGGCTCTTTCGATGTTTCTTCTATAAATAATATCAAAGCGGGATTAATGGGACCATTATCCGGTATCGGAGATTCCTTTTATTGGGGAACATTCCGCGTTATTGCTGCCGGAATAGGTATTTCATTTGCTTCACAGGGAAATATACTCGGTCCAATTTTATATTTTCTGATCTATACTACATTGCATTTTATCGGAAAATATTTTGGTACATTTCTTGGTTATAATATAGGAACCGATATTATGACAAATAGTGGTGCCAGCATGCTAGAAAAACTTTCTCGCGGAGCATCTATTCTTGGTTTGATGGTTGTCGGCGGAATGATATTTAATATGGTAAATATCAGTATTCCTGTCACAATAGGTTCTGGGGAAGCTGCATTAAATATTCAAGATACTCTGGATGGTTTATTTCCAGGTCTCTTATCTGTGTTAATCACTATGCTTGTTTACTTCTTAATCAAAAAAGGAGTTAAGAGTACCACTTTAATCGTTTTGATTTTTGTAATTTGCGTTGCTATTACGTGTATCGGTACTATTTTACTATAATATAATTTAAGAAACTGCCACTCCATAATTTAAAAAAGCTCGAAAACTACATGTTTTCGAGCTTTTTGTAAGAGGCGCAGACCGGATTTGAACCGGTGAATCAGGGTGTTGCAGACCCACGCCTTACCACTTGGCTACTGCGCCTTATTCTATATGTAAAAAGTGCATAAAGCACTTCAAATGACTCCAACGGGAATCGAACCCGTGTTACCGCCGTGAAAGGGCGATGTCTTAACCGCTTGACCATGGAGCCTTATTCATTTCGGCTGTGCCGTCTGTAACAGCCGAAATTTATATTATCATAGCATTTCGGAAAATGCAAGCCTTTTTTTAATTTTTTTTATCTTTTTTCAACATCTTCATTATTATTGTAATCTAAAGCTGACTTTTCCTTTATTCTGTTACCTGAATGGCATCATATCCAGTCTCTTTTGTACGGATTTTCAATGCCGAACGAATTTCATAACTGAATATCTTTCCATCTCCCATTTCTCCTGTATATGCCGCTTTCTGTATCGCATCAATCGTTTTCTTCTCCCACTCTTCAGAAGAAACAACAATTTCAAATTTTATTTTTGGTCGCATTTGAATCCCTATTTCCATACCACGTACGATTTCTGTATATCCTCGTTGAGCTCCACATCCCATTACCTGCGACACTGTTATTCCATTCACTTCTATATCCTGCAATGCCTGTTTGACATCTTCAAACTTTTCTTCTCTCACAATTGCATCTATTTTAATCATCATTTTGAGTGACCTCCTAAATAACTATTTTACTGATCCAATCCATTGAAGCTTGGGTATGCACTTTCTCCATGCTGTGAAATGTCCAGACCTACCTGCTCATCTTTCACATCCACACGAAGAGGAGTAAATATTTTAACTATAGCTACGCAAATCAATGTTCCTACAACAGCAATTATCATTGTAATGATGATTCCTACGATTTGTGCCACAAACAGATGATAGTCCCCGAATACTAATCCATCCCAGCGGGCAACATCATTGATTGAACTCTGTGCGAAAATACCTGTTGCAATTCCGCCCCAGATTCCGCCTATCCCATGACAGCCAAAAGCATCTAACGCATCATCAATTTTCAGTTTTTTCTTTATTAATGCAACTCCATAATAACAGATTAGACTTACCAGTGCTCCAATAATAAAGGAGGACCAGATTGGGACAAATCCTGCACCCGGTGTGATTGCAACCAACCCAACAACAAGACCTGTTGCCGCACCGACCAAAGTTGATTTTCCACTATTCAATACATCTAAGAGCATCCATGAAAGCAATGCCGATGCAGCTGAAATTGCGGATGTCATAAATGCATGGGCTGCCAAACCATTTGCTTCAAGTGCACTTCCTGCATTGAATCCGAACCAGCCAAACCAGAGAATTGTTGCACCTAATACGACAAACGGAATATTGTGGATTCGATATGTCATCACTTCGTAGCCTCTACGGCGTCCAAGAATAATTGCCAATGTCAGTGCCGTAATACCTGAACTGATATGTACTACATCGCCGCCTGCAAAATCTACAGAACCGATTGCTGCCAATAATCCGCCTTCTCCCCATACCATATGTGCCAGTGGATAGTATACTACAACTGACCACAATGCTACAAATAAGAACAACGCCTTAAATCTCATTCTTCCTACAAGAGAGCCTGTAATCAGAGCAGGTGTGATCATTGCAAACATCATTTGAAATGCACAGAACACCAAATGCGGTATCGTATCTGCGTATGGTCCTGGTTCCATTCCAACTCCATTTAGCCCAAACCAGCGGAAATCTCCGATAATTCCTCCATGATTTCCACCAAATGATAATGAATATCCGAATAATGTCCACATAACTACTGACAATCCCATAATTGCTACACATGCCATCATTGTATTAACAACATTTTTTCGTCTGACAAGTCCTCCATAAAAAAACGCCAGTCCGGGTGTCATGAAAAATACAAATGCTGTGCAAATCATCATAAATGCTGTATCTCCCGTGTTCATCTTTCATCCTCCTCTTTCTTTTTCTATGCAACAAAAAAGAGCGTTCAAAGTATCTCCATACTTCAAACGCCCTCGTCCGTCTGCTCATTACTCTACCACAATACTATGTTATTCGCAAGTATAATATTTTATAACAACTCTTGTTCCAGATATTCCTCTGGTGTAGGAAATATAGTATCTTTCCCTGTGCATATTACATGAATATCATCTCGCAGTGCTTTCGCTTCCATCGAGTTAATTTTCTCCAACTCCAACAGTAATTCCTTACTTTTTTCAAGCAAATTTCCAGGTACTTCATCCCATTTCTCATGAAATCTGCGATAACGGCAATACAATTCCTTGTCCGATAAATACGTTTTCATTGCTTGTACCATATAATCCGGACATCCCTTTGTATCAAGATATCGTACCACTTCTTTCAGATCAATCGAATCATCTAATGCATCATGGCTCACTTCTGAACCAAGTCCACAGAGTAATTTCAAATTAGCAATTCCTATATTGTGTATTTTTAACTTTTTAGAATAAATACCTTCGATATCCTTGATCATACGTATCATTCGATTGACCGATTTTCTTGCTCGTTTAGAAATATCTCCCCGGTATGCCTGAAGGTCTCTCTGAATGACTGTCTGATCCGGCCCCCAGACAAAGATTCTCGTTACATTCCAGATGGCCAGACGCTGTACGGCCTCTTCCATCACTATTTCATACGCTGGTGCATTCAACAAATCTTCTTCCGTAATCCCTGTCACTTCCCTGAAACGATTATGCAGTTCATCATCCATATAAATATAGGAATGAAATCTGTCCACTTCTTTAAAATCCTTGCGGCAGATCACGAATCCTATCGATACTAGTTTTGATGGTGCCCCACCTTTACGCTGAGACGTAAGAAATTCTGTATCTAGAAAGGCAACTGTTTCTTCCTTTAAAATATCTCTCACAACAAGTGTTTCTTTTGCCTGTTCTTTTTTATTTGTTTTTTTTCTATATTTTTTCTTTGTATTTTCCAACGGATTCACTCCCTACTTTAAACACTTAGCAACGCAACTCAAACAATATCATATTCTGCACTTATAGGCAACCCATTTCAGCTTGAGCCAGATAGGGACGGAGTTTAGTGGTTTTTTTTGCTTGCAAAAAAGCCACTAAACTCCGTCCCCTATAGCTCATGAGGGAACTATTTTCTTATGAGCAACCAGACAGAAACCAACTTTCCCATCTGGATTTTTATGCTATAATAAAATCAGTATTTTAAGAAAGTGAGGTTGTTATTCTATGATAAATGTTACTATTTGGTATGAAAAACTTCAAGAAATGCCTACTCCGGATTATCGATTTGTTCATATCCCAGAAGACAAAAAAACTGAAGTGGAGCAATATCACGCAAAAGGTTTCAAAGCAATCAAAGAGGCTTATCCGCTTGGACTTGGCGGAACATTAAAAAATTATATTTCCCAAATGGATGATGTATCCGTGACACTTGTCTCTCTCGATATGCCAGAATTTGGACTTCCTAATGAACTCCTTGAAAAAACGGATGTTCTAATTTGGTGGGCTCATGTAGGACATGATGCAGTACCGGACGAACTTGCCCGTAAAATTCAAGATCGTGTACTTCGAGGCATGGGATTTATTGCCCTACATTCTGCTCATCTTTGTAAACCACTTCGTTACCTGCTTGGTACAAGCTGTACCCTGCAGTGGCGTGAAGGTGATTTTGAGAGAATCTTTACAACAGCTCCGACTCACCCAATTGCACAGGGGATTCCTGCAAGCTTTGAATTAGATGTAGAAGAAATGTACGGAGAATACTTTGACATTCCAAAACCAGATGATGTCATTTTCACGGGCTGGTTCCGTGGCGGAGAAGTTTTCCGTTCCGGCTGTACCTGGACAAGAGGCTATGGTAAAGTCTTCTATTTCCAACCTGGACATGAGACAAATCCTACCTACCATAATCCACATGTGCTACAGATTATTAAGAATGCAATTCGTTGGGTTGCACCTGCTGCTCCGATTAAGGAGAAAATCGAGTGCCCACATGCAGAAGTATCTCCAGAGAGTAAACATCAGAAGTAAGTTGAGAAACCGGATAGGGACGGGGTTAGGGGAGCCGAGTGGGCAGGCTGTCCTAACCCCGTCCCTACAGACTGTCCGATAAGTCACTTCTTTCCCATTTTATTCTGTGATGTTGTATAATAATAGTAACAGATTCTTATGAGAAGGAGATATTTTATTATGCCATATGTAAAATCAATGGACCGAGACCAACTTATGATGACCACACTTGATATGCTGGTTGATCAAGACAGTATAGTAAGAGTTATGGATGCTTTTGTTGATTCCCTAGATCTTCAAAAATTGGGATTTCATTTTGCTGAACCAGGCGTTACCGGTAGACCCGCTTACAATCCGGCAGCTTTGTTAAAACTTTATATTTATGGTTATAAAAATTCAGTCCGTTCTTCTCGTAAGCTTCAACATGAATGTCACGTTAATCTGGAAGTTCGCTGGCTTACAGGCGGATTAGAACCAGATTTCCGAACAATTTCCGATTTCCGAAAAAATAATGCCGATGCACTTGTCCGTGTTTTTAATGAGTTTAATAAGATTTTCCGCTCGTATCTTCTGAACGGCTTCGTTTCTATTGATGGCAGTAAATTTCTTGCTAATAACTCGAAAGATAATAACTTTACGCTTAATAAATTAGATGATCGTATCACATGGCTGGAGAATCATTGTAAAGAATATCTCAGACAGATGGAGAATGCTGATAAGGAAGAAGAACTTCCAGGCCAGTTTACAAAAGAGGAGCTTGATCGAAAACTTTCTGAAGCACAGAAAAGACTCGAAAAATACAAAGGTTACCGAAAATATATGGAAGACAACAATCTTTCACAGCTTTCACTCAGTGATGCGGATGCAAAGCTGATGAAAACCCGAAATGGTTTCTCTGTCGCCCACAATGTTCAGACTGTTGTGGATTCTGACACGCACTTGATTGTGGAATCTCATGTAACAAGCAATCCTACTGATTACGGAGAACTTTATGAGACACTGAAACCTGTCCGTGACACTCTTCCTGATGATAAGATTTTGGAAGCTGTTGCTGATAAAGGCTATCAGTCCGAAACTGATATGGTAAAGTGTTTAGAGAATGGGATCATTCCACACGTAATTCCGGATGATGGAAAAGATACTTATGAACTGACCATGGATTATCAGGAAAATGAAACAGATCCTTCAAGTTCAAATATTAACGATATAAACACATGTCTGCATGCCGGTGTCCTTCCAGAGGCTTATCGGGAAGTAATTGACAGTATCAGTATTTCAGAGAAAAAGGTCTTTGAAGAACCTGATCTTTCCAATCTGAAATCTCCATTTCAGTCAGAAGAGGAAATGCTTGCCAAGGCAAAGGACGGATATTTTGTTAGGGATCCAGAAAGAAATCTGGTAATCTGTCCGGCCGGGAATCAACTGCGGCAGAATCAGGTAACACGTCAGGGATTTATCCGTTATATTAACAAAATGGCTTGTCGGAAGTGCCCGCATCGCAATAAATGTCATAACAGTAAAAAGGGATTTAAAGAGATTGAATTTCGAAAAGATGAGTTTGTCAAACCACATAGACAATGGCTGAAATGCGATGGGAAAAAGTCGGATATCAAATCTCGCAGACGAAAAACTGTATTAAAAAAAGCGGTAACCATTATTTTCAGACCAAACCGTGAAAAAATGGCTCAAAGGATGTGCCTTTCTGAACATCCTTTTGGAACCTTGAAACGAATACAGGGAAGTTATTACTTTTTACTTCGTGGAAATCGGAAAACACAGGGAGAGTTTGCCCTTTTTTCATTAGGTTACAACCTACAACGGTTATTAAATCACCTAGGATTTAAAAAGATGATGAAACAACTGATATCAACAGGTTGTTTCGGTCTGAATTTTTGTACAATATTTATTATCCAGCAACTAAATCATTCAACTTTGGAGTTGGCATAAAAAGAGCGGGCAGGCTGTTCGATATTATCGGACAGCCTGCCTATCCGGCTCACCTGTTACAGTAACATTGTCATATATATTGGAATATATATAATACCATCCTGATATCTTAAATCTTTTGTGTATATTATATATCTATCTTCCGATTTTAATTGATATTTCTGAATCAGGTAATCAAACGATTTATGTGACATATAACTTGATGATTTCACTTCAATCGGACATATTTTTTTCTTTTTCACAATCATAAAATCTATCTCATATTTCTTTTCTTTTGATGCTCCTTCTGGAGTATAAAGATACTCATGGAAATACAACTCATGTCCGGCAGCTCTTAACATTTGTGCAACAACATTTTCCATTATCATACCTTGATTAATCCCTAGATTATCTATAATCAATGCTTTATATAAGTCTTCGTCCGTGCTGTCACGATTTTTCATAATCTGCGTGACTAACAGCCCCGTGTCGCCCATATATAATTTGAAATTACTTCGATCTGCAAATAATTCTAGCGCAATTTCTGGCTTTGTAACGTTAATACATTCATTTCCTATCATTGCTTCTGAAATAAAACTGACGGCATCTACATAATTCTTATAACGAGCATTTTTATCAACTTTCGATAATTTAAAGTGCGAATTTTTATTCTCGAGCTGCTCCGGAATTGTTCGATAAACAATGGATGCTTTTTCTCGATTTTCCGTATCGTATTTTGCCAAATCCTCTTCATAAAGACTCAAAATATTCCGTTTCACAAAATCAATCTGTTCATAACTTTTTCCTGCAACATATGCATCTATCGCCTGCGGCATCCCACCAACAACCATATAAGTACGAAAATTTTTCATAATCTTTCGATGTATCGCATCTCCAAGTGCTTTTCTTTTCTGAAAAGAATCCTTTATCATCGGAATTGTAACTTCATCACCTATTGCCCATAAATACTCTTCGAAATCCATTGGATACATCTTTATCCGATACTCTTCTGATGGAATTAATATATCTTTTACATTTTTTCGAATTGATATCAAAGAACCTGTTTCAATATATTCGTACCGACCGTCAGCCACTAAATATTTTATTGCCTGCCGCGCCTGTGGAAACAATTGTACTTCATCAAAAATCAGCGCACACGTTTTTCCTCTTAAACTTCTCCCTTTTAAAAGAAACAGATTTCGAAAAAATGTGTCCAAATCATTCATATTTTCAATGAAATTATTTTTTACATCTTTGTTTTCTCTTGCAAAGTCTAAAATCATGTAATCATCATATTCATTCTTTGCAAATTCTTCAACAATTGTACTTTTCCCTATACGTCTTGCACCTTCAAGTAATACGGCTGATTTACCTGCTGATAAAGCTTTCCATTCTGCCAGTTTATCGTAAACTTTTCTTTTAAAAACCATTTTTGCATTCCTCATTTTCATTTCATTAAGTTTATTATAACACATTCTCCTCTAATTTATACCTTTTTCACGAAAATCAAAATTGTTTTAGCTGTATTTTTAACGAATTTTAAAATTGTTTACGCATATTTCTTCACGAAAATCAAAAATGTTTCTTTTTGAACCAGAAAGGTGAGCCAATTGGGGACGGAGTTTAGTGGCTTTTTTTGCTCGCAAAAAAAGCCACTAAACTCCGTCCCCAACCGGCTCCCCGCCTCATTCACAATAGTTTCCTATTATTTTGGCTACATATTCCATTTTGTCACCATCTACAAACGAATAGTTCATAACATATATATTTTCAAACTTTTGCTTCTCCTCACAGGAATGATAATAGGAAGATAATGGAGACAACTTAATTCCTTTACTTTTGACTTTCTCCAAAAACTCTTCTTCGCTTAATTTTGTATCCACATGCATCAAAAAATGAACTCCTGCATCTTCTTCCCGGATTGTTATTTTATTTTTCAATGGTCCTTGAAGAAATGTTTCCAAAATTCTGTCTCTCTTCTGCTGGTAATAATTTCTTAAACGGTTAATATGTTTTTCAAATGCACCTGAATTCATAAATTGTGCCAACGTATACTGTTCAAAGTTTGAGACCGTACAAGAGTAAAAAGAAAGTTCTCTATAAAACCGCTCAGTCAATTCATCTGGCAGCACCATATAACTAATTCGCACCGTTGAGCACAAGGTCTTTGAAAATGTGTTCATATATATCACTTTTCCAGACACATCAATGCTCTGAAGAGATGGTATTGGTTTCCCATTTAGTCTAAGTTCACTGTCATACTCATCTTCTATAATATAGCGATTTTTTTCTCTCGTTACCCATCCAAGCAATTCATAACGTTTACTGATTGGCATCACTCTTCCTGTCGGATAATGATGGGATGGGGAACAGTGTATCACATTGATTTCTTTTTGCTCCAGTTCTTCTACCTTCGGTCCGTCTTCTTCTATTTCTATATACTCATAGGAAACACCCATACTTCGATAGATTTTTGCTATCTTATGATAGCCCGGATTTTCAACCGAGTACTTCAATTTTTTTCCCAGTAGCTGGATTAAAAGACTAGACAAATATTCTGTTCCGGCTCCGATAATAATCTGCTCCGGTCGCACATTCATATTTCGAAATGCTTTCAAATAATCCGAAATGCTTTGTCTTAATTCCATTACACCTCCACATGGGGGATTGAGCATCAGTTCTGTCTGATAATCATTCATTACTGTACGCATCGTTTTTGTCCAAATAGAAAATGGAAATGCGCTTTGTTCTGTCTGATTACTTGTAAAATCTGCAATATAAGCATTCTCACCGCCAGTGAGACTTAATTTATCTGTGTAAATTCTATTTCCTGATAACCACTTTTCATTTTTCATTCTATCATCACGCAAATCTGCCACATAGAATCCGCTCTTTGGCACGGAATAAATATATCCTTCTGCTGCGAGCTGTCCATAAGCATTTTCTACAGTAATCACACTTACAGCCAGATTTTTTGCAAGTGCACGCTTCGATGGAAGTTTCTCCCCACTCTTGATTTTCCCTTGAACAATGTCGTTTTTTATAGATTTATACAAATATTCATAGAGGGTATCTGACCCTATATTTTCAAAATTATATGTCAACATATCTAGTTATTTCTCCATTCTGACCTTTTTGAATATATTGAAACTGAGTATTTTTATATAGTCACTTTATCATTATACTGTTACTCATCAAATTAGTAAAGAAATGGAGATTTTAAAAATGAATACAACAAATGAACGTTATGAACTGAATAAAAATCTGGCACAGATGTTAAAAGGTGGAGTAATCATGGATGTCACGACTCCGGAACAGGCAAAGATTGCAGAAGCTGCAGGTGCATGTGCTGTTATGGCACTGGAAAGAATTCCGGCTGACATCCGTGCCGCCGGTGGTGTTTCCCGCATGAGCGACCCAAAAATGATCAAAGGAATCCAGGAAGCTGTCTCTATCCCTGTTATGGCTAAATGCAGAATTGGACATTTTGCAGAAGCCCAGGTCCTTCAGGCAATTGAGATTGACTATATCGATGAAAGTGAAGTTTTATCACCTGCTGATGATGTCTATCACATTAATAAAAGATCGTTTGATGTTCCATTTGTCTGCGGTGCGAAAGATCTTGGCGATGCCCTTAGACGTATCAACGAGGGTGCTTCCATGATCCGTACAAAAGGAGAACCTGGAACGGGAGATATTGTTCAGGCTGTCCGTCATATGCGTAAAATGAACAGCGAAATTTCCAAATTAGTAAGCATGCGTGAAGATGAACTCTTCGAGGCAGCTAAACAGTTGCAGGTTCCTTATGAGCTCGTCCTTTATGTTCACGAAAATGGAAAACTTCCAGTTGTAAACTTTGCTGCCGGAGGTGTTGCAACTCCTGCCGATGCTGCTCTTATGATGCAGTTAGGTGCAGAAGGTGTCTTTGTCGGTTCCGGTATCTTCAAGTCCGGAAATCCTGCTAAACGTGCCGCTGCTATCGTGCAGGCAGTTACAAACTATACAGATGCAAAACTGATTGCTGAACTTTCTTCTGATCTTGGTGAAGCTATGGTCGGTATCAATGAACAGGAAATCGAACTTCTCATGGCAGAAAGAGGAAAATAAAATGACAATCGCAGTACTTGCCCTGCAAGGGGCATTCATAGAACATGAACAGATGCTTCAGAAACTTGGCGTTGATACAATTGAACTCCGGCAACTTTCTGATTTGCAAAAAGATTTTGATGGAATTATCCTGCCCGGCGGTGAAAGCACCGTCCAGGGCAAGCTTTTGAAAGATCTCGGTATGTTCGAACCTTTAAAAGAAAAAATCCAATCCGGTATGCCTGTTCTTGCCACCTGTGCAGGAATGATTCTTCTCGCTTCTGATATCGCAGAACAAGAGGAAAGCTATTTCAAAACAATACCTATGACTGTCAAGCGAAATGCCTACGGCCGCCAGCTTGGAAGTTTTCATACGAATGCAGAGGCTGTCGGAATCGGTGAAATTCCAATGACTTTCATCCGGGCACCTTTCGTAGAATCCGTTCATACTGATTCTTCTGGAAACACACCTGAAATCCTCAGCATTGTACAGGATCGTATTGTCGGAGTGAAATATAAGAACCAGATGGCATTCGCATTTCATCCCGAGTTAGATCAGGACACGCGAGTCCACGAAGCTTTTCTTGAAATGATTTCTTAGCCAGACAGGGAGCCGGGGGGAGCCAATTGGGGACGGGGATTAGTGGCTTTTTTGCAAGCAAAAAGCCACTAATCCCCGTCCCCAATTGGCTCCCCCCGGCTCCCTGTCTGCTTCTATGAATACGTAATTACCTTCTTCCGAATCTGATTAAACTTGATCAAATCCGTATCCACATACTCCAATGCATACAATGTTTCTCTGTCTCTTTCATCATAATTAATACCCTTGAGCAGAAGATAAGATTTATCATCCCCACCATATTTTTTTACAATATGATGTATTTCTGGAATTTCCTTACTATAGATTACCTGAATCTCTGTTTTGTCCCATTGAATCGTATGTCCGGTTTTATGATAAATATAATAAAATAAGGAATCCATATCTTCTGTTGTCATATCTTCATAATCCGGCAGCAATTCTATATCTACATAATCCTGCACAATAGAACATAACTTATCATCTGCGAAAAATGCCTTTATACAGACGACCACATCCTGTCCTTCTTTTATTTTCAATGCCACTGCCACTTCTTTAGAGGCAGCTTCCGTGCGACATTCAATAATCTTGACAGACGGTGTATATCCACTGTTTCGAATCATATCCGAAAAATGCATAACCGGATTAAAACTAACCTGAATTCCCGCCGATACAGGATTTACGAAGGTTCCTTTCCCATGTTTTCTTGTAATTATTCCTTCATTTGCAAGATCATCCAGAACACTACGGATTGTAATACGGCTAACACCAAACATAAGTGCCAACTCTTCTTCTCTTGGAAGCTTTGTTTCTACAGAAAGATCCATCTGCGAAATATGATCCAGCAGCATGTCCTTTACTGTCTGTTTTAAATCTAATTTTTTAACTTTTTTAATTGCCATACCATTTTCATCTCCTATCTAGAATGATACTCGAGTACAACATCTATCGTCAAGCATTTCCGCCTTTATTCAGAGCCAAAAAAATTGTTACTGCCCACAAAATGAACAGTAACAATTTTAATCATCTTTTTATTTTACTATATTGTACTACACATTACCTCTACGGCTGCCACACACTAAATGCATAAATTGTGATAATCAAACTGATCACCAGTAATACATTTCCTGTCATGACAACACCTGCAGATGTAGAAAGACATGTCATAAAAGATCCACATCCCATTAATATAATTCCGATTAAAGCTGCAATCTTATATTTCAACATATTTTTCATTGGCTTATTCTCCTATTTTTCTGAATACTTTTTTACCTGTTACTTTCATTAAAATGAAGTAAATAATTCCGCCGAGAACCAGTCCTGTCAAAGATGGTAATCCAATAGGAAGAACATTTGCCAAAACAATGGAAACAACCCATGAAATCCAAGTCATTGCATTAAAGCCCTTAAACTCTGTTTCTTCGAGCATTGGATAGTTCTTTTTATGCAGCAAATAAAAATCTACCAAGATTATTCCTGCAAGTGGTGGTACAACTGTTCCGAGCAGATCAAGGAAACTGAACAGGAAGCCAATCTGATATGGTTTTGTCAGTGTAGCTAATGCAGAAAGAACAAGCAATACAACAATAATCTTCTTTCTGTCTGTTTTCAATGCATTTGACAAGTTCAATGATGTTGAATACAGGTTTGATGCATTTGTTGTAAAAATGTTTGTTGTCATTAGGATTAAACTTGGGATAACAAGTCCCATGGCAAGGAGAACTTCTGTCAAATCACTGCTTCCAACGGCAATTGTTGTAATTGCTCCACACAGAATCATAAATACATTACCAATCAAAAGCCCTGTCAAAGTTGCTCCAATTGCAGCTTTTGTCGATTTTGCATAACGCATAATATCTGCAATACATGTTGCTGTAGAAAGAATCCATGTTCCGATAATTGCTGTGATTCCGCTTCCGAGTGTAATGCTTCCTTCCGGTGTAAAGCCGATTACTCCTGCCAGACCAACCATGTTGATTCCTTTAAGTGATGTTCCAAGAGAAAGGAAAATGATTGCCGGAATAGCAACATATCCAAGGATTGTAATTGCTTTGATTCCTTTAAATGAGAAAATTCCCATAATCACTGCACTTAATGCCATACAGATGTACTCTCCAATTTGTCCACAATGAAGAACTGTTGCAACAAAATGTCCATAAGTTGCAGCCTGTATCGTATACCAGCCAAGGTTTACGATCGGTACAAAGAAGGATGCGATTCGTGATCCTTTTTCACCAAAACTGTATCTTGTCATCAGTGCAAATGTTAATCCTGTCTTGCATGCAATATAACTTACTGAACATGCAATCAGGCAAAGGAAAACATTTCCTATTAACGTAGCTAACAAAATAAGCTTAAAATTTAAGCCTTCTGCCAGACCTCCTCCGGCCATCATACTTGTTACTACAAATACAAATCCCATCCAGATAATTGTCAAACTAGCGTAACTTTTACGTTCTTCCTGCGGTACGGTAGAAAGTGAATATTCTTTATCTATCTGTTTTTCTTTTTCCATTCTTCTGCCCTCACGTCTTCATTTCATAGTCTATTATTTTTGCTGTTTAGTTGTTCCAGTAACCCTTATGAACTTCTGCTGCCTTCGGTGCCAATTCTGGGAAAGGTCCGATAACAGTAATGTCTTTCTGGCCACGTGCAAATACTTCGCGACATGGAAGATCAAATGTCGGATTCTGCTCATCTGAACCTGTAAGAGCTAACAAATCTCTCTCTGTCATTGCATATACAACAGTTCCGATATTTGCCCAGTACATTGCTCCTGCACACATTGCACATGGCTCTGCTGTTGTATATAATGTACAATTCCATAAAAATTCTTTGCTGTATTCCATAGACGCTCTCTCGACAAGCTGTGTTTCTGCATGTCCTGTTGCTTTGTGTGTTGAGATTTCTACATTCTCCTGTTCCATCAAAATGTTTCCTTCTGCATCAACAAGTATTGCTCCGAAAGGTGTGTTTCCTGCTTCGCGTGAATGTTTTGAAACTTCGATACAACGCTCTAAATAGTATTCATGTGACTGTTTCATATTTTTTGTACTCCTTTTAAAATATATTTTCATCCCTTAAGGTATAAGGTAATACCTCTTATCTTTTACAAGGAGTACTATAGCATGTTTGCATCAATTTTTCAACAATTATTTTTAAAAGCAGATAGTGAGCCGGATAGGGACGGAGTTTAATGGCTTTTTTGCGAGCAAAAAGGCCATTAAACTCCGTCCCTATCCGGCTCACTATCTGGTTCTAATCTATTAAATCATTTTGAAAACGCGACAAATGTTCATACGGCAGAATCAGTCGTCCGCGATATAATCCACATCCATCATTAATTAAACTGTTATCCACTGCCCCGAACATATTGACATCTAATTTATTCAGTTCTATTCCCAACAAATCCATTCCTCGTTCATATGCTTCATCAAAATATCTGCACTCACCTTTTGGAATTACATCTCGCCTTGCACGTTCTTTTTTTTGTTTCTTCTCATATGCTGTATGATTTGCTTGTCCTATCTCCGCAATATCGTCCATTGTTTTTGTTCGAATCTGGACTTCCATAAAACTTCTGGATGAATTATCAAAAAAAGTAATATGTAACGACTGATAGCCATTTGCACTTTGATTGGAAATATAATCGCGATAATAAGGTCTCACTTCCTCATTCAGGAGTGGTGATTCACTTATCTTTACGCCATATGCCGATTCAGCACTAAATCCGCGTTCTTCCAAAAATCCCGGCAATACATTTGCAATTTCGTACAAACATTTTAACTCCTCTGCTTTCCGTTTTGCTTCATTTGGATAATGACATTTTGGCATTGAGATGACAATACGATATGCAATAAAGTCACGAAAACAGCTCAACCGATCCTTGATTTCTGATACAGACGGATACGTTCCTCTTTCCACATAGTAGTCATAAATATATTCTACTATATAACCATTAAACTTTGCCTCTGCCCTAATTAATGATTTAATACGTCCTTTAAAAGTAAATGCAAGAAATGGATATTCTTTTGCCATATATTTATAAAATTCTCGGATTTGTTGTGACTGTGCTGTCAGGAAATCGTTATGCTCCAGCAGACCTCTGATCTGAAGTAAAAAATTACAATGTGTCAGATCAATCGCATTGTGTGTCTGCTTTGCTTCTTTTCGCAAATCTGCTATGTACTTATCCAGGATACGGAATATGGTATCTCCTGAATATAGGTAGTCATTTAATTTAATCATGATATCATCCTCTCTGTCTCCAATGCGACCTTACACGTCTTTTTGTAACATGCAATTCCATATTTTAGAATCGTATGAACACCTTCCTGCTTCAAGGCTTCGACATATCGTGTATCTATAATCTGCTTCATTGCCCGCTGACATTCTTCTTCAAGATTTCCGTCTTCCGCATATTTCACTTCAATTACAATTCCAATATCTTCATCTTCAATCTGAATTAAAATGTCACTGAATCCATCACCCGATTCGCGATTTGAAAGCACCGACCAGTCTTCTTTAAAACCAAGAATCCCCAGCAGTAATCCATGATAAAAATTCTCTTTTGTCGGCTTTTGAGCAAATGTATCTCTTATACTAATAGTCCTTCTCATATATTCTGCAAAAAGTTCTTCTACCTTTTCTACCCTTTGATTCATCAATGCCTCACAAAAAGCATTTAGTGTCTCTCCATCATTCTTAATCTTATCTTTAAACATTTTCAAAATATGTTCTGTAATAATACTTCTTATTTCTCGATTTGGAACAACAAGATTATATCTATTTCCATCCGGTTCACCACATTGTGTCAGATACCCCGTCATAAATAATGTGCTCCAGAGATTATCAATAGAATCATATAGTTCATTGTAAGTAAGCTCCTGATTAATCTCCTTTTGAACCATTCCGCCATTCACTAAACGCTCCAGCTCCATCCTCGTCAACATCTGCGGTTCATTGACACTTTCAATAAAATGACGGATCACACTATTCCCACTGGTATTCGCCCAGTAATTTTTCGGAGACAGCTTTGCATCCTCAAGATGGTCACTACAAAAGTTAATTACATCCCATGGACAATATACATCGATACCACCAAAATGATATCCATCATACCATTCCTTCACTGTTTCATAATGCTCATCCTGTCCATAATAATGCAACAATTCTCTTACTTCTGTATCTGTAAAGCCAAAAGCTGTATGAAACCTTTTATCTGTAATAGAATAAATTTTAAAATTGTTAAGTCCTGTAAAAATACTTTCCTTTGAGATACGCATACATCCGGTCAGTACAGCAAATTGCAGATTATCATTCGTCTTTAAAGCATTACCTAGAAATCCTCGTATCAAGCTCACCATCTGTTCATAGTATCCATGTTCAAATGCTTTTGCCAGTGGCACATCATATTCATCAATCAATATGACTGTTTTCATTCCATGATGCTTTGTCAATAATCGCGAAAGTGTCAAGAGACTTCCCATAAATGCAGGGGCACTCATCTCACTGTTAAGCAATTCTTTAAACAGACCTTTATCTGCGTCTGATAAGACATTACTTTTTTCAAGATAATCAACTTCTGAAGCCGCCCTGTTTATCGTCTGTACTGCTGCATGAAACGCATCTTCATAAGTTAAAGCCTCAATCCCTTTTAATGAAATGAATATAACCGGGAATTTTCCCATATATTTTTCACATAATTCTGTCTCTTCTGTAACTTTCAGTCCTTCAAACAGAGTCTGATCACTATGAATTGAAAAGAAGCTTTTCAACATGCTCATATTTAATGTTTTTCCAAAACGTCTCGGACGGGTAAAAAGAGTCACTTCTGCCCAGTTTCTTAACAGTTCAATAATTAAGTCCGTTTTATCTATATAATAAAACTCTTCCTGCATCAATTTTTCAAAATTCTCCATTCCAAGCGGAAGTCTTTTTTTCTGCATGTTCGTATTCCCTCCTTTTATTTTCACTCGCTCTATATTATGCGCTCCATTTATTATTGCTTATTAATTATAACAGACTTTATAAGTATTTCCCATAATAAATGCATTGTTTCATATCCTATATATGGATTCATAATATCGTCTTGTGCACAAGACAATATTGATATATATTTGTCTTATACGCAGCTAGCTGATATATAAAAAACGAAGCTCTATGAGTTTTTTCCACTCACAGCACCTCGTTTTTTATGCCATATTCACTCTATACTTTTCTTATTCCACATCCACATTCGAAGAAATATACACCTTCATATCTTCATCTAAACAAAGTTGCATCTTCGTGCCACCTTTCACCCATCCACTGACGGAAGCGACAAAATTGCCAGACTGTGCTGCCTGCCCTTCAATCTTAGTCAACACAATCGGCTCTGTATCTTCTGAAATCGGGACATTTACACTCTCACCTTTTTCGAGCGTCCCAAGTTCAATTGTCTGTTTTTTGTTCAACTGAACTTTGACATTCTTAAGTTCAAATGCTGTTGTATTTTTGATTGTAAGTGATGGTTTTACTTCATTCTGTGCATTCACACGTTCACTGCTGCTAAATACGGATAAACCAATAATCACACAGACAGCCATCACAACTGCAACGATACTTTTTATAAATCTTTTCATACTATATGAACTTCCTTTCCGGTTGTTATTACATTTATATTTTTGTCCTATTTATGATAACACCAGTCCGGATTTTTTCATATCTGAGGATTGCACAATTTTTTTAGAAAATATCAAGTTTTATCATGCATTTTCTTCATCCGATATTCTTTCAGTATATAGTTCGGTGATAACACATCCCCGATTCCTTTTTATTACCATGTAAATGTATGCATATTTTCTATAATCTTATTTGATGTCTCCAATATTTCATCAAGAATTTCTTTGGTTGTACGAACAGTATTTACAAATGGAACAACTTGCCCCACCATAATTGCTCCATGCTCCTCTGTCTCTCCATTGACCATTGCCATTTTCAATGAACTGGCTGCAATCTCTTTTAATTTCTCTGCTGCATCCTGATAACTCAATTCTGCTTCTAATGAATTCATAGAGTCAGACAACTTGTTCTTAATTTGTCTACATGGTTCTCCTGTGCAAGTTCCTGTTATTACAGTTTTCATATCCCCGCATTTTACAATTTCTTTTTTTACATTTAAATGAATCGGAGCCTCTTCTGCTGCCATAAAAACAGTTCCCATTTCAATTCCTTCCGCACCGAGTGCAATCGCTGCCGCAGCACCTCTTCCAGTTGCAATACCACCGCTTGCAACGACCGGTACTGAAACATTCTCTTTTACCAATGGAGTTAATACCATTGTCGTTTCAAAAGAAGTATGTCCACCACCTTCCCATCCTTTTGCAATAATTACATCTGCACCGGCTTTTTCACTGGCAATTGCATCTGACAACCTGCCAACTTTTGTTACGATTTTACAACCTTCACTGTGCCAAATTGGAAAATATTTCTCCAAAATTTCCAATTTAAAATTTTCTAATGTATCTGCATAGACGACAGGAGGTTTCTCTAATTTGACCATCTCTGTAACATTGTCCAATGTTTTTGCACTCAAATCCACATTGATAGCAAATGGTTTGTCTGTCATTTCTTTTGTCTTTCTAATTTGATCTATTGCAAATTCCATCGGAGCAAATCCCACTCCTAACACACCAAGTCCACCTGCATTTGATACCGCTGCCACCAATGGTGCTGTTGATATCCATGCCATCGGTCCCTGAATAACTGGTTTTTCAATACCTAATACTTCACATACTCTATTTTTCATTTCTATTATCTGCCTTCCTATGATGTTTTTTCCTTATTTATTTTCTATATCAAATAAAAATGCTACAAAAATACCAACCAATCCACATATTGCCGGTATCCCACCTACCAATAATTTCATGCTTAAAATTGCTTCCCTTGCCTGTACAGTTGCCCCAGCCACATAGTTTCCCCATTCTAGAAGCCATCCCACAAGAGCTGCCCCTAAACCAGTTCCAATCTTTACACCACATGTAGCAACTGCATTTGTCAGTCCATCTAATCGTTTTCCAGTTGTTTTCTCCCCATACTCAATAACATCTCCAAGCATCGGAATCAATAGTCCTGCTACGGCTGCCAGTGCAGCACCTTTAATCACCAGACCTGCAATCATAATAGGAAGTTTTGTTCCTCCTATTTGAATCACGCCGTACCCAATCGTTTGCAGTACATATCCTAGAATCAGTACATTTCTTTTTCCGTACTTCGCTCCCAATATCGGTACTACTGCCGATAATATAATTGTCGGAAGCATTCCCGCCATAGTCATCAACCCAAACAATCCAGCATTTCCATAAATATATGTTGCATAATATACTCCGCCTGCATTAAATGTACCTACTGTAATATAGTTTAAAATTGATAAAATAAGAATAATAATGGCATATCGATTCTTAAGTAATAATGGTAAGCCTTCTTTTAATGATATTTTAACCTTTTCTGCCTCTTTTTCTTCCGAAACTACAAGCTGCTTCCTTTCCTTACATGAAATAACCATAAACAGAAGGCAAAATGTCGCAATGATTGCATAAATAACAGATAATCTCAACCATCCGATTTGGGATGCAAGATTGCTTGTGACAATGTTCACTGCAATAATACAAATAAATCCACACATTTGATATGATGCATTCAATTTCATTCGCTCTTTCTTATTTCCAGTCATCAATGACTGCATAGAAACCGCAGCTAACGAATTGGCTGTATAACAAAAAACTGCTGACCAAATATATGTAATGTACATGTACACAACTTTTGTCGTATTCCCCCAAGTTGGCTGTGCTGCAAAGACGAGTACCAAACTTAATACTAATGGAAGTAAACTCCATACATACCACGGTTTTGCCTGTCCGCTTCTTCGATGTGTTTTATCAATAATATTTCCCATTGCCACATCCGATACTCCGTCAAAAATACGGGCAATCAGCATCATAGTCCCCACTGTAGCTGCTGCAATTCCTACGCTATCTGTATAAAATAATGTTGCAAATGAGGAAACTGTTGCATAGACCAGATTTCCACCAAAATTCGAGAAACCATATGCTAATTTCTCTGTTTTTCTAATTGATTGATTTTCAAAATCTTTCTTCGTATATCCCATGATGCCCTCACTTTCTATTCAACTCACATGATTCTGCATAAAAGCTTCTTTTATTTCTTTTTACGGCTATATCCTCTTTTAGGATATATTCTCCCATCAAAGTTGGCGTTTCACAGTCTTCAGAAATCTCGAAAACAAATTTTCCATTTTCAACGAAATAATCTCCTTCATGATTTCTAAAAGCAAACTGACTTAGGTTTCCATCCAATTGGATTGTCTTTTGCTCTCCTTTTTTCAAAAACACGTGGTAAAATCCCAACAATATTTTTTCTGGACGAATAATTGATGCGCAAACATCACTTCCATATAATTGAACAACATCACCGCCGTCACAAGCACCAATATTTTTTATGTCAACGACTACCCTATAATCTCCATTATCTTTTATAGTCAACTTCATATTTGAATACTCAAATTTTGTATATGATAATCCATATCCAAATGGTCTTTGTGCTGCTCTATATTCGTTTATGTAACCATCCTTATTTATTACAAAATCTCCTTTGCATCCACGAATGGATGTCATTGAACTTCCACGCCGTTGTCCATAATAATAAGGTGTCTGTCCTGTAGATTTGGGAATGTCTACCGGAAGGTGTCCACTTGGATTTACTCTACCTGATATTACCGATGCAATTGCCTTTCCTCCATATGTGCATGGAAGCCACGCTTCAATAATAGCCGGTATATGTTCATAGATAAATGGACTGACCAAAGGTCTTGAATCCATATGTACAACTATTATTTTTGGATTGATTTCATATAGTTTTTTTACATATTCTTCTTGATTATTCGATAATTCAATAACAGATGTATCAACACCTTCCCCTGAGGTGCAATCCTTTCCCACTCCGTTTTTACCCCCAACACATACAATAAGCACATCTGCCTTCTTTGCAAGCTTTTTTGCTTCTTCAAAGTCTGCTGGTTCTTGCTCTCCTCCTATTCGGAATCCTTCTGCAAATTGTATATTGGGATAAATTTTCTCCAGTGCTTCCTTTATTGTAATTGCATTCGGATATTGCTGTTTAATAAGTTGATTGATTTCAGCAATTTGAATTTTCCTTTGATTTTCTTTTTCTACTCGCACCCCTGCCATTCCAACCGAATTTTCCTCATTCATTAACCGGATAAACATCTCTGTTGTTGCAGGAGCTGTATACGCTCCGTACATATGTCTCAAACTATCCGCCGATTGCCCTATCACACCAATTTTCATTGTTTTATCCTTAAGAGGGAGCAAATTTTCATTCTTTAATAATGTAATTGCTTCTTCTGTTGTTTGCTCAACCAAACTCTCTCCTTCCACTGTATGAAATATAGTTTCATCATATTGTGAATACGGATTATCATAAATTCCCAATTCAAATTTTAATTTCAGAACTTTCAATACCGCATGATCGATTTCTTTCACATCTATAAGATCTTGATTTACAGCCTCTTCCAAATGAGCATATATAAATAGCTCTGGAAATTCCATATCCATCCCTGCGCTTAGCGTTTTCACTGCAGTCTGTACTTCATTTTCCGCTACTTTAAACGGATACATCAAGCGTTCCAAACTATGATAGTCACTTACAGTTATACCCTTAAAGCCTAATGTATTTCTGAGATATTTCTTCATATACTCTTCCGATCCACAAATTGGCTGCCCATTTATTTCCCCATATGTATTCATAATTGCCCGAATTCCAGCTTCATGAATAGCAGCCTCAAAAGGCTTTGCAATTACTTCATCTAATTCACGTTCATCCACTACTGCACGTGTCTGATTAATTCCAGCTTCCGGTTGTGCACAACCAAAAAAATGTTTTGCAGTCGCTGCAACTCCATCTTTTAACTTTTCCCCTTGCATTCCCTGAACAAAAGCACTTCCCATCTTCGACACTAAGGTTTCGTCACTACCATATGTTTCCCCTGTTCGTCCATATCGGAAATCTCGCGAGATATCTAAAACAGGTGATAATGCTAATCGTATTCCCATACTTTTCAGCTGTTTACTGGAAATTTCTGCCATTTTCCTTATATTATCATCATGAAATGTAGCTGCATTTGTAATTGGTAATGGAAATGTCGCCGTTTCTGGAACAAGAGAACCTGTCAGTGCCTCAGCATGAAATAAAACCGGAATCTGAAATCTAGAATTATTTATTGCTTCTTTTTGAATTTCATTTAGAATTTCTGTTGCCTTTTCGGGATTATTCCCTGCATCCATAACAGCAACAGATCCCACTCCGGATTTTACTTTTTCTTTTACATCTTCTTTTCCGTTTTTTACCAGCAAAGCACAACCTAATTGTCCTATTTTTTCTTTTAACGTCATTCTTTTCATTAAATCTGCTGCTCGTACTTCTGGATCTAATATAGGATTTTCATAATTCTCCATTCTGATTTCCTCCTTCCTTCTGCTAAAAATATACTATATAAAATGTATCTTTTTAACCTTCCTTTGTAACTAAAAAAAGCTGTGATATTGCGTTTTTTATCTTATAAATTTACAAATTATATTCTTTTTACACTATATTTTACGTTTCCCATGATATATAATATATATATATTCATAATGATTAAAAGAGTCAGGAGGAGATACAGAATGGATTCGTTCACCTATACCAAAGAAACAATAACAATAGATTCGAATATGGATATTAGTTTTGTTGAAATCACACCAGAAAAAGTAAAATCATATCTGCCTTTTCATTGGCACGATTCTCTTGAAATCTTATATATTAAATCCGGTGAAGCAATTATAAACACACTATCAGCTACACCTTTTCATTTATATCCAGAAAATCTTTTTTGTATGAATCCTTATGACATTCATGATATGAAAACAATCCCCGGAACTTCTTTTCTTTTGTTAATGATACCAATTGAGTTTTTGCAAAAATTTTATCCGGATTACAATACCACCGTATTTTCTATACCTAATTCGAATTTATCAAATATTCAAAAAACTAAAATTTCCATTCTAAAGGAATTAATTAATAATATGCATATTGCTCTTACTTTTAAAGAAAAAGGATATCTGCTTCGTTTCCATTCACTTTTATTTGAACTAATGTATCAGCTTTATCACAACTATACAGTCTTATATACACAATCAAATCCTCTTTTTTCTTCTAAAGAAAGACAACGACTGCAAACCATTATTTCTTATGTTCACGACCATTATAAAGAAAATATTTCTCTGAATGAAATTTCTAATCTTGTGTATATGCAACCTCATTACTTTTGCCATTATTTCAAAAAATATTTCGGCAAAACTTTTTTGAATTATGTGTATGAAATACGTTTGACCAATATTGAATATGAGTTGATAAATACCACCCAGTCTATATCCTATATTGCTTCTAAACACGGATTTGACAGTTTAGATTTGTTTCGCAAGAAATTTGTTGATAAAAATGGCTGCACGCCTTATAAGTATCGCTGTTCACATAGAGAAATATCTTCCTGAATTTAAAATTAACTGTACACAAAAAGAGAAGGAATACACCTTTTTGGAATATTCCTTCTCTTTTTATAGTTTTAATTTTTCAATTTTACAAGTATGCTCTTTCGACTTTTTATCATAATTTACACCAACGAGAATCAAGTTCCCATGATAATCTTCCAAAGCACTAACATATTGCTTCTCTTTTATCTGGGCAATTGCTCCCTCTACACCCTTATCCCATTTCAACTCAATAATTATCGCTGGTTTATCAAGATGTAGTTTTCTCGGTATAAAACAAATATCCGCAAACCCTTTTCCTGATGGAAGTTCTCTAATAATCGTATAAAATTCTCTTGCAAAATAAAACGCCAGATTAACAGTACAACTAAGAGCATTTTCATCATTATATTGAAGAATAGATATTTCCTTATGTGCCTTTGCTATTCCATCAGCAACTTTTTCTTCTTCAAAATTCCAAAGTGCCTCCATAAGTTTTTTTGAATCCTGTACCGCACTTGTCACTTCTTTCCAATCCATCGTACTAATTGCGTTGATATATTCCATTGATACTTCCTTATTTGGAATCGATACCATCTCCGTCTCACTATCATAACTCAAATATCCTAAATGAACCAACAGAGTAAGCACATCATCTCGGGTTGCAAATGATGTCATATCATTACCAAATGTTCTCGTATTAACTGCGACTTTCCCTCCGGCAAGCATATTCACAACGGCATCCTTCAATCCATCCATATTCATTTGAATATATATTTTCAATGCCTCATAAGTTTCTGTCTGATTCCAATAAGTCCCAAACTTATGTCTCAACATTGCCTCTACCACCGATTTTGGACTATACATCGCTAGCATTTTACTTTCCTGACGGGTATGTTTCCATAAATGATAGCCATTATACCATGCTCTTGTTTCTTCGAAATTCATCTTATATTCTGCACAAAGCTCTTTCACTTCATCATCGGTAAACCCAAAATATTCCGCCAAATCTCCCGGATCTGTCATAGAATATTCGGTAAACATATTCAACGCAGAATGTGAACCATATTTTTTTATTGGCAAAATTCCTGTCATATATGCCAATGCAACGTAATCCTTGTCTTTTAACCATGCACGCAAAAAATCTAAATATTGCTTTTGCACTTCTTTATCTTGTTGATATTCCCGGAAAAGGCAATCCCATTCATCAATCAAAATAACAAACGGATGCTTTGTTCTTAAATAAATGTCTTTCATAACCTGAACCAGATTCTTCTCATCTCGCAATTTCACATCCGGATAAGCTTCTCTGAAATCATAAATAAGATATTCATTCAACATATTCAACATTTCATCCACATTCCCTGCTGCACTCAAGAATTCCTGCATGTTGATTCTAACAACATCATATTGATTCAAATGCTTATGATAGGACTCTTTTTCTCCAATTATAAGATTATCAAATAATTCTTCCGAATTTTCTCCTCGATTATAATAAGCTGCCAGCATATCCAGTGCCATTGACTTTCCAAATCGACGAGGTCTACTGACACATATATACCGTTGCAGTGTTCTCACACATCGATTTGTCTTTTCAATAAGACCACTTTTATCTACAAAAATCTCTGAATCAAGTGCCATCCCAAACAAATCGCTTCCTGGATTTAAATATCCTCCCATTGTATCAGCACCTCCTTTATTTCAAATTCATACCTATATTCTCTCAATCCGCTTCCATCCGGTCATATCCATTCCCAACATACTCTTAATAATCCACACAAAGAATATCATTACCAATATCGGAATCAAACATGAAGTTACGATCATAACCGCCAACGCCTCAATAAAATTATTCAACACATTTTGTATTTTAGCCGTTGTGTCCGATACTCCATCTTTCACTTTGGAAATAAATCCACTCACACCACTACTTTCCTCTTCGTCGCTACTATCTTTGATTTCTTCTGTCGTCTGTTTTGCTGAATCGATTGTTTGCTCAATAGATGTCTGATATGTTGTCTCTATCATATCTGATACCTTTACACTGACCGGCACAATCAGATAGATACCAAGTCCAAATAACACCAACTTATATGCAAACTGCTTCCATATGTTCCGTTTAAATATCTCGCTCGCCGAATATAATACACAAGCAATTGGTATTAATAGCATAAATGCTGCATAGCCCGTTATCGTCAACAAATATTTTTCTAAAAACAACGCACATAATACAATCAAAAAATATGAGCTCAAATCTGCCAGTTTTTCCGCAATCGGAGTTCCTGTATCTCCCGGAATCAACGTGATTGCCGCTGAAACTGCCGTGGAAGCCGCTGTCAATTCCATAACCGTTGTCTTCTTTTCATCCAAAGACTGTATTGTTTTGGCATGATATTCTGTAGATGTTGTGAATCGGGCAAATACAAAAACTGACAATATTGCAATTATTAATGGTATTATTATTTTTATAATTCGTTTTCTTTTGTTATTCATACGCTTCCTTTCATCAAACGGTTTCATTTCTACTAAAGCGCTTGAACTTTACAATCATGTTTCTTCGTCTTCTTATCATATCCAATTCCAACAGCAAGGATTCTTCCTGTATACATTTTTTCTTCTCCGAGTTTTCCTGAAAAACGCATTGCATACTTCTTATCTATAATTTGTTGAATTGCTTCTTCTGGTGTATGATCTACTTTTAATTCTAATATTAGACAATCTGCTGTTTTATCATATGGATAAAATATAAAATCAACATATCCAACGCCCGCTTTTTCTTCACGCTCTACACGATACTGATCTCGCGCTGCAAGATAAATCAAATTGACAATTGCCGAAAGCTCTGTTTCGTGATTATAAGACAAAAGTGGGACTTCTGTATCATGAACATATTCCAGAATCTCATTCATGGTTTTAATGTCACCATGTAGTGTCGCGTATAACATTCTTTCAGACTCATGTGCAAGACGATAAACATAACCTAACGAAGATTCTTTTCGCAACATGGCTGAGAACTTATCCATCAATTCCTTATTTGGAATACTGACTTTTCCATTTTCATAATTTAAAAATCCATAAACCACCATTGCCGAAAAAATTTCATCTCGCGTAGTAAGATTCATTGAGGTTGCTGCATATTCCTGAATCTTAGCAGGAACAGCTTCTCCTGACACCATAAGAGCCAGATCATTTCTCACATCATCTATATTGCGTTCAATATAATAATAAATTTCATCGTAAGGTCCTGAACTTGTCCAATAAGATGCGAGATTATTATTCACAAGTGCAAAAACAACCGAACGTGGATTATATACACTCTCGCCCCGGAATGTATGGTATCCATTATACCAGGCTCGGAGTCCTTCACGACTTACTTTTATTTGCGCTGTATTCTTCTTGTATCGTTTATATAATTCATCAACTTCTGAATCTGTAAAACCGAAAGAGTCACTGAATTTTTCTTCTGAAATCATCGTATACTCCATAAACATATTAAGCTCAGAACCACTAGAATACTTTGCGATTGGAAGAATTCCTGTGATATATGCCAACAATACATATGGACGATCCTTTAATAAATTACGTAAAAACAATAGATATTCTCTTTTATCTTGTTCACTAACAAATTCCTGGTGAAAAATAAAATCCCATTCATCAAATACAAATATAAATCGCGCATTAATATCATAAGCATATATTTCATTTAAAATATCCCAAACTGCTTCGTCTTCCGAAATTTCAATATCTGGATATTCTAAACAAATGTCTTTTATCAATCTGTTTTCAATTCTCTCAATGTATTCTTCATACGATTTACATCTTTTAGGTAAATCATTAAAGGATATATGAATAACTGAATATTGATTCTGATATTTTGTATATTCCGCATTTTGCGATATCATACATTTTCCAAATATGTCATCTGCATTTTTGGCCTTTGAAAAGAATGCAGCAATCATATTGGCTGTAACTGTTTTTCCAAATCTTCGTGGTCGGGTAATACAAATATAATTATTTCCTTCATTTACCAGAGGAAACAACTGCTCTAACAAAGCTGTTTTATCTATAAAATAAGGCTTTACTGTTTCGCTTTTGTACAAAGTATATGCTGTTGTCCCATTCAAATAGATTCCCATTTGCATCCTCTCCTCTGCATTTTGATTTATCCACAGTATAACATAAGTCCTGCAAAATTACTAAAAAAGAATACGAAAAAAACCACCGCCCCCAACGTTCGCAGCCGTCAAAAACAGTGATTCCTGAGTGCGCGATCAGGGGTTCGAACCCTGGACACCCTGATTAAGAGTCAGGTGCTCTACCAACTGAGCTAATCGCGCGTCTTTTATTAAATTTGTATGTCTTATCTGTGACACAATAGATATTATATCGGAGGCTTTTAAAAAATGCAAGTATTTTTTTATATTTTTTTCATATTTCGAACATTTTTTTAATTTTTGCACCTATCAAAGCTAATAATTACATTTTCAAACAAGCTACTTTAACATTTTCTTCCTATAGAATTCAAGACCTTGCTTACTTCGTCCAACGAGTCCTTCACACGCACTACAATTTTATTCCACTTTACATTACAATATAGCTTTTGACTCAACGCCACTTTCCAGGTTCTGCGTTTTTTCTTCATTTCACACATCCCCACAAACACCGTTACTGCTCACTTTACATTGTGAACAGTAACGTAATCTTTCTATATTATATGTAACAACTACCTTTTTATTTCCTTGTTGCGATCAACTTATTGATTGGCTGGCCTTTTGCTGAAAATTTTGCTTCATACTCTGTCATAATATTGCCTTTATTCATTTCCTCATTGTGATGCAGATCAAATGTATGTGCTAGCAGCTCCCAGCCTTTTGCTTCTTCTATCTGTTCTAAGGAAAAATTAAACAGCTCTGTGTTGTCTGTCTTAAATTCAACTTTTCCATGCTGAACAAGGATTCCTTCATATCTCTTTAAAAATTCTTTCGATGTCAGTCTTCGTTTTGCATGTCTTGCTTTTGGCCATGGATCTGAAAAATTCAGATAAATTTTGTCCACTTCTTCCGGTGCAAATACTTTATCCAGCTCTTTTGCATCCATACAAATAAAACGGATATTTTCAAGTTCTCTGTATTCATCTCTGTCAAATTTTTCCACTGCTCTAAGCAGTACGCTTGAATAACGTTCGATTCCAATATAGTTTACATCTGGATGAGCCAGAGCCATATTTAGCAGAAATTGACCTTTGCCCATCCCAATCTCAATATGGATTGGTTTACTGTTCCCAAATACCTTTGCCCACTTTCCTCGTTCTGCCTCTGGCTGATTGATTACCGCATCATGCGCCTCTATCGTACTTTCCGCTCTTGGAATATTTCTAAGTCTCATACTTCTTCCTCCCACTATCTAGCATTCATCAGGTCATTCTCCGTTTGACCTGCTTTTTTTCCATCATTTTTATCATTTTTATTTTTAATTTTTTTCATCATATCATAAACCAATCCTACCGGTCAATTTTTGATAATATTTTTTCACCTTCTGTTTTTCTGGTAATTTTGTATAATTTTATCGTCTGTTTTCCACTGTTTTTATTGTATTTTTTTCAAAAAGGTGTATGATAAAAACATCACAAGTAAAAATCAACAAGGGAGGCTTCTTATGGATTCTATTGTAAAAAAACTATCCGAAATCGAATCGGCCGCTTCTTCCATTGTAGAACATGCCGAGGCGCAAAAGGAAGTTTTGGATAAAGAATATCAGGAAAAACGACGGCTCTTTGATATTGAATTAGAAAGTCGTACCATGTCCGAGATTCAAAAGATCCGTGATCATCTGGAAACTGATACGCAAAATGTTTTGAATGGGCAAAGCAGTGATAACAATTCTGCAACCATTGCCTTGCAGAAGGATTATAAAGAAAGGCATTCGCAATATGCACAGGAAATCTTAGCACGTATTACGACCGTGTAAATCACAGGTTTTCACATCATTGTTTACATTTTACTATAAGTAACAACACATTTTCATGCAAACGAGGTGACAAACATGGGAAATTTACTGGCATACAGTGGTATTGTAACTAAGATTCGTGCAATGGAAGCAAGGCTTCTGAATGATAAAAATTTTGAAGAAATTGCCGAGCTTCACAGCGTCCTTGAAATTGTTTCTTATTTAAAGGAGAAATCTTCTTACAGCTTTGTATTAAATGATTTGTCTGACGAGCAGCTTCATCGTGGTAATATCGAGAAAGTTTTGATTGGACAATTATATTATGATTATTCTAAAATCTATCGTTTTTGCGGGCTGGAACAACGAAAATTTCTGGAACTTTATGTTTCCCGATATGAAGTAGATTTGATCAATTATTGCTTTCGCATTGTGATCAATCATTACTCCGAACCTTTCGATTTAAATTATAAGAAGAATTTCTTCGATAAATATTCTCAGATTTCTATCGATAAACTGATCACATCACGTACAACAGATGAATTGATCGAGAATTTGAAAGATACGGAATATTATGAACCATTGAAGCGATTAAAGGAAAAACCTAACATTACTCTTTTTGATTATGACCTTGCTCTGGATCAATATGCATTTGCCAAGGTCTGGAAAAAGCGAAAAAAGGTTTTAAAGAAGAAAGAGCTCGAGATTCTCACTCGAGATTATGGTTCAAAGATTGATCTTTTGAATCTTCAATGGATTTATCGAGCGAAGAAATATTATGAAATGAAACCGGTAGACATTTATGCATTATTAGTACCGATTCATTATAAACTTTCAACCGAACTTGTTAAAGAACTGGTTGAAGCGCCTTCTATAGAAGAATTTGATCATATTCTCCGAAAAACTTCTTACTGGAGGCACTATGATTTCAATGAAACACTAACAATTGAACAGATGTATCGTGATTGTCTTTACCATCTTTACACGGTAGACCGACGCAGGAATCCTTATTCTATTGCCACGATTAACACATATCTGTTCTTAAAAGAAGAAGAATTAAGAAAGCTGACAACTGCCATGGAATGTGTACGTTACCATTTGTCTCCTGGTGAAACGTTAGCGTATATTGGAGGTAAAACTCTATGATTGTAAAAATGAAATTTATCAACATTTCGGGTCCTCGAAATGATATCGACCGCGTGACCGACACATACCTTTCCAAATATGAAATCCAATTGGAATCGGCATTATCTGAGTTAAAAACAGTCGATAATCTCCGACCATTTGTTGAACTCAATCCATATCGGGATGCTCTCAGTATGGCTAATAAATTTGTAGGCTATCTGGACAATCCCGACAAGATCAAACCGGATGCAACACTTGCTCTGGACGATATGTTTGAACTTGTACGCACTGCAAATGAGGAGTATGAACATTTGCAAGAAAAGAAAGAAAAACAGAAGCAGGCTATTGGAGCTGCCCAGCAGAAACAACAGATTATTTCGCCTTTCCAGCCATTGGACTGCAACCTTCAAGAGGTTCTGAATTATCGGTTTATTGCTTACCGTTTTGGAAAACTTCCTATTGAATATTATCATAAAATGCAGAAATATCTGGCTGATGACCTGGATGCTATTTATGTAGAAGGCGAACGTGATGATACTTATGTATACGGAGCTTACTTCATATCGCCTGGTGAAGCCCCGAAAGCGGATGCTATTTTCCGTTCGCTTCATTTTGAACGAATCACTTTGACAGATGAATACAAAGGAACGCCTTCACAGGCATATCGAGCACTTTCACGTGAGATTGATAAAGCACAAAAAGAGATTGAAGCTCTAAATCAACAGATTGCCGATTTCCTTACAAAACAGGGACCTCAGCTGGTTGCTGCACAAAAACGTCTGCAAGAGCTTTCTAATAACTTTGATGTTCGTAAGATGGCAGCCCGCATGGAAGAAAACAAAGAAGATTATTACATTTTATGCGGATGGATGGCAGAAGACGATGTCGAAAAATTTACAGAAGAAATTAAAAATGATGACAAAGTCTTTGTTGTTGTAGAGGAAGAACGAGATAAATATTTTGGAGAACCGCCAACAAAACTGGAAAATCCAAAATTATTTAAACCTTTTGAAATGTATGTACAGATGTATGGTTTGCCTGCGCATAATGAAATGGATCCTACTATTTTCGTCGCATTGACTTATTCCTTCATCTTTGGTGCAATGTTCGGTGATGTTGGTCAGGGACTTCTCCTCTTGATCGGAGGCGGGCTTTTATATCACTTTAAGAAGATTCCTCTGGCAGGAATTGTATCCTGTGCCGGTTTCTTCTCCACCATTTTTGGATTTTTATTCGGAAGCATTTTCGGATTCGAAGATATCATTCAGCCGCTTTGGTTAAGACCAATCGACCATATGACGACATTACCTTTTATCGGTAAGTTAAATACCGTATTTATTGTCGCTGTTGCTTTTGGTATGGGTGTCATTATATTTGCTATGATTCTCCATATTATAAATGCAGCTCGCAGCCACGACGTAGAAGCTACCTGGTTTGATATCAACGGTGTTGCAGGACTTGTATTCTATGCTTCCATTGTAGCTGTTATCGTTTTATTTATGACAGGCCATAAAACCCCTGCCGGATGGGTTCTTGCCATTATGTTTGGCATCCCTCTTCTTTTAATCTTATTCCGTGAGCCACTCACCAAGAAGATTGAAAAGAAAAGTAACAAAATGGAAGAAAGCAAAGCAATGTTCCTCATTCAGGGATTTTTTGAATTATTTGAAACACTGCTCAGCTACTTCTCCAACACCTTGTCCTTTGTCCGTATCGGTGCTTTCGCTGTCAGTCATGCTGCAATGATGGAAGTTGTACTGATGCTTGCCGGTGTCGAAGAGGGTAATCCAAACTGGATCGTCATTGTACTCGGTAACTTGTTCGTGTGTGGTATGGAGGGATTGATCGTCGGAATCCAGGTTCTTCGTCTGGAATATTATGAAATGTTCAGTCGATTCTACACTGGCTCCGGACATGCATTTTCACCATATACACAAAAAACTGAATCAAACTCAAAGAAATAAATTATCATTTTATAGGAGGCGTTTATTATGACAACTGCAACAAAACTTATTTTTATCGTCGCTCTCGTACTGAGCATCATCATTCCTTTTGGATATTACTTAATTGGAGAAAAAAACAAAAAACGTTATAAACGCACGATCGGTGTCAACGCATTTTTCTTCTTTGGTGCTTTTGCCATCGCATCGATCATGATGCTTGGCGGACCAACTGTACATGCCGCTGATGCAGCTGCTGCTTCTGGTTCACTTGCAACAGGACTTGGATATATCGCAGCCGCTCTTGTTACAGGACTTTCTTGTATCGGTGGCGGTATCGCCGTAGCAAGTGCTGCAAGTGCTGCCCTTGGTGCGATCAGTGAAGATTCCAGCGTACTTGGTAAATCTTTAATTTTCGTAGGTCTTGCAGAAGGTGTTTGTCTGTACGGACTGATTATCTCCTTCATGATTTTAGGAAAGTTGTAAAACACCGCTTGGGCTGCAGGTATTTAATACAGCAGCCGGAATGGAGTATTTTATGAAAATGTATTTAATCAGTGACAACGTCGACACCTATACCGGCATGCGTCTTGCCGGTGTAGATGGTGTTGTTGTCCATGAACGTGACGAACTTCGTGAAGAATTGGAGAAGGTCCTGCTCGACAAAACAATTGGTATCGTCCTCCTGACAGAAAAATTCGGTCAGGAATTTCCAGACATCATTGATCAATTCCGTCTGGAGCGAAAGATGCCTCTTTTAATCGAGATTCCTGACCGGCATGGTACAGGGCGAAAGAAAGACTTTATCACTTCTTATATCACAGAAGCAATCGGATTAAAATTATAGGGAGGTAGTACCTTGACTTTAGAAGAAAAAATTGCACATTTACAGGCGACCTCCATGGAGGAGGCCCGGGCTCAGGGCAATGAGATTATCGACTCTTACCGGGATGCTCTTGAAAAAGTATTACAGGATCACAAAGTAGAAGCCCAAAGACAATCTGAGATCCGTATTAAAACAGAGACGATCAATGCAAAACAGCAGATCAATCAATCTCTTGCCAAAGCACAGCTCGACTTAAAACGTGAGCAGAGCAAAATTCAACAGGATCTGAAAGATAAGATTTTTAAAGAAACTCTGGAGCTTGTCCATGATTATATGAAATCAGCAGATTATCCGGATTTCTTGATTCGCTGTATCCGGGATGCTCTTACATTTGCGAACGGCTCTTCTATGACGATTTATATTAACCCGTCAGATGAATCCTTGAAATCCTCTCTTGAGGAAGCTACGGGCACGCAGCTTACAATCAGTACAGAAAATTTTATTGGCGGAGTCCGTTGTGTCATCCGCGACAGAAATATTTTGATCGATCATTCATTTAAAACACAATTACGAGATGAATATGATAAATTCTTATTCTCAGGAGGTGACGGAATTGCTTAATACTGCTACAATCTACGGAATCAATGGTCCCGTCATTTATCTGAAGGGAAATACCGGATTTCGCATGTCCGAGATGGTTTATGTAGGAAAGGAAAAACTTGTCGGAGAAGTAATCGCCCTGACAAAAGATATGACAACTGTCCAGGTGTATGAAGAGACCAGCGGTCTACGTCCCGGCGAGGAAGTCGTTGCCAGCGGAAGTGCTGTATCAGTTACTCTGGCCCCTGGAATCTTAAATAATATTTTTGATGGTATTGAACGTCCTCTGGAAGAAATCGCCAAGAGCGGCGGAGCCTTTATCACTCGCGGTGTCACTGTTGATTCTCTGGACCGTGAAAAGAAATGGGAAGCGCACATCACCGTAAAAGAAGGTGATTTTCTTCGTGGTGGAGATATTATCGCAGAAGTTCCGGAAACGCGTGCCATCGTTCATAAATGCATGGTTCCACCGGAAGTGGAAGGAACCGTTATCCATGTTGTTCCCGACGGAGCTTACACAATTGATGAGACACTTATTACCCTGCAATTAAATAATGGAACTACAAAAGAACTTACTATGACACAACGCTGGCCTATCCGAGTTGCAAGACCAACTCATCATCGTTTTCCGGCTTCTACTCCGCTGATTACAGGACAGCGAATCATTGATACGATGTTCCCAATTGCAAAAGGCGGAACTGCTGCCGTCCCTGGTGGATTTGGTACCGGTAAAACAATGACTCAGCATCAGATTGCTAAATGGTCTAATGCCGACATCATCATCTACATCGGTTGTGGTGAACGAGGCAACGAAATGACGCAGGTTCTGGAAGAATTCAGCCAGTTAGTAGACCCTCGAAGCGGTAACCCTTTGATGGACCGTACCACACTGATTGCCAACACTTCCAACATGCCTGTAGCCGCACGTGAAGCTTCTATTTACACGGGATTGACACTGGCTGAATATTATCGCGATATGGGATATGATGTAGCGATCATGGCCGACTCTACATCTCGTTGGGCCGAAGCTCTCAGAGAGCTTTCCGGACGTCTGGAGGAAATGCCTGCCGAGGAAGGTTTCCCAGCTTATCTTGCATCCCGTCTGTCAGCTTTTTACGAGCGTGCCGGTATGATGCATAACTTAAATGGAACAGATGGTTCTGTTACCATTATTGGTGCAGTATCACCTCAGGGCGGCGATTTCTCTGAACCGGTAACGCAGAATACCAAACGATTTGTCCGCTGCTTCTGGGGACTGGATAAGAGTCTTGCTTATGCGAGACATTTCCCGGCAATCCACTGGCTGACAAGCTACAGCGAATATCTGGGAGATTTATCACCTTGGTATCAGGATCATGTTTCCCCTAAATTTGTGGACTACCGCAACCGCCTGATGGCACTTTTAAATTCAGAGAGCAGTCTTTTAGAGATTGTCAAACTGATTGGTAGTGATGTACTTCCTGATGACCAGAAGCTGATTCTTGAAATCGCACGTGTTATCCGTCTTGGATTCCTGCAGCAAAATGCATTCCATAAAGATGATACCTGCGTTTCACTTGAAAAACAGTTTCTTATGATGGATACGATTTTGTATCTTTACAAACAGGCACGAGCTCTTGTAACTATGGGGCATCCAATGTCGGTTCTCAAATCAGAAAATATATTTGACCGCGTTATTGCCATCAAATATGATGTGCCGAATGACCGGCTTGAAATGTTTAAACAGTATCATCGTGATATTGACGCGTTCTATCAACATGTACTGGAAAAGAATGCATAAGGAGGAAACTATACTATGTCAATTGAATATTTAGGCTTAAGCAGTATCAATGGTCCTCTTGTTGCACTGGAGGGCATACAGGACGCTTTTTATGATGAAATCGTAGAATTTGTCGTAGATGGAACAGAACGTAAAATCGGACGTATTATTGAACTTTATGAAGACAAAGCCGTCATTCAGGTTTTTGAAGGTTCCGAAAATATGTCTTTAAAAAATACACATACCAAACTGACCGGTCACCCAATGGAGATTGCATTATCCCCGGATATGCTTGGCCGCACCTTCAATGGTATCGGCCAGCCGATCGATGACCTCGGCCCAATCCATTCTTCATTAAAACGGGATGTCAACGGACTCCCTTTGAATCCGGTAGAACGTGAATATCCACGTAACTATATCCGTACCGGTATTTCTGCAATTGATGGATTAACAACTTTGATCCGTGGTCAGAAGCTTCCGATTTTCTCAGGAAATGGACTTCCACACGACCAGCTTGCCGCACAGATTGTAAAACAGGCTTCTCTGGGAGAAAATTCCGATGAACAGTTTGCGATTGTATTTGCTGCAATGGGTGTAAAGCACGATGTTGCCGATTTCTTCCGCCGCACTTTTGAAGATAGCGGAGTTGCCGACCACGTAGCCATGTTTTTGAATATGGCAAATGATCCGGTAGTGGAGCGTCTGATCACACCGAAGGTTGCGTTAACCGTTGCCGAATATCTTGCATTTGAGCAAAATATGCATATCCTCGTTATCCTTACAGACATGACTTCTTTCGCAGAAGCAATGCGAGAGGTTTCATCGTCAAAAGGAGAAATCCCAAGCCGTAAAGGATTCCCGGGATATTTGTACAGTGAACTGGCAACTATTTATGAACGTGCCGGCATCGTAAAAGGTGTGAATGGTTCAGTTACCCAGCTTCCAATCCTCACAATGCCAAATGATGATATCACACATCCGATTCCTGACCTGACCGGATATATCACTGAAGGACAGATCGTATTAGAGCGACAATTGCATGGACAATCCATTTATCCGCCGATCAATATTCTTCCATCTCTGTCACGTCTGATGAAAGATGGTATCGGTAAAGGATATACAAGAGAAGATCATCAAGATCTCGCCAATCAGCTCTTCTCTGCTTATGCAAAAGTTGGAGATGCCCGTAACCTGGCCTCTGTTATCGGCGAAGATGAGCTTTCTCCAATCGACAAAAAATATCTGGAATTTGGTAAAGAATTTGAAACCCGTTACATCGGACAAGGCGTAAATGAAAACCGGACAATAGAAGAAACCTTAGACCTCGGTTGGGAACTGCTTGGCAGATTGCCAAAAGAAGAGTTAGACCGTGTAGATACTAAAATTCTGGATAAATACTATCATCCTATGCAGACTGAGGAAGAATAGCTTTTCATCTTTAACATCAATGCACTATCCATTATTCAGATGAAAGGAGGGATTTCATGGATCCTCGTACATTTCCAACAAAAGGAAATCTGATGCTTGCCAAAAATTCTTTGGCACTGGCACAGCAAGGCTACGATCTGATGGACAAAAAACGAAACATCCTGATCCGGGAGCTGATGGATCTTATCGACGAAGCCCGCGATATTCAGGACGAGATTGATTCGACCTTTACCTATGCATACCAATGTCTGCAGCGTGCAAATATCGAACATGGAATCAACCTGGTTTCCCAGCTTGCATATACAGTTCCAATCGAGAATTCTATCGTGATACAGACTCGAAGTATTATGGGAACGGAGATTCCCCATGTAAAATATACTCCCGCCAATGTTATGCCAACCTATTCATTTAGCACAACAAGGGAGTCCATCGACCTTGCCACAAAGGCGTTTCAGAAGGTAAAAGATTTGACCGTCAAATTATCTATGGTCGAAAATGCAGCTTATCGTCTTGCAACAAACATAAAGAAGACACAGAAGCGCGCAAATGCACTTCAAAATATTACAATTCCGATGTATACAAATCTTGTTTATACGATCAGTAATGCATTGGAAGAAAAAGAACGTGAAGAATTCACACGACTAAAAGTTATCAAACGTATGAAAGAAAAGAAGGGTTAGAGCACTTGCTCCACCCTTCTTCTCTTTTATTGACTTTTCAAATCATCTGCTATTTTCTTTTCTTTCTTGGCTTTCCATGAGTCTTTTTCGTTGTTCTTATGTTTCCGTCAAACTCAAACACTGCCACTCCATATCCGGCTAATGGGTATGCGAATGAATAATCCTGTCCATCACATTCCTGTTTCGTTGCACGGACTACAGAACCTACTTTCCTGTCCTGTCCACCATATCTCTGATCTTCACTATCCAGGATTAATTTATACTGACATCCTCTTGGTACTCCGACACGATAATCCGGACGTTCTACAGGAGTAAAGTTACATATGAATAATAAGCTCTTCTTTCTATCTTTTGAATATCTTACAAAACTGAAAATGCTTCTGAATACATCGTCTTTATTGATCCACTGAAAGCCACTTGGCTGCGTATCTAATTCATACAATGCTTTCTGTTCTCTGTACAAGTGAAGCAAATCCTGTACCCAGTTCTGAATATGCTGATGTGGTTCTTCCGCCAGCAGATACCAGTCTAATTCACGTTCCTCACTCCACTCACGAAGCTGTGCGAACTCCTGTCCCATAAACAATAACTTCTTACCAGGATGCCCTGCCATAAATGCATAGGCCACTTTCAGGTTGCGGAACTTGTCCAATCCTTCTCCCGGCATCTTATTCAACATAGAGCATTTCAAATGAACAACTTCATCATGAGACAATACAAGAATATAATCTTCACTATAAGCATACTCCATTGAGAATGTCATCATATAATGTGCATTTTTACGGAATAATGGATCCAGTTTCATATATTCTGTAAAATCATGCATCCAGCCCATATTCCATTTTAAGCTAAATCCAAGACCATCCTTCTCCGGATCTCCTGTCACCTTCGGCCATGCAGTAGACTCTTCTGCAATCATTACACTGCCATGATTTCTGCCAAGTACCACTGAATTCAGATGTTTAAAGAACTGAATTGCTTCCAGATTCTCATTACCGCCGAATTTATTCGGTATCCACTGTCCAGCTTCTTTTCCATAATCCAAATACAACATAGATGCTACCGCATCTACACGTAATCCATCTACATGGAAATGCTCTATCCAGAACAATGCACTTCCAATCAAGAAGTTCTGTACTTCTGGTTTTTCATAATCGAAAATCTTTGTTCCCCAGTCAGGATGTTCTCCCTTTCTTGGGTCTGCATATTCAAACAATGCCTGTCCGTCAAACTCAGCCAGTCCATGTGCATCTTTTGGAAAATGTGCCGGTACCCAGTCAAGAATAACACCAATATCATTCTTGTGCAGATAATCAATCATATATGCAAAATCTTCCGGCGTTCCATAACGAGAAGTCGGTGCATAATATCCTGTTACCTGATATCCCCAGGAGCCATCATATGGATACTCTGAAATTCCCATCAGCTCGACGTGTGTATATCCCATATCCTTTACATATTCCGTGATTCTCTCTGCAAATTCACGATATGTATAGAATCCTTCATCTTCTCTTCCCGGATGTCTCATCCAAGAGCCCATATGCACTTCATAAATAGACATTGGGTTTGTTTTTTCATCCCACTTTTCCCGTTTCTTCATCCATGAAGAATCACTCCACTTCAAATTCGAAATATCTGTGATTCTAGATGCATTCCCCGGTCTGAGTTCTGCATAATTTGCAAATGGATCTGCCTTGTCAATTTTAGCCCCATTCTGTGTCTCAATACAGAATTTGTACAACTGTCCTTCTTTTGCACCCGGTACAAATTTTGTATAAATTCCCATTGGATCATGACGCTGCATCATGTCAGCATTCAAATCCCACTCATTAAATTCTCCAATTACAGACACACTCTTTGCATGTGGTGCCCACACTGCAAAGTACACACCCTTGACTCCATCTACTGTAACCAGATGTGCACCCATCTTTTTATATAATTCATAGTGTGTTCCATTTCCAAACAAATATTGGTCCAACTCCCCAATTTCGTATGGCTGAACTGTCTTTTCCTCTGTCATATTGTTTGCCATAAAGCCACCTCGCAACTCGTATTTTATATAATCTTATTATACTTGATATGATAGAAAAATAAAAGAGAAAAGCGTGTCGAATCAAGAGTTTTGGCGTGTTTTTTCTAAAATTTTTAACATTTTTCTTTAATTGTTTTTACTATAAAGATACTTGATTTTATAACTAAAAGACAATGTCAGATAAAGCAAAAAAACTCTCTGATAAAAGCCCAAAAAAAAGATGTTGTCTCATCACTTTTTCAGTGATAAAACAACATCTTTTATATTGCTCTTATGTTAGATATGAAAATCTTTTTCTGTCAGCAGAATTCTATCTGCGTCATCTGTACCTTTTCCAAATACACGTTTTACAAGTTTTCTTGCAGAAGCCTTCTTTGAATGCTCCATTGCCTCATCCATAATTTCTTTTACTTCAGCAACTGTCACAAAGTGATCTTCTCTTTGCAATGCATCTATACGGCTATATAAAGCAAGCAGTCCCATCTCATCAATACGGTAACCATTTTCCTGTGCATAAGTCTGACCAAATGTTACCAACTCATCATTAATAAAAATCGGAACCTCCAGACGGCTTGTAAATTTCTTTCGGAACTCACGGTTAGAAGATAACAATCTATCCAATGGTTTTCTCTGATCTTCTAATACGATAAGAAGTTCTCCTGTATCCTGTTCCATAACTTTATTTAATTTTGCAACTGTTCTTTCATTAAGCTTACCTGCTTTTTCAATAATCAGTGCTCCGCCATATAACTTACGGAAAATCTCTCCGATTTTCTTCTTATTCAACGATTCTCCGGTTACAATAGCAACCTTACCCTGATGAATATTTCTCTGTCTCTGAATTGCCTTTACAACATCTACTGCCAGAACAGTTTTACCATTTCCCTTGTTACCAATGATCAACAAATTTCCTGTTCTTGACGTTCCACGTCTATTTGTACAATTCTTATCCTGTTCCAGAACATCTACTAACTGCTCACTCATTCCTCGAACCGGAACAAAGTAAGAGAATAATCTCTTCTGATCTGCTGTTAACTCTGTTTTTTTCTTTCCTGATTCTGAAAGTAACTCATGTCTGTTATGAACAAGGAATCCTGTATCAGAAATAGATAATGCATTAGAAATCTCATCCAATGGAAGCGGTGCTGTCTTACCTGTAGCAATTAATTTTGCTGTTTCTTTTCTACTAAGCGGTGCTGTCTTAGAAAGGAAATTAACACCAGTATCATCATCTTCATCTTCAATCAAGCGATCGTCATATTCATCATTTGAAGACTGTGGACGGAATTCTGCTTCGAATTGTGCTGCTGCATCAGCTGCACCATATTCTTCATCATCCTCGTATTCATAAGCACCATCATACTCATCTTCGTATTCTTCTTCCGGATATTCTTCATCCTCGTACTCGTCTTCGTATTCTTCTTCCGGATACTCTTCATCCTCGTACTCGTCTTCGTATTCTTCTTCCGGATACTCTTCGTCCTCGTACTCGTCTTCATATTCCTCTTCCGGATATTCTTCATCCTCGTACTCGTCTTCGTATTCCTCTTCCGGATACTCTTCGTCCTCGTACTCGTCTTCATATTCCTCTTCCGGATACTCTTCGTCCTCGTACTCGTCTTCATATTCCTCTTCCGGATACTCTTCGTCCTCGTACTC
>CAKSAJ010000020.1 GCA_934435195.1 uncultured Schaedlerella sp.
GTTGGTTAGACCTTACCAGACAGGCATTCCACCTGCTAGACTACTCGCCCTTGTCTGGGCGCACAATTCCGATTTGTATTTCTGTTTGTTTTAAAAATGGGCAATCCCGATTGGAATTGCCCACTCATTTATCACTCCAAAATCCAACGGCTTTGCCGTTGCCGTGCTTTGCACTCTCTGATTTTGTCGCTGTCACATCAGGTGAAAACAAATACTCGCTTTGCTCGTGCTTGTTTTCCTGCTGATGTTCCAAATTATACGATTTTTTCTCATCTTAATAGAGCTTTGCACCTGCCGGGATTCTGTCATCAACCATCAGAAGGTGCAGTCCTTCGTGACCGTCTTCCTCATGTACTGCTGAGATCAGCATACCTTCGGAATCAATTCCCATCATCTTTCTCGGTGGCAGGTTCACAATAGCGATTGCTGTCTTACCAACCAGTTCTTCCGGCTCGTAATACTCGTGAATACCGCTTAAAATCACGCGGTCTTTACGTTCTCCGTCATCTAATGTAAACTTCAGAAGCTTATTTGACTTCGGAACTGCTTCACATGCCAGGATCTTAACTGCACGGAAATCAGATTTTGCAAATGTATCAAAATCTACCATTTCTTCAAAGATTGGCTCGATTTTTACGTTGGAGAAATCAACCTTCTCAGCAACCTTTTCTGCAGCTACAGGAGCTGCTTCGGAAGTCTTATTTGCCTTCTTATCAGCATCCAGGGACTTCATTGTTGGAAACAGTAACACATCTCTGATTGCTTCTGCACCTGTCAACAGCATGCACATTCTATCGATACCGAATCCGATACCACCTGTAGGAGGCATACCAATCTCCAAGGCATTCATGAAGTCTTCATCTGTTGTGTTCGCTTCATCATCACCCTGTGCAAGCAGTTCTTCCTGTGCTTTGAAACGCTCTCTCTGGTCGATTGGGTCATTCAGCTCTGAGTATGCATTTGCCATCTCCCATCCATTCATAAAGAACTCGAAACGCTCTACATATTCTGGATTTTCTGGTTTTTTCTTTGTAAGTGGTGAAATTTCAACCGGATGATCCATTACGAATGTCGGCTGAAGAAGGTGTTCTTCTACATATTCTTCAAAGAACAGATTCAGGATATCACCTTTTTTATGTCTCTCTTCAAATTCAAGATTGTGTTCTTTTGCAAGTTCTCTTGCCTGCTCCAGAGTCTCAACCTCATTCCAGTCAACGCCTGCGTATTTCTTAACTGCGTCAACCATTGTGATACGCTCGAATGGTTTACCAAGATCCATCGGGATTCCTTTGTAAACAATCTGTGTTGTTCCAAGAACTTCCTGAGCAACAAAGCGGTACATATTTTCTGTCAGATCCATCATGCCGTGGTAATCTGTATATGCCTGGTAAAGCTCCATCAGGGTAAACTCTGGGTTATGTCTTGTATCAAGACCTTCGTTACGGAATACTCGTCCGATTTCATATACTCTCTCAAGTCCTCCAACGATCAGTCTCTTCAAATATAATTCCAGAGAAATACGAAGCTTCAGATCTTCGTTCAATGCGTTAAAGTGTGTCTCGAATGGTCTTGCTGCTGCTCCTCCTGCATTTGCTACAAGCATTGGAGTCTCAACTTCCATGAATCCTTCTCCGCTTAAGTACTTACGGACTGCTGCAAGAATCTTGGAACGTTTAATAAATGTATCTTTAGAATCTGCATTCATGATCAGGTCAACGTATCTCTGACGGTAACGTGTGTCTGTATCTGTCAGACCGTGGAACTTCTCTGGAAGCATCTGTAAGCTCTTAGAAAGAAGTGTCATCTTTTCAGCATGGATAGAGATTTCTCCTGTTCTTGTTCTGAAAGCAAATCCTTCTAATCCGAAAATGTCACCGATATCTGAACGTTTGAAATCTGTATATGCATCAACTCCGATTGCATCTCTTGCAACATATACCTGAATATTTCCCTGTAAATCCTGAATGTTACAGAAGGAAGCTTTTCCCATAACTCTCTTGAACATCATACGTCCGGCGATTGATACGTGAATTGGATTTGCATCCATAATGCTTCTCTTGTCTTCGTAATCTTTCTTCAGAACTTCTTTTACCTGCTCTTCATCCAGTCCGTCTACATTTGGCTCCTGACGGTCTTTTAAAAGCTCAGCTTCGTGTGCTTCATAAAGATTTTTCACTTCGAGTGAATGGTGTGTCTGGTCAAATTTTGTAATCTGAAATGGATCTCTTCCATTCTGCTGAAGTTCTGCAAGTTTTTCACGACGAACTTTTCTCAACTGATTCAAGTCTGGTTCCTGTGTTTTTTTCTGATTATCTGCCATTGTATATCTCCTTCCTAGAGTGAGCGGTTGATACCCAGAACCTTGTACTGGATCACACCTGCCTGTGTCTCAACATCTACTACGTCTCCGACTTCTTTACCCATCAGAGCCTGTCCTACAGGTGACTCGTTTGAAATCTTTCCTTCCAAAGAGTTCGCCTCTGTAGATCCTACGATTTTGAATTCGATTTCTTCATCAAATGTTACATCGTATACTTTTACTGTACATCCAACATTGATTCTGTCGAAATCTACTTCGTCTTCTACTACAACCTCTACATTTTTAAGAATTGCTTCCAGTTCTTCGATACGAGCTTCGATATCGCGCTGCTCATCTTTTGCTGCATCGTATTCAGCATTCTCTGAAAGGTCTCCCTGTTCTCTTGCCTCTTTTATCTTAGCTGCAACTTCTTTACGTTTTACTACTTTTAAATTTTCCAGTTCTTCTTCCAATGCTCTTAATCCAGCATATGTCAGTAATCTTTTCTTTGCCTCTGCCATGATTTGTTCTCCTTTTTAGTCTCACGTGTTTTCTTTTTAAGTCTGCAATCATATCTTATGATTAACTTTAGAATTACTATTTTCAAATCTATATTTTGAAATAAATATATTCTGAATACTTCTGTCTTATTCTTCTGTCTGTTTGTTCCTGCAAATTAATCTCATAACGCAACTAAAAGATGTCCCAAACCTTTTGTTTTTCAAGCATGGTCCATCTCTTTTTTAGTCTTATTCGCAGTTACAATATTATACCCAATCATGCCAGTACTGTCAAGATTTTTTCAAGTTCTTCATAGCTCTCAACACTATTAATATCATCCCTTAAACGTGCTGCATTATGCAGTCCTTTTGTATACCAGGCAACATGTTTTCTCATCTCTCGGATTCCGGTATAATCGCCTTTATACTGCAGTTGGAGTCTTGCATGTCGAAGCATCATCTGACGTATCTCATCTACATCCGGGCGTTTCGGCATTTCACCTGTTTTTTCATATGCTGTCAGCTCTGAAAAGATCCACGGATTTCCTTGTGCACCGCGCGCGATCATCACTCCGTCACATCCTGTTTGTTCCTGTATTGCGACTGCCTTTTCTCCCGATGTCACATCTCCATTTCCAATAACCGGAATATGAACGGCTTCCTTTACCTGACGAATAATATCCCAGTCTGCTTTTCCTGAATAATACTGTTCTCTCGTTCTGCCATGTACCGCAACTGCCGAAGCTCCGGCTTCCTCAATGATCTTTGCGATTTCTACTGCATTTACATGTTCATCATCAAATCCTTTTCGGATTTTGACAGTTACCGGTTTTTGAATTGCCTTCACTGTTGCGGAGACAAGTTCATACACCAGCTTCGGGTTTTTCATCAATGCGGACCCTTCTCCGTTTCGGACAATTTTTGGCACCGGACATCCCATATTAATATCCAATATTGAAAATGGTCTTTCTTCGATTCGTTTCGCCATCTCACTTACAATCTTTGGATCTGAACCAAACAGCTGCAGTGATACCGGCATCTCATCCGGATGAATCTGAAGCAGACTTTCTGTATTTTTATTGTTATATAAAATCCCTTTTGCACTGATCATTTCCATGCACAACAGACCTGCGCCCTGTTCTCTACATAACAAACGAAATGGCAGGTCTGTTACACCTGCCATCGGTCCCAGTACATAGCAATTGTCCAATGTAACATTTCCAATTGTTAACTGTTTCATATAATTCCCCTTAACTTATTCTTCTGAATCTTCAATATCGTCCAAATCAATATCTTCTCCAAGATATTTGACTCTATAATACAATTCCAATGATTCAAATAATTCTCTTTTTGTATTCTGCAATTCTTTAATTTTCAGAACGCTTCCAATTTCATCAAATTCGAAATCATTTTCATCATGTTCGACTTTCAATTCAAGGTTCCCATCTTCGTCATATACAACCATGAGGATTCCGCCAACATCAGCTGTATACAGTACACACATGATTTGAAGTTCCTGACGAACTGACTCTGGAAGTGTCATGAAATCCGGATTCAAATAAAACTTCTGCTCATATGCACTGGCTGCACATAGTACAATCTCTTCTGTGTTTTCCATATCATACCACCTTATACATATCCGTATACTCCACGCACAGATACCTCTCCTGCATATACGGTTTCTTTACTTCCATCTTCCCGGCGGACAATTAATTCACCGGTTTCATTAATTCCCAAAGCATGTGCCTGATAAGATTCTTTTGCACCTAAAATGCAGACATCCTTTCCGCAATTCACAAGCAGCTTATTATATTCTTCCTGAATAAAGCTCAAATCTTCCTGTTTTTCAAATTCTTCATAGCATTTTTCAAACTCAGACATAATTTCTGCTACAATCGGTGCTCTCTTCTGTACTTCCCCAATCTCAATCCGAAGAGATGTCGCCTTATCTGCTATCTCCTCTGGAAATGTTTCTGTGTTAACATTGATTCCGACTCCGATCACGACATGATTAATATAGTCGATTTCTGTGCTCATCTCTGTCAATATCCCAACAATCTTTTTCCCATTGAGGATAATATCATTCGGCCACTTTATCTGTACATCTAATCCGGTACATGTACGTAATGCTCTTGCTACGCTATAAGCCATTACAATTGTCAACATAGGTGCTTTTACCGGTGGAAATTTTGGTCTGAGCATTATGGACATATAAATGCTGCTGCCGGATGGTGAATCCCATCCGCGTCCTCTTCTGCCTCGGCCCGCAGTCTGCATATCTGCCACTACGAGTGTTCCGTGTGGCGCACCTTCTTCACCTAACTGTTTTGCTTTTATATTTGTTGAATCAATCTCATCATAATAGACAACATGCTGTCCGGCCCACTTTGTCCGGCCATCCAAAAGGCTTTCTAACTCCTCTTGTGTCATAACGTCTGCACTGCCCACAATCCGATATCCGCGATTCCGGACTGCTTCGACCTCGTATCCTTCTTCTTTTAACTGATTCATTACCTTCCAGACCGCCGTGCGTGAAACTCCGAAAGTCTCACACAGCTGCTGCCCGGAAATATAATCTTGACTTTCTCTCAAAAGCTTTAAGATTTCTGTTTTCATTTATTTTACTTCTCCAAGTGTTGCTACCATAACCGCTTTAATTGTATGCATACGGTTCTCGGCCTCATCAAATACTTTTGACTGCTCAGATTCAAACACTTCGTCTGTCACTTCCATATCTGTAAATCCGAAGCGTTCTCCCATCTCTTTACCGATTGTCGTATTCAAATCATGGAATGCCGGCAAGCAGTGTAAAAAGATTGCCTGCGCTCCCGCATTTGCCATAATTTCTTTTGTAACTTTATATGGTGCAAGTTCTTTAATACGTGACTCCCACACATCGTCCGGCTCACCCATAGATACCCATACATCTGTATAGATAACATCTGCGCCTTTTGTTCCTTCTATTGCATCTTCTGTCAATGTAACACTTCCACCTGACTGGGCTGCATATCCGCGGCATGTCTCAACTAATTCTGCATTTGGAAAATAGTTTGATGTTGTGCAGGCAACAAAGTGCATACCTAATTTTGAGCAGGCGATCATCAGAGAGTTACCCATATTATATCTTGCATCTCCCATATATACCAGCTTACGCCCTTTTAAATCTCCGAAATGTTCACGGATCGTCAACATATCTGCCAGCATCTGTGTTGGATGATACTGGTTTGTCAGCCCGTTCCACACTGGAACGCCTGCGTATTCTGCCAATGTCTCTACGATTTCCTGATCAAATCCGCGATATTCGATTCCATCATACATTCTTCCAAGTACACGTGCTGTATCTTTAATTGTCTCTTTCTTACCAATCTGAGATCCTGTAGGTCCAAGATAAGTAGACCCCATTCCCATATCAGATGCTGCAACTTCAAACGCACATCTTGTTCTTGTACTGTCTTTTTCAAAAATCAGCGCAACATTTTTTCCTTTGTAGTGGTCCACCGGAATTCCTTTTTTCTTTTTCTCTTTTAATTCTGCTGATAAATCAAGCAAGTATGTAATTTCTTCCGGAGTAAAGTCTTTTAATGTCAAAAAATTTCTTCCCTTTAAGTTCATGTGTTTCTTCTCTCCTATTCCCACATATAAACGTGTAAATCTTGGTAAATATATATGGCAAAACTATTATTTATGTGTAAATTCATGTGTTTTGCCCTACGTCTATTTACTACAATACCATATTCCAGTGATAAATCCAACATTATTTTCGTCTCTGCCTTGCTGCTTCAAACATCAAAATGGAGGCTGCAACTGCTGCATTCAAGGATTCTGCCTGTCCCAACATAGGAATCCGTATCCATGTGTCCGCGCAATCTGCCACTTCCTGTCTCAGTCCATTTCCTTCATTTCCAATCAGATAAGCTGTGCCTTTGAGATAGTTTTCCTCATCATACGCATTCTTCCCATCCAAATGAGCTGCATAAACCTGAATCTGATGTGCCTTCAATTCTTCTATTGTATCTGTCAGTTTCTCCACATACACAAATGGCATACGGAAAATTGCCCCCATCGTAGAGCGGATTACTTTCGGATTGTAAATATCCACGCTGTCTTTACTAAGAATAATCCCCGTAACTCCTGCCGCCTCTGCAGTTCTGAAAATGGTTCCAAGATTTCCCGGATCCTGAAGATTATCCAACACAAGCAGCATTTCTTTTTTTTCTGTATCTTTTTTCAAAATATCTGTCAGTGTGTATTTATTCTGCCATACAATCGCCAATACCCCTTGCGGTGTTTTGGTGTCTGCTATATATGAAAAGACAGTCGGCGTTACAAATTCCGGCTTCACATTTCCCGGCAGTTCTGCTTTATGCTTTTTATAAAATTCTTCTGTTACATAGAGTGCTTTCAGCTTATCCTCCGGTATTTCCCTCACCATACGGATTCCTTCCACAATAAATACACCCTCTGTATTTCTTGCTCTGCTTTTCTTTTGAAGCTGTACAATCTCCTTAATTCTCTGGTTACTTGTACTTGTGATCATTCGTCTGTTAATCCTTTCTTTACTTTAGCTTAAACTTCTCTAAATCAGAATTTTTCCCGATAATAAATAACATGTCGTCTGCTTGCAATGGTTTTGACGGATCTAATGCCATATCCATCTTGTCTTCCTTCAAAATTCCGATTACATTAATCCCAAATTTTTCACGAACCCGCAGCTCTGCCAGACTCTTTCCTTCCCATTGTTTCGGAATCAGCTTCTCTGTCAGACTATAATCCGGAGACAATTCGATCCAATCGACAAATTCTGTCGACATTAACTTTTTCGCTACACGTTCACCCATATCGATTTCCGGATACACAATCGATTCTGCACCGATTTTCTCAAGGATTTTCCCCTGCAGTTCATCCATTGCTTTTGCTAACACATACGGGATTCCCATTTCTTTTGAAAGCATGGTCGCCATAATCGCAGCTTCAAGATTTTCTGAAATCGCAATCACCGCCCCGTCCAGATTGCGGGCTCCGATTGTTTTCATAAATTCTGGTTCTGTTACGTCTCCACACATCGCATATGAAACCGAATCTGCAATATCCTGTATCTTCTCATAACAATTATCAACTGCGATCACATCGCATCCAAAACTCTGCAAGGTCAATGCTACACTTTTCCCAAAGCTTCCAAGACCGAACACAGCAAATTGTTTTCCCATCTTCTATCTCCTATCCTATCATAATCTGTTTTTCCGGTAATTCACGGTACTGTTCTGTATTTTTCCCTTTTCCTGCAAAAATCATCGCCATCGTAACCGGCCCGATTCTTCCAATATACATCATCACCATCAGTACATACTGACTTGCTCTGCTCAAGCTAGGTGTCAAATCTGCCGACAACCCGACAGTAGCAATTGCCGACGTTGTTTCATATACAATCCTCAAAAAATTCACCTGTGGATCTAAAATCGTGATGATAATTGTTCCCGACATCCAAAACATAAGTGTCAAAAATAAAATTGTCACCGCAGATTTCACTTGTGAAAGCGGAATTTTTCTTCCGTAACATTCTATATCACGACTTCCTTTTATCACACTTAAGCAAGTCAAAAGCAGTAGCGCAACTGTTGTCGTTTTTACGCCTCCTGCCGTTCCTCCGGAAGAACCTCCAATCATCATCAGCATGCATCCGATTGCCTTCGATGCGGCTGTCAGCCCTGATTGAGAAACGGTCGCAAATCCTGCCGTTCGTGTTGAGACAGATTGAAACAATGCTGCCTGTACCTTCTGCCAGAATGTCAATTTTCCCATTGTCACAGGATTATGATATTCCAATAAAAGAAATGCAAGCATTCCAAATAAAAGCAACCCTGCCGTCATTGTAAGTACAATCTTGCTTTGCAAAGACAATCTGTGAAAGAAATTTCGCTTCACATCTTTTATGCTTCGCACTTGTTTTATATTATTCAAAATATCGTACCACACTACAAATCCAAGTCCTCCGCTTACAACGAGAAATATCGTCGTAAAATTAATGATCGGACTTGTGACCATGTGCATATAGCTGGAGCCCCCAAGTATATCGATACCTGCGTTGCAAAATGCTGACACAGCATGGAATATCGCATATGCAATTCCTTTTAACATTCCATATTTAGGAACAAAGTAAAAACTATAGGCAAGTGCCCCCAGCCCTTCAACGAAAAATGTGCCTTTTATGATCCGAATAATATACTGTACCATTCCACTCAGCGTATCCAACCCATAGCTTTCCTGGATCATAACTCGTCTTCTCAGAGAAATCCTTTGTCCTGCAAGGATCATAAATGCAACAACGCATGCAATAATTCCAAGTCCTCCGATCTGGATCAGGAATAATAAGATTACTTTTCCCACCACAGTAAATTGTACTGCGGGAGTAACTGTAACAAGTCCTGTCACACAGACAGCTGTAACCGACGTAAATAATGCATCGGTAAATTTCATCGGTGTTGTCACGGAAAATGGCATCCAGAGAAGTACTGCGCCAATCAGAACTACAAACAAGAATCCTAGCCCGATTACCCGCACTGTATTAAAGCTTCCTTCCTGCAAACGTTCTTTTATTGTTTTCTTTCTCATATTTTTTATACCTTGAATCTATATCCAACTCCCCATATTGTTTCAATATACTGTGGATGCGATGTATCGTATTCGATTTTCTCTCGAATTTTCTTTATATGCACTGTTACAGTTGCAATATCTCCTACCGACTCCATATCCCAGATTTCCCTAAATAGTTCTTCCTTCGAATACACATGATTCGGATGACCTGCAAGAAATGTAAGCAAATCAAATTCTTTTGTTGTAAATGATTTTTCTTCGCCATTTACCCACACACGACGTGCTGTTGTATCGATTTTCAATCCACGGATCTCTATGATTTCATTTTCATCCACACTGCTTCCGATCAAACGCTCATATCTTGCCAGATGTGCCTTGACACGGGCAACCAATTCGCTTGGGCTGAATGGTTTTGTCATATAATCATCTGCTCCCAGACCTAGTCCACGGATTTTGTCGATATCATCTTTTTTTGCTGAAACCATAATGATCGGTGTATTCTTATTGTTTCGTACCTGTTTGCAAATCTCAAACCCATCTACTCCCGGAAGCATAAGGTCCAGAATGATCAGATCAAATTCTTCTCCCAATGCTTTATCCAATCCCAGTTGTCCGTCATTTGCAACTTCCACCTCAAAATTACTAAGCTCCAAATAATCACGTTCTAATTCTGCGATACTTTCTTCATCTTCGATTATTAAAATTCTTTTGCTCATTCGATTGGCACCTCCTGATATTTTCTGACAACAAAATACATTGTTGTTCCTACGCCTTCTTCGCTGGTCGCCCATATTTTACCGCCATGTTCTTCTACAATCTTCTTCACGATCGCAAGCCCGATTCCGCTTCCGCCTTTGGAAGAATTTCTTGACGCATCTGCACGATAAAATCGTTCAAATATGTATGGCAGATCCTTCGTAGCAATTCCCTTTCCATTATCACTTAATTCTACCTGGATGAAATCTCCCACATCCAAAATTTTCATCCTGATTTCTGCCTGTGGCTTGTCTGTATATTTTAATGAATTGGAAACAATATTGTTGATCACTCTTCGCATCTGTTCCGGGTCTACGATAATCTTAGAGTCCTCTTCAAGATAATTACGATATTCAAATTTTGCACCTTTTGATTCCAGCTCAATTGCAAGATCCTCTGCACAATCTCTGAAATACTGTTTTGCAGAAATTGTTGTAAAATCATATGGAATACGATTCGTATCAATCTTTGAATATAATGTCAGTTCGTTGATCAACAGATCCATCTCATTTGCTTTATTGTATATGGTTTTGATGTATCTGTCCATCTTTTCCGGTGTATCTGCAACCCCATCCATGATTCCTTCCACATACCCCTTGATTGCCGTAATCGGAGTTTTCAGATCATGGGAAATATTACTGATCAGTTCTTTATTCTCACGGTCAAATTCTATTTTTTCTTCTGCATTCGCCTTCAGACGCAATCGCATTTCCTCAAAATCCTGACACACCTGCCCTATCTCGTCATCAGTTTCCGGCTTTATCTCAAAATCGAGATTTCCTTCTTTGATATTTCTTGTTGCTTCCTGCAATTTTGCCAATGGCACTGAAACCGTCTTATAAATCCACCAGACGAGTACAGCTGTTGTAACGCAGACGATAATCAAATACATCTGCTGTATTTCCCCTGCCTTGTTCGGTGCAAGCATATGCATTCCCGCCATTGTAACAAAAGTTGGAAATATCATAACCAGAATAAATGCAATCACCAGTTTCGTTTTCAACTTCATAGGTTCGCCCTCTTTTCATTTTACTCTAGTGGGATTATACCATAATTTCTAAAAAAAAGATGCGGTACACAGCATTTTTCTGCACCGCATCTTTTTATTTTATTCTTACAAATATTTTTTCAAATCTTCAACCTTATCCAGTTTCTCCCATGGAAGATTCAAATCATTTCTTCCGAAATGACCATATGCTGCTGTCTGCTTGTAAATCGGACGACGAAGATCTAACATCTTGATAATTCCTGCCGGACGCATATCAAAGTTCTCACGAATGATCTCTACTAATTTTTCATCAGATAACTTACCTGTTCCAAATGTATCCACCATAATGGATGTAGGCTGTGCTACACCGATCGCATAGGATAACTGAATCTCACATTTCTTTGCAAGTCCTGCTGCCACAATATTCTTAGCTGCATAACGTGCTGCATAAGCTGCTGAACGGTCTACCTTTGTGCAATCTTTTCCTGAAAATGCACCGCCGCCATGACGAGCCATTCCACCGTAAGTATCAACGATGATTTTACGTCCTGTCAGACCACTGTCTCCGTGAGGCCCGCCAATTACGAAACGTCCTGTCGGATTGATGAAGAATTTTGTATCTGCATCAATCATACCTGCTGGGATGATCACGTCAAATACATGTTTTTTGATATCTGCATGAATCTGTTCCTGTGTCACTTCCGGATCATGCTGTGTTGACAATACAACTGCATCCAGACGTCTTGGGACACCATTTTCATCATATTCTACTGTAACCTGTGTTTTTCCATCCGGTCTTAAGTAAGGAAGTGTTCCGTCTTTTCTTACTTTTGTAAGCTGCAGGGCAAGTTTATGTGCCATTGCGATTGGATATGGCATATATTCTTCTGTCTCATCTGTTGCATATCCAAACATCATTCCCTGGTCTCCGGCACCAATTGCTTCGATCTCGTCATCAGACATCTTATTTTCTTTTGCTTCCAATGCCTTGTCTACTCCAAGAGCGATATCCGCAGACTGCTCATCCAATGTTGTGATGACACCACATGTCTCTGCGTCAAATCCGTATTTTCCTCTTGTATATCCAATCTCACGAACTGTGTCGCGAACGATTTTCTGGATATCTACATAGGCATTTGTTGTAATTTCTCCCATAACCATAACAAGACCTGTTGTTGTACATGTCTCACATGCCACACGGCTCATTGGGTCCTTTTCCAATAATGCGTCCAAAATTGCATCTGAAATCTGATCACACATCTTATCCGGATGTCCTTCTGTAACGGACTCGGATGTAAATAATAATTTTTCCATGTTCTTCTCCTTTTCTTCCGTACTTTCTCTCGGTTTAGGATTTGTTTATTACCGCATAACACCATTGCTTCCCGGCTCTCTATATAGCCTTCTTAGATGCTCATAACGATGAAAAACAGCCCGCACAACGTACGGACTGTTTCTATTTCATAACAATCCCCTTATTGTTCGATTACTCGCTCAGGCTGGCACCTTCCTGCTTAGAGGGGTTGCCGCAGCTTCTTTGATCCTTTGTATCTCCACTGCTCTGAATAAGAGAAAGTTTATATTATTTAATTTTTAGTCACCTATCAAACTATACAACTCATCATTGTCTCTGTCAATACAGTTTATAAAACTTTTAGATTAGCTTACTTTTAATGTGAATTTCTGAATTTCTTTTTCACTCGATACACGCTCAATGATTCCACCCAGGCTTCTGAGTTTTTCTTCAAAGCGCTCATATCCACGCTGAATGTAAACAATATCATCTACAATTGTAATTCCATCTGTAGCTAAACCTGCAATACAAAGTGCTGCTCCTGCACGAAGATCCGGTGCGCTCACTCTTGCTCCGGAGAACTTCTCTACACCTTCGATCGTAGCTGAATTACCCTCTACTTTGATATTTGCTCCCATTCTTGCAAGCTCATCTAAATATTTAAAACGATTTTCAAAAATACTTTCTGTGATCGTACTTGTTCCTGATGCCAGTGCTAATACTACACCAATCTGTGGCTGCATATCTGTCGGATATCCCGGATATGGCAATGTCTTAACCTGTGTAGACTTTAATCTGCCTTTTGCAACAACGCGAACTGCATCATCGAGTTCCTCTACCTCACAGCCAATATCGATCAACTTAGAAATTGTTGCGTCCAAATGTTTTGGTATTACATTTGTTACCGTTACATCTCCCTTTGTAGCCGCTGCAGCAAACATAAATGTTCCTGCCTCGATCTGGTCCGGAATAATGGAATACTCTGTTTTATGAAGTGTTTTCACTCCACGGATCTTGATCACATCTGTTCCGGCTCCACGGATATTTGCACCCATGCTGTTCAGGAAGTTTGCAACGTCAACAACATGTGGTTCTTTTGCTACATTCTCCATAATTGTCATGCCATCAGCCATCGCTGCTGTCATCATGACATTAATTGTTGCTCCTACGGAAACAACATCGAAATACAGATGTGTACCCTTAAGCACGTCAGCCTCGGCAACAATCTTACCGTGTTCGATATCAACATCTGCTCCGAGTGCTCTAAATCCCTTCAAATGCTGATCGATCGGTCTGCTTCCGATGTTACATCCACCCGGAAGAGCCACCTCTGCTTTTCTATATTTTCCAAGCATTGCTCCTAACAAATAGTAAGATGCTCGAATCTTTTTAATATAATCATAATCAATATTGAAATCTGTGATCGTTCCACCATTAATCTTCACTGTATGACGATCAATACGCTCTACCATCGCACCGATTCCTTCGATTGCTTCCAACATCACATTGATATCGTTCACATCCGGAAGGTTGTCAATCAATACAGTCTCGTCTGTCATAATTGCAGCTGCCAGTATTGCCAGTGCAGCATTCTTTGCTCCGCCAATCTCTACTTCGCCAACTAACGGATTACCACCCTTAATAATATATTGCTCCATTTTGCACCTCTATTATCCGATATTTATATCGTATCTTTCTAAATCCCCATTCTCGGTTGCATAAATCATTTTTTTACTTATATACTTATACCCTGCGTTATTCTTTGTCTATTTAAATGACACCCTGTTGTGTCTACAAATTCACAAACGCTAAAATATTATAGCATAAAAAACAATTTTGTAAAAGAACTTTTTATTTTCGTAACATTATTGCAAAACTTTTTGATATAGACTCAATTATAATTTGGAAAGTTCTTCCAGTACATTCTCAATCGTATCCCCTATCTCGCACTGGTCTTCATTAACAATGATATCTGCATATTTTTCAAACAAAACACATCTCTCATCGTAAAGATCCTTTAATGTCTGGCCTTCTCTGAGCACGACACCGCGCTTCTTTGGATTACGGATTCTTTGTTTTATTGTTTGATAAGATGCCTGTAAATATACAATCGTTCCGATTTCTTTATAATGCTGCATTGCCTCCTCGCAATACACAATACTTCCCCCCGGAGAGATTACAGCATTCTCTACATCTACGTCTCTGTTTACCTGATTCTCAATCTTCAAAAATCCATCATCGCCGACTTCTGCGATAATCTCGCGAAGAAGCTTTTTTTCCTGTTCCTGAATCAGCAAATCTGTATCAATAAACTTTTTACCCAGTCGCTTGGCAACCACAACACCTACCGTACTTTTTCCAACAGCAGGCATTCCTATAAATATAATATTCTTTTTTTTCATATATGTCTCCGGCTTATGTTCTTTCATCTCACTTTGAATAATATAATTGTTAACATCAGTCCTTATTATACCATATATTCTTTCATTGTAAAATATCTACGCTGCTCAAAACACTTATAATTCATAAAAATTTTCTTAACACCATGTACATTCAATAAAAACGGCGTCTGTTTCTCCTGTCATCACTTCTACGTTTGAACAATTCCTGATATAATATGACTTCTATCAAATTTCTAAGCCAGTCCTCCGGCTCCAGTTTTTCCTGACTTACAACCTTATCAAAGATACGATTACACATCATCCGAAGTGAAAAACGATCCGGATATTCATCATAAATCATACTGCATGGATATTCATTTCTATCACACTCTTCCTCTACATAGGGAAGCACTTTCTTTGCAGTATCCGGGTACAGACTTTTCATATATTCATAATCTCGTCGTTCCATCCGTTCATCGTCATATGCAAGCGGCATCGGATAAGCCATATAATACGGCAATTTCGAGTTCATGGTCACTTCTCCCCATTTCTGAGCTTATATCATTACTGTATGCCTTTTTTGCAAAATGGTTCCGCTTATATATAGAAAATGCAGCCGGAGCACCTTTTAGGTTTTCCAACTGCATCTGTAAAATCTGGTTTTATTTTTTTGAATATCCATGTGCTTCTTCGAGCATCATGTCTTTTACTTTCATCAGACGGATCTGTGTACTTCTCTCGTTCTCATCCAGTTTCATTGTAATATATTTAATATTTTTCTCTGTTTCCGGAATAATTACATGCTCCAACGCATTTACACGTCTTCGTGTCTTTTCAATCTCTGCCGCCATTAGCTGACATGCTTTTTCGCATTCTGCTAATCTTATCATATCCGGCAGAATATCTGCAAGAGATTTGACAGCCCCATCTAAATCGCTGGATGTAAATGCAAATCCATATGAATAAATATCATTTTCATCCGCTGTTCTTGTTTTATATTCAAATTTTGGAATCTCTACACTCATGACATTTTCTTCCGAAGGAATCAAATTAATCTCCTGTTTCGGTGCCATCAGTGCTGTGTGAAGTTCCGCCTCCGACATTCCAGCCTTGGCAATAACAAAATTTTTATTCGCTGATAAAATGCCGGCTTCGACCCGCTTTCTAACTTCCATGTTTTCTCTTACAAGATCAAGATACTGGCGCATGAGTTCATCACGTTTATCTTTCAATAATTTGTGACCTCGCACTGCCGTGATCCGTTTCTTTTTCAAACGTGTCAGTTCCATACGGGTTGGATTTACCTGTGTGGATGCCAAGCGTCCTCACCTACCTTTCCTTTGATGCTTCTCAGAGTCTTTTTCGTCACCATTTTTTGCAGCAACTTACTTTCCGTAATACTCATCGAGATATTTGTCATCGATACGTTTCAACTCTGTTCTTGGAAGCATGGAAAGTAGTTTCCATCCAATTTCCAAAGTCTCTTCAATACTTCGATCTGTATTGTATCCTTGTGATACATATTCTTTTTCAAATGCATCTGCAAACTTCGCATACAACAAATCGATCTCCGTCAACGCTGCCTCGCCAAGGATTACCATCAGCTCTTTCGCATCTTTACCACGCGCATATGCCGCAAACAACTGGTTCATTGTATTGGCATGATCTGCACGTGTCTTACCTTCGCCGATACCTTTGTCTTTCAGACGAGACAATGATGGAAGTACATCGATCGGTGGTGTTACACCTCTTCGATACAGGTCACGACTTAAAATAATCTGTCCTTCTGTAATATATCCTGTCAGGTCAGGGATCGGATGTGTCTTATCATCTTCCGGCATTGTCAGGATCGGAATCATTGTGATACTTCCTTTTTTACCATTCTGACGTCCCGCTCTTTCATACAAAGAAGCAAGGTCTGTGTACATATATCCCGGATATCCTCGACGTCCCGGAACCTCTTTACGGGCTGCTGATACCTCTCGAAGTGCATCCGCATAGTTTGTAATATCTGTCAAAATGACAAGTACATGCATATCTTTTTCAAATGCAAGATACTCTGCCGCCGTCAGTGCAACTCGAGGTGTAGATATACGCTCGATTGCAGGGTCATTTGCAAGATTGACGAATAAAACTGTACGGTCTATCGCACCTGTCTCTTTAAAACTTTCAATAAAGAAGTTTGACTCTTCGAATGTAATACCCATTGCCGCAAATACAACGGCGAATTTATCATCTTTTCCTCGAACCTTTGCCTGTCTTGCAATCTGTGCCGCAAGATTTGCATGTGGCAGACCTGATGCTGAGAAGATTGGTAATTTCTGTCCACGTACAAGTGTATTCAGTCCATCAATAGCGGATACTCCTGTCTGGATAAACTCTTCCGGATAACTTCTTGCTGCCGGATTCATCGGCAGTCCATTAATATCCATACGAGCTTCCGGAAGTATCTCCGGTCCCTCATCGATCGGACGTCCCATACCATCAAAAACTCGTCCAAGCATATCTTCTGAAACACCCAGTTCCATGCTTCTTCCAAGGAAACGCACTTTACTGTTCGATAAGTTGATACCTGTTGCACTGTCAAACAACTGCACCAGAGCATCACTTCCATTAATTTCCAATACTTTACAACGTCTTACTTCCCCACTTGCCAGCTCGATCTCGCCCAGCTCGTCATAAGTAACATTTTCCACATCGCGCACCAGCATCAGTGGTCCGGCTACTTCCTGTATGGTTCTATACTCTTTTGGCATTTAGAAGTCCTCCTTTCCCAATGCATTCGCAATCTCAATGTGTAACTCTTCTGTTACTTTTTCATATTCTTTCTGAATCTCATCTTCCGTCACATATTTGAATCGGCCAATCTGTTCACGTACCGGCAGATTGATCAAATTCTGTAATTTCGCACCCTTTTCTAATGCTTCTACAGACTGATCATAATATGCGAGGACGAGATCCATCATCATATACTGCTTATCCAAAGAAGTATACGTATCTACTTCATGGAAAGAGTTCTGATGCAGGAAATCTTCTCGGATAGAGCGTGCAGCTTCCATCTTCAGACGGTCGCTTGCTGATAAGGCATCCATACCAACCATCTTTACGATTTCGTCTAATTCGGCTTCTTCCTGAAGTAATGTCATCATTTCCTGACGTTTTGCCATCCAGTCCGGCTCAACTTTTTCATTGAACCATTTTTCCATATTATCAAGATACAACGAATAACTGTTCAACCAGTTGATTGCCGGGAAATGTCTCTTATAAGCAAGTGCTGAGTCCAATCCCCAGAATACTTTTACGATTCGAAGTGTAGCCTGTGATACCGGTTCTGAAATATCTCCACCCGGAGGTGATACTGCACCGATTACAGACAATGCTCCTTCTCTTTCTTCCTTACCTAATGAAATTACATGACCTGCTCTTTCATAGAACTGTGCAAGACGGCTTCCCAGATAAGCTGGGTATCCTTCCTCACCAGGCATCTCTTCCAGACGTCCTGACATTTCACGGAGTGCCTCTGCCCAACGTGATGTTGAGTCTGCCATCAATGCAACTGAATATCCCATATCTCGGAAATATTCCGCAATTGTAATTCCTGTATAAATAGATGCTTCACGTGCTGCAACCGGCATGTCTGATGTATTTGCGATCAGAACGGTTCTCTGCATCAAGGACTGTCCTGTCTTTGGATCTTTCAGTTCCGGAAATTCATTCAGAACGTCCGTCATCTCATTACCACGCTCTCCACATCCGATGTAAACAACGATATCTGCTTCCGCCCATTTTGCAAGCTGATGCTGGATTACTGTTTTACCACTTCCAAATGGCCCCGGTACTGCAGCAACTCCACCTTTTGCAAGTGGGAAAAATGTATCAATAACACGCTGTCCTGTTACCAGTGGCATATCCGGAGATAATTTCTTTTTATATGGACGTCCCTTACGAACCGGCCATTTCTGCATCAGTGTCAATTCCTTGTCACCTTCTGCAGTCTCTACAACAGCCACTGTTTCTTCCACCGTAAATTCTCCGGCCTTTATTTCTTTTATGGTTCCTTTGATTCCATATGGAACCATGATCTTCTGCTGTACGACGATCGTCTCCTGCACTGTTCCGATCACATCTCCGGCTTCTACTTCATCTCCAGCTTTTACAGTAGGCACAAATTCCCATTTCAAATTTCTCTTCAGAGATGGAACCTCTACACCACGTTTCAAGTTATTTCCGGATACTTTCATAATGTCATCCAGCGGGCGCTGAATTCCATCATATATGCTGGTAATCAATCCAGGTCCTAATTCAACAGACATCGGCACTTCCATAGATTCTACCGGTTCTCCCGGTCCAAGTCCTGATGTCTCTTCGTATACCTGAATAGATGCCTCGTCTCCGTGCATCTCTATGATTTCGCCAATCAGTCTTTGTTCACTAACACGAACGACGTCAAACATGTTCGCATCTCGCATTCCCGAAGCAATAACAAGTGGGCCTGCGACTTTCTTTATTACGCCTGTACTCATTTGACGAACTACCTCGCTTTCTATCTATTGTTTTATTCTTCTGAGAACAAAATATCGCTTCCGACAGCCTGTTCCACCGTCTTCTTTACACCTTCCACACCGGCACCGGTATTTCCCGATACGCCCGGAATTTGTATGATCGCTGGAAATGTCCGTTCCTGATATTCTTCTATCACATCTGTCAACTGCGCTGCAACTGCCTCTGTAATATAGATAACGCCATATTTTCCATCTGCCAGCTGACGCAGCTTATCTTTTGCTTCTTCCCGGTTCTTGACAGGACAGATGCTAAGACCGAGTGTTGCAAATCCATATATGCTGTCGTAATCTCCGATTACTGCAATCTTATACATACATCTCCCTTATCCTTTCCCGGATCATCTCGTCTGGAAATCCATTTTGTTTTCCTGTCAGGATCATCCGCACCGTCTTAATTTCATTTTGTCTTGCCAGCAGATACGCTACCAGCGGCCCTGCAGAAAATGCATTATATTTCTGTGGCTTAATTGCCTCGATCATCTGGTTATCGCACCATCTTTCAAATGCTGATGGCGATTCTTCCAAGGCTTCTACACCGTCTGCATAAACTGTTTCTTTCAAATATTCTCGCAATGCATCTGCTCCCGACAATGCTGCTTTTGCCAGCTGTTCCACATTGATACTCTCACACGGAGCCATCGCACGTTTCATAAACTCCAGCGATTTTCCTGTCTTCTGACATCTCACTGCAATTTTGATATTTGCAAGTGCCACCGTTGACTCAGCGTATACACGGATAATCTCATCTTTTGCATCATGCCCTGCCTGTGTAATAGCCTCCAAAGCTGCACGATCTACAATCACATCACATAGCTGCCCGTCTCTTGTCTGAAGCAATGTCTCATAAGCCTCTTTTGCAGCTGCCTCCATATTCCCCGGAAAACGTTCAAACGCTTTATTCTCTACAATTGACAGCATTTCCTTTCCCGGAATCTCGCAGTCATCATAAAAAATCTTTTCATTTGTCACCTCTGTACAAACTTCTTTAATCGCTGCTTTTAGGTTATGATATAGTTTCGGATAAGACATCACATCAAACACTGTTAAATCCGGAGATACTTTCTGGATAACCTGCCATGTTTTCTCTTCCTCGCAATTTAAAATTGCTTCCACATCATTCTCTGTCTCAGCATTTCCCCAGCCTTTTTCACTTAAAAGCCCAAGACACTGTGCTTCGTCTTTGCATGCAAGGAGCTGGTCGATCACAGAATCGGTAAGCAGTGATGCCTCCAACGCACGTATTCTGGCAACTGCATAGGTATATTCTAATTCATTCACATTCAATCCTCCCGGCTGCTTTATTTTATACAAACATTACTTTTTGCACCAAGTCAGACCATTCATCACGTTTGGATTCAAAGATTGCCCGTATGGTACAGTTCTCTTCAATCCCACCGTATACCAGAATAAAACCGCCATCAATCTGCTTTGTTTCCGAAGCAAATGTCAGCTTTCCACCTTTCGATGCTGCGATTTTCTCTGTTTCTTCTACAAACGAAGCCGGAATTCTCTGCTTATCTTTTTCAGAAAAATAAATCTCACCATCACCTGCCTGCACATATGTCTTCAACAGATTTGTAAGTAATTCAAAATACTCTGCATCTGAAAGATTCATTACTTTTTCATATGCCTTCTGAAGCACTTCGGAAATCATTTCCTGTTTTGCCTTCAAAACGGCCGTCTTTCTCTTCATGTCACAAGAGGAGGCAATGCGTTCATGATAATTCTTCACTGCAGTTTTTGTTTTCTGATCCATTCGCTGCTGTGCTTCTTCTACTTCCGCTTTTACTCTTGCCTGTATTTCCTCTGCCTGTGCATTTGCTTGTGCGATTCTCTCTTCGGCTTGTGCGTTTGCATCTTCCAGGATCTGACTTTTCATCTTGTCTAATCCACTCATTTTCTTTACCTCGCTCTATTTCAATTCATCTTCATTCTCCTGAAGCAAGCTTTCCACTTATACCGGAATTGCACTTACTGCGAGGATAGAAATCAGCAGTGCCAAAATTGCATATGTCTCAACCATTGCCGGGAAAAGCATTGCTTTACCAAACTGTTCCGGTTTCTTCGCCACGATTCCGATTGCTGCTGCAGCTGTTTTTCCCTGAGATTTTCCTGAGATCAATCCAACAATACCAATTGGAAGGCATGCTGCCAAAATCAAAAGACCTGTTGCAACAGATACTTCTTTGATACCTCCGCCAAGCAGACCAACCTTTGAAAGTGTAATAAATCCAACCAGCAATCCGTAAATTCCCTGTGTACCAGGAAGCAGCTGCATGATCAATACTTTTGCAAATTTACTTGGGTCTTCTGATACAACCCCTGATGCTGCCTGACCTGCTACTCCAACACCTAAAGCAGAACCTGCTCCTGCCAACAATACAGCTAATGCTGCTCCAAGAAGTGCATATACAATACCTAATTTATCCATAACTTTTTATTCCTCCTTAACATCCGCATACTTTGTATTTTCTCTAAATGGATGGAATACTCTTCCTCCACCTTCATAGAATTTTCCGAAAAATTCTACATACTGTAAACGATTTGTGTGCACATACGCACCAAGTAAGTTGATCGCAATATTAAATACGTGTCCGATAATAAATACGATCACGAACAGGATCACTCCAAATACGCTTTTTCCTCCCATACTTCCCATCTGGTTTACAACCTGGGCAATAACACCTGTTGCAAGTCCCAGTGCCAGAAGTCTTGAATAAGATAACACGTCGCTTAACCATCCTGTCACATTGTACAGATCATATGCTCCTAATGCGATACGAAGTCCAAAATTTTTATTTGCTCTGCCTGACATCAACACGATACCCACCGCTCCGAGGATGGACGCCCATTTTGCAATTGCATTGACAATCGGCGGAAATGTAATCTGAACCTGTGCAATAGATGCAAAAATATCTGTCGGAATTAATAACAAGATCAATCCGATCAAAAAAACATACCACAATACTACGTCACATAAGAAATCCACATATTTTTTATCTCTGATACACATGTATCCTTTAATCCCTAATCCTGTAAATAAATGGATCAATCCAAATACCATAGAATAAATCAACAATTTCATTGGATTATTGAGTGGAACAAACCATAATGCTTTGATTCCCACTTCATGTCCAAAAAATGTTCTGGATACAACGTTAATCACATCTCCAAAATATCCCCCAAACATAATTCCCCAGAATAATGTTGATAATCCGCACCAGAAAAATAACTGAATCGACTTCTTCATTCCCTCTGACATACGCGGGAATTTTAAAATCAATACACCACAGGCAATAGAAACAATTGCTCCATATGCTGCATCTGATAACATCAATCCAAATAAAAATACATAAAATACTGACATGATCGCTGTCGGATCGATCTCTCCTTTTTTAGGAAGTCCGAAAGATTCCAAAACGCCTTCCGCACTTGCTGAAAATTTATTATTTTTCAAAAGCACCGGCGGTTCTTCCTCTTCTTTTAACTCCTCTACATCGATCGCACAGTCATATTTGCTTTCCAGAACCCGTTTCACCTTTTCTACATCTCGATGAGGCACATAACCGCTCAGCACAAAAGTATTTGCCGATTGTGGTATCTCTCCTAATACTTCGTACTTTTCCGCTCGTACACGATAATAATCTGCAAGCAGATAAATCTCTTCTCTTTGTTCTGCAAGCCCGATCACTTCCTGCTCGATCTGTGAAATCCGATTCTCTTTTTCTTTGATTGCCTGCTTTAACTCCTCCGTTTCCCCTGCCGGAGTCTTTGCGCTGCTCTGCGCTATTCTTGAAAATCCTCGACTTCGAAGTGCTTCTTCTATTCTCTGTTCTTCTTGTTTTAAACAGATAACTGCAATACAGGTCATATCCTGTCCGGATGAAATCACATAAGCATCTGCCGCCTCAACTTCCGGCACTGCATCCGCCAAAATCTCATAAATTCCAGAAATATCAGCCTGTCCCGGAATACTTCCTAAAATCACAGAAGTTTTCTTTGTTCCTGTCGCATTCATCGGGATATCCAGACTCAGCCATGGGACAAGGCTCTCAATCCGATTCTCCAGCTTAAGGATCTCTGCTTTATTCTCTGCTTTTTCCTTATCCAATGCCTGAATCCGGCTCACCACTTTAAGCAGTTCCTCTCGCTTTCGAATCACTTCTTCATGTACTTTTGCATCAACCAGCTTCTTGCCTTCCAGTGATGACAGCATCGATGTTTTTACCGGAGCATATTCATTTAATATCTCCAAAGCTCTGTCAGCAGAATTAGCAGCTTTTTCAAAACTACTTCTGGCATTTGCAGTGTCCATCCGGCGGAAATCTTCGTCTTCGTCCAACACATGGTTAATCTCCATAACTCCCATGCTCTGAATCTTTTCCAGAATCGCTTTTCGGTCCTTCTTCAACGCGCAGATACTCATTCGCTGCATCTGCAATACCGCCATAACACAATCCCTCCTTTTTCATCACAGTTTACTTGCAAACTGTAATCCTTTTTACCTTCCCGCAACACGCAGCTTATGATACCAATTGTGCTATTACGAGGCTGACCGCTTCCTCTTCCTTTACGGAAGCAAGTTCTTTTAACGCTACAACTTCTTTCTCAATCTTTGACAGCGTCTCTGCTTGTACCCGTTCTCCTTCTTCTCTTGCATCTGACATGGCTTTCTGCATCTTCTCTTCCATTACAGCTAATTGTTCTTCTTTCCATTGTTTCGCCTGTTTTTCTGCATCGTCCACGATCTGATTGCCTTTGACTTCAGCTTCTCTTGTTATTGCATCTGCTTTTGCTTCTGTCTCCCGGATTACCTGAATGGTTTCTTCTACCATATTCTAGTCACCGCCTTTCCCTAAGGTACATATTCTCATCCTAGCACATCTCTTGTATAAAATCTATAAATTTTTTAGATTTTTTCAAACTTTTTTGTGAATAAATTGTTTATTTTTTGTCAATAATAGAAACAATTTAGTAAAATATGTACAACTTTTATTTATTATGTTCTTTTCATCCTATATTTATTCCATTTTATCTAAAAAATTTTTAGATTTTAAAAAGAGAAAAAAATCCTTTTCAGCCAATACATTGTATCCGCTAAAAAGGATTTTTCTCTTTTTTTCTTTTATTTATTCCATTCCAAATGATGAAGATGTCCTTCCAAATTCATCCCTGCAAACTGATTTTGTCTCAATGCCTCATATAACATAATTGCAACTGAATTTCCAAGATTCAAAGAACGAATCTCTCCTATCATTGGAATTCTCACACAGTTCTCCTGATTTTCAACAAGAATCTCTTCCGGGATACCTGCACTTTCCTTCCCAAACATAATATAACAGTCTTCTTCATATGCTACATCAGTATATACTTTTTCAGCTTTTGTCGTTGCCATGTAAATCTTTGCTCCCGGATTTTTATCCAGGAAATCCTGATAGTCAATATAAGTTGTAACATCAAGATCTTTCCAATAATCCATTCCTGCACGGCGCAATGCTTTCTCATCAAGACGGAATCCCAATGGTTCGATCAAATGAAGTCTTGTATTTGTCGCAACACAAGTACGTCCGATATTTCCTGTATTTGCCGGAATCTCAGGCTCTAATAATACAATGTTTAACATATTTTTTCTCCACTACAGTTTTTTCTAAGCAAAATAATCATTTATTTTGTTCTGCACGTAATTTTTCAATAAAATGCTCCAGTCTTTCCAATGCGGCCTTTAAATCTTCCAAAGAATATGCATAAGATATTCTCAGGAAGCCTTCTCCACAATCTCCAAATGCTGTTCCCGGAACAACTGCCACTTTTTCTTCATATAACAGACGAGTTGCGAACTCTTCCGATGTCATGTTGAACTCTTTGATACTTGGAAATACATAGAATGCACCAAATGGTTCAAAGCATTCCAATCCCATACGTTTGAATTCGTGCATCAAAAATCGTCTTCTTTGATTATATGCTTTTCGCATTTCTATTACTTGATCTCCACAGTGACGCAATCCTTCAACCGCTGCATACTGACTGTTTGTAGGTGCGCACATAATCGCAAATTGATGTAATTTGATCATCTGCTTCAAAATCACCTGTGGACCACAGCAATATCCAAGACGCCATCCTGTCATCGCAAATCCTTTTGAAAATCCATTAATCACAATTGTTCGCTCTCTCATTCCAGGCAGACTAGCGATAGAAACATGGTCTCCTTTGTAACTCAATTCCGAATAAATTTCATCTGAAATAACAAACAGATCATGTTCTTCCACAAACTTTGCAATTGGTTCCAAATCTTCTTTTGTCATAATTGACCCTGTCGGATTATTCGGAAATGGCATGACCAGAATCTTTGTTTTTTCTGTCACTTTATCTTTCAGATCATCTACTGTCAGTTTAAACTCGTTTTCATGCTTTAATTCTACGATTACCGGAACACCATCCGCCATAATTGTACATGGCAGATAGGATACATAACTAGGTTGCGGAAGCAATACCTCTTCTCCCGGATCAAGCATACAACGAAGTGCCAGATCAATAGCCTCACTTCCTCCGACAGTGATCAGTGTTTCTTTTTTCGGATCATAATTGACATGAATCGTACGTTCAAGATATTTACAGATTTCTGTACGAAGTTCTATTAATCCTGCATTAGATGTATAAAATGTTCTTCCCTTCTCCAGAGAGAAAATTCCTTCTTCACGTATTCTCCATGGTGTATCAAAATCAGGTTCTCCAACACCAAGTGAAATGACATCTTCCATTTCATTTGCCACATCAAAGAATTTTCGAATTCCTGACGGCTGTACTGATACAATTTTTTTTGATAATGGATTTCTCATTATGGTGTCACCACCATTCTGTCAGACCCTTTCTTAGGCAGCATGATCGTACCATGGTCTTTATATTTTTTCAAAATAAAATGAGTTGCTGTTCCAACAACCGGTTCAATTGGAGAAAGCTTCTCTGATACAAACAAGGATACTTCCTGCAATGTTTTTCCTTCCAATGTAACAAGAAGATCATATGCACCGGAAATCAAATATACCGCATTCACTTCCGGATAATTATAAATACGTTCCGCAATGCGGTCGAATCCCTGATTTCTCTGTGGTGTAACACGCACTTCAATCAACGCTGTCACTTTTTCCACCCCGGTTTTATCCCAATTAATCATGGTATGATATCCGCAAATGATTTTTTCTTTTTCCATTTCTGCCACTTCATTTGCGATCTCTGCTTCTTCCATACCCATAAGAACTGCAAGTTCTCCGAGATCAATCCGACTGTTTTTCTCTAAATTTCTCAAAATTTCATTTCTTAATTTCTGTTTTGTATCCATAATTTTTACCTTCCTCTAATTTCTGTTTTCTCCATAACATCAGTTCATCCGATGTTGGCCGATCCAGGTATCTGATTTCACTTCCGCTTGTGATCACCCTCGCATTCTCTGCGGTGGTACTCCCAAGCCTAACGGCTCGTGCGCCGTTCTTTTCTAAAATCTCGATCAGTTTTTCGCCTTGATCTGTGAAAAACAGAAGACTTCCTGTTGATGTCATCTTATATGGATTCAAATGATAATATTCACAAATTTCTACGGTTTCCTGTCGGATCTGTATCTTTTGCATATCGATCTGCAAACCGAGTCCTGCCACCTCAGCTGTATCCCATAAGGTTGCAAAGAGCCCGCCGCTTCCTACATGTTGCACAGCGGATAATATAATATTTTCCTCTTTCACTTCTTTTTCAACATTCTCCAACAACTGAAGCTTGAGCATCTGTGACTCTAGTTCTTTGGTCTGACGCAAAAATGCCGGAACAAATCTTCCTTTTAACTCTTTTTCCTGCTCGTCCAAAATACGCAGCGTACCTTCTAACCCCACAAAACCGCACATGATAATGTCTTGTTCCGGCTTGATATTCTCGATATTTCTAAGCATCCTCTTTTCAGCAAATCCCATTGTCTCCACACGCACAATTGCCTGTGTCACTGCCGGATTCACCTCTACCTGAACATTTGAAATCGCAATATTCATCATGGTACACATTTCTTCCATTTCCTGTACCATACCTGCCACCTTTTGTTCTCCAATACGCTCCGAAATCAAAATAAAGATCTGCACATCCACAGGTTTTGCCCCTCTGGATGCCAACTGATTGATTGCTGCTGCCAAAGCATACTTTCCCAAGTTTTTTGTATCACCTGATGTGGATGCCGCTGATTTTATAAGTACTTGTTCATCATCTACAGCATAGGCACTGCAACTTTCTGCTGCTGATATCTTCAATAAATTTTGTTCTTGCTTTTTATATAATTGTTTCATCACTGCACGATTCCATGCAGTTTGTGATAGTTTTCCTACTTTCATACTACTCCTTGATCATCCGGACTTCTATGTTCTTTGTGTTCCTGATCAATAACCATAAATAATTTCCTGAATTGCTGCATTGATCGTTGCTAAATCCTGTGTTCCAATCGCTTGTCTCATTTTAGCTGTAGCATTGGCATCATCTGATGCCGTTCCCACAGAATAGGTCTCCGGAGATGATACATACTCACTCTGGTTCACAACTTCCCTGCTCACCTCTGTCCCATTCTCTGTCACAACCTTCCACAGCTGCGCAGAAACCTTCGGATGTGCTGCACTCACATAATTGATATATCCGATTGGATCATCTGATGCAACATAATTTGTTCCCGTTGCCTGTTCACTTGAAAGTGTCTCGCTGACATAAGTAACTATCCTGTTCGGATCTCTTGTCTCTTTTCCATATATATTAAATGTTATGCTACCCCCGCCAACAACTGATTCAATATAAACAGGATATTCTTGATTATTCTTAAATACCAGATCCATCACATCATCTGCTATTGCTGCATCCATAGATGGCTCTGCATAAGATACAAGCATAGAATGTTGATGTCTTTCTACAATATCAAGTTCTGCATGAAGCAATGCCTGATACAATGTCGTAGACACCTGGCAGATTCCTCCACCCATTGTCTGTTCTACCGTATTCCCGGAAAAAGATGCAGCCTCCGCATATCCATTTTCTTCGGTATATGGCCTCATTGCTTCATCTGCTGACTGCTCTTCACCAGGTTGCAACAAAATATCATTCAGATGTTTTGCTCCGCTTTCTACGTTTTGCGCTCGCCCACTGTCATTCACATCATAATAAGTTGTAGAACTTCCCAACAAATCCGTCACATCTTTCAATTCTTCTGCTGTAACTTTTGCCTTATTCTCATCTATTTTCGCTTGAATTGTAGCATTTTTTCCATCCCAAGTTTTTAAAAGCTTCTTTATATTCTCGATTGTCTTATTTGTATTCAGAACTTCTCCGCTTTTTTCCTTCTCGATGCTTACATTTCCTGAAGCATCCTGTGTTACACAGGCATTCTGCGGTTCATTAAGAGCAGATACCGATGCTGTTTCCAACGCTTTTTTTGCAGTATTTTTATCTATTGTATATTGCAGTGGTATATTATGTGTCAATTTTCCACGTTTCGCATTTTTCATAATTTTATATGCTTTTAATGCATTTCCTTTTCTGCCATAGTCCACTGCCTGCTGTACTGAATCTTCCGGATGGCTCACTTGAAGTCCTAATGTATTTGCTTCGACATCAAAAGTTCTGTCATCTGCCACTTTAAATGTAAACACCACATTATTTTCCTGGCTTATAACACCCTGCACTGTCTGGACAGCTTCTTCTTTTGTCTGCCCGGACACATCGACTCCTCCAACTGTAATCCCGGATAATATTTTCCCATCATCATGACGATGTATATAGCTTTTCAGAATGAGCTGTACCACCCCCATAATGATTAATATTAAGAGCAACACTATACCCAACAAATAAATATCTCTCTGAAGTCTTCGAATTCTTCTGCTTCTTCTTTTTCTTTTTTTCTGCTGCATCTTATACCCCTTGGTCTTATCTGGCATCCATATCCTTTACATAAGATATGGAATTATCATCGTTGCAACCATTGCTAATATTATTACAAGAATAACAATAGAAACTGTTTTCTTAAATTTTTTATCATAAAAATTCATTTCGATACCCCTTTTTATTTCTTATTTTGAATTGGTTTTATTCTATACTTTTTACTCATTTTTTGCAAGAACCTATATAGTTATCATTCACAGTATCTGTGACCTGTAACCCCTATATAACCTCATATGTTGTGGCCTGATTTGTGAGCGGATTACGGTTTTGATAATCAAACAAAATCAAATGTCCATCTATATTTTCCAAATGTGTCATCTTACGCAGCTGACGTTTATCATACTTTTCATACCCTTTCAAATATTGATGTTCTTCTGCCTCTGTATCGTAAAATGTCCGCTCCACCTCTTTACTTACTAAAGAATCACCTGCAAATGCCGGACGATTTTTCATATTTTCCCTCAGATATAAATCCATAACTAACGTCTGACGAAATTGCTCTTCTGTTAATAAAGTCTCGTATTGTACTAATGCCACTTCTTTTATAAACGCATATAATATTTCATATCGTGCGACACGATTGTGATTCACCCCATAATATCCATGTTCTTCATAATAGTTACTCATTTCTTCAAACATCACAAACGCATCTCCAAAGACTTGTTCAAGCAATTCCATAGTATGTTCAAATTGTCTGCTGTTATAATACACCTCTACCATCTCTTCCAGTCCTTTGAGGCGAATCACATCCGAATATGGAAGCCATTTTGTCGACAGCACTTCATACGGCGGTCTGTTCTGATACAACAACTCATAGTCTTTTGTTTTTTCTTCCATGTATGAGCCTTTTAAAACTTTAAGAAAGCCAAGCTGCAGCTGTTCCGGTCTCAATGCATATACGTCACAGAATGACTTATGGAAACTATTGTAATCTTCAAAAGGAAGACCCGCGATCAAATCTAAATGCTGATGAATATTTTTCGCAGCATGCACACGATTCACCACTTCTGTCACCTGCGAAAATTTCATTGTACGATGAATTTCCTTAATCGTCTGTTCATTTGTTGACTGCACACCAATTTCCAATTGGATCAATCCAGGTCGCATAGTGCTGATTAAATTTAATTCTTCTTCATTTAATAAATCTGCCGCCACCTCAAAATGGAAATTTGTTTTCCCTTTATCATGTTCTTTTATATAAGACCAGATTTCCATAGAATGTGAATGTTTACAATTGAATGTACGGTCTACAAACTTCACCTGCGGAATCTCATGATCTATAAAAAACTGTAATTCTTTTTTTACCAGCTCTAAGTCTCTAAAACGAAGACATTTATCAATAGAAGAGAGACAATAACTACATGAAAACGGACATCCCCTGCTTGATTCATAATAAATGATCTTATTCTTGAAAACCTCTAAATCTTCATATACAAATGGCACTTTACTTAAATCCATCACACTTCGATCTGCAGTTTCTATGATTTCTTCTCCATCTCGGAAAGTTATCCCCACGATTGCTTTCAATCGTTGGACTTTTTCACATTGTTCCAGACTTTTCCCACTGTTGTTGTAATAAAACTCTGCCAATTCTAAAAATGTCTCTTCTCCTTCTCCTCGCATAATGCCATATACCTGTGGAAATTGTTCCAACATATGAGACGCATGATATGAAACCTCAGGTCCACCAAGCCAGATATCTGTCTGTGGCATAATCTTCCCTAGTTCTGCTACCAGTTGTTCTACATATTCAATATTCCACAAATAGCAGGAAAAGCAAAGCACTTCCGGTTTTCTTTTATACAGATCCATCAATATCTGATCCAATGGCTGGTTGATCGTATATTCCGCAATTCCTATCTCTTCTTTATATCTCTCACATTTTCCTGCCGCATAAGCTCTCAGACTATATACTGCTAAATTGGAGTGAATGTATTTTGCATTGATTGCAGTCAATAAAATGTTCATCTATATGCTCCCTTTTTCTAATATGTCGCTTTTATATCAAATAACCCGATACTTTTTTCATTTCATTATAAACGCTTCCCCCTCTATTTTCAATTATTCTTCTCAGGCATCTTGACTTTTTCTTAAAAACCATGTAAACTTAAGACTCGTGCAGCCGGGGTGTTAGCGGTACCTTGTACCTGCAATCCGCTATAGCAGGGGTGATATTACGCAGAGGGTGCTGATTTGCAAAGCTGCCCTTGGAAAGTGGCGTTGAAAATCTGGGTCTCACACGACGGGAACCTGTGAACCGTGTCAGGTCGGGAACGAAGCAGCACTAAGCAGGACCTTCCGGGTGTTGTGAGGGTGCCTGGATCGAGTCAACTACCAAGGTAACGTTTGTGGAGATGCATTCGAAGCGTAATGCACGTAAAGTAAGAAATTCAAGACACTGGAAGGTGAATCCTCACAGTGTCTTTTATTTTTATCTATATTTAACTGATTATTCTATACAGTCCTATCTAATCCTCTTTTTTCAAACTTCTTTCATATTTTATTTTCTTCTGCTTCTCCCTGAGTTCTTTAAAAAACTGCTTCATCATCGCACTACATTCTTCGCCCAATATGCCTGTCGTAAGCTCAACCTGATGATTAAATTCCTGCATATCAAGCAGATTTAAAATAGAGCCTGCACACCCGGCCTTTGGATTCATACACCCGACAACAACCCGCTTTGTCCGTGCCTGTACAATCGCACCTGCACACATCTGACAAGGTTCCAAGGTGACATATAATGTACACTCTTCCAATCTCCAGTCATTTATTTTTTTACTCGCTTTTTTTATCGCAGCAATCTCCGCATGTGCCAATGGATTTTTGTCGGTTGTTCTTCGATTATAACCTCGTCCAATAATCTTTCCTTCGTGCACGATCACACATCCTATCGGAACCTCCTCCAGTGCATAAGCCTTCTTCGCCTGCCGAATTGCCTCTCTCATATATTTTTCATCCAGCTTTTGGTTCATCTCATCCATGAATATTTCTAATCCTTTCATGTGTTTTCAGTTCTTTTCTTATTATTACAAGAATACATTATCTTAGAGGTTTTGAACAGCATTTCCTCAATTCTTATTTTATTAATCTATTGGAGGTACTCTATGAATCCAGGTATTTATTATCTTTATGAATATAAAAATAATCACCGTATGCGCAACACCGGATTTTTAAAACTCACGAAAAAACCGGATTGCTGGCTTCTGCAGATTCAAGCCAGAAATATTCCTGTCACAAATCAGCACCTTGTCCCACTCTGTGCTATTTTAACTGAACAAGAACATAGCATTTCAAAAAAAATAAGTGAGCTTCCATGCAATGCTCATATCATTTCTGCCCAGCTCACACTACCGGATTCTGCCATCGATTTAATTTCATCCATGGAGAATTTGCATGGTTTTTTAATCCTACTGCCAGATGAAAGTTTTCTTACAGCTACAGAATCACAATTTCATCTGGATATCAACGAAATTTTTTCGACAACTGTGCAACCTGAAACTCCCCAGCCAGTTCCTGAGCCAGCTCCTGATCTTTCAGCTTCTGAATACAACGATAATGATAATTTATTCGAAGCCAGTGATACAACAAACCTGTTACCTCCTTCTAAAACCATACAGAAAATCCATCGTTCAGATTTGAAAATTCTTCCTAAAAAATGTTGGAATCTTGCAAACAACAGTTTTCTTCTGCATGGATACCATAATTATCATCATCTTCTCCTTATCGAAGAAAATGGTCATTATCAGCTCGGTGTTCCCGGAGTATATGATATTCGAGAAGCCCGGGCCGCAGAAATTTTTGGTTTTCCAAAATTTATCGATTCCTACAACGATCAATTAGAACTTTCTTCTGACGAATGTAATACACAGGAAACTTTTGGATACTGGTGTCATTACATTTATTAGAAATCTTTTTCACGAAACTTCTTTGCATTATAAAAGGGGAGCATATCCGTCTATTGTAGCTCCCCATTTCTTCTTAGTCTAAATAAATTGGTGGTTCATAGTCCTTGCCAAGCTCTGATTTCATCCGCTCCTGGTATCCAAGATATGCCCATTCTGTCATATCATCCCAGCGATGCTTCGCACGATCGTATACCTGCACATATCCAATCTTATTCGGATGCATTCTCACACTATTAGATAAATATTCGTGTCCTGTATACGGATTTAACTCTCCTATTGTCAAATCTTCTTCAATTTCGTTTCTCTTCACAAAACGTTTAGGTTCTTCCTCCGGCTCAATCGTTGCCTTCTCCCATTCCGAAGTAAGTCTCGCCCTCTCATATGCACTCTGCACGATCTGCGGCTCCCAAACGGTTGTCTTGCGAGTATCATTATTTTCTGTTTCGTCCTGCGGTATCTCCTCCGCATCCTCCAGAGTCAATTCTTCTAATTCATCCCAAGGTTCTTCATCTTCAAGCAAAATCTCTTCTTCCGAATCATCATCCACTTCTTCAAATTCTGCTTCCTCTGTTTCTAATTCTTCCGATTCCGCTGTTTCCAATTCCAGACTTTCTGCTTCCTCTTCTTCAGCTGTCGTTTCTTCTGCATCTTTATTTTTCAGCCCTGCATTGTTTGCATATTGAACCGCAAGTTCCTCTGACGCGGCTTCCTCTATTTCCAACTCCTCCGGAAATATACTCAACTTAAACGGACACCCCAAAATAGCTGCAATCAGTCTCATGTCTTGTTCCTGAAAGTTATCTCTGCTCAAACGCTGGGTCAGATTCTGACGTGACATTGCTTTCCCAGTTCGTTCCTCGATCATCTCAGCCAGTTGTTTAATCGTCATGTTTTTTCTGCTTAACATAATTTTAACTTGTTCGCCAAACGTTAAATCTCCCATAAGAAACCCTCCTTACATCTACCCTTTATTCTAACAAAAGCACATTCCATCGTCAATGCAGAACCCTCTCTAAAAATTTCTTTCACTTTTTATTTCCAAAATAAAAAGGAACCGAATTACTTGCTGTCATTTACAAGTAATCCCTGTTCCTTTTAGAAAGAAGATAGATTTTTCTGCTGTCTTTCACAGACGCTCTGCACAACAGCAGAATCTTTTCATATTAAATTCTAAAGTTGAAATCTGCATAAGCAGAACATCCATGTTCATGAACATCCAAACCATCAATTTCTTCTTCTTTAGATACTCTCAAACCGATTGTTTTATCAATAATTGTAAAGATAATGATTGCTAATACAAATACGTATGCTGCTGTTGCTGCAACACCAAGCAACTGAGTTCCAAATGTATAATCCGGTGAAAATATACCTGTTAAAATTGTTCCTGTCGCACCACATACACCATGTACACTGATTGCTCCGACCGGATCATCAATTTTTGCTACCTTATCAAAGAACTCTACTGAAAATACAACCAATACACCTGCTATTGCTCCGATGATGATTGCTGACCAGTTACTTACTGCATCACAACCTGCTGTAATTGCTACCAGACCTGCCAGAGAACCATTGAATGTCATTGAAACATCAGGTTTTCCATAACGAACCCATGTTACGATCAATGCCATCAATGTAGCGGCTGCGGCTGCAAGGTTTGTTGTCATTGCAATGTCACCTAAGTTTGTTGTTGCTGCTGTTGTAGATCCACAGTTAAATCCAAACCAGCAGAACCATAAAATAAATACTCCCAACGCTGCAATTGCAAGATTATGACCAGGAATCGCTCTTACTTTTCCTTCCTTGTCATATTTTCCAATACGAGGTCCAAGGATTTTAGCTCCTACCAAAGCACAGATACCACCTACCATATGTACTGCTGTAGATCCTGCAAAATCATGGAATCCGAGTTCTGATAACCAGCCTCCGCCCCAGATCCAGTGTCCTGTAATTGGGTAAATAAAAATACTGATTGCTGCACTGTATGCCAGGTATGCTGCAAATTTTGTTCTCTCAGCCATAGATCCTGAAACAATCGTTGCTGCTGTTGCACAAAATACTGTATGGAAAATAATAAACACACCTGCCGGAAGTCCATTGATCATTCCATCTGCATCTGCCAGAGATGTCGGATCAAAAAATCCTTTGATTCCTACAATACCATTCCAATCTGTACCATGCATTAAAGCAAAACCAAATATAAAGAAGAAAATACTTCCAAGGACAAAGTCCATCATGTTCTTCATCAAAATATTTCCTGTATTTTTGGCTCTTGTAAAACCTGCCTCACACATAGCAAATCCTGCCTGCATAAAATAAACCAATATAGCTCCTAACATTGTCCACATAACATTTATCAATAATGCTGTTGCGTCTATGCTATCCATTCCGCCTGCAATTAAATCTGTCAATCCCATATCTACATCCTCCTTCTCATTTCTTTAGAGACTGTCTTTTAACTATCTCATTCAATATTTCAAAAGAAAGAGGACACCTGTAAGAACATTTTTATGTATCTTACAACTATCCTCTTTGATAAAATCTATTTTTTTATTTTCATGGTTTGCACCGAATTATAATGCATTCGATCCACGTTCTCCTGTTCGGATTCGAACTGCATCCTGTACTTCGTATACGAAGATTTTTCCATCTCCATAAGTACCTGTCTGAATTTCATCTACAACTCTTTTGATAATTTTTTCTGCTGTATCTGGTTCAACAATTGTCTCCACTTTTACTTTTGGTAAAAGATTCACACTATATTCTGCACCTCGATAAATCTTTTTATGTCCCTTCTGATTACCATATCCCATAATATTTGTTATCATAAGACCATTTGCCTGACAATCATCCAGGATCCCCTTCAAATCCTCTAATTTTTCTGGCTGAATTACAATTTCAAGTTTCTTCATATTCTCAACCTCCTTCTATTATCGAAAAATTGCTTTCGCAATTTTTTCTCGTTAAACAGGGTCGCATGCATGACAACTACAAAACAAAAGAGGCGCTTTTCCGTAATGGAAAAACGCCTTTGTTTTTGTTGAGTCCTATTATACTCACCTCTGTCAGAATGTCAATTAAATATTTGAATTTTTTATACTTTTGTGACTATTCATGAATTTTATTTAATTTTCCAGATTATTTTCCGTCTTTTTGCTGTTCCAAATATTCTTCAAGCGTAATTCCCTGTCCCATAATTTCTTTTGCCGCTGTTTTACCGACATAACGGAAATGCCATGGTTCATAAACAATTCCTGTTACATCTGACTTATCAGTAGGATAACGCAAAATATAACCATAATTTGCACAGTTTGCTTTCAGCCACTTTGCTTCATCAGTATTTTCTTGTTCATCATTCAACTCCTGATAAGTTGATGATGTAATATCCATTGCCAATCCGGTAGCATGTTCACTTGTCCCCGGCACTGCTACAGACTGTTTTGTTTCATCATAGGCCTCTAATGGTGTTTTTCCCTGATAAATCCAGTTTAACATTGTATCATTAAACACACCTTTTTGTGTCTCATAGTCACGATATGCAGATATAATATTCAAACTCATCCCAGCATCCGCAGCATCCTGGAACATCTTCTTTGTATCATCCGCAATACGACTGTCTACAGAATAATCATCTGTTATTTTGGTCAGACTCGGCGCATAAGATGTATCCAGCGGGCTCTCGCTATTAATCAGAACAAGACTCCAGTCATCATCGTTTGAGGCTAATTTCTCCGCATTTTCCTTTGCGATCTCCTCCGATGACGGCTGCACCTTAGCCTTTTCAGCTTCTGCCTGCAACTGTTCATTTTCTTTTTTCAGCTTATTCTCTGTAGTTTTACATTCTTCTCTTACTTCTTTGATTCTTGCTCTTCCACTCAATCCCATAAGAAGCATTCCTATCAATGCTCCAAAGATGATTCCAATGCAAAGTATTTTTATCAGACGATATTTCATCGCTTTTTTCTTCATCTGTCTTTATCTCCCATCTTATTTTTTACACCTACTGCATATATCGCACTTCAAATGTCTCAATTGTAATTGCTTTATTAAATAAATTTCCCTGAACATAATCGCAGCCCAATTCTTGCATTACATTCAACTGATCCTGTGTTTCTACTCCGCAGGCATAAACAGATGCACCCAGTCGACGGCAAATATCAATCACTGCTTTTGCCACTATTCTGCTTTTACTGTTTCCTACAATATTAGAAGTAATTCCTTTATCTAATTTTAGACCATCAAACTCCATAATAGACAAAATAGAAAAACTTGAATCTTTAGCCCCAAAATCATCCAAAAGAACTCTCACATTCGCTTTTCGGATTTTATTACTTGTCTCAGCAAGCATCTCTGGATTCATCTCCTGATTTGTCTCCGATACTTCCACTTGCAAATACTCGCTTGACACATGATATTTTTCAATTATCTTCAGGATCTTATCTCCAACACTCTCATATCGTAAAGTTGCTCCTGAGAAATTGACAGAAATCGGCAACATCATCCGGCCTTCATTCTCCCATCTGCGAAGCGTCTTACACACTTCTTCAAACACATACAAGTCCAGATAATGTGAAAGCTTTGTTTCCTCCAAAAGTGTCAGGTAACGTCCCGGATCCACAATCCCCAAATCTTTATGATGATACCTCACAACCGCTTCGGCTCCGACAACCTCTTCCGATTCTGCCTCCAGCACTGGTTTTAAACATACAATAAAATTCCCCTGCTCAATATCATCTAATAAATCCTGCTTAATAATCGGTTCATGATGACCTTTTTTCAGATTTTTATAATATTTACGTTTTTCTTTACGCATCATATTCCCTGCATCCATAACAAGATCATCTATATTGATATCCAGTTTTTCCCAGGCATATCCCATCGTAACCAGTCCAAGACTGATATTGTCTAATTTGTCACTGCTGCTGTGGATACGATTCATGAATTCTTCATATGAAATATTCTCCGCGAGAATCAGGTATTCATCTCCTGTCATCCGAAAAACCATAAATCCTTTAAAGAACTCTTCCAGTACTTCTCCTACTCGGATAACAACCTCGTCTCCATATTCCCTTCCAAACTCTTTATTAAAATTCTTCAGCCCATTTACATCGACAGAAACCGCACCCAGAGATTTTAACGCTTCTTGATTCACCTCTGAAAGGTATCCCACAAAACTATTCCTGTTCAGCAAGCCTGTCAAGTCATCATGGTAACTTAGATATTCCTGCTGTCTTTGTAATTTCTGCAGAACTGTTGTCTGCGAAATATATGGAAGCAGCGAACGTAATAAAGAAAGATCACACCCTCCTCTGTGAACATTCACAACTGCCAGTATTGCCTTCTGATTTTCACCCATCGGATAAAATACACTGTAGCTGTCTTCTGTGGTGTCTGTAACTTCCTCCCTCAACCATTTTGGAAACTGGTCCGAGGATAACATCTTGATTCGGTCTCTCTGCCACGGAATATTCTCCGCACACCACTCATAGACCATTGTAATCTCTTCATCATCCCGTTCAACGTAGTATGCATATTCTGAATCATAGTAATCACGTACTGTTCTCAAAGCATCATTCATCAGCTCTACCATCGAACGTAATTTATCTTTTTCACTCATTGTAATTCTCCCTAATATCAATTCAGCTAAAGTATATTTTAGTATAATAATGTGAAAAAAGCAACACTACGCACTCCTATGTGTTACATTTCTGTTACTTTTTTTACAAATATTTTTAACAACCAAAAAAGAACCATACAATTCCGACATAAAAAGTCTTTTTGTACAGTTCTTTTATGATTATTTACAATATTTACACATTCCAATGCTTTCCATGTGATACTTTCAAACGGTTCATCGCTCTGGCAAGAGAAGCCTGCGTATGATAGTATTCCTGAATACTCTGTTTCTGACGCAGCTGTTCCTGTGCACGTTCTTTTTGTTCCTGTGCATGACGGATATCAATCTCTTCCGGACGCTCTGCTGTCTGCACAAGTACGGTTACACGGTTATTAACAATCTCCATAAAACCACTTCCGACAGCTACCTCACGCCAGTCCCCCGGCTCAATTTCTATGCGGGCAACTCCGACATTTACTGCGATCACCATATTCTCATGGTTTGGCAAAATTCCTATTGTACCGCCATCATAAGCCGGTATAACGATTTGCCTGCAGCGTCCTTCGTAAAACACACGGTCACTTGCAATTATTTTCAGACCAAATGTTTCCATATATGCACTCCTTTACTCTTCTGAGCCCATTGTCTTCGCTTTCTCAATAACATCGTCAATTGTTCCGACATTAAAGAATGCATTTTCCGGATATTGATCCATATCTCCATCAATAATAGCTTTAAATCCACGGATTGTCTCATTTAAAGGCACATATTTTCCATGAATTCCTGTAAATGTTTCTGCAACGGAGAATGGCTGTGACAAGAATTTCTGAATCTTTCTTGCACGCATAACTGTTGCCTTATCTTCATCAGAAAGCTCTTCCATACCAAGAATTGCGATGATATCCTGCAACTCTTTATATTTCTGCAAAATTGCTTTTACCTGATTGGCAATTCTATAGTGTTCCTCACCAACAATATCCGCTTCCAAAATACGTGAACTTGATTCCAGTGGGTCTACCGCCGGATAAATTCCCTGTTCTACAACTTTACGTGAAAGTACAGTTGTTGCATCCAAATGGGCAAATGTTGTTGCAGGAGCCGGGTCAGTCAAATCATCTGCAGGTACATATACTGCCTGTACAGATGTAATGGATCCATTCTTTGTAGATGCAATTCGTTCCTGTAACTCACCCATTTCTGTTGCAAGTGTAGGCTGATAACCTACGGCTGAAGGCATACGTCCAAGCAATGCAGATACCTCTGAACCAGCCTGTGTAAAACGGAAAATATTATCGATGAATAACAGCACATTCTGATGTTCCTCATCTCTGAAATATTCAGCCATCGTCAGTCCTGTCTCTGCCACACGCATACGTGCTCCAGGTGGCTCGTTCATCTGACCAAATACCAAGGCTGTCTTCTCCAGAACTCCTGAGGCTTTCATCTCTGTCCAAAGGTCATTACCTTCACGAGAACGCTCTCCTACACCGGTAAAAATAGAATATCCACCATGCTCTGTTGCAACGTTATGGATCAATTCCTGAATCAATACTGTCTTACCTACACCGGCACCGCCGAACAGACCAATCTTACCACCTTTTGCATATGGTGCAAGAAGGTCAATAACTTTAATACCAGTTTCCAGAATCTCTACAACCGGACTCTGTTCTTCAAATGTCGGAGGATCGCGATGGATAACCCATTTCTGAGCATCGTCTTCAATTTTGTCTCCGTTATCAATCGTTTCACCAAGCACATTGAACAAACGTCCAAGTGTCTGATCTCCAACAGGAACGCGGATACCTGCTCCTGTTGCAGTTACTTCCATATCTTTATGAAGTCCTTCACTTGCAGCCAGCATCAGGCAGCGCACTTCATTGTTTCCAAGATGCTGTGCAACTTCCATAACGCAGACTTTACCATTATTTTCTACCTCCAAAGCATCTTTGATGCTAGGAAGATTTCCATCTTCAAATAATACGTCAACGACAGGTCCCATAACCTGTACAATTCGTCCTTTATTCATATGCTATTCTCACTTCCTTTTCCGCTTCTGCGCATTTGCGCCACTGCAGACCTCAGTAATTTCCTGAGTGATCGCAGCCTGTCTGGCTCTGTTATATTCAATAGAAAGTTCTCTGATAATATCCTGTGCACTGTCTGTTGCTGTCTGCATCGCAGTCATTCGAGCATTATGCTCACTTGCATATGCCTCAACCAGACAACCATAAATCATACCTACAATATAGTTTGGTACAATAATGTCCATCACTGCCTGTGCAGATGGATACAATGCAATCGCTTCACGATATACGTTAAGCGGCATCTTCATCTCGTTGAATGAGCTTCTCTCCAGCGGAAGCAGACGAACCTTCTCCACTTCCGACTGAATTGAATTTTCCATTCGTGTATATACAATATATACTTCGTCCAGCTCTCCATTTCCAAACTGTTCAAGAAGAGTTGCGGCAATATCTCTTGCCCGGTGCATTGTTGGTTTCTGTACAGTGTACTGGAAATTTGTGTCAATCTTTACTCCGCTCTTAGCAAAATAATGTCTTCCCAGCTCACCTACAACAAATAATTTATGCTCTCCCGGACCTGCAAGTATCTCTTCTTCTGCCTTCACCACATTGTGGTTGTAGGCTCCTGCCAGACCTTTATCCGCAGTTACTACGATTGATGCGATCTTACGTTTCTCTGGCGGAATCTCTTCTCGAAGATCAAAAAACCGTTGCTTCTCCATCTCCGGTACATGTCGGAGAATTCGTGAAATTTCTCCCTGCAAGCCATAGAAATAAGGCTCTGTGTCAGCCAGCTTTTTCTTGGCCTGACGCATCTTTGTCGAAGAAATCATATACATGGCATTTGTAATCTTCATCGTGTCTTTTACACTGTTAATACGAGTCTGTATTTCTCTGATATTTGCCATCTTAACACCTGCTCTTCTTAAATTCCTTTGCAGTCTCTACAATCTTCTCGGCCAGTTCATCGGACAATACCTTTGTCTCTTCAATTTCTTTGCCGATTTCAGGATGTTCTATTGCAAAATAATGCAACATATCTCGCTGGAATTCTTTAATTTTTGCTTTTTCAACTCCAAGCATCACTTTATTTCTTGCAGCACATAATGTAATAACTTTATCTGCCAATCCCATCGGTGCTCCTAATGGCTGCTTCAAAAGTTCCATCAAACCACTACCATACTCCAGCTGTTCTTTTGTTGCAGCATCCAAATCCGAACTGAACTGCGTAAATACTTCCATCTCACGATACTGGGCAAGATCGATACGAAGACTTCCTGCTGCCTTCTTCATTGCTTTTGTCTGTGCATCTCCACCTACACGGGATACAGACAAACCAACGTTAACCGCCGGACGCATACCAGATGCAAACAAATCACTTTCAAGGAAAATCTGTCCGTCTGTAATAGAAATTACGTTTGTAGGGATGTATGCAGACACATCACCAGCCTGTGTTTCAATAATTGGAAGTGCTGTAATAGAACCTCCGCCAAGTGCATCATTCAAACGGCTGGAACGCTCCAACAGTCTTGAATGCAGATAAAATACGTCTCCAGGATATGCTTCACGTCCAGGCGAACGTCCAAGTAACAATGATAATGCACGGTAAGCAACCGCATGTTTTGAAAGATCATCATATATGATCAATACATCTTTCCCTTTGTGCATATAATATTCAGCCATAGCAGTTCCTGCATATGGAGAAATATATTGAAGTGGTGCACAATCACTTGCTGTTGAAGCAACAACGATTGTGTAATCCATCGCACCTGCTTCCTTAAATGTATTTACTACCTTAGCAACTGTAGATGCTTTCTGACCAATTGCAACATAGATACAAATTACATCTTTTCCCTTCTGGTTCAAAATTGTATCGGTAGCAATTGAAGTTTTACCAGTCTGACGGTCTCCAATGATCAACTCACGCTGTCCACGTCCAATTGGGAACATAGAATCGATTGACAGAATACCTGTCTCCATTGGTACACTTACAGATTTACGGTCAATAATACCAGGCGCTTCATTTTCGATTGGGCGATAACCATCTGCTTCAATCTCACCTGCTCCGTCAATTGGCTCGCCGAGTGCATTGACAACTCGTCCGATAAATTTATCTCCGACCGGAACACCGGCCTTTTTCCCTGTTCGAGCAACTTTTGTTCCTTCTTTGATCTCTGTGTCATGGCCAAACAAGATACATCCGATAGCATCTTTCTGGATATCCTGAACCATTCCCTTCAGACCATTTTCAAAGGTAAGAATTTCCCCGTACATGGCGTGATCAATCCCGTAAATGGTTGCGATTCCGTCACCGACTGTAATTACAGTACCGACTTCGCTGTCCTTACTGATCTGATCAAAATTCTCTATTTCATTTTTCAGAATAGAAATGATTTCTTCTGAATTGATTGAACTCACCTTGTTCACCTCCAGGTCAATTTTTGTTCTAATCGTGTCAGTCTTCCTTTCAGACTCCAGTCATACTCATCATTTTCAACGTGAAGAATAAATCCACCAAGAAGAGAAGTATCTTCTACGATTTGAATCTTCACATCGGCTTTCTGATATTTGTCACAAAGGAATACCTTCATCTTGTCGAGCTGTTCCTCACTTGGAGGCTCTACACAGGCCAATACTGCCGTCAAAATATGAGCCTGCTCATCGCAATATTCATCATACGCATCAAATATCTCATTGATCAGATTAACACGCTGATTTTTACATACGACTTTCAGGAAATTCTTCATACTCTCCGGAAACACCTGATTGATGACGCTCATTTTTATTTTTGCAGAAATCGTTGGATTGATAAACACTTCTCTCAACTGTGGTACTTCTGCAAATGCTTCTTTTGTTTTCTCTATATCTGTTTTTGGAACGTTAAGCTCATACAACACTCGCGCATAATGTCCTGACATTGATGAGCGGTACATCCGTTTAGTCAATGTCTGTGTTTCCATGAGCTTCACCTACTCCTTCCAGAAACTGATCATAAATTCCTTTGTTTCCTTGATTCTCTGTCTTTTCATCAACAATCTTCTTAGCTGCCTGCATTGCAAGTCCTGCAATTTCTGACTGCAATGTATTCATTGTCTGCTGACGTTCAACCTCGATTGTCTTCTTCGCATTTTCCAGCATAATTCCGGCTTTTTCATTTGCCTCTGACAAAATACGATTGTATTCTTTCTTAGCTTCTGCATGTGCTTTGTCAACAATCTGGCTGGATTGTTCTTTTGCTCCGCTCAGGGCTTTCTCATAATCTGCCTTTAACTGCTTTGCTTCATTCTGTGTATCTGTTGCATTCTGAAGTCCATCAGCAATCATTTTTTCACGTTTTTCCATAATGCCCATAACCGGTTTAAATAAGAACTTTTTCAGTAAAAGATAAAAAATCACAAGGTTTATAATGGTATAGATAAGGCTTGCATTAAACTGTATCACCTTTTACACCTGCCTTTCTTCTTTACTCGTCTTGCTAAACAACTTCTTATTTCAGCATTAAGATAATTAACAGACCAATAATGAAACCATAAATAGCAGTTGCCTCTGCAAGTGCACAACCAAGAATCAAGTTCTTACTGATTTTACTTTCTGCTTCCGGCTGTCTTGCGATAGCATCAACAGCTTTTGCTGTTGCAATACCAATACCAACTCCTGCTCCTAAACCTGCTAATACTGCGATACCTGCTCCAATTGCAATAATTGTTCCCATAATTCTAATCTCCTTTTTCTTTTTTCACCAAATGATTGTAATTTTATTATTCTTTGCACAACTCTCTGTGAACCTAATAAATTATTCCTGTTCCTCATTCATAAACAATGCTGTCAGGAACACAAATACATAAGCCTGTAATAATCCATCGAATATATCAAAATAAAAACTAAATGGGATAGGAGCCAAAACCGGAACTACTGTCTTTAAAAGTTCCATAATAACAAATGCTCCCAACACATTACCAAATAATCGCATACAAAGCGACAGCGGTCTGATTACAATTTCCAAAATCATAATCGGTGCTACAAATGGTACTGGTTCAGCAAAGTGCTTCACCCAATGCTTCACTCCATTTTTATGAATTCCTGAATATTCAATGAGAATCATACTCATAATTGCTATGGCTGCTGTAACATTCAAATCTTTTGTCGGCGGCTTAAACCCAAAAAGACCTATAATGTTTGAAATTCCAATATAAATCAGAACAGTCAATAAGTATGGAATATATTTTCTGTTTTCCTTACCCATGACATCTTCGAAGAAGTTCTGACCCGTGCTAATAGCGGATTCTAATAACAACTGCCCTTTCCCTGGATTCTCAACTTTGAGATTTCTCACAAAGATGATACACAAGGCGACTATCACTGCCATGATAATCCATGTGACGACTACCGATTCCTTAATATCCAGCAACCCATTCAAGAATGGAATCTTAATGACTGTCTCACACTGCAGTTCTTCCAGCAACCTGTCTGTCAAATTGCCCGTATCGCTCCCTCCCTTTCTTTATCAAATTGTTGTTTACGATAAGGTTCCATTTAATAAGAAGAAACTCCTCATTTTTGCTACAAAAAAAGAACTTCTTTCACAGAAGAACTTTTGCCTTATCGCATCTTTCAAGATTGTATCTCCCAAAAGCTATTGTAAATATACTCCCCCGAAATTCTTTTGTCAATCTTTTGTCATTGCTGTTTTTACTTCTACTTTTTATCATTTTTTCATAGATTTTTTATTCAAAATTCCTTTTATTTTCACTGATTTATTTCTCTTTTTCATGCATTTTTTCTTCCGTTTTTTTCCTTTGGAAACAGATTCCCAAATTTGTCGTCACGCATTTATTCGATTTACTGCGAAAAAATGCGAATTTTTGTGAAATTTGCACACTTCTTTCTTTATTCACATAGACTTCTTCCATTTACTTTTATCATATTTTAACGCTCGTAAAGACTTTCACTCACATTCTCCCCAATGAATTGCAAGTCTGTTTTTATTCTTACTGTGAAATTTTTGCTGTTTAGTTCACGACAGCCACCAAGCAAGAAAAAGACTATGCACTCCTGCTCAGTTTCGTCGGGCAAGCCCGACTCCAATTCGCTGGATTGCATAGTCTTTCCTTGCTTTGTGGTGTATCTGCATCACACATTTTCGATAACTTGCAGATACCTTTTGCAGAAATTTACGCTCTTATGTGTCTCCCGTTCATGGAATCTGAGCAAGAATTCTTATATCAATTTTTTGTAAGGACGTATTGCCACTTAATGAACTAAATAGCAATCCCTCTCGCTTCCGCTATCTTCTCCTTCGCAGTCTGCCAGATCACATACTCATCCTCTCCCGGCATCCCAATACTTACTCCCTCTTTGCGATATTCCATCCGACTGTTCAGAACGACCTTTCCTGACATATGATAGGACATAATTCCCGTATACGGAATAAGCTTTTTGATTGCCTCTGCACCAATCCCGGACGCTGCAAGAATCTCAATTCTACCCTGGGATTTTTCTTGTAATTCTTTCAGAATTGTTCTTCCTTCCCACGCAGTTTCTTTCTGACCACTTGTAAGGATCGTATCAAATCCGATTTCTATTGCCTCTTCCAACGCCTTCATCGGATTCACACACACATCAAATGCCCGATGTAGTGTTTTCTTTTTATTTCCTGCTAGTTGAATCAACTCTTCCATTCTTTCCAGATCCAAGTTGCCATCTGGACGCAACAGACCAATGACGATTCCGTCAGCACCCGCCTCACAATACATCTGCACTTCTTCTTTTAATTGCTCAAACTCATATCCGTCATAACAATAATCCCCATATCTTGGACGAAGCAATACACGTACCGGAATATCTGTGTTTTTTCTCACCTGATCATACAATGCTTTCCCCGGCGACACCCCGCCGATAAGCAAATTACTGCACAGCTCCAATCTGTCTGCACCGCCTTCTTGTGCATAAATAGCAGACTGTACATTATCTACGCATGCCTCTAATATTATTTTTTTCAATTTGATCATCCCTCTACTTTCATGACAATCCAGCATTCGCTCTGCTGACATTTTCAATTTTATCTTTACATCTGCTTTCTCACAATACGGTATTCGTCTCCAAACTGATAATATGGACAGTCATGAAAGCTTCCCTGAACAAATCGATACATTTCATCCTCATCCAAATTTTGTGTACAAACATAGTATTCATATTCTTCGTCATATTCGTAATTCATACAACTCTCACAATTCACATTGCTCGTCTTTTTCTGCAAAGTTATCCACCTCCGGACCATTTTTTTCACACTTATTATTCACATATCCCGGTAAATTTCTTATTAGCAACGTTGTTTATGCATCCAGTCCCTTCAACTGCTGGTATACATATGCCACCGGAAGTCCGACCACATTATAATAATCTCCCTCTATCTTATCGATGTATGCAGCAAATTTCCCTTGAATTCCATATGCACCTGCTTTGTCCATCGGTTCTCCACTCGCAATGTAGTTTCGAATCTCCTCATCACTCATTTCATGTACAAATACCTCTGTCTTTTCTGCATGACAGATTTCTTTGGCTTCTCCATCTTCTCCATACACAAGCATCGCAACTCCTGTATAAACCTGATGTGTATCTCCTGCCAGACTCTTTAACATGCGAAATGCCTCCGCTTCATCTGACGGTTTTCCCAATATTTTATTATCATGAACAACAACCGTATCCGCTCCGATTACAATTGTATCTATCACATTTCCTTCCACTTCTTCCAACTCCATTGCCACATTTCCGGCTTTCATCAATGCCAGTTCCTGAACAATTTCTGTCGGAATTGTACTTTCATATATTTCTTCCTTATCACTTGTTTTAATTTCAAATTCTACGCCAATCTGTTCTAATAACTCTTTTCGTCTTGGCGAAGCCGAGCCAAGCACGATTCGCTTTTTATTTTGTTTTGTCATGTAATTCCCACGCTTTCTTCAATAATTCCGGCTGTTTCACCAGCTCTGTTGCCCCCAGTGCCATACACTCCGCCACATACAGCATCGCTTTTTCCCCAATACTCATGCCGACTTGTGCTGTAGCAGCCCAGTGATGCAATGGTGTTCCTTTACACATTGCCGCTGCACTCAACATTACTGTTGGAACTGTATGGCTCACGTCAGACACATCTGTTCCAATTGATAAGATAACCGGTTTCTCTTCTAAAGGCTCTAGTCCTGTGAAATATACTCCATCGTTTTCCAGACCTGCCTCTTTGCTGATTTCTTTTGCAAATAAAATTTCTTCCTCTGTATACTCCGGTGTCTGGATTTGTTCCATTGCATGATAAAATGTCTCTGCCAGGACACGATTCACTTTCATTTCCTTATTCTTCGTCACACGTTCAATTTCAACTCTTGTTCCGGTCATAAGTGCCGCACCTTTTGCACAATTATCTACCCTCTCAGATGCATCTTTCGTTCTCTCCCACTTTGCTGAGCGGATAAAATAATTTGTTGAAGCATATGGCGGTACAATATTAGCCGGACCGTCCGTATTAGTATAAGTGTAATGCATTCGCACATCATCTGCCACATGTTCCCGCAAATAATTTACTCCCACATTCATCAATTCTGCTGCGTCAAGTGCACTTCTTCCCATTTCCGGATGCTTTGAAGCATGTGCAGCCTTTCCGTAAAATTTATAGTTTTTAATATCCTGAGCCTGCCAGATATCGTAACTCACACGATTCCGGTCAAATGGATGCCATGTGATTGCTGCGGATAAATCATCAAATACCCCCGCCTCATTCATACGAATCTTACCAATCACAATCTCCTCTGCCGGGCATCCATATACACGTATCGTTCCTTCTCTTTCTTCCGTTTCCATCCAGCTTTTAAGTGCTCCGGCTGCCCCGGCACATGCAGTTCCAAGTAAATTGTGACCGCATCCGTGTCCCGGTCCTTCGATTACTTTTCGTGTACTGCAGGTTTCTTGTCCAAGTCCCGGCAAGGCATCGTACTCTGCCAGAAATCCAAGAACCGGCTCACCATGTCCCCATTCAGCGACAAATGCTGTCTCAAATCCGGCAAGCCCCCAAGTCACCGTAAATCCCTGCTTTTCGAGATAGTCTGCCAAAATCTTCGAAGACACCTTCTCCTCCAAAGAAATTTCAGGATGTTTAAAAATTTCATTTGCTGTCTCAACCAGGTATTCTCTATTCGTATCCACCCATGTCGTAATCTGTTCTCTTGTATCCATGCTCACTATTACCTCATTTTCCTAGTAAAATTTCTTTCATATTCTAACTTTTAAAATTATATTTCCCGGATCATACAATACTGCTTCAAATCAAAATGTGAATTTTCCACCACACCATACACTTTAAATCCTAGGTGCTCATAAAACGGCACATTCTGCGGATTATGTGTCTCTAAGGACAGCATCAGATCATTCTTTTCCGCATGTTCGATCAATTCTTTCATTAAATGTTCTGCCAGTCCATGATGCTGATGGCTCGGTGCAACCGCTAAATATATAATATGTATCCTCTTTGTCTGATGGAGCTGACTTGTCCAGCTTGCATTCAAATAATCCTTGCCAAGAGCAAAATTCCAGAATGTTTTCAGGCTGTGGTCCTCTTTGATCAAGCTTTCATCTGTTCTAATCGTCCCTCTAAGCTGTGCCAGATAATGGTAAATTGGATTCTGATGCTCCGTCTCATCCGACACTACAAGAATGCTGTTGAGTTCCTCGCTATCGGAATAGATGTCACACGTCTCAAAAAATTCTGTCAAGTCACTCTCAAACAACTCCGGCAAAAGTCGTTCCCTTGTTTCTTCATCTTCGATCAACGTACAATAGAGCGGATCTTCGGCAAAACATACCGTCAGTATTCGCTTTAACCTCTCAAGATCCTCTTCTTGTACTTTATATAAATTATCCATCATAATTCTCCCATCATTTTTCGGATTTTCTCCAGTGAACGAATCATGTACCGAATATCGTCCTCATAACAATTTTTCTGTCTGTAAATAGCTGCTTCCAATCGTCTTATTTCCTCATTCAATTTCGGGGGTTCTTCCTTCATTTTATGTCTCAACCGCTGCACGATCCCATATAGATTCTCATGGTGCCAGATTCTCCCTGCGCCCCACATTAATCGTTCCTTCGGCTGGTGTAAAATATATTCTGTAAAATGATAATACACTTCGTCATCAAACAAAAATGCAAAACAGTTATTATCTACTTTATAAATGGATTCCAGTGTATCATGAATTTTCCCCTGTTTCAACGCATCCAGCGCACACTTAAGTTCCCTGATATTGCGTTTCACCGCCTCCTGTGGAAATTTCACCTCATCTTCCCAATCCAGACGTGTAAAATAATCTTGTGTTTTTTGGTAAATTCGAAGCAATGCTTCTCCCTTTTTCAAATATTGCTCCCGATAAACTTTTCGTTCTTCCTTTGATTCCAAATTCTGATATTCCAGATTAACCCTCTGTATCCACTTGTATATCTCGTCTGCCTGATAGATTCCGCAATCTATCAGTCTTTCTAATACATGTATCGGATTATCCTTCACCTCGTCTGACTGTTCTTTTTCCTGAATCACTGCATTCTCTGTCTTCTGCAATATCTCCCTCTCATCCAGACTTTCTTTCATTGCCCTTAGCATCCTTCCAAAATCCAATGGCGGAAGTACCAGTTTGTCCATTTCCAAGATTAATCGCAAATACAATTCATGATGAAAACGATACACCGGTTCTTCATACAGTTCTTCATTGTCATACTGAGAGTGATAATAATTTTCCATAAATGGTCCGTCACTGAAATCATTTACCATTGAAGGAATTCCTGCAATTGAGATAGAAAAATCGTCCGACCATGTCTCAATCGGATACAATACCGTTATTCCGTCCGGATATGCTTCTTTCGGTACATCAATCTGTTTTACAAACTGTTCGAAATAGTCTGCATATTCATACGTTCCCCGGATTGCATCTCGACTGTGATGTGCATGTGCCGGCAATTCAAAATTCAAATCCGCAATAATATGTCCCCGCCACTCCGGATGTACTCGAAAGACCTGATTGTATGCACCGGTTGACCAGTCAAATTTAGAATCCGATACACCCCACTCTTCTGCTGCCACCGCACAAACTACAATCGTATGTGCCGGGCGATAACCGTCCTCCAATATTGCCTTCGCCATTCCGATAATCATTGCAACTGCGGCATTGTCATCCTGAAATCCATCAAAATATGAATCATAGTGTGCCGTCAACAAAATCATCTGTTCCGTCTCTTCTCCCGGAATCTTTCCCACAATATTATATGCCGGTACATTTCGCCGAACCGTAGATTTGGCATCCAACCATACTTTTGCTGAAATTGGCTGCTTTACTTCCACACATTTTAAACCCATATTACACTCAACAGATATTCCCATACATTCTTTTAACTTCTTTGCATCTGCCTGTGACACGGAAAATGCTGCTGCATATTCCGGGCCTGCGATATCCTGTGCATTTAGAGAAGTATCATATTTTTCTCCATATCCATGCTCCTGCACTGCAATAAATCCGACCGCACCTTTCAAATATGCCTGATAAGCAGGATAATTGATCCACCACTCATCCCGCTGATTAATTTCCGCAAGAACTAATTTTCCTTCCACATCAATCCCTTCATAATCTGCTGCAGTTCCTTTATTCACATATACAATCTCATACTCCTGAAATCCATCCGTTACAAAGTTGGTCTGATACGCGCCTAACTGACAAGTATATTCCTTTCCTTCTCTGTCTTTGAATTTCAAAACAGCTTTCTCAAACTCCCACGAATCCAGACGGAACTCATCTTTTGTCACATCCGATAAACCAATCCGTTTCATTTCCTCATATAACATATTGCCTGTGGCAATCTCCGCCTTTGAACCTGCTGTTCGATATCCCAGCACCGGATTTGTTTTTTCCTTTTCCATTCGTTTTGCAAGTTGATACGAATATTCAACATCCAACTTGCTCAAACATGTCTGCAGCTGCTCTTCCCATAATTCTTTCTGTTTTACTACTTCCATGATGCATCTTCTTTCTTTTCTGACTGAATCGATAAACTGTCTGTTCCTTAAGAACACGCAATGATAATCTTTTGTTTTCTATTCCCCATTATAACGCAGTCTGGTATATTCTCAATATATTTTTATCTCTGTCTCTCTTTGAAAAACTGTCGAAGTTACTGTGAACAGTAACCTGTCAAATACTCCCTGCAATAGCAAGAGGCACCCAGACGTTTCCGCCGGGATGCCTCTATATTTATATGAGCTACCATATAACCTTATTTTGTCTCTCCGTCATATTCTCTGATTTTCTGTCTTACAGGATAGATAAATGTTGGAGATACTGACAATTCATCTACACCCATCTCCATAAATCTGTCTGTAAGTTCCAGATCTGCTCCAAGTTCTCCGCAGATTCCAGCCCAGATTCCGGCCTTATGAGCATTTTCAACAACCATCTGAATCATTCTTAAAACTGCTTCATGATGAGGATTATAGAACTCATCCAATTTTGCATTCTGACGGTCAATTGCCAGTGTATACTGTGTTAAATCGTTTGTACCAATACTAAAGAAATCAACTTCCTTTGCAAGCAGATCACTTAAAATTACTGCTGCAGGTGTCTCGATCATAATTCCCTGTTCTACCTCGCCATGTGGAATTCCGGCTTCATCCAGCTCTGCCTTTACTTCTTCCATAATAGCTTTAATCTTACGGACCTCTTCAACAGAAATGATCATTGGATACATCACTGCGATGTTACCAAATGCACTTGCTCTTAAAAGTGCACGCAACTGTGTCTTAAAGATTTCCGGTCTTGTCAGACAGATACGGATCGCACGAAGTCCCATTGCCGGGTTCTCTTCTTTATCTAACTCAAAATAATCTACCTGTTTATCCGCTCCGATATCCAGTGTACGAATAATAACCTTCTTACCTGCCATCGTCTCTGCTACCATCTTGTAAGCCTTAAACTGTTCCTCTTCTGATGGATATGTATCAGACTCAAGGTAAAGGAATTCGCTTCGGAATAATCCGATTCCGCCGGCATCATTTTCCATTGCAGACGGAAGATCTGATACAGAACCAATATTTGCAAAAAGCTTGATTGCTTTTCCGCTCTTTGTCACAGTCGGTTTGCCCTTCTGTTCTGCAAGAAGGCGTCTTCTTTCCTGCTGTTCTGCCTGTTTTGCCTGATAATCTGCCAGCACATCCTCTTCTGGTTCAAGGATAAATTTACCACTGAATCCATCAATGATCGCCAGTTTTCCATTCCACTCTTCTTTAATATCTACCTGAATCAGAGCAGGAATATTCATTGTTCTTGCAAGAATTGCTGTATGAGAATTAGAAGATCCAAGTCTTGTAACAAAACCAAGTAATTTACTCTTGTCCATCTGAACCGTCTCACTAGGTGCAAGATCCTCTGCAACAATAATAGATGGCTCATCAGACACTTTTGCTTCTCCGATTCCCATCAAAATATTAATGATACGTTCGGAAATATCTTTCACATCCACAGCTCTTGCCTGGAAATATTCATCATCCATTGCTGCAAACATTGTTGAAAAATTGTCTCCTGTAGTAGCCACTGCGTACTCTGCATTAAGTCCCTGGCTAGTAATAATATTTTTAACAGAATCATTGTAATCATCGTCTTCCAACATCATCTGATGTACTTCAAAAATCTGTGCTTCAGATTCGCCCACTTCTTTGAGGGCTTTCTCATACAATGCTCCCAACTGTTCAATTGCTGTTGCCAATGCTGCTTCATAGCGTGCAATTTCAGCTTCTGTATCCTCAACTTTTGTACGTTTTACCTGTTTCTGCTCTTTTGCAAAAAACGAAATCGGACCGATTGCAATTCCACCGAAAATAGCTTTTCCCTGAATAATTTCCATAATGACCCCGCCTTAACTTAATAATAAACTAATAATAAATTTATAACTGTCCGGCACATTCTATTTCTGTACCGAACAGTTATTCAAATGCTTCTTATTCTTCTAATTACAGATTTTCTTTGAAGAATGCTTCTAATTCTGTAGCTGCTGCATCAGCATTATCGCCTTCAACAGTTACTTCAACTTCCATATCTTTCATAACTCCCATAGCCATGATTGCCATGATCTTTGTAGCATCTGCTGTTTTTCCATTGCATGCAAGTGTAATTTTTGCTCCAAGCTCTTTTGCTTTCTTAACCAGAAGTCCTGCTGGTCTTGCGTGAAGTCCTACCTCATCTGTGATTACATAAGTAAATTTTGCCATTGTTTTGTCCTCCTCTTATTATCTTTCTTTTATCATATTTAATGCTGTTTTTAACACTGCCTCTGCATCCATCGATGCATAAGCCTGAGAGTCGATTACCGCAATTGGGGTTCCGGTCGATTCGAACTGTTCTTTCAGGACATCATACTTATATCTGACCTGTGGCCCAAAAAGCAATACATCGGTTGGCTTGTCATACTTTTGAAATGCAAACTCTGCCATCGCATGAATCTCTACTTCTATATTCTGCTCTGTCGCTATCCTTCTCATCTTATTAACCATGAGACTGGTAGACATTCCAGCGTTACAAAGTAATGTAATGTACTTCATATCGTTTCCTCTCTCTCTTAATCCCTACTTTACCATTCCTTTACATAAAACTCCAACGAAAAAAAAGCCACATTTAATGTGGCAATTTTTGTGTTACTATTCTAACCCGGATGTTAAAAAATATAACCAGACCAGACATTTTTATTTTTTCAGCATTCCAATTAAAGAGTCAAATGTTCTTCTATGTATAAGCTCTGAAATATCTTCTGTTCGCAGCAATAAATCCGTAGTTGCTTCATAAAATTTCTGAATATCCGGATCTTCCTCACTTCCTATCAGAGTCAAAATAATTATTTGCACTTGTTCTCTATTCCAGATTATCGGCTTTTCTAATATAGCTACCGCCACTAATGTAGTTTCCAAAAATACTTTATCCGGATGCGGGATTGCAACCAGATTGCCATAATCTGTCGGAGACAATTCTTCTCTGCTTAATACAGATGCAAATAGTTCGGCTGCAGATACAACATTTCCCCATATCGTATTCTTTCTCGTAGCCATCTCCACACGGCCACATAATTTTGCCAGCACTTCATCTCTTGTTGTTCCGTGAATATCTGTAAAAAATAATTCCGGCCGGTAATATTTTCTCAAAAACTCTTTGCTTTCCTGCTCAAACAACTTTCTGACCGCTGTAATATCACTCTCTTTTAAGAAAGAACTCACTTCCAGAATCGGCACCGGCACATATGTCTGAATCGGAACAGTTGTAAAAACATAATCTACTTTTGAAAAATCAAATGTTTCCACTTCATACAGATTGCATACATATATTTCCTTGATATTTTCTTTGAACTCCTGGCTATATCGGTATTTCAAAAGCTGGGAACTGCTCCGACCCGAAGCACATACGATTAAAATAGAATATTTCTTCTTGTCACTCTCCCTCTGTTCAAGAGCCAGTTCAAAAATCTCAGCCAGTTCGCCTATTTCATCCTCGGAAATATCACATTCATAGTATTCTTTCAAAATAGATGACACTTGAGATGCGACTGTATATGCAAAAATATAATTCTTTTTAATTTCTTCCAACATCGGATTTCTTAAAAAAATATGATACTTCAATCGAATACTAAGCGGAACCAGATGTTGGTTCAATTCCATACGCAGCCCCAGATTGTTGCGAAAATCAATTTGGAACTCTCTGTAGACCATATTCAGCATCTGATCTACAAGCTCATCCATCTCGCTTTGCATCACAAAATTGTCTTGCTGCTGCCCTTCCTTCACAATACCTTTTCCCGCCAATTGCAACAACAGATACTCCTGCTCCACTTTTGGAAATGTCACATGATACTCTTCCTCAATAAACTCTGCCAGCTCTTTGATAAACTCTGCCTCGGCCTGTCCTGTTTTCAGACCCTGCATCTCCTCCACAAATTGTCCCTGACGGATTCTTCGAATTGCAATATAAATATGTTCAATAAAATCATTATATGCAATTTCCGAAAATTCTATTCCGTACTTTTGCATACACTGGTAGACGTGTTTGCCAAGTGACTGAATCTCCTGCGTCTGATAAATTCTTCCAACGCCTTCTAAACCGTCCTTTTTAACAAACACATCCATCATACATTGACGGATATCAAATTCTCGTCCCTTAACCTTAATTCCATAGTTCGGTTTCTTATCTATAGTAATATGATATTTTTGATAAACTTCCTCTACCTGACGAAGCGAATTCGTAAGAGTTCCTTTCGAAATGTAAAGAAACTCACATAAATTCTCAGACTTTACATAATCCTTCTGATTCAACAAATATGCAAGTAAATAATGAATACGTTCCCTTGATGTTGCCGGAATTTGTCCTTCATCATGAACCTTGCTTTTCAAAAGAACCTCTATCTGTTCTTTTTCTTCCTTATTCAAATAATATCCATAACGTGGCTTTGAAGAAATCGCCACATCATATTGCGTCAGCTGTGAATTTAACTCTTTAATTCTGGTTCTCACCGTTTTTACACCAATACCGAGCTTTTCTGACAATTCTGTTGCTGTCATATATTCCGCTTTTACTAATAAATGTAAAATCTTCTGTTCCTGTGAATTGAACATCTTCTGACTCCTTTCGCAACGATTTCCTTGCATATTCTAATTGTAACATACTTTCACCTTGTTTTTTAAATCTGTTTTTTATCTGTTTTCTTTTTAATTATCTGTTAATTTAAATATTTTTAATATTTTTTCTGATTTCCTATTGACTTTTCCCGCATAGTAAGATATTATAAAGACAACAAAACAAGGAGAACAAAAAACTCCTAAGAAAATAAATCTTATTTAAAGATAAAATTTAAAGAAAGAGGTACGGACCACCAGAAAGAGTAATTTAAAAACAGACACAATATTAATGAAAGAGAGGTAAAGTCCAATGGGACAGACATAGAAACCAATATTTAATTTAATGAAAGAGGTAAAATCCAATGGGACGTTAAATAAAATATTCGAATACAAATTTAACGAAAGAGGTAGAATCCAATGGGATACTAAATAAAAACTGAATATCCAAATACGTGAAAGAGGTAAAATCCAATGGGAAATTAAAATAAAATACCATAAGAATACTATTTGAGATAATAGTTTTAAATAGATATCAAATAAATAAGGAGGACAACATCCGATGGATGAAATAATTTAAAGTCCACTGTACTACAATTATTATGATAGTGCAGTGGATTTTAGTTTGTTCTTTTTTGAGTTTGTCAAGCAAAGTGTGTAAATTTTTTGATTTTTTATCGGCGGTCAAATTAGACCGCCGATTTTGCATTATT
>CAKSAJ010000021.1 GCA_934435195.1 uncultured Schaedlerella sp.
TAAACAAGAACCTTATATCCTTTTCCTCGATATTTTGACAAATCCAGTTTTACATTCAGATTTCCTTCGTATGGAGCCGGCTGTCCATCCGCATATACCAACGTCGGTTCTGCCAAGTAAAGGACCTGCTTATCTGTCTTCTGTGCATATTTCTTAAATGCCTGATAAATGTCGTTCTTCTTGTCAAGCTCATTTAATTGAAGTTTCGTATCTTTATGCATCATACCTTTAACGGTAACACCTCTTGATGCGTTCACTAATTCAACTTCCGTAACAAGCGAAGATAAGATTCTTGGATACCCCTGATTCTTTGTTGCATTCCATGTCCAATTACACAATTCTTCATTGCCTGCTACCAGAGTATTTAGCTCCTCTTTAAAGGAATTGCTCTTCATTTCAGCCTCTGTTTTCGCTGTTCCCTGCTCTTCATTTCCTGATAATTTATTCAGGTAATATGTATTTTTTACAACTCCTGCTGATTCTTCTTTTGTGCCAAAGACTGCTCCGGTTGTCCCGCCTTCTATCGCAGTTTGTGCACTATATGCGATTTGAATGGAGCCATTTTTATCCAGCTTTCCAACGATTCCTCCGGCAATTCCATTTTCCTTTGTTGACAGAGCGCCTATACTCATACAGTTCTCAATCGTTCCGCTGTTTACTACTGCAATTCCTCCAACAATTCCATCTGATGCACTTGCTGTTGCGTTTGCATAGTTCGCAGTATTTCGAATCATACCTTTATTCTCAACTACAACGCCTCCTGCCATTGATGTGCCCTTAACAAATGTAGTTGTCTCACTCAGATCTTTATGCTCATCTGTAAGTCTGTCACTAAACGAACCGCTGAGATTTGATCCACTGATACACTCATCAATCAATCCATAATTGACAATCGCAAACCCTGCTGCTTTCTCTCCTTCAATGTTCTGATAAAAAGCTCCGAAATTCTTTACACTTCCCCGTGCACCGATCGTATCAAACAGTGCTGCATTTCCATCTGATGATTTGATATCAAATCGGTAGACATAATATCCTTGTCCGTCAAATGTACCATTATACGGATTGTCTGCTGAACCGATTGATTCTGTCATTGTTTCACCGTCTCCGAAAATTGTGTTCATCAGTTTGAAGTTCGCCACCGGATTTTCTTTCACAATTTCAACTGCCTGCTTCAGATCCTCAAAGGTAGTGATTAGGTAAGTTCCATTCTCATCCGTCTCAATCATATGACCACCTCTGATTGTAATGTTCTTATCCGGCATTGTAAATTCTGCCTCATAATTATCGTTCAGCGAAATATTCAATGCACTTGCGTTTTCAACACCTATCTCTACATAGTGAACAGATTTCATCTTGTCCGCTCCGGTAACTTTAATCTTCAGTTTATCACCATAGTGTACCTTTGTCAGGTCTGCCGCATTACCATCTTTGTCTGTCACGCTGATTGTTCCCTGCTCTGGCTGCTCAATTGTGATTGCATATTCATTCTCCACAAAAGTAGCTTTTACCTTCAGATTCTCAGTTGGCATCTTAAAGGTCACAAATTTATCTCGCTCCGTTACCTCTATCTCATTGTCATTCTCACCATAGACTTTCACTCTGTCGTCAACTAATGACCATCCTTTTTCTGCAAATGCAGATGCAAAGATCAGCTCTCCTTCATTTGCTGTTTTCTTGTTTCCGGAAACCATATCTCTTACATAGACATTTCCATTTCCTTCTATCTCTTTCGAAATGTTGTAATCACCTTCTGGTAAGGCTTCTGCTACAATCACTACATCCTGCCTCGGCATGGTAAATGTAAATGGTGTCTCTTCATTACTATCTGAACTCTTTCTTGCTGTCCAGGAATTGATTGGCTCTGCATTTCCACTTTCGTATTCATCTGCTTTGTATACAGAAATCATTTCATAAGCGGTCCATGCATTCTTACTATAGTGTACTGTAATCGTCTCACCGGACTGTGCAAATTTCACTCCGTTTCCAGTCTCATCTACTACATTAAGTGTAAGATTGTCACTGTTCTTTGTTGTAATCTCGTAAGTGCCTCCCTTGAATGTTGCCTTCAGAACTACATTTTCAGCCGGCATTGTAAATGTTCCCTTGTTCTTTGTACAATTCAACGTCTTCAATATATTTCCCGCTTCATCACACAGAAGAAGGGATTTACAGGAATCATTCTCTGTCGCTGGAGTAATTGTATAAGTAACCTCGTCTCCTGCTTTTGCTGAAGTTGTACTTACTTCTATTGTTCCGCTGTTCTCCGGTGTTACAGATGTGCTGACCGAATAACTCTTCTTTTGCAGAACTGCATAGATTGTCACCTTACCTCTTAAGATATCTTCACTTCCACTAAGTGTAACTACATATCTTCCATCTTCCTGAAGAGTATCTTTTGCATCGATCGTCTTGTATGGCTTCAGACTTACGCTGCTCTTAAAAATAAATTTACTGATCTCATAGCCCTTTTCAATCTGATCCGGGTTAAGATAAATTGTTTCTGTCATTGCAGCTTCACTAATTGCATTGCCCTGTGCGTCCTGGATACTCAGTTCCGCTTTTTCTGCTGGAATCACGTCTGTATCTACATTGATTTTTCCACCGTGATTTTCAGATTCCGTCATTGTGACTTCGACGTCTGCAGCCGGCATAATAAATTCTGTACTTACTTTTCCGTCTGCATCTTTTTCACATTCTGTCTTAAGAATGATATCTCCTGTCGACTCATTTTTAATAACAATCTGAACTTTCTCTGATTCTGTCGTTCCCTCCAGTGTAACCTTCTGTCCGTCTAAGCAACGATATACATTCTCATTTTTCGCATAACCGTTTGTCACTTCAAGTGATGCATTTTCCGGTACAGATTCAATTTTCACAGAATGAGCTTCTCTTACTTCCGGTTCCTCGAAATATGGATAACCATTATTCTGGCTTCCACTCCACTTCCAGGTTTTATATACACCAACTTCTGGATCTTTATAAAGTGTCTTACGATTTAAAACAAAAGATGACGGATCTTCAAGATTGTCATTCAATTTGATTGCAAAGGTTTCAGTTCTCATTCGAGATACCTTCAAACTGTTATCTACTACCGGAACCCGAATATGATCCGATTTAGAAGGCAGTTCATTATATGTCTCGCTTGGTATATAGGTCTTATCCATATTAGTCAAAAATGGAGAGATATCATATGCTTTAACATTATCTTCACTTGTCCAGCCTGCAAATCCATCCTGTACATAACAATTCCAGACATATCCTCTTTGATCAATCTGGCTTCCCTGGGTTACACATCCTCCATTAATTCCACCAACCTGATTCGTTGCATTTCTGCTTTGATCTGAAATTTCAATTTTGCCTGCAAAGTAGCAGTTCTCGATTGCACCTCTACATGTACCGGAAATTCCGCCTGCATAGTTTTTATTTGTTCCAGTGCAGATTAAAGTTGCATTTACTCCACAGTTCTCAATTACCGCTCCTCCTGCTGATGAACCAGTAACATCCGGGGCATCTAAGGATCCTGTAATTCCTCCAATCTCGCTTCCATATACTACAGACTGTCCGGTTACCTTGCAGTTCAAAATTGCTGTATTGTTGTCTATGTAACGTGAAAAGGTACCCGCAAGCCCAGTGCTCTCATTACTTCCAACTGTCACATCTTCTAATTCCAGATTCTTAATCACAGCATTCATACTGCTGGAAAACAACCCAGATTTTAGTTTCAAACCTGTCACCTTGTGACCACCGCCATTCAGTACACCGGCAAACTGATATATATCTCTCAAATCTTCTGTCGTAGCTGTATCAGGTGCAACAATATCCTCTGTGATCAGATAAGATGCTTCGCAATAATTTCCACCACCACTTCCCATTTTATCCCAGTAGAAACACATGGTTTCATAGTCAGGAATCAGATAATCATACTGTTTATCATCAATCTGCTCTTCCTTTTCTCCTACATTCTCTACGACTACCTCAAAATCCTTGGCATCCACTTGGAAGCTATAAATATACTGCTCTCCATCTTTTGTCTCTGTCAGTACATTTCCATTATATGATACCTTCGGAACAGCGCCTTCATACGTCGCATCTACAACAAGCTTATAGCTACACAATTCGCTGGCTGTAAAGCTTACTTGCCCATTTGTTACATCATTGAGAATCTCTGTTTCTTCCTCTGATTTAATTTCTGCAAGCTTTCCTTTCAATCCGGCATCTACACGAAGTGTTCCGGTATAAGTAGCAAACGTATCGGAATCAAACGCCACCTCTACACCCACATTTTGTGCCGGCATAATGAATGTAATTGACTGGAATCCAAGATTCTCCTGTGTTGTCTCACACTGGCTCAATATCTCATCACCGGAGCCTTTCCTCTTCACTGAATAGCTATCCATCCAGCTTCCTTCCTCCGGCTTTACAATTAAGGTTACTTTCTCGCCTGCTTTCGAATAGATTTTTGAAGCTGTTTCACCATTTTCTGTTGTTACTGTACCATTTGCTGTCTTTTTCAGATATGTTGTGCTGACAGCAACTTCATAATTACCATCTTTTTTCTCAAACTCTCCAGCAATTAACACATCCTCTTCCGGCATGATAAAGGAGACTCCCTCATCCTCCATTCTTACACGGACGTGTGTTCCAGACTCTTTACAATTCACCTGGATATTTGAGCAGTAATAACTGTCTGTGCTCGCTATACCTTTCACATATACACGTTCTCCAGCATGATATGCAGCTTCATTTGTACTATATTCCAGTGTCTGTCCATTCTCATCTGCAAATGACAACTCGCCATCCTTCGCGTTCTTCAAGGTTGCCATATAACCGTTCTCGAGATCTGCACTAATCGTAATATTGCTCTCCGGCATTGCAAACGTATATGTCTTCGCTTCTTCCGGCAGTCCCGCCTGGTTGCTATCCATTTCCGTAACTGCCACATCAGTCAAAACAACACCATCTTTGTTTGTAATTGTGAGTCCTTTGGCAATCTGGTTTCCCTCCGGCCATACGACTACCTTCACTTCACTTCCTGCCCCGTTTACCTGCTGTTCAATTCCAGGCATACCTGCGAACTGAAGATTCTTTACTCCTGTTTCCGGCTGATTTAATTCTGCCAGATAGGTTGCTGGGGTTGTATTTTCTTTTGTCTTTATTTCAATTTTTGAATTTCTATACAACATTGGGAAAGAAGCCAGTACATGGTATCCACTATTGTCTTCATCTCGGAAGCTTGTAAAATCCTTTGTGTCATTTTCACTCACATAGGTATCCATAACTGCCCAAGATTCTTCTCCCACATCTGCTGACACTTCACCTTTCAGTTCTGCAGAACTGATTTCTTTTGTCGTATCATTGATACTTACCTTAATTGTGATACGATCTCCTGCTGCTATCGTATAATTTCCATCTTTATCTCCTCTTACTACTGTTGGATTTCCAGAATTATTTGTCTTGTCAAGATTTTCTACCTTTACTGACACACCACTAACCGGAGGGATACTTAAAGTTAATGGAATCTCAGTTTCTTCTTTCTGTTTCATAATCAAACCTATCGGTTTATTTTGCAAGTGTTCGTCAACAACATCATCTTCAAGATCAATTTCCTTCATTGCATTTTTCGGTGTCTGGCTTTGAACAGACTCCAGTTCATACACATACAATATCATATCCCCATAGGGATTTGCCGACCATTTACGATGTCTCGTAATTCCATAAAATGGCTGAATTAACACATCTGTTTTGTTTTTTTCATTCCACTCATACGGATAGACCAGATTTGGAACTTGTTCTGTCGTTCTCAGATAATCCCACAACTTTTCTCCCGCCTGACTGCTATATGAATTATACTTTGTAAGATCTCCAAGCTCCCCTGAATCGTATATCAGTTCAAACCCCTCCCAGGCGCCTTTTCCATAGTTCAAATTAAGATAATCGTCGGATGTCTCTGTTTCGGTACCTCCGAGAGGTTTTCGATTCTCTACCAGCATATCTCCAAGCGTAAGATTCTCATTTCCTGCCCCCTCTGTGTAGATTGCATAAGTCGCACCATTTGTGAGCTTCAAAATCGAATATCCCATTGTTTCCTTTGTCTTTTTGATATCATCTAGCGAGTAGATGTAACCCATCGTCACCTTCGTGGGAACCATATCATAAGATCTCATATAGGTATCTATCTTCAGATCATTCCTGGCTTCATAAGATATCTGATTGATCAGATTTCCCGCTCTGTTTTTGGCCTTTTCGAATCTTTTCCACTGATTTTCTATCTTTTTCTCTTTATCCGAACGAGTAAGACTCTTATCTGTATTAATCTCATTTACACGCATAATTGTATAAATCTGTACAGACTGCAGATAATAATAGATCTGATACGCCTGTTTATTCAGATTCGAACGTAATGCCTCGTACATCATCGGCTGTGACGCAACTGTTCCCTTATAATACTCTGCAATTGCTCCCAGATACGTCATTTTTACTAAATCGTCTCCAGCAGAAGACTTCCACGTTCCTTCTTCCTCAATTTCATCTGACAACACATACTTACTGGTTGCATGACCATACTTAATGATGTCATCAATAATATCGTCCTCTTTTGAACCCTCTGTTTTCTTCATCTTGTTATAGAAGTCCTGCACCTCGTCGTAATAGCTCTCCATCTGATTATAATTCTCCGTTGTCGGATTCTCAGCGTATGCTTTTGCTGCCTTGACCAGATTACTGTAGTTTTTCACCGGAGATTCATACAAAGCTTGAAATTCCGCCATGGTATCAAGCTGACTTTGGACATTCAACTTATCCAGTTTAGTTTCTATATGATTCAATTGTTCATTAATAGCAACAATCTCCGTCTCTATATCCTCTAATGTATCCAGGATCTCCTCACACATTTCTTCAACTTCATCCAGCTTATTTTCCTCTGGAGATTTTATAAGTCTAAGAACTACATTGATGGTCGGACTCTCTCCGTCCAATTCATCCGAAGCAGCCTCTAGTCCATAACAAATCGCCCTCTCTACATAATCTTTAGTCGCTTCAAAAATCCATTCCGTAGCGATACCTGCCTGCACTTCCTGCTTTGGCACCAATGTTATACTTGTCACTACCATCAGTGTCGCCAAAAACAGCGCTGTCAATCTTTTTCCCCTTTTCCATCGATGTCTCTTCATAGCCTTCCTCCTTCGATCTTCTGTAAAACTTTATGCTTCATAGGCTTTCTCCTCTTCTCTTATACAGTTTTTTCATTCTTTAATAATATCACATACGCAGTTAATCAGCAATCTCTTTTGCTCAAACATGTGTTTTTATTTGATTTTTCTTCGATAAACCGTGATAAACTTTAATTAAAGTTCATTTAATTGCATTTCTTATTGCGTTTTAATTGTTCCTATTGTATTTTCAAAACAACTATAGTAATATAGAATTATCACAATAAAGGAAGGTCTCATATGCGTTATAATGTTCCACTATATTTCGAACGAAAGAATATCAAAAGTTCAGATATTCTTTACCTTACCAGACAGAATCCTCACACAATCATTACGTTTTCCTCGGGAGAAAGCATTTCGACTACAATCCCGATAAAAGAACTTATGCTCTACTTGCCGGAAGAAGATTTTCTAAATATCTCAAAGGGCATTGTTCTTCGAAAAAATCAAATTGTTCATATATCCGATGAAGGACTTTATACAATGACGGATGGTGCTGTCTTTCAAGGAAGAAAACGTAATCTGAGTCAGCACAAACAAATCCGTAAGGCACTTGGTTTAAATGCGCAGAACTTTTCGGAGGTTTCAGAAGACAGCTCTCTTCAATTATTTGATAACTGTAGCTTTCTCAATGATATGCCACTTGCTTTTTGTATTATTGAGCTTGTATTTGATGCGAATGGACATGGTGTAGACTTTGTATTTCGTTACTGCAATGATGAAATGGCTGTTGTTGAGGGCGTTCCCGTTTCAGAAATGTTGAATCGTTCTTTTTATGAAGTCTTTGAAAATGGGGATAAAAAATGGCTTGTCACTTATGCTGATGTAGCATTAAACGGCAATAAACATATCCTGCAGGATTATAGTCCGGAAATCGACAAGACTCTGACCATCTACTGTTTTCAACCTGCTCCGGGATATTGTGCATGTGTGTTGATTCCGTCTTAATTTTCTGCTATTTGGCGTATGCGATTACAAAACTATTTTTCTGTAATCAAAGAGGCTGTGATTTCAAAATGTGTTCCTTACATCCTGAAATCACAGCCTTTTCTATTTTGCTCTACTCTTATTCTTTTTTTCCTTCTATAATTGATACTCCCTTACTGCCCGCGGCTGCCGCCACAAATATCCAGACGAACCATTTCACCGGATAACACAAAAACAAAAGCATCGTAACTGCCAATGGTTTTTTCATCGTTCCACCGAGCAATGCTGCCGTAACAATTGCTGTCGCAAACACCATATGACTCTCGACATTTCCGCAGAGCAGCATTGCAATACCATATCCCATGCATACTCCTGCAAAAATGATTGGGAAGAAATGTCCTCCTTTTAATCCTGACTGTATACAAAGATTTGTAAGCAGAATTTTCAAAAATGCAACTCCGATCAATGCAAGCGGGAGATAATTCATATACTCTTTCATAAGTATGCCCATCTGCTCTTCTCCCGAAAACATCACTGCCGGAATCAACGTACCGCATACACCAAGAATTAAGCCTGCTAATGTTTCCCTTAAGACTGCAGGTATTTTTTTCGTTGCTGTTTGCATAAGCTGATGTGTCTTTTCATAAAATACTGCCAAAATACAACCGCAAATGATATATATAAGCATCAATAGATAGTCGATTCTTCCAACTTCAACTACTGAAAAAGCCGGGAAACCGGAAAGACCCGCTCCAAACAGTGCGGATAAACCGGCATAAACTCCTGTTGCCGCTGCCAGTGCGATACCATAAATAAATACTTTCGAAGTACCTGACATTTCTAATATTGCTTCCTCCGACTCGCTCTCTTCTACCTCGAAAATTCCGAACAGCGGTGCATGGAATAACACACTCAAAGACGCTGCCACTCCGACCTGAGAATACTCCTTTGTATGCTGCTTCGCAAACTTCAGATTGTCTCCCGCCCAATAGCACAGACCGACGATAATCCCTGTAAGACCGGCTTCCGGACCAATACTACTTCCTATCAAAAGCGGAAGCAATGCTGCGATTATCATAACCAGCATATTTTTATATTCATAATGCTTTTCTTTTTTCACCTTCCCCATTACGGTTTCCATTTCTTCCGGGTAGTCTCCGTATTTTTTACGGAAAAGCCCGATAATTGCTGCTCCTATCGTACACACAGCAATCGTATAAAATGGAATTGAAACCCTGCCCGGAATCCATTCCCATATCACTTCCGTTCCAACTGCCAGAACTTTTAAAAGCGCCCATACCAGTCCGCCGGCAAATGCGCCGATAATTGCACAAAACAGCCAAAGCTCTAATTGATTTTTCACCTTTGTATTCTTCATAATTCTTCTCCCATTCTTACGCTTTATCTTCCAGTTCTTCCATAGAAAGCCACTTAACCCCGTCCCTAAAGGTCTAAAAAAGCCACTTAACCCCGTCCCCAAAGGTCTTTTTCATCAGCCATATACAGCCAAAAGAAATGGCAATGATCGCCAATGTCAGCCCCGGAACTACGATCCATGCTGATGCATCTGCCGCTTCCATATATTTTTTATAATTATCCAAAAATAGAATATGTATCAGATAAATGCCAAACGAACATCCTGAAAATGTATCCATGATTTTTTTTGCCTTTGGTCCGGGCGAAAATTCGCTTTTCTTTAATCGAATAATATACATAAAGAACATTGCAGCTGCCAATACAAGTATTGGATTTCCATACTCCATAAATCGTTCGCAATGAACACCTTGTTTTATTGTCCCGATCCATGTCAAGCCTATGTTTATCAGCATGCATACAACAAATGTTATCGCCGGTATTCGTTGATCTCGAATCACATGTTTTCTATATTTATAAATATAATATCCGATAAACACATAATACATGTAAACTCGATCCCCAATCAATGGCAGATCATAATATGCTTCTTGATTCCCCAAAGAAGATAGGTAATTAAAAATGATTGCTAATGTAATCACACCAAGAAATGCTTGTTCCAATCTCAAATTCATGTGCTTACACATTACCTGAAAAAACGGAAGTACCATATAAATCGGAATCATTGCATATAAATACCAAAGATGTGCTTCCGCCGGTTCAAATAATATCTTGCGTATATCATATGGTGTCTTCATATAAAAATCATTCCAGATGATATAAATCAGACTCCACACGACGAGCACAATTATAAAGCGCCATAATCGTTTAAAATGTTTTCTTAAAGGTTCTTCTCTCCCTAAAAGAAGTGCACCTGTAATCATAAAAAAACATGGAACGCTTACTCTTGCCAGAACATCTAAAATCATAGAAAATATATATTCTCCCTGACCGATCTCGCCATATGCACGACAGTAATAGTTTGTCACATGGATTACTATAACGGAGACAAACGAAATGATCCGGATCAGCTCCAGATTATAATTTTTTTCCATTAAGAAATTCCACCTTTTCCTTATATTACTTACATTTTTTCATGATATCACAGGTATATTTAAACAGCAATATTGTTTTCTATTGTTATTTTCACTAAATTTATACTATACTTTAATTAATTCATTTTGTACTTCTCAGTACTTACTTTTATTTTTCGGAGGATTTTATTATGAAAAGATTAAAATTATTATGGATGATTTTAAAACGAACGAAAGCTACACAAATAATCCTTGGCTTCGTTCTCTTCCTTTTTGCAAATGCTGCGGTTATCCAGATAGTTGAACCAAATATCAACCGCTACGGAGATGCCCTCTGGTATTGTTATGCTGTAATCTCCACTGCCGGGTTTGGCGATTTCGTTGCCGTTACATTTATCGGAAAAATATGTTCCGTATTACTTACAATTTATGCTATTTTTGTAATCGCCATTGTCACCGGAGTTGTTGTCAATTTCTATACACAGATGGTAGAGATGCAAAGAAAAGAAACGCTCATGATGTTTATGGATAAACTAGAAATACTTCCCGAACTCTCAAAAGAAGAGCTGGAAAGTATTTCTAAAAAAGTACGGGAATTCCGTTAGCAGAAGACTCTTATTCGTCTTCTGCTTCTATTTTGTCTTCATTTCTAACTTGTGGGATCAAAGAAGCTGCAAGCTTTCCTCTTTCTCTATTTTTCAAATATAAAATACCAATAATTGAAAAAACAACTGCCCCAATAAAGTTTACGATCAAGTCTTTCATTGTATCTATAAGACCGATGTCAAGATATCCGCCAATATTCCACTGCTCCCCATTGATCACTACAGATTGGACATCTACATGAATTGGAACATTTGCACCTGTAGGATTTAATTTAACAGAATTAATTGCTGTAACAATCCAGTCTTTCTGCATATCTAAACCGAAAAACTGATCCATGCTAAATTCAAAGAACTCCCACAACACTCCAACTGTCATAGAAAAACAAAATGCAAAAAATGCGACGAAATATGGTGACATCTTAATTGAGAATTTCTCGCTTCGGTTGAAGAGATCGATTAACGCAAATCCTATCGCTGCCATTAAAAATCCATTGGTAGTATGTAAAATGCTATCCCAAATCGGAATTTTTACATAAAAAGCGTTAATTTCTCCCAAAATCTCTGCTGAAAATATAAAGATTAAAATAACTGTTTCCAATCCTACCGGTATTGTAACGCTCAATTTCTTATCCAGAAATTGCGGAACCATGAATAATATCAGCGTTAAAATTCCCAGGAACATGTTGTGATAATTCCCAAGGAAAAATTGTCGTATAACCGAAAATACTACTATCAGCGTAAGTACCATCTGTATTTTTGTTCTATTTTTTCTTTCTTTCATGTTTATGCTCATCCCATTTTCCTCCTCATTTAACATTCTTGATCGATATCAGCACGATCTATCATAACATTTAAAATTTCTGTGTCCGTGGCACGCATCCCAACTCGCCCGATATATCCCATACTCTTAATTGTCTCCTCGATATCATCTTTGATAATACCCTCTCCCGGAAGAAAGCTTTTGTTCCGGATACTAAGCTGAAAAGCCATAAGCGCGGCATCGACGGAAGATGCTATCTTCGCGGCACAAGATGGCTTTGCCCCGTCACAAACGATTCCGCCAATATTTCCAAGCGTGTTGATAATAGTCAGCGAAATCTGCTGATATGTACCGCCATACATATATGTGATACCTGCTCCAGCACCACAGGCTGCACTGACTGCACCACAGTATGCGGAAAGACTTCCTATATAGTATTTCTGATGAATCGCGATCAAATTACTGACAACTAACGATCGACAAAGCTTCTCATGGGATACTTCCCACTCATCCGCATATACGATGACCGGAAGAGACACCGTTATTCCCTGATTACCGCTTCCGGAATTAATAACAACCGGCATAGAACAGCCGCCCATACGTGCATCACTTCCGGCTGCTGCTCTGGCACAAGCTCTCGTAATAACACTTTTACCCCATACATGCATCAAAGTCTTCCCAATCTGTGCACCATAATTATTGTCAAGCCCTTCCTGCGCTATTGCAGAATTCAAATTGATCTGTCGATCAATGATTGGCTGAACATCCTCCATACGAACCTGGTCTGCAAAATCTAAAATATCCTTAACTGTAAGCTTAGATTTATCTACGCTAGTCTCACTTTCTGATAAATAAGGATTATCCAGAAGCACCTCTCCATCCTTTTCAATTCTGGTAATGTTCGTGTGTTGATGTTCAATTGTTACAGAAGCAAAATGCTCTCCTTTAATCAGCTTCGCTGTAATATACAGATTATCAACACCTTCAACCAATGAACATGTACAAATGTTCCGGTTGATCAACTCGCGGGTTCTGGAAATATCTTCCGCTGTGACTTCACTCAAAACCTCAAGTGTTTTATCTGCATTTCCACCTACAATACCGAGCACTGCCGCAACCTCAATTCCTTTCATCCCATCGGAATTCGGGACAGTAACACCTTTTACATTTTTAATAATATTTCCACTTAGTTTCATCTCCACAGAATCCGGAAATTCTCCAAGAACCTGATGTGCTTTTGCTGCTGTGTAGGCAATTGCTATCGGCTCTGTACATCCCAGCGCAGGCACAAGTTCCTGTTTAAGAATATTTAAATAATTTTCATATAGTATCGAGTCCATTTTTAATGCCTTGTTCCTTTTCCTACATTTTTACTTTTATATTTTTTCACTGTTTTTCTATATCATTATTTTGTGTTCTATCTTCTTTTCTCATGTTTCTTTTCTTTAATATCTTTCTGACTACGATTACAACAACTGCAATCACGCCTCCACATACGATGAGAATTGGCAACGAACCAAGAATTCCAATGACAAGACCTTTGATTCCTCGTGCCACTACATATAAACTATTTCCAAATCGTTCTTTGATTTCTTCAAAGAATCCCTTCTCACCCGTATCTGTTACACGTTCCACTTCGTCTACATACACACTCACTGTACTGTAATCAATCTGATTGTCCATTGTTTTGAGCTGACTTTCGTAGTTCTCTATCTCATAACGAATATCCGATAATTTACTTTCAATCGTTAGAATCTCTTCCATATTCTCTGCCTTAGAAAGTAATTCTAACAAACGCTCCTGTTCAGTTTCTAATGCCTTTTTATGACTTTCCACATCTATATACCGAAGTGTTACATCTTCCACTGATTCATTTTTCTGCGTCACATTTCCCAGTTCACTAACCACTTCTACAAACTCATTTAACTTATCCGCAGGAATTCGGATAACATAACTTGCATATCGAGTTGAATGATGGGAATAACTATTGCCATTAACAGAAGATGTCTCAATATAACCGCCCAACTCTGTAGTCTTTGTGCTTAGATTAGTAAGAACAGAATCAAATTCCTTCGTCTCCAAAGATAGGGAAACTGTTCGAATCAATTTTCGTCCATTTTCTACTTGTGCTTCCAACCCATTCTCTGAAGTGACACCCGTGTCTGCCGTCTCATCCGTATCCCAACTATATTCGCCATCCAATTCTGCACCCGAACTTACTGTTGCACGATCTTTCACGGCCATCTTTGAGCTATTGCCACATCCGGCTGTCATCATCACCAGCATCACTGCTATTAAAAATGCTTCCACCTTCCTTTTCATAGAATCCCTCCTTCTTCTTATTCAAGTCGAACATACAAGGTCTTTTTCTATATTTTACCACAACTTCTTCTTAAATGAGCTGACTTCCTTCTTCTTTAAGCCACTTTTTTGCAGCTTTATAGTCTGGACATACCTTCTCTACTTCTGCCCAAAATGCTTTCGAATGATTCATTTGTTTTCTGTGGCACAATTCGTGAACTACAACATAATCTAAAACTTCCGGAGGAGCTAACATTAACAGACAGTTAAAATTCAAATTACCCTTACTGCTACAGCTCCCCCATCTTGTCTTCTGATTTCTGATGGTTATCCTTCCATAAGTAACTCCAATTATTTTTGCAAAATATTCTACTCTCGCTGGAATTGTCACACAAGCTTTATCTGCCAGCTCCCTTATTTGCTCAAACGTTATTTTTTCCGATGCTTTCGGTTTAATCTGTTTCTTCTTTTCCGCTATTTCTTCAAGTTTTTTATTAATCCAAGCCTCATTCTTTTTTAGAAATTCCTCAATGTATTTTTCTGAAACACTATATGGGGCTCTTACAGTGACATTTTGATTAAAGTCCACCTGAATTGCTATCGTTTTTCTATTTGATTTAATCACTGTAACTTCCATAATGACTCCTCTATAATCTCTTTTCTTTACTCGGCTGAAATCATGTTGCAAAATCACATTTCAGATTTCTGTCGCCTCAATCTGTAGCAAAAATTTTATTCTTCGCTTCATATTATCACAGATAACTGCTACAATCGAATATTGTATAATAAAAAAGCACTCTCTCCAAAGAATGCCTTATGCTCAATTTTTAATTTCCAATAATCTTTGATAAATAGCCCTATACTCTTAAGATTTTCTATCTGTTCCCCAATTGTCAAAGGCGGCTGATGCTGTTTCATATCTCCCATTTGACATTTCTCCTTAAAATTAAAAGACCCAACGTGGTCCGCATCGTTGAGAGGCGTGTTGGGTTCTGTTAATCTTATTATATCCATCTCACTGGAAAAAACAACCTCCCAGAAGTAAAATTTACATTTTATTTACAATTTATTATGCTTCCAAAATAACGATAATCAATAACATCAAACTCACTTAATCTGTATTAGTAAATTTTACCCATTTTAGTCCATCCATATACCATTTACATCTGCTCACGAATCCGATTGATCAGCATAACATCCACCGGTAACCAGGCTACGCTATCTAATTGATCCTTTGTAAGCCATTTTGCTGCTTCCTGCGGTGTTTCTCCAATCTCAACCTTTCCAGTTATTCTTCTTCACTTTCACCAAGCTTAGTGTCAAAAATTGTTTCTTCAATTACACGAACACATTCATCTGTATTCTTCTTTATTTCATTACCCCAAAAACGAATTACTGTCCATCCCATAAATAGAAGCTTCTTGTTAATTTCATCATCCCGCTCAAGGTTCCTTGAAATCTTCTTAATCCAAAATTCACTGTTGTTGCTCTTTTCAAGGCGTGGCTTCAGCACTTCCCAGTCTTTCCCATGAAAAAACTCTCCATCACAGAAAATCGCAATCTTATATTTAGTCAGAACAATATCTGGTTTTCCAGGCAATTCTTTATAGTTTTTTCTATACCGGTATCCTTTTTTCCATAAAGCTTTCCGAAGCAATATCTCAATCTTCGTATCATTAGATTTGATACGTTGCATATTCTTTCGGCGTTGCTCCGGAGTTAATACGTCAGCCATATCAATTATACAACTCCATAAAATCCAAGCAAAATATCTATAGTTAGTTCAACACCATTTTTCATTTTTAATATTCCTGCTGCATCCAATTCTTCCTTACGCAATTCCCACAAGTGCCTGATTATGTTCTCTATGGAATCACCATAATGGAGCTGATTATGACAGTTACTGCATAAAGATACTATATTAGCTTCAACATCCAAGGAATACTCAAACTGAGAATCATACTGTAAAGGTATTAAATGGTGTGGCTCAGTATATGGCAATCTATTTTTCTTTCTCAAAAATGTTTCATGATTTCCAACTTCACAACAATACCTTGCACGCGCCAGAGCATTCTCAGACTTCTTCTTGCTTCTAGCTGGAACTTTTCTTCCTTTACTTTCTTTTTCAGGAGCCTTTTCTTCCGGCATCGGATGATATTCTTCAAGTTCTTTATCCATATTTATATCAACCATTTCTGCAATTAATTTCGCATCTGCTTCTTCATTTGCAGCAATTTCATCTTCATCAATATCAATCACTATCCGCCAAGTTTCTGTTTTCTTCAGAATAAATGGTTTGACAGATGTATCCAATTCATAATATTTTTTATTTTCACTTATCGACACACCATTAAAATACAACTCATAATCATCACCACTTTGTTCTATCCTAAGCTGACCTAAGATTCCAAGAAATACAACCTGCATTTCAAATTCAGTTGCTGAAACTCTTGTTATATTCCCAGCATCCACATTTTTTGCAAGGATTCCGATCAATTGCTCAAAATTCAAAATATCTACTGTTGTTTTTGATTTACCCGCAAAAAAAACTGATTCCAATTTCCTTGCATATTCAATCATATATGATTTTCCACCAGGATTCTTTGTCTTATCAAGCACAAGAATGTCCCCTGGTTGAAGATTATGTTTTGTTGCATATCTACCTATTGGCGTAATTCTATCATTCGGTGTAGTCCCATTTGATGTATAGTCCTGATAGTGAATTGAGAACACTTCATTATCTGTAGGATCCAAAAAACTCTGATCCACTCCAGGTGTCTCAAAAAAATCACGCAGTGCGCTCTGATCTGCTTTCGTTACAACAAGTCCACCATGCGAACCAGACTGAGCCAAGTCTGTTCGATTTAAGATTTTAGATATCGTTACTCTCAAAAACAATTCCTCCTATAATTTTAGTTTACTTATATCCATTTTTTTGCCAGACAAATAATACGCGTATGCCATTGTTGCCGGAAGAAATCTCACTTTTATATTTTGAAGCCCAAGATTTTCTAATATACACATTCGTGCTTCACCCTTCTCAATTACATCATCCGCTTCTGTCGGTAATAAAAAGCAATTTTGTACCATTGAAAACTCATGGTCTCGGATAAATTTTTGATATGCTAATTGATACAAATATTGCTTCGTAATTGATTCTATACCTGGTTGTCCTTTGGGCTGAACATTAACATCCAATTTCGCATTATAATATTTCGCATCAAATATAATAAAATCATATCCACTACCAGATTCATAAATAGTAATTAAGTCTGGAATAAGCGTATCCTTTGCATTTTTCCCAGTTATTGTCCATTCAGGTTTTTCAATCACCTCAACAAGCTTGCTATGCTTATCATATTCCGACTTTAATGGCACCGGCAACGCCAATGAGCCTAATGTTTTATTTAATTGATTATCCATAATATCGGCACATACTTTCTCCCAAATCAAATTAAAACTGTTTGTTCCAAACATTGATAAGCAATCAATATCATAAAGGTTCCCGTTATGATTAATATAGGCATATAAGGTTTTTAGAACCAATTGTTTACGCGTGTTGAACTGAGTATTAAGTTCATTTTCTATTCGATATAAAATATAATCATTATCCCCAAAATCATCTAATTCTTCATCCGAAGCATCTATCTCCGTAATTTCAAAAAGGTCTAATAAATCTGCATCTTTCAACTCACCTGAAGCTCTTGTGACAATGCATTCATGCAACCTCTTGAAATAATCAAATTCATCTGACACTCTGCGTTTTGTCTGAAGCTCTGTATAGTAAGGCCGATTGTTTGAAATCAATGTAAATGTTTCATTTATTGTTTTTTCCCATAGAATCTCTCCTGAACCATTGCTTTCAATAATATCAGCCGTATTGCTATATGCACCATTCTCATAAAAATCTTGTAAAAGGAACAACAAAACTGCCAGCAAATTAAATGATTGACTTTCACTTGAATCATTAAACATGCGTACTATTTGCTCTTTAGCATTATATTTTTCCAGTACTTTTATGATTTGTTGTAACTCTTCCGTAGGATTTTCCTTGCTCAACAAATATTTAGGGTAACATTTTAACGCACGTCCAGATACGACTATCACTCCAACAAAAGTAAACACATACAAGTATTCGTTTTCATCCATTTTAACATCAGCAATTTCAATATCCTCTTCCTGCAATTCAGATAAGTCTCTCTGCAAATCTGATGCCTTTACGGCCTTAAGCACCCCATATTCTTTTAGTTTTCGAATATATCCTATTACTTCTGTCTCTGAACACTCTAAAACTGAGCATAGTTCATTTTGCGTATATCTTTTTTGTTCTCTTACAAATTTAGAGATCATTTTCTTGATCCCTCCCTCTACTCTGTTGTAGTACCCGCCGGCGGTCCTGCAACATCTTCTGGATCTGCTTTAAGAATAATGTCATTATTAAATATTCCTATGCCATGTTTATCAAATTCTTTACATATTTCTGAATATCTATTACTATTCTGAAGACATCCTTGAAATAAAGTTGCTCTTTTTCCTTGTTTGGCTACATCCTCAAATAAATACATGATTACTTTGCTTTTAAACACATCTGCAAATCGTTTCTTATCAATGTCTGTACCCGATGGCACAACAATATCACGTGAAATAAAATATGGTCCCAACTGCTTATCTTCATTTATTTTTTGCTCCGCTAAAAAATTATTTATCGCCTTACGCAATTTATTCCATTCAACACGCTGAACCACATGCGTTCCAACTTCAACCATCTTCCCATGTAAGTCTGAATCATTATCATCAATTCCGATATAAGTAAATTCCCATCTTCTCTTAAATGCTGTGTCCATTGGAAAAACACCTTGATCTGCACTGTTCATAGTCGCCCATATAAATAAGTTATCTGGCAGAACCAAAGTCTCATACATATCAGGGCTTCCCCCTAATACATCATGTTTCGCAAAATATTTTCTCATATCTTCTGATGTCTGAATTGAATACTCACTTACATTATCAGATCCCCTATCAAGAAGCTGAAATACATCTCCAAAAACAGCTGCAACATTTGCTCGATTGATTTCTTCTATTATCAATAAGAACGGTCTTTTTTCTCCTAATCTGACACTCTTAAGCGCCTTTACTAACATGCGCATAAATGGACCTGGAACATACTCGTATGTAATGGCATCTTTACCATCGCTGTCCTTGCATGGTACTGGTTTGTAAGTCCCAACAAAATTTGCATAAGAATAGTCAGGATGAAAAGTAACTCTTTCAAAGTCTGATTTACTATTTGCCCCCAGCAACTTATCTTTTTCACTGTTTACAGTAAAGCTTTTTCCTGTTCCTGGTGCACCGAAAAATATTCTATTTCTGGGATAAGAACTCTCTACACCGGTAGCTTGGTTTATAGGCATATATTTGTCTTGATTATCAGTATGTAAAAATCTTAAAAACTTTTCATAATTTGTCATACCTTGGTCGCACGCTAATCCAGACTCGCCATTTTTATCTTTTCGCTTAGCCTTATATTCCTTATACTTTTCGCTATTTTTTATTTTGTTTACCATGTCAAGAAATTCATCGACATCATCCACTGTATATACGAGTTTAGAAATCGCGCCTTCTTCCAGTGCCATTTCTGATATCATTTCCAAATCTCTTACCTGGCGAGTAGAAACCAGCCCAAGTTCAAACAAAATATATCTTCTAAACTCTTCTTTGAGAGATACCATCGAATGGTCCTCCAGCAACGCAAGTTTATTTATTAACAGCTTCCTAGTCTGATTTAACAGCACATCACTTATAATCTCAATATCCTTCCCGCCTGACTCACATGCATCAATCGCACTCTGAAGCTCTGGAATAGCTGCAAAATCAACTCCCTCATATATATCTAATAATTTTTTCAAATATATTTTATTCCCATCAGAGTGTTGCGTAGCTTGAAAAAGCATTCTTGCTTGTCCTATTGGTTGCCCTATACAGCCAATAATCATATCGCCTTCCTGAACTTCAATAGTATTCTGAGTAGTATAGACAATTTCAACATTTGCAATCTCATCAGTCAAAATTCCATTTGCCGCATTAATTGATAATACAAAGTTTTTCATTCTATTATGCCTCCTTCATATATGCAAAAGGACATTGCATCTCGATTGCAAATTTTAATTCGATTTCCTTCATCTACAAATTCAAGATTACGAATTCCATCAAAATCAGCAACCTGCCATTCACCATTCTTTAATTCCAGAATTGAATACAATTCCTTGTCTTGATATTCCAGTTTATTTCTAGAACTTGTTTTTGCTTTTAGTATTTTCTTAAAGGTCTTATTAAGCTTGAGAATTTTTATTGTCTTTGTAACAACTTTACCTTTTGCTATATACACAATTTCCATTTCTTTTCCCAGTATTTCACCCCACCTAGTCTCATCAAAACTGTCATCCCATAACCAATATGCGTTATCGTATTGTTCTATTGCAGGACTAATATCTGACAACTGTATTGTTTCTCTTACAGAAACGATACCTGACGGATTCTTATTTTCCTTCTTATTAAAAGAAACCTGATAGTTTTCACAGCTGTCTTTTACTTCAAAACTTTGAAACACCCGGGTATTAAGGCATTTGATGTAATCCAACATGTAGTACTTATCTGCTCCTGTATCCACGCATTCAATAACAATCTGATCCACTTCATTAACACCATTAATAACGAAAAAATCTTCAAAACCTGTCAGTCTGACCTCATTATTCTCACGTGTTACAGTAAGTGTTGTGCTTCGTTTTTCTTCATTAACCTTTTTCTTATATACAAACAACCTTTTGGCTTTTTCTTCCCTTCGTGAAGTAGCTAGTTTCTCAATATCATCATAGTCAAAAAAAGGCATCAACACATTTTTCCCTGTAATATATACTTCCTTAGTTCCCTCTTTTTTTAACAATGTACGGTTTAATTTTCGAATGGCTATTTTTTTCTTCATAACACGATCACTCCAAATACATTCTAATTACCTCAGCAATTCCCCTTGCCATCATTGGAGGCACTGCGTTTCCCACCTGCATATAAGTCTTCAAATAGGCTCCCCAGAATAAATAATCATCTGGAAAGGATTGCACTCTTGCAGCTTCTCTAGGAGTTAAAGCTCTAATCTGAGACGGATGAATATGAGAATGACAGTCCATTCTTAAGTGTGCGGTAATCGTTCGACAAGGTCGGTCAGCATGTAATTTATAATACTTGTCTTTAAAACAATGATTTCTATGAGCATACGGCATAATATCCGCGATTTTTTCATCAGTTGCATCATCACCCGGATTAAGTCTTCTGTATATCTCATAATTTACATCACTAACGTATCTAGCCTTATGATTATAAGTAAACGGTATTTTTCTCCCCATATTAATAAGGCTCAGATAATCATTATTTGTATATAAGTTTACATCTATCTTCTTTCCTGTGATTTCGCTATCTACTTCGTTCATATTCTTTATTCTCGGAGCATCCAATGGTTTTATTTCATCAAGAGCATCCTGCAAAATAAATGTTCTATGATTATTACAATTTCGAGTTATCTGTTCAAAAATCTTCTCAGGAGTAACGTTCTTTTCATCCATAACATCATTTCTGACGGCAATATATATCAAGCGTTCTCTGCTCTGTGCAACGGAAAAGTTTTCAGAGTTGATTATCTGGTATTTAACTTTGTAAGAATATACCTTTCCTTTTCTTTCAATTCGCAAGCTCTCATAGTCTTCTACAACCTGATCTGCTACTTTAAGCATCCCTTTAACATTTTCCATTACCACAAATTTAGGACATATTTTTTCTACTACTTGAACAAAGTATTTATAAAGCTTATTCCTCGGATCATCAATTACTCTCTGTCTATTTGCCTCACTAAATCCCTGGCATGGAGGACCTCCAACCACTATATCAATATCTTCATCAATATAATCTTCTATGTGATCTACTATCTGTTTTATATCACCTTGTATAAGTTTTTCCGAAGGAAGTTCTGGATGGTTGTATTTATATGTCTGAATACACACGTCTTCTATGTCATTTGCTAATTTTACATTAAACCCTGATTGCAGAAATCCAAGGCTTAATCCTCCAGCCCCACAAAAAAAATCAACCAACGTAAGCTGATGATTTTCTGATGCCTTTCTTTGTATTTCTCTACGCTTTGAATTTGACAGCTTATCCAGAAGACCATTCATATCTTTTTCATGCTCAACCGCAAAATTTACTGCTTTGACAAATTCTCCATACTTATCACCCAGCATTTTTTTCAGTTCAATTAATTCGCTCTCATCAGTAATCACCCCGATATTAACAAACTCGCCAATATTACAACATTTATCATCAGCGGCAAACTCAATACCTTGTTTCTCGCAATACACTTCAACAAGGCGTATGTAGACATTTACCTGCTCTACGAAGAAACTTCGTTCAGTTTTATCCTTTAGTTTTGTAACTGGTGTAAAAATCATTTTCTCTCGTCCCTTCTCTCCAAGTCTTCAAGCTTGTCCCTCATTCCACTAGCAATCGCTTCTGCAAGTAATGGTGGCACGGCATTTCCTATCTGCTTAAACTGCTCTGTTCTAGGTCCTTCAAACACAAAGTCGTCCGGAAACGACTGAATTCTTGCAGCTTCTCTAACAGTAAATGTTCTGCCTTGTGTATAATCCGGATGAATAAATTGATTTCCATCTTTATAAAGATGTGCGATTATAGTTTTAGAAGGCAGATCCCACCACTGAACGGTATAGCTGTTTCCAAATACTCTGGCTTTTTCATGTCGTAAATCTTCTCTTTTCTCCAGCATTTCCTGAAACGTCCAATGATTTTGCGCCATCGCTGTGTACCGTGCAACATCCATATCATTATGATTTCTGGCAACATGATCCATCAGTTCTCTCATTCTCTTTGATCCGATTCTCTGAAGAAATTCATTATTCATAGAATATGTAAATGGAACTCTTGGCTGTCCTTCTCCAGGTCTTAATCTTGGCAATTCCTCAATCGCATCCTTGACAGTCACATATTTTTTTAACCCTTTTCTTTCTTTTTCAGACATCTCAGGATCATAATGTGTCTTATTAATTGTTGCATACATTTCTTCAGGTTCGATATCAATATCATTACGAACTCCAATTATAATTACCCTTTTTCTAATCTGTGGTACTCCATAATTTGCAGAGTTCAACACGTTCATTTTGGGATCAAACTTCACTTTATAGTTTTCTCCCAAGGCAGCCACTATCTTGTTAACGATATGCTCACCATTTATTTTAGCTGTCAACATTCCAGTCACATTCTCAAAAACAAAAAATTTAGGCTTGTAATGGTTAAGAACCTTAACATAGCTTTCAAACAAATAATTTCTTGGATCATCCTGCATTGCATTATTATCTTTAGCTCTTCCAAGACTGGAATACGCCTGACAAGGAGGTCCTCCTATAATCACATCCACTTCCTGCCCCTGAACTACCTTCTCAATACATTCAATAATATCCTCTCTAGTAATATCAAGTTCCAGCACAGCCTCGTCAGCATCTGTGTAACCATAATATTTCATTCTCGTTCTGAGGGTTTTACATGCTGTTGGATTTATCTCAACATGAGCCAGAGCATTATAACCCTGTTTATAAAATCCCTCACTTAATCCACCGCATCCGGCAAATAAATCTATAAAATTATATTTTTTAATATCAGCCATCTTACTGATCTCCTTCTTTTTCAATTCCCATTATGTCACTTGTATCACAATCAAGTGCTTCACATATCCTTACCAGAATTGAAGTATTTATATTTTCATTCTTCCCTAACTTTGCCATAGATGCTGAACTAATTCCTGCAAGCTCGCATAAGTCTTTCTTTTTCATATCCCTATCAATCAACAATTTCCATAATTTCTTGTATGAAATATGCATATCTAGCCTCCATTGCTCAAATTCATACTGTACCACTTTTCCACTGTCCATTATAATTCTAACGCAAACATATTTCAATCAAAATATTTGTGTTTGCAAAGTTATTATTTTAGGGTAAGCGATTTTTCTTTTAGGGTAAATAACACAAATGCTCTATTTATCGTATTAAGTTTAAGTTCGACGCTGTCCTTATCCTTAACCCCCCTGAAAATTGGTCAAAAAAATAGGACTAAGCCTGAAAGACCATCACTTTAAGCAGCTTCTTGACTTAGACCTATTATTTCATAATCATCCAAAATAATACAATCGAAAGCTTCTGGCTGATACCGGAATAAATGCGTATCTCGATTCAAAGTTTCAACTGTTGCAAAAACATAATCTTTATCATACTCATAAGAGCCGGCAACTTCCACGTCATACATTTTCACCGTAATATTTTTCAATCCATTTAATTTTTCAAGTGCTCTCGGCTCGCTGAAATTCAGATAATTAGTTGTAAGAATCTGCCCCCTTATTTCCCTTTTCCTCAAGCTCTTTTAACGTCTGCAGAAGCTGGGTCACCCACCCATCATGATAAATGCAACGCTGACCTGAAACTGATCACAACACAGCAATTGATTAATCTGTGGTTTCTAATCGTTCTGCTTCTTCTACATGTTTTATATTTTCGAAAATTTCCTCGCTGTATCTTTCGATATCATTTCCCATAGAAATCTCCCTCCTCGTTTTTGGCTTCAATATTTCTTATACTTCTATATATTTCACTTACATTGTACAGAACACATGTTCGCTTGTCAATGTTACCTACTCTTTAATTTCCGATAATGAATTCAACACACTATTTACTAGAGAATAACATTTTTGTATCACCTCCTATACCATATTGCGCACCCCCGCAAAATGGTCTATCCAGATTTTCTCTTACCTTTATAGGCTTTTTATCACTTCGATACAAAAAAGACAGGCCCGAACTCCTTGTAAATCAAGGTTTTCGTCCTGTCCATAACAAACAATCTACAATTTTTTTCTTATAAAATCAAAAATTCCCCCTGCCTTCTCGACAGGCTGGCTTGTAATTTCCCCTGTAGTATAGCCCGTAGCTTCAATCGTTCTCCGAATTGCAGCTTCATCTAAAGGCTCTTCGGATAAAATGATTGTTTCCCCTTTAGAATGGTTTGATTTTACTTTTTTCACCGAAAATGCGCCACGAATTGCTTCGTTAATATGAGCTTCACACATAGTGCAAGCCATACCAGAAACCTTTACTGTTGTCTTAATCATGCTAAATCATCCTTTCATGTTGAAAGCAATACCTATTGTTGTGTCCCTTTTCTACTTGCTGTAAGCGGATTTACGGCAGAATCTCAAGCCAGTATCCATCTGGATCTTCGATGAAATAAATTCCCATCGCTTCATTTTCGAAGCAAATGCATCCCATCTCTTTGTGCTTTTTATAAGCAGCCTCATAATCATCTGCTCGAAATGCCAGATGGAATTCGCATTCGCCCAGATCATATGGCTGTGGATGATCTTTCAGCCAGGTAAGTTCCAGCTCAAAATCGCTGACATCGTTACTCAAATATACAATAATAAAATCATCTGTCGTCTTTCGTCTTACTTCATGTAAGTCGAGAGCTTCGTTATAGAATTTAATAGATTTATCTAAATCTGATACATTATAGTTTTCATGAATCATTTTAAAGTTCATAATGCTTCTCCTTTTGTACATTCTGTGTTTTTAATACGTGACTTATATTGTGGGTGTTCAGTAATAAACCGCTTGATTACACTGGCATCACCCCAATAATGCATTGGAAAAATGGCATTGCAATCTACATTTTCAAGAAAATATAGAATCCCATCGGCATAGTGATCTTCTTGTCTTGGATCAAGCGGAACAAACGCAACATCAAAATGCATCCCCTTAATTTTTCTAATCTCTGCACGATATGCCGATGTAAGCCTCTGGTTATCCGTCTCCGGCTCACCCTCCCAATACCAGTCATTTAAGTCGCCGGCATGGTAAATCGTTCCTTCCCTTGTTTTGACAATAAATGCAACACCGCTATCATTAGAAAGTAAGGTATCAACTTCGGTATCATTATCCAAAGTATATGCTTTGTCGTGATAAGCATATGTAATTTTCAGATCCGACCGCCTATTCTTCTTGCGTATATCTTTCGATAAAACGGCCTGATAAGTCATCCCCATATCATCAAGGATTTCAAAGATTTTCGGATTAAAATGATCCTCGTGAAAGTGACTGCAAAATACGAGCACTTCTTTCTTCTTATCGAGAAGCGGCAATTCACCCTTGTAATAGTCAAAGATATAGTAGCAATCTTTAGTCTCAACCAAAAAGCCACTGTGATTAATATAAGTTATTTTCATGATACCACCTGCTAAAAATGACATGTTTCAAATTCGCTATTATTGTACATTGTTACGTTAAATTTGTAAAGTGTCACCTGCCAAATTATCTGATGCATCTTTTTAACATAAAATTCTTTTATGTTTTCTCTAAAATACATTTTGTTTTTACAATTCTATGCTATACTAAGGCATTATAAAAAACCTATTTATAATACGAGGTGAACTAAGTGAAGAAAAAAACGCTTGTGCCTCTTATCATTTTTTTACTGGGTATATGCCTGGTTGGTTTAATTGTCTACAAAATAGACACCCACGAAAAAGCAGAGAGACACACAACAGCACAATTAAATGCCGCAACCTATGGTGAACGTATAAAAAATGAAATTATAACCGGAATTGATATTACCAATACACTGAAACAGATTTTGATCAGTGAAGACGGAGAAATCAACCACTTTGACACAATTGCAGAGAATATCATATCTGACTCTATTGCAAGCATACAGCTTGCTCCAGATGGTATTGTAACAGATATTTATCCTGCCAAGGGAAATGAAGCAGGTAAAATCGATCTGCTCCATGATAAAGACCGCAAAGAAATTTCCTGTTACGCAAGAGACCATCATACAATCATTACGCAAGGTCCCTTTGAACTGAAACAGGGAGGCGTGGGAATTGCTGTCCGCAATCCCGTCTATCTGAAAGATGAAAATGGACAAGAATATTTCTGGGGATTTACCATTGTTATCCTCCGTGTTCCTGATATTTTTTCAGACTCAATCGATGCGATTTCGAATTTTGGATATGAATACCGACTTTCAAAAACAGACACCCCTTGGAGCGATACTTATACAATTGTTGATCAGTCGGATGGTGAAATGATTCATCCTGTTTCTTATAGTTTTACAATAGGAGAAGAGAATTGGATATTTGAAGTAACTCCTGAAAAGGGATGGAGCAATACTACATTAATAGCAATAACTGTTGGATTTTTTACTCTTATCCTCTTACTTTTATGCGGGCTTACGCGGATGTGGTTAGTATCGAAGGAGAATAAAAATAAATTCCAAATACTGGCACACACGGATTCTCTTACCAATATTCACAATCGTTATGGATTTGATGAATTGGCAGAAGAGATGGTGGACAAAAATCCGAAAGAACATTTTATAGCCGCACTCCTTGATATCGATGATTTTAAGTTTATCAATGATATCTATGGACATGTTTATGGGGATAGAGCATTAAAAAGCCTGGCAGATAGCATGAAAGCTTTTTTCCCACATGATGTATTACTTGGAAGAAATGGTGGTGATGAATTCTGCATCCTTTTGCCAAATTATACCTTTAAAGAAGCAGAAGAACTGTTTCAGGAATTCACCAAAATTCCAAAAACATTTACATACAAAGAAAAAGAATATCCATTTTATATTTCTCTTGGATATGCGGAATATCCAACATTTGCACCCAACTATGCGCAACTCATGCGCTGTGCAGATGCCGCTCTTTATGAGATAAAACTGCATGGAAAAAATGGATGTATGGCTTACAGAAAAGGACTTCAATCAGGAGTCCGCAAACAGCTCGGCTTTGCGTTTAAAGACATTGCTGAACATCTTCCGGGTGCATTTATCATATACAAAGCGGACAAAAAAGATGATGAACTATTTTATGCAAACCATGAATTTCTACATATGACCGGTTATAAAAATATTGATGAATTCTTTCAACTCACAAAGAAGCGGTTTCGCAATCTGATCCGTAAAGATGAGCAAGAACAGATAGAAGCCAGCATCTGGAAACAGATTGACAGTGGCAATGAAAATGACTATATTCATTTCCATCTTCGAAAAGCTGATGGTTCTTATCTTTCTGTACTTGACCATGGAAGAATCGTGGAGAGCCAGCAATACGGACGAGTATTTTATGTTCTGTTTATGGACTGGAAGGATATGCACATTCATTACGAGGATAAATTTTCAGAATAGGAAAAGCCGGTGCGGGAGCATATCGCAAATCCCACACCGGCTTTATTAATTGTAATTGTGTTGTTCTAAAAAAACAGCAACACCATCTTCATCGCAACTTAATGTCACTTCATTTGCTGCACGCTTTACATACTCTTTTGCATTTCCCATCGCAACAGCCATGTGAACCTGTGCAAACATTTCCAGATCATTTTCATTATCTCCAATAGCAATGCATTTCTGTTTTGAAATGCCCAGATGTTGCTGCAATATTGTTATACCTTGTCCTTTGTTAATTCCTGCAGCAGTGAATTCTGCGTTACCGCTTACTGAGGTTGTAACATTAAGCTGTGGTTCTGTTTTCCATTTTCTTCGTATTTTTTCACTAAGTTTAGCATCTTCAAAATAAATATTCAGCTTTTCAGCATCATCTAACAATTCCGTCCTCGAAGACAGCTTTTCAATGAAAATATGATTCTGTCTCATATATTCTGCAAAATTCCCGGCTATCTTTGACTGTTCCAACTCTTTCTTTATTTTTACATCTGCATAAACTTTACCATTTACAATTACTTCTGAATAATACCCCATAAAAGCCTGTTCTTCTATATCCTCAAGTATCGCTTTTACAATGCCTTTCGGAAGTAACTCTTGTTTTATTGCACACTGATTTTTCCAATCCCATACAACAGCTCCATTTTCTAAAACTGCAAACTGTATTCCTTCTAATTCCAGAATTTCTTTTGGGAGAAGTGTCAATGCACGTCCACTCGCCGGAACAATATAGTGCCCTTTCTGAATCAACTCTTTTAGAACTTCAACCGTTCTTTTTGTAATCTTTCCCTGACTGTTCAACAAGGTTCCATCCATATCCAAGGCAATCAAATATTTTTCCATTTGTTACCTCTCTGTCTTATTTTATACGCATCATAAACGCTTCATATGGTCTTAATGCTTCATCCAGATTTACACGATCATAATTTCCAATTATAATATCCTGTTTTTCGTTAACAAAAGTTTTTAATTCATCCGTCAATACGGTATCTTCTGACATATTCGCAGCTATAAGCCATGTTTCGTTTTCTGTATTTCTCAAATATGCAAATATTTTTTCATCTTCCGGCAAGAGAAGCTGATAGTTTCCTTCTGTCAGGAGACTTTCTTTATGACGCAGTTCAATTAGCTTTTTATAATAGTAAAAAATGGAATCCTTATCGGCCAGTGCCTGCTTCACATTAATTTCTTTATATCTGTCAGAAACTCTGAACCATGGTTTTCCTGTAGTAAATCCGGCATTATCACTATCATCCCACTGCATTGGTGTCCTTGCATTATCTCTGCTCTTATTCCATACTGCTTTTTTGAAATCATCTTCTGATATTGACTTCCCATTCAGTACTAATTCTTTATAAGCATTTCGTACTTCAATATCCTCATATTCATCCAGGTCAAAATGAACGTTTGTCATTCCAATCTCTTCTCCCTGATAAATGTAAGGTGTACCTTGCATTCCATGCAGAATAGTCGCATATGCTTTTGCACACTTTTCACGATATACGGTGTCATTTCCCCATCTGGAAATCACACGTGGCTGATCATGATTTTCAAAATACAGTGCATTCCATCCTCTTCCATATAATTTTGTCTGCCACTCAGACATCACTCTTTTCAAATCTCGAAGATCAAATGGTTTTAATGCCCATTTACGATTCACAGACCCTGGAATTCTGTCAATATTCATATGTTCAAAAGTAAAGATCATATTTAATTCTTCTCTCGCAGGATCTGTAAACAATCTTGCCACTTCCGGTGTTGACCCTGGTGCTTCTCCAACTGTCATGCAATCATATTTTGATAAAATTTCCTGATTCATCTCATGAATAAATTCATGCAGTCTCGGACCGTTGCTGTGATATTTTCCAGTATAATACTTTCTTCCGTCTTCTTCAGGATAATCCGGATAATTCTGGTCTTTAGAAATCGAAGCAATTACATCCATACGCCATCCATCCGCACCTTTTTCCATCCAGAATTTCATTAAGTCATAAACTTCCTGACGGACCTGTGGATTTTCCCAATTCAGATCCGGTTGTTTTTTACTATAGAAATGCAGGTAATATTGTCCTCTTTCCTCACAGTATTCCCATGCGCTTCCGCAAAAACTAGATCCCCAGTTATTTGGCTCACTTCCATCTTCCTTTGGATCCTTCCAGATGTAGTAATCACTATATTCATTATCCTTGGACTTACGGCTTTCCACAAACCATGCATGCTCATCTGAAGTATGATTAACGACCAGATCTAATACAATCTTGATATCTCTGTCATGTGCTTTATTTATCAGCTCTTCCATATCTTCATTAGAGCCAAATCCGGCATAAATGCTTCTGTAATCACGGATATCATATCCATTATCATCCTGTGGTGAATCAAATACCGGACTTAGCCAGATTACATCAATACCAAGCTCTTTTAAATAATCCAGTTTCTCTATAACTCCCTGCAGATCTCCAAATCCGTCTCCATTGGAATCTTTGAAACTTCTCGGATATATTTGATAAACAACAGAGTCTTTCCACCAATTCTTCATTTTTTGTTTCCTCCTGTCCTAATGATGTCTCGTTCTTATGCAATCCCCAGTATAGACAACAAAATACTTAAAATAATTACTCCAATAATCAGTACTGTGATACTGATGTTTTTCTTCTTCAGCAGATAATAGCATAATAATGTCAGTCCAAGCGGAACAATTCCAACAAAAATCTGATCCAGCATGTTCTGAAGATTCAGAATTGACTCACCTTTCATGCTTAATTCAAATGTGGATTTGAATGTTACCATGCTCGCTGTCATTCCACCAACCATAATCAGACCAACAATACTTGCGGCCTTTGTCAAAATATTCATAAGACCACTTGCATACATTTTCTGTATATATTCTGATCCAAGTTTATATCCCAAAAATGTGCCGTAATATTTTATCAAAATAGATGGAACATTAAACAATACCAGAAATACTAATGGTGCTAAAACATTTCCTGATGCTCCAAGACCAACTGCAATACCTGCTGCAATTACTCGAAGTACTCCCCAGAAAATAGAATCACCGATACCTGCCAGCGGTCCCATCAGACTTGATTTCACAGCATTGATAGAGTTCGCATCAAAATCTTTTTGCTCACTATTTTTCTTTTCCATTGATGCCACAAGTCCCATGATAAATGTAGAACATGTGATTGTTGTATTGAAATAAGACATACTTCTTGTTAAAGCCGCCTTTTTTCCTTCTTCATCATTTTTATAAAATTTATTGATAAATGGCATCAGGGAATAACAGAATCCGGAAGCTCCCTGTTTCGCCGGGCTTACTGCTGCGTACAATGTGAATGAACGCCAGAATGCCTTTTTTAACATTTTTCTTTCATCTGCCGGAATTGATTTTGTTATATTACTCATGAGAAAAATTCCTCCTCTTCTTCATCCAATTCATATCCTTCATTTGTCTGTACAGCAACTCTCTGTGATGCAAGCTGATTGAATTTATAATCATTCATAGCAATGGAAACAGCAATGATAACACCTAAAACTGCCAATGCGATTAATGGAAGATTTAAGTACGCTGCAAGTACAAATCCGAGGAAATAAAACATACAGATTTTCTTGTCCCACAGCATTTTCATCAGCATCGCCATACCAACTGCCGGGAGTAATCCACCGCAGACAGTCAGTCCGTTCATAACTACATCCGGAATCGCATCAAGCAGTGCACTTACTGCATCTGAGCCAAATAAAATTCCAAGGAATGCAACTAACGAATATATGATCCAGTTCACAGCCCATAATCCATAATGCAGTGCAACAATTTGTTTCTCCTTACCCTCTGCTGCCAGCTGATCGAATTTTTTTGCAAACATACCTACAATGAAAATGTATAAGACTGTTTTAATCTGAAGTCCCAGAATTCCAATTGGAAGTGCCAGAGTCAGTGCAACTTCGCTTCCCTTTCCAAGCATGATTGCAAATGCCGTTCCTACAGCTGTTGCGATTCCGGGCTCGGCTGCTGAAGCGCCTCCAATATTAACGACTCCCATGAATACTGCTTCAAGGGAAGCTCCTATAATAACTCCTGTATGGAGGTCTCCTAAAAACAATCCTACCAGCGGACCAATAACGATTGGTCTGTTCAACATCGTAAAACCAAGTAATTCAGCACCACCAACACAGATAAATACTGCCAGTGCTACAAGTAATGCGTTTAACATATTTCTTCTCCTTTCTCTTCATCCATTATTTTAATTTTCCAATTACATCTTTTACTAATTTCTGCTCATCATTTGGTACCTGCTGCATACAAGTCTTTGGGTCAACTTCTACCAGTTCTCGAAGTGCCTGTACTTCTTCATCAGTCAACATGATTGTTGGTGAAAGCAGCTGTTTTTCAGAAACATCAATACCATCAAATCTTCCTGTATTTCCAAGATTCAGAAATTCAATTTCTCCAACTTGTTTTCTTACTTTCAATGCATCTTTTACCGTTCGTGTCAAAACAAGGATTCGCATTTTTGCTGCTCTTGGATCATTCAATACACGAATTGCTTCATCAACCGGTTTAATCAATACCTTAATACCTGCAGGTACTGCCATTTTTAATGCCATCTTCTGCGTATTGTCATTTGCAGCATCATCATTTGCCACAACAATTCCCTGCACTCTCAACTGCTTTGTCCATGTCATTGCAACCTGTCCATGAATCAAACGGTCATCTACTCTTAATGCTGCTATTTTCGCTGTAGAATTTTCAAATGTCTGAACTTCCTTCGGCTCTTTTTCTACATTCTTTTCTTCTTTTACTACATCTGTATTTATTTTTTTCTCTTCCAGACAAACCATCTGCAACTCATTTCTTGCATCATCAATATATTCCTGAATTTCTTCATCTGTCACATCATCGTCTGCCAACATAACCTGCATAAGCATCGGAAGATTTGTCCCTGTAATCAATGTGACATTTTCCTTCTTGCTATATTCCATTAATTTCTGGTTTACACTGCCACCCATTAAATCAGTAAATACAATCACTCTGTCATGTTCATGCTTCTGGAAATATTCTTTAAATTTTTCCTCCACATTATCTTCTGGTGTAACATATGCATCAATTGTCTCGATTTCTGCCATCTGACCAACAATCAATTCGGCTGTATATCGAATGCCTGACGCCATCTTCCCATGTGTTGCGATTAAGATTTGTTTCATCTTCCTCTGCTCCTTCCTTTTCCCTTAACAGGTTATGTACCTAACCTTTTTCTTAAGCACACTATAGCATCCATCCCTGGATTCGTAAATAGGTTATGTAGATAACCATACTTTTAAACAATTTTTCCACCCCATTTTTTGTGCATTTTTTATACTTTCCAGCAAATATAATAAAAAACAGGCTATTAGATTGGAACTACCTCTCTAACAACCTGTCTTTCTTCTATTCTTTATCCTGCTCTCTTACCGATTTTCGTTTCATTAATCTGACAGGAAGTTTCATCTCCATTTCTTCAGCCACCTGTCCATTAATCTGCTGTAATAAGATTTCTACCGCTCTTTTAGCTTTCTCTTCCACATCCTGTCTTATAGTTGTTAATCGTGGATTTGAAAATTCAGAATATATGATATCATCAAATCCTGCAATTCCAATTTCCTGCGGTATCTGAATATTCTTGTCTACAAAATAATTGATTGCCTCCAACGCATACATGTCCGATACGAAAAATAATGCTGTTTTGGGCTGTCTTCTTTGCAATAACCACTCGTAATTTTCTCTTCGTTTCTCTTTATTCATTCCAAGTGCAACAAACTGCATTTTTTGATTATCATTTGAATAATCTTCCATTGCTTTTTGTGCCCCAACATAACGAAGATGATCCACTCCGCTATCTCTTCCGGCACATACTTTAATGTGCTCATATCCGCAGTCCAGAAGATATTTTATCATTTGATATCCGCCGCTTTCATCATCCAGTCCAATATTGACCACATGACTTTCTTCGCCTGCTTCCATATCTCCATATGCATCAATTGAAACAATGGTTTTCTTTACCAATTGATATATTTTTTCACAGTTACGTTTGCTAAAAGATATTGCAATTACTCCATCAACATTCCATCCCATGACCATCTGAAATATTTTCTCGATATCTTTTGTGGAATATAGCATCATATAATAGCCATAGCTTTGCAAATACTCTTCAATAAAACCTATTATTTTCCCATAAAATGGGTCTCCTAATATAGAATCCTTAAAGTCTTTATGATAATTGATCACGACTGCTATAAGCTGTGAGTTTTCCTTATTCAGAACACGTAAGCCCATCTTCTGAACATATCCTAATTCTTTTATCAGCTGCTCCACTTTCTTGATTGTAGAAGGAGATACCTTTTTCGTTTTACCATGAATCACATTCGATACAGTTGTAGTACTGACTCCTGCCAATTCTGCGATTTCTTTAATTGTTGCCATTTTTAATTACCTTTCCTTCAACTTTCCTTCGGCAAAATGTATTTTTCAATCACACACGTATGCTTTCGCTCTCCTGCCGGAGCGTCTTTATCATAATTAATTCCTACCAGAAGAATCTCACCGCCAAAATCTTTAATCGCATTTGGATAGTTCCGTTTCTTAATCTGTGCAATCGCTCCTTCCGCCGATTTGTCCCACTTCATCTCAACCACCAATGCCGGAAATTTCGTTTTTCTCTTTGGAAAATATACAATATCTGCATATCCGTTACCTGACGGAAGTTCTTCAAATTTCACGTAATAATCGCGATAACTAAAGTATGCAAGCTTAATCACACTCCTCAAAGCCTGCTCATTATTATAGAAAAGTGCTGTCGTTTCTTCTGTATGAATCTTCTCAATCTGAGCTGCTACTGCATCCGCATTCAGATGTATCGTGTCTGAAATAATCTGATCACTTTCGCGCACGCGCTGAATTGTCTCATTCCGTCTGACTCCACGAATTGTTCTTGAAAATTCCCGCTTAATTTCCTCATTTGGAATATGCACTTTTTCTGATTCTTTGTCATAAGCCAGATATCCTAAATGAATCAATAACGTCAACACATCATCTTTACTTCTAAATGTTACAAGATCATTCGAAAATCCACTTGTATCAACTTCTACTTCAATTCCACCGATTAATTCCGCAATTGTTTTAGAAAGTCCATCATAATCAAGACTAATGTACTCCATTAAACTCTCTGCTGCCGATGTCTGTGTCCAATAAGAATCAAAATCATCATTTCTAAGTGCCTTCATTACCGAATTAGGATTGTAAACAGATTCCGCATTCGGAAATGAATACCCGTCATACCACAACTTCATTTTTGAAAAATCTATTCGATACTCACTGCATAAATCCTTTACTTCCTGCTCTGTAAATCCTACATATGGTGCAAACTTTCTTGGTTTTACCATCGTAAATTCTTCAAAATCAGAAATTGCAGACTGGGATCCGTCTTTCTTGATTGGCAAAATTCCTGTCATGTATACTGCCGCAAAAATCTTATCTGTCGTTCCACTATTTTTAAATAGAGATCGTAAAAATAACAAGTACTCTCGTTGTATTTCTGCATTTCTTCCATTTTCACGAATTGGTGCATCCCACTCATCAATAATCATGATGATTTTATTCCCTGTATAAGTCACCATATTTACCAGGGTATCAAACAATGCCTCTGCTTCTTTTACTTCCGGATAATTTTCCAGTACTTCTTCCGTTATATTTCTCTTTACATAGGAGACCGCATCTTCTGGTGATGTCACGCCAAGAACACTTGCCATATCTAAGTAAATCACATCATACTGATTCAGATATTTTAAGTATCCGTCTTCTTTTGCAATTCTAAGATCATCAAACAATTTTTTGGAATCGCAAGTCTTATCATAATATGCGCATAACATTTTAGCTGCAAAAGATTTTCCAAAACGTCTTGGTCTGCTAATACATGTCAGATTCCGCGGCGTATTGATTGTTTGATTAATCAATCTTATCATTTCCGTTTTATCAACATAAACATCATTTCTCATATTCGAGAAACCATTGTTCCCCGGATTCAGATAACTTCCCATCTGTGCTGCCACCTCCTAATATCCGCTACACAAAATTCTTTTATTTTAATACAAAAGATATTATAATATCTTGGAAATCAATAAAATTTATGATTTTATTATACATGAAAACAATTTAAAAATATAGCGTATAAAAAATTAGGAGAATGAAACATGAGCTTTTTATTAGGAATTATTTATCTTTCGTTTATTAGTCTTGGACTTCCGGATGCCCTGCTTGGTGCAGCATGGCCTAATATGTATCCGGAATTTCAGGTACCGGTGTCCTACGCCGGAATCATTTCCATGATTATCGCATTGGGAACCATCATTTCCAGCTTACAAAGTGACCGCCTCACAAAAAAATTCGGAACTGGGAAAGTTACGGCTGTAAGTGTCGGAATCACAGCATTTGCTCTGTGGGGATTTTCTGTCAGCCACAGTTTTATTTTATTGTGCCTATGGGCAATTCCTTATGGACTTGGTGCCGGCAGTGTAGACGCTTCTTTAAATAATTACGTTGCACTGCATTATGCCAGCAAACATATGAGCTGGCTGCATTGCATGTGGGGAATTGGTGCAACACTCGGTCCATACATTATGGGAGCTGCACTTACTGGCGGAGCCACATGGAATACGGGCTATCGAATTATTTCAGTATTGCAGATCATACTGACAGCTGCTTTGATATTTAGTCTTCCAAAATGGAAAAAACAAAATACTATATCTGAAAATGGCTCTATCAGAAAAACTCTTTCACTGAAAGAAATTCTTGCAATTCCTGGTGCCAAGGCAATCATGCTCTGCTTCTTTTGCTATTGTGCAATTGAACAGACAACTATGCTTTGGGCAAGCAGCTATTTGAATCTTGCAAAAGGTGTAGATGCTAAAACAGCCACTTCCTTTGCTGGTATGTTTTGCATCGGTATTACTATCGGTCGTGGAATCAATGGATTTATTGCAATGAAATTGAAAGACAGACAAATGATTCGTATGGGACAGGCTATTATTTTGATTGGTATTATTATAATGGTTCTTCCTTTCGGACAAGCGGTTTCGCTGATTGGATTTTCATTGATCGGATTGGGCTGTGCACCGGTATATCCATGTATTATTCATTCTACACCGGAGCATTTTGGAGCAGACCGCTCACAGGCAATTATTGGAGTACAGATGGCAAGTGCCTATATTGGAACATGTCTCATGCCACCATTATTTGGTTTGATCGCTAATCATATATCGATTCGATTATTACCTTTATATTTATTGATTCTGCTTATATTAATGACATATATGCATGAGTTGTTGGAAAGAAAAACACGCTCCACAGCCATATAAATATCTGATAGAAAATAAAGTCGAGCCTGATGGAAAATGGACTTCCGTCAGGCTCGACTTTTATTTAATTGCCATCCAAAATGATTCTATATTCATCACGCGTCCTCTTCTCCGTAATGTTTACTCAATGAGAACCCTCTTCCACGTACCTCTGTAACTCTGCTGACAATCATAAAAGCCTCTGGATCAATATGTCTGATTAATTTCTCAACCTGCGGAAGCTCACGATTAGACACAATACTCAACACAATCTGCGTTTGTTCCTGCCGATATCCGCCTTCTCCGTACAACATCGTCACACCTCTGTCTACCTGTGCAAGAATCGCCTGACGTATTTCTTCCACCTGACTACTAATAACCTTCACTTCCGTCTTGGTATTTCCCATCATCAATACTTTGTCCAACACTGTCGTATAAATCATAACCAACAACACACCGTATAAAATACGCTCTGGAGGATTATATACAATCTGCAGAACCAGGATTAATATATCAAATACATTCAAACTAACCGACACCGGGATTCGAAAATACTTATTCAACACCAACGGCGGAATATCCATCCCTCCTGTAGAAGCTCCCGTTCGAATCACAATCCCAAGACCAATCCCGATTCCAAGTCCGGCAAATATGGTATTCAGCATTGGATCAGTCGTAATCACCAGATCACCGAAAATATGATTGGCCGCTTCCAATGCGATTGGATAAGTAAAAGAACTGATAACTGTCGTCAATGCAAATTTCTTACCAAGAAGCGTCCATCCAACTATCAGCATCACAATATTAAATACTAAGACAAACCCAGAAATTGATGCTCCTGTAAAATGCTTCACTACCAGACCGATACCGGTTGTTCCTCCCGTCATCAGATTCCCCGGCAAGAGAAAAAGTCTGATTACAAAGGCATAGAAAACATTTCCAAAAATAACTGTTGCAACTGTACCTGCCCTCTTTAAATGTACTTGCTCCATAAATACCTCCAATTATCTATATACTTTTAACCAACATTTCCTGAGTGCCGCATAGGAAATCAGAAAGTTTGCGAGCCATCCAGCCGGTACAGCAAGCCAGACAAATGCAATACCAAAACGAGGGGCACAGATTAAAGCAACTGACAATCTTATTGCAAGATTTACCATATTTGCAATAAGAAATGGCCGCATGATTCCAAGTCCACGAAGGACTCCATCTGTTGCCATCTTGATACCCATGAAAATGAAAAAGTAGCCGATCCATCTCATATAATCCCCTGATACCTGATAGGCTAAAGCAGTTCCGTCTTTTCCTAAGAATAACGAAGAAATTTCCGTATGCAATGTCTCAATAACTATAAAAGCAAGAACTGCAAAACATAAATCTAACACCAGTGCAGCGTGATATCCTTTTTTGATACGTTCGATTTTCTTTGCACCAAGATTTTGGGAAACATACGGCGAAACTGCATTTCCAATAGATACAAATATCAATGAAAAGACATTCTCTACTCTCATCGTTGCCGAATAACCTGCGAGTGCCTGCGTACCGAATGGATTTACAACTGCCTGTACAATCATCATCCCAATTGACACTGTGGACTGCTGAAGAACCGAAGGTACAGCAATTCGAAGCATGGAACGTAACTCCTGCCCATCAAACCAGCTAAAGTGACTTTTGTATCGGCGCATCCGACTAAAGAAAATCAAAAGTGAAAATACCGCAGAAATTCCCTGTGCTATAAGAGTTGCAAGGGCTGCACCAAACACGCCGAGACCAAGTCCAGCCACCATCCAAAGGTCCATAAAAATATTTAAAACCGAAGAAAATATTAACAGACCTAACGGAATCTTTGATTCACCAATTGAAGTGAACATCGTTGAAAGGATATTGTACATAAACAAAAATGGAAATCCTACAAAATAAACCCGAAGATATAGTACTGCTTCATCCAATATATCAGCAGGTGTCTGTAATAAACTCATCATCGGATGGGAAAAACAAAAGCCAAACATCCCCAGAAGTATACTTAGAATCAGAAAACTAATCAAGGATGTCGACACAATCGTTTTCATTTTGCTATAATCCCGGGCACCAAAATAACGGCTCACAAGCACACCGGCGCCTACACCGGCACCCAACGCTATACAAATAAAGACATTCGTAAGTGCGGCACATGCACCAACTGCAGCAAGTGCAGATGAGCCAACAAACTGACCAACGATAATAGAATCAGCCATATTATATACTTGTTGAAAAAAGCTGCCCAGAATCATAGGCATTGCAAAAACAGTCAGCGCTTTAAGAGGCGCATCTGTAATTAAATATTCATCTTTTGACATTATCTTATTCTCCTTCCATAGAGATTTATTTTATATCTTCAAAACACAAAATGCAAATGTCTTTATGGTCAATCGGCATTTTCTGATAAGTTGAATATGCAATATACACAAAAAATAATTGTGTTTTTTTAATATAAAGTCAATAGACAATCATACATAAGAATATTATAATCCATATTGAATCAGTCGATTACTATTATTATGTATATGCTGGAGATTGGTCCAGCGTTTCTACCAACTACCGTAAAGAGTTGTCTACATAAGTTCTATGTGGTAACTCTTTTTTGTTTACCTAAAAAGTACTTTATGACAGGAGGTTTGATAAACAATGAATAAAAAGAAAGAGATTAAAGCCTTAAAAGGTCAGATTATATACTCTGAATCCTCGAATAAATTAAATATTTGCGAAAATGGATATCTTGTATATGAAGCAAATCAAATTAAAGGCGTGTATCCAACACTTCCGGAGGAACATGAAGGAATATTGGTAGAGGATTATGGAGACAGAATCATTGTCCCTGGATTTGTAGATTTACATGTACATGCACCGCAATATGCTTTCCGTGGATTAGGTATGGATATGGAGCTTTTAGACTGGCTGGAGACAAATACTTTTCCAGAGGAGTCAAAATATAAAGACACCATCTATGCCCGAAAAGCTTATCAGATGTTTGTAGATAATCTGAAGAAAAGTGCAACAACACGAGCATGTATATTTGCAACGATTCATAAAGATTCAACTATTTTATTGATGGATATGCTTGAAAAAGCCGGACTTGCTACGATGGTTGGTAAGGTGAACATGGATCGAAATTCACCGGATTATCTGAGAGAAGAAACCGAAGAAAGTGTAAACGAAACCATCTCTTGGCTTGAGGAGGTACAAAAGAAACAGTATCAACACACAAGACTGATTTTGACTCCTCGATTTATACCAAGCTGTACAGATGAACTCATGCGTAAGCTGAAAGATATTCAGGAAAAATATGAGATTCCGGTACAGTCTCATCTTTCAGAAAATTATGGAGAAATTGCATGGGTACAGGAATTGTGTCCGAAATCAGAATTTTATGGAGATGCATATGATCAGTTTGGATTGTTTGGCGGAGACAGCAAGACAATTATGGCTCATTGCGTACATTCAGACGAGAGAGAAATTAAAAGGATGAAGGAGAATGGTGTGTTTATCGCGCACTGTCCGGAATCTAATACGAATTTATCATCCGGCGTGGCACCTGTCAGACAATATTTGGATGAAGGAATGCATGTAGGATTAGGAAGTGATATTGCTGCCGGATCTACTGAAAATATATTTGTAGCTATGCGGTATGCCATTCAGGCTTCAAAGCTGCGCTGGAGATTGAAAGATGAAAAACTGTCCCCATTAACTATGCCGGAAGTATTTTACATAGCTACAAAGGGTGGCGGAGAGTTTTTTGGTAAAGTAGGAAGTTTCGAAGCAGAGTACGAAATGGATGCCGTAGTGCTCGATGATAAGCGCTTGACCCATCCACAGGAAATGAATGTGGAACAGCGGTTAGAACGAATGATTTATTTAGCAGATGAGCGAGAAGTCTATGCTAAATATGTAGCCGGAGAAAAAATATCTGATTAACAAAATTTCCTTATGATAAAACAGGTTTGGAGAAGTCTTTCCAAACCTGTTTGTCGCAAATTTTATATACACTTTTATTATTGCTCTATCATTTCCGCTAATGTCATCAACAGCTTATCCACATGGATTGGCTTTGCCATATGACCATTCATTCCAGCTGCAATCGCATTTTTCTTATCCTCTTCAAATGCATTTGCTGTCATCGCAATAATTGGAATATCAGCCTTTTCTTTATCAGCAAACTGACGAATCAGTTTTGTTGCCTGGTATCCATCCATATTCGGCATCTGAATATCCATAAGAATCAAATCATAAGTACCTGCCGGCATCTGTTCGATCTTGTCCACACACTGTACACCATCCACAACCCGGTCAATCAGCAACCCTTCGTTCTCTAAAATAGTTGTTGTGATCTCTGCGTTTAAATCATTATCCTCTGTAAGTAAGATTCGTTTTCCTTTTAACACATTTTTTGATGCAACCTGTTTTGAACTTGATTTTTTCTCATAGTAACTCTCATCTGCAAGTCTGTGCTGAAGAATCACGGTGAAGCAACTACCCTTGCCAAGTTCACTATTTACTTCAATCGTTCCACCCATCATATCAACCAGTCTCTTTACAATAGACATACCCAGTCCTGTCCCACCGATTTTTCCAATTGTCGTGTTGCGTTCACGACTGAATGAATCAAACATGATTGGGATATACTCTTTACTCATACCGATTCCGGTGTCAGCCACTTCTGTTTTTATCTTTACATACCCGTCTTTATCTCCCGGAAGTTCCTGTACTTTGATCGTCACAGTTCCACCATTTGGAGTATATTTGAGTGCGTTGCTTACAAGGTTGAGCATAATCTCTCTGACTTTTGTTCCGTCACACACAACACGCTTATGTGTCACATGCATTTCACTCTTAATCTGTATATTTTTTTCTTTTGCGTCAGATGCGAACACACCTGCAATCTCTTCCAGTATATCGCCCATTCTTTCGACATTCTCATCAATTTCCATCTTGCCACTCTCAATACGTGCCATATCAAGAACATTGTTGATGATAGATAACAAAAGCTTTCCTGACTGTTCTATTTTTTTCTGATAATCAAGAAGCTTCGGATCTGTCAGACTTTCCTGCATCAACTGATTATATCCCAGGATAACATTCATTGGTGTACGAATATCATGAGACATATTATTTAGAAAATTTGTCTTAGCAAGACTGGCATTCTCTGCTTTTTTCAGTGCAATCTCCAGCTTATCATTGAGCTTTTGTGTGTCATCTGCCGCAAGTTTTGCAACATTTTCTGCCTTCCTTGCCTTTCTTAAAAGTACGAGGATAATGATAATTATGCTGAGTGCAAAAAATCCTGCTGTAACAAGAAAAGCAAGCATATTGTCTTTTACAAAATCATAAAATGTTACCTTATCTGCCGTACTGTCATAGATAGCAAGTGTACTTGTAAGCATATCAGACGGCATGGTCTTTAATGTTTTATTCATTGTCGACAAAAGGATTCCTTCTCCATTTCTTACTGCAAAGCATGCCTCCATCGTTTTTGTAAGCGGAATACTTTTGAAATCTTGATCATTATCATATTTCAACGCCTGACTGGTTCCCATGAGAAAACAATCTGCTGTTTCATTCATGACCATATCTGTCGCATCAGCAAGCGAATCACAATCTACAATCTTCCATTGAGGATAATTGAAAAGAATATGCTGCTTTAAGGCCTCTTTTCCCTTTGGCACAGCTATAGTATATGCCTCATTCTCATTAAAAGATTTTTCATCAGTTACCGCCATCAGACTATAAGTCCAGGCTGTATTGGTAAGTGCATAGCCATTTTCTTCTGCGAAATCAGGATTTCTGCTGGCATAAAAAATCATGTCGATTTCATGCTCCTGTAACGCCTGAAGCATTTCATCATAACTATCATATGACTGCATATCAAATTCCAGTGTCTGATTTTTCAGGCAGTCTTTAGCATAGGAAATATATTCTGGCAGCGCGCCGGAAAGTTTTCCAGTCTCTTCATCCAGGGAAAAGATTGCCGGATCATTGCTCAAAAATCCTATCTTGATACCACCATGTTCTTCCATCCATGACTTTTCTTCGCCTGTAAGAATCTGGCTATAATCAAGAGAAAAATATTTCTTATACAGATCGGATTTAAAAAATGGACTATCTTGATCCAACTGACGCATAGCCCAGTCCAATTCCGTCTTGATATCACTGCGCTCCTTGTTTATTGCAAAATATATACCTGATTTACCAATCGTGGTAACGGAGGATATTCCCTGTTCAGACCAGAGGGATTCCTCCAAAGATACAAAACAGTCTATCTCCTGATTCGCCAATTTCTTTTCGACATCATCATTATTGTACACATTTACATGCTCTGTATGTATACCATTCTTATTCTCCCACTCTGTCAGCATGATTTCAGGTTCTGTGCCTAAGAGCACCCCTACACGTTTTCCGTCCAGAGACTTAAAATCAGATGTCGTAATATCCATATTTGACAAATCTGCATAAAGGATATATTTTTCCTCGCCCATCGGTTCCTCTGAAAAAAGCATCTTTTCTGCACGTTCATCGGTGTAAGAAATATCTCCCATGATATCAATCTCACCATTTTCAAGCTTATCAAAACAGTTGGACCAGTCACATTTCACATACTCAAATTTCCATCCTGTATAGCCGCCAAGAGCCTGCATAAGCTCGTAACCATATCCCCGTCTGACACCATTTTCATCAACATAAGCAAAGGTATCCTCAAATGAACCGACACGGATAATCTTTTGCTCCTGTGGCTGTTTTTCATCATTATTCGTCTCAGCAGCCCAGCAATGTACCGACAATATCATCCACATTCCAAAAACTACAAACATCGCTGCACATAATACAGCCAACTTTTTCTTACTTCTGTACATTGTTCTTTTCTCCAAAACTTACCTGGTTGTTACCTGACACGGATTGTCCATTCACCATTCCGGTTAATCATCTTCATTTATTTAGTGGTTGCTGATCAATGACCTGAGTTTCTGTACCCCCCCCCACCGGATTTTATGTTTCTTATCGTCTTTTCCAACGTCTTCATATCAACCGGTTTTGAAACATGTGCATTCATACCGGCCGCCAATGAATGCTGAATATCCTCTGAAAATGCATTGGCGGTCATAGCAATGATTGGAATTGTCTTTGCCAGTTCATGTGAGCTTCTGCGGATTGCTTTTGTTGCCTCATATCCATTCATAACAGGCATCTGCACGTCCATCAGAATCATATCGTATTCACCCGGAACAGACTGTTCAAATGACTTCAAAATTTCTTCACCATTTTCACAGATGCTACACTCTGCGCCCTCAATCTTTAACAGCTCCATCAGAATTTCTGCATTCAGTTCATTATCCTCTGCACACAGGAATCGCATTCCTTTCAAGATATTATCATCCTGCTCGTCCTTTTCTGCCTGCAATGTTGAAGAAACATTTCGTTCTTCTGCAATTTTAAGATCCATAAGAACCTCAAAGCAGCTTCCCTGATTTGGTTCACTCTCCACATCGATGGTTCCTCCCATCGCTTCAACCAGATTTTTGGTGATAGCCATTCCAAGACCGGTGCCCTGTATCTTATTTGTAACAGAATTTTCTGCACGGGTAAATGGAGCAAAAATCGTCTCTTTGAAATCTGCTGACATTCCTATCCCATTATCACTGACTAAAAAACGATACTTTGCATAGACAGGTGAATTAGATTCACATTCTTCTACCAAAAGCTGAATTTCTCCACCTTCCTGCGTGTACTTCACTGCATTAGACAACAGGTTACTGAAAATCTGCATCAGATGAACCTGATCCCCATTCACCCACTCATGTTGGATATCTTCTTTTATAATCGTAAAAGTCTGTTTTTTTCCGTCTGTCTGTGAACGGAATATCGTATTAAGTTCCTGTATAAAATCCAGGATGGAAAAATCAGTATATTTAAATGTTGCTTTTCCTGCTTCAATCTTACTCATGTCCAGAACATCATTAATGATCCCTAACAAATGCTGTGATGAAGTGTCAATTTTATTCGCATACTCGATTACCTTGCCTTTGTCACCGGCATCATGTCTGATCAGTGACGTAATACCAATGATTGCATTCATAGGAGTACGGATATCGTGAGACATATTGGCAAGGAAATTGCTCTTTGATCTGTTCGCTTCCTGTGCCACCTGAAAGGCTTCCTCTGCCACCTGTTTTGCCTGACGCAGTTCTGTGTTCACTGTTTCCAGTTTTGCATTATTTTCCCGTTCCAAACGGATTGCTTCCTGCTGATTTCTGTACATAACAAAGGAAATTCCCGTCATAACACAAGCAGCTACGATAACCGTAAAGATAACAATAAATATCATGACAAAATTGACAAGTTTTAATGTATTCGTAGCAACATACTCTGCCGGAACCAGAAAGATAAGTGTCCATTCAGCATTTTCCAATCTTTTTAATGCATAAAAATATTCCGTCCCATCCAATATTGCATTAGAATAGCTACAACCATTTTCTTCCAGTTCTGCCTTTGTTTTCTCAAAAGAAGAATTGTGAAGATACTTCATATTCTGTAAAACGGAAAATACATTATGACCCTTGATCAGTTCTACCTGATTGCTGTTGAACAGTTTAAATCCATTATCATCCAGAACATACACACTGTTGTTCCCATTATATGCATCACAGCTAAAATAAGGATTCAGCTGTTCCATATCCTGGGCGATTCCAAAATAAAGAATGGAAGTTTCCTTTTCTCCATTCTGAAGTTCTATTGGTTCCAGCAAACGTTTCAAAAACACCATCTCTGACTGGTTATCCGTCATAGAATCAAAAACAAAACTAACCTGTTCGTGATTGTCTGCCAAATAATCCATATCACGAAAAAGCCCTATGTATCCATCTTCTGTATAGTATCCACCCTCTGAATCCACTGCCATCAACGTAATCTTCTGCTCTGCATATGCTGATAATTCATATTTCTTTTCCATATGTCTGCAAAGTTCATCTGTAGTCTGTACATTTGCATCTTTCAGATAATTACATTCTTCCGTTACCCGGTCCCAATGGGAATCGATCACATCCTCCAGATTTTGAAACATCTGACGGGTAATCTCTTCCATCTGGTTCAATCGTTCTTTATAGATAATATCCTGGATATAAGTATGATACAGGAAAAAGAATGCAAGAAGCATCACTATACCAGTCATACAGCAACCCAATATTAAATTCCGGTAATTATTTCTCTTCTGCATTCTTCTCCCTCGATTATTTCCATTCAGCATCCGCTTCACTTAAAGTCTTAAATTGCCCCAAAAACTCTTTTGCAGCATCCATACCCACAATACCACTGTCTGTCACTTCCGTTTCTGATGCCAGTTTTTCACTGATTCCGGAAATCGCAACCTGATAAGTCTTCTCATCTTCCAGTTCCGTCGGACTTACCAACACATAAGGGTAATTGTTTCCTGTACCTACTGCATCGTATCCTTCTTTATATAAATCTTGAATCTGTTTTCCTGTTAATCTGACTGTCTGGATTGTCTGTGACCAGCCTGTCGGAAGAATGGTACAGATATCATAGTCTGTAATATTCTTTGCATACAGTTTTCCGCTCACGCCACCATTGTTCTGGTTAGTGCCATTTCCACTGATCCATGTTCCAAGGGATATAAGAGCAATGTCACTTCCGGTCGCCTCGGCAAAGCATCTGCCCACCAGCTTTGCACAGCTTTCCTGTGAGATTTCCTCTGTAGCTGTTGTGAACACTTCCGGCTGATTATTTACCACGCTGTCCTGATCCTCATCCAGCTGATCTGCCACATCCTTTATTGATGCCTTATCCTGCATGAATTCCAGCATTTTGGTTCCGGTATTTACAATCGTATTTTCCCATCCGGCATAAATAAACGGTGTCGTATTCCCTGCATTGATCATATCTGAAATATCTGCATAGAAGGTGTCATCTGCCTTTGCATCTTTGAAAGGAAGTAGTCCTGCTTTTAATGTGCTGTCCGGATACAGGGCGCTGGTTCCTTCTACCGTAGACAGCACCTTCATAACCTTTAATGCATCTTCAAGTTTCTCAGGATTATCCTCCAGCTTTTTATTCAATCCATAAAAACGGTTTACATTTAAAATAAATACATTCCTGCTTCCATCTTCAGACAGGTATGGCATCAGACCAAATTTGTCCGTTGTATCTTCTGATTCCATAATGCCATTCTGTGGTCCCAATAAAAACAATGAATTTCCCTTTATAAAAGCTTCTCTTGTTTTACCATCATCTATCGGATCACTGTTGCTGCTGTCAAACATCCCGATGTCTTTCCATTTTTGGATATATTCCATGCTGTCCATCATGCCTTCCGTGTCACTGACATTTGCTTTCCCTGACAGGTAATCTTTCTGCCACTGCTTTCCAGACAAGGTACCAAGGAATCCCGCATCCGCAATATTACATATATACTGGAAGGCAGAACCCGGATACTGAATCTGTGCCATACATAACGTAACTCCTGCTTCTTTTGCTTTGTCTGCGAGTTCTTCAAGCTCTGTAAAAGATGTTGGCAGCTTCCAGCCATGTTGCTCAAGCAGTGTTTTATTGTAAGTGATTCCATAACAGTTGTACAAAGATGGAAGCATATAAAGTGCACCCTCATCGGATACATCTTTCAGACGTGATTCCACATAATTATCTGTAAAATCGTATCCGGAGAGATCAATCATCTTATCACTGACATCCACCACATCTGGCTTATAAAAAGTCTGTGTGCAGATGTCCGGAAGATCATCTGCCTCTAACATATTCTGCAGATAGGTTGTTGTATTTGACCCGCTATACGTGATTACTTCGAGATTAACCTCCGGGTATGTTTTATGTACTTCTTCTATAAAGCTGTCGACATCCAGATAAGGTGCCATAAATGTAACTGCTTCGTGTTTCTTTGCCGTTTCATCTGTTTTCCCACATCCTATAAGTCCTGTTGCTACTATACATGACAAAATAAGACATGCACTTTGTATTTTTTTTATTTTCATATATTTTTCTCTCTTCCCCTAATAAAATTATTGTAGTTACATTTATGCAAAAAACTGGTTTTATTATACCCCCTGGCACTACTGTACACAAGCAAAATACTGGGCTAATTCATATTTTTATAGCTTCTAATCAGTAGCGGCAGCTCTGTTATAAGCATACCGATCCAGCCGGCAAGATATGAATATGGCAGTGCCTCTATCTGTAATGAGAATGTAAGTACAAGTATGGCTGCAACCACTACACGAACTCCCATATTGACAAAACTGCTTATTAATGTAATTTTAAGATCTCCAATTCCTCTGAAATATCCCTGAATTCCGTTCGTAGCTGCAGGTAATAGATACATTATAGAAATCAGCCTCAAATATGTAACTCCGTGTCTTATAACATCCGAATCTTTCGTAAACAGACGCATAAGCGGGGCTGCAAACAGAAAGCATATTAAAAATATAGCGATTCCGTATACAAGCTCTATTTTCATGCCGCTTCTAAACGCTCCTTTAAGCCTGTCTTTTTTTCCAGCCCCTTTGCTCTGAGCCATAAGTGCAGTCATCGCATGTCCTATGTTTTGTTCTGGACTGTATGCAAAATCATCAATTCTATTAACAACCGCAAATGCCGCCGCAACAGCAACTCCCATGGAATTGACAATCGCCTGAATTCCAAGCTTTCCCAACTGGACCGTTGCCTGCTGCATGGCTGAAGCCCAACCATACGATATCGTTTTACCAAGTAATTTTTTATCGAATATGAGCCATTTCTTTCCAAGCTGTAAAACCGGTACTTTCATCTGTATGTATATGATGCATAAAATACACGATAAAGCTTCACTCAACACAGTTGCTACAGCACAGCCTTCACTTCCCCAGCCAAGAAACAGTACAAAAAACAGATCTCCGATAATATTGACCACAGAACTTGTTATAAGAAAATACAATGGCGTCTGACTATCGCCCAAGGCTCTTAATGTACTCGCGAAACAATTATACATAAATGTAAAAATAAGCCCTGCAAATATAATCCTCAGATAATTGGTCGTCATAGACATAATTGACAAATCAACCCGCATTATACGTAAGATCGGATGAGCAAATATAATACAGCTGACAGATAAGAATACTGAGAACAGAAATCCGGCTATCATAGTAGTACTTATCTGTCTGTGAAGTTTGTCGTAATCTTTGGCTCCAAACTGATTTCCCATAAGTATGCTCGCACCCATGCACAAACCATTAAGAAACAGTATGAATAATGTTAATATCGGATTGCATATCCCAACTGCTGCCAGCGCTTCCTTCCCTACAAACCTTCCTACGATAATGCTGTCAACAGCATTATAAGTAAGCTGAAACAGATTTCCAAGCACCAGTGGAATTGTAAATTTAACCAATTGTGGAGTTATTTTTCCTGTTGTAAGATCTTTTGCCATATACTTCTCCTGTAACTTTCATTCTACTTTTTCCAATATATTATTTACGTCGAGATAAGTCTTGTCTGCTTCATTGATATTACGCTCATAGTGCTTGGCATCCTCTACTTTAATTACCTATTAATGGTGTACGAACCTCAATGAGATTACCACTCGGATCATACAACCTTACAAGTTTCTGGCCACCCGCAGTCTAAATAAATCTCTATAAAACTCTATGGATTCATGTTTTCCAGAGCCGGAAATCTTAATTTCAAATGCATTTCTTCAACATGCACAAAGTCTATTATGTGCATTTCTTCAATATTATATGCGTTGTATTTGTACTTAAATTCAAAAAAATAAGTCTTAGTTATAAAATAGGATGTAGGAATTGGGGGGAGATTATCCGATGGTTCGGACAGTCTCCCCCATTATCTTATTTTATCTCCAGAAATCTGTTATTTGGCTAAGACCGATGTCTGCGCTTTTAAAAACCGGGTTGATTCCTTGTTTTAACTGCGCTTCATAATCTTGAATCGCTTTAAATACAATCCCTGATAAAATCAGGATAACCGGAATGTTAATGAGCGCCATAACCCCCATCAGTACATCGGAAAGATCCCACAAAAGAGACATCTCCATTCCTGCTCCCAGAAAGATTGCAAGTGCCGATACCAGTCTGAAGCCTTTCATAAAAGCTTTTCCCGGCTGTTTTTTGTGAATGTAGATCAAAAGATTGTCACAATAGAAACAGTTTCCGAGCAGAGTTGTAAATGCAAAAAATACCATTGCAACTGTGATAAAGACCGGACCAAAAGAACCAAGTGATTCCTGAAGAGATGCCTGCACCCATGGTGCTCCCTGCAATTCTTTTGCCGGATTGATCCCGGATGACATACACATCATTGCTGTTGCTGTACAAAGCAGTAAAGTATCAATAAATACGGACAACATCTGTACCAGTCCCTGTTTTACCGGATGACTGACATTTGCCGAAGCCGATGCATTCGGAGCAGAACCAATACCTGCTTCATTGGAATAGAGTCCCCGGCGGATTCCCTGCATCATGGCCGAACCGGAAAATGCTCCGAAAATTGCTCTAAAATCAAATGCTTCTTCAAAAATGCGCACAAACATTGCCGGCACATTCTGAATGTTGATAATTACTACCAAAAGTGAAATTCCGATATATGCAATCCCCATTACTGGCACAACCGTTGAAGTTACTTTTACGATACGTGAGCCGCCGCCAAGCAGACACCATCCTGTCAGCACTGCCAAAATTCCGCCGATGATCCATGGACTCATCTCTGCATTATAAAAAGAAAATACTGAAAATGTAGACTGCAGATTATAAGATGCCAGCATATTAAATCCAAATGCGTAGGTTAAAATCATTGCAACGCAGAAAACAATTGCCAGCGGGCGACAATGAAGTGCCGCTTCAATATAGTAAGCCGGTCCTCCATAACAGCTTCCGTCTTCCCCTTTTTTCTTATAAATCTGTGCCAATGTACTCTCGATCAGAGCAGATGCACTTCCGATAATCGCAATCACCCACATCCAGAATACAGAACCAAATCCCCCTATACAAATCGCCGATGAAACCCCGACAATATTTCCCGTTCCCACACGGGATGCTGTTGAAACCATAAGTGCCTGAAAAGAGGAAATTGCCTCTTTATCCTCCGGCTTTTCCATTACAGATTCACAAGCTCTCTTAAATAATCTTACCTGCGGAAATCTTGTACGGACTGTAAAATACACTCCCGCACCAATCAGTATAATAACCAGCAGTTTGCTATACATAAAAGAACTTATTGTACCAATAATCGTTTGAAACATACCTTCTTTCCTTTCCCTGTTTTTTGTCAATATATTAACGGAAAGAAGGGGGATTTGCAAGTTTTTTTACTTTTTTCCTCTGTTGATTTATAACAGTTCAACCTTATTATTTTTTCCACTGCAGAATCTTTATATCATTCATGAATCATACTATTTTAAGTATGTGCAACGATATTCGGATGGTGTTAAATGATAATGTTTTTTAAACAATCTACAAAAATAATCCACATTATGGAATCCGCTTTCATAGGCAATTGTTTTTACTTTTTTATTCGTATTTTTCAATAACCAGGAAGCTGCCTGCAGTCTATATCCTATCAAATAGCTGATCGGCGTAGTATGTAAAAATCGTTGAAACAAATTAAGCGCAGTACTTTTGCTGATTCCTATATGTGAAGCTATTTCATCCAGTGACAGCCCATGATTATAATTTTCATGTATATATTGCATCATCAACTGTACTCGTTTCTGTGCAGCCTCATCAACTGTTTGCATTTTCTCTTTATCCGATAACTTTACATTTTCGTAAAAAATCAGCCATAAATTCTGCAACAATGCCAAAGTGGAAAGCTCCCTTATTTTCTCATTCTCCTGTGTTTTCATTATTTTTATCATAATTTGTATAATCCTTGCCTGCCATGGTTCAGCAATCGAAAAACACTGGAAAGACATATTCGATAAAATAATTGGTAAAATATATTTTTTATAGACCAAACTATTCTCTGGTGCAATAAATTCAGGCATACATACAAAGTTAGGAATGACCCCACCAGATGATGCATAAAACCGATGTAATATTTTAGAATTGATAAAAATTGCATCTCCTTCTGACAATACAATCTGTTTTTCATCTATTCCACATATAACTTGTCCAGACTCAACATATAAAAACTCAAATTCTCTGTGCCAGTGCCATTCAATACAATGAAAATCAAATAACTCCAGATTATCATAATAATACTGGAATGGATAATCACTGCTTCCATGCTGTTTGATTTCCATAAAGTCCTCGTCCGTAAGTATTTTATTATAATTCATCTCCATATCACATTCTTTCTTTTTACGATATTATACAGTGTTTTTGCGATTTAATTCAATGCATATGCTTATTGTTTGCCATATAATCAAATAAAAAACAAAAAGGAGGATTTTTATGATTTTTAATATGAACATAAAATTTTCAAAAACATTCGGAGTGGGAAATAGGAAATGAATGCTGTAAGGAAAAATGACTATCATAAAACAAAAATTGCCTGTTATATGGGCTTTATCACGCAGGCTATTGCAGCAAACTTCGCACCGCTTCTTTTTTTGAAATTTCACAATGATTATCATATTTCTCTCGGCAATATTGCTTTGATATCCACTTTCTTCTTTTTCACACAGCTTCTGGTGGATCTGTTCTGTGCCAAATTTGTAGATTTTATTGGATATCGTGTATGCATTGTTGCATCAGAAATATTTGCTGCACTAGGTCTGATTGGGCTGGCATTTTTACCCGATCTTTTACCTGATCCTTTCATTGGAATTATATGCAGTGTCGTTATTTATGCCATCGGAAGTGGCTTAATCGAAGTGCTTTGCAGCCCTATTATTGAAGCCTGTCCATTCGAAAACAAAGAAGCAACTATGAGCCTGCTCCATTCCTTTTACTGTTGGGGAGCTGTTGGGACGATTTTGATTTCCAGTTTATTCTTCTTGATATTCGGAATAGACAACTGGAAATGGCTTGCCGTGATATGGGCGCTCATTCCTGCTGTTAACACTTATAATTTCATGACCTGTCCGATTGAACATCTGGTTGACAATGGCACTGAAATGGGAATTAAAAGTCTATTTGCTAAACCTTTTTTCTGGGTTTTAATATGTCTAATGGTCTGTTCTGGGGCTTCTGAACTTGCAATGGCTCAATGGGCATCTGCTTATGCCGAATCTGCACTGGGATTGTCAAAAGCACTGGGAGATTTAGCAGGTCCATGTATGTTTGCAGTCACCATGGGAATCAGTCGCATAATTTTTGGAAAATATGGAGAACAGCTAGATTTAATGAAGTTTATGGGTGGTTCCGGTATATTATGCGTTATCTGCTATCTGCTTTCTGCCTTATCATCTAATTCGATTATCGGACTTATCGGTTGTATAGTATGTGGATTTTCAGTTGGAATTATGTGGCCTGGAACAATCAGTATTTCCTCAAAAACATTTCCAAAAGGTGGAACAGCTATGTTCTCTCTCCTTGCCATGGCTGGAGATTTAGGCGGCAGTATCGGGCCTGGAATTGTTGGCCGCATTACCCAGAACGCTGGGAATAATATTCGGATTGGTATGGGATGCGGACTTATTTTTCCAGTAATTCTATTATTTATGCTGTTTCTTCTATATCGAAAAAATTAACTGGATTTTTATAAGAAATGGAAAGAACACAAATGCTTGATTTTATGGATAAAATTACTCTTGAGCCTTGAGGAATGTGTATTATTGAAGAAAATTAGGTTATGACTAAGAAATAAATAACGCCGGTACTGGATAACAAAATTCCAGCACCGACGTTATTTATTGTAATTAGCTTATTTTCTAATAATAAAATAACTAATTGTCTGTTCTCTCCGCAAACGAGAATTTTCTTAATTCTTCATCTCTGTTTTTCTTTTCCCATTAATTAGTAGACCAATCGTAGAAATAACAAAAATTAATGCCGATGTTAGAGAAAGAATTCCATCAGTAACCACAAATATGATAAATGTGGCTAATGGAATATAATTAAGAATATTTTTCAAAATTTTCATGTCCAATCCCCCCTCTCCTTTAATTATATCTGAACGGCGTACGAACCTCAATGAGATTGCCACTCGGATCATACAGTCTTACAAGCTTCTGCCCACCTGCAAGTTCTGTCAATTTTGTGGCATATCGAACGAAATACCTACCAGATTCATATTTCGCAATCAATCCATCTATATCAAAATCCTCGAAATACAGTTCCATCATGTTATTGAATGGCGTAGAAGTTTCATCCAATGTTTTCCCCCATATGTCTGCAGCCTGCAAAACAAGTCCCTCCGATAAGATCACATTACCTTCATTCTTAAGAATCACTTGCAGTCCAAATAAATTCCTATAAAACTCTATGGATTTTTCTATATCATCCACCACAATCAGTACATTTTTCAGCATATCAGTCACCTCGCAATCC
>CAKSAJ010000022.1 GCA_934435195.1 uncultured Schaedlerella sp.
CTGTAAAACAGACACTTTCCATATCATATTATTGATTTACAAATTCTTTAATCTTATCGCGTTTATCAATATGTAGTTTTTCCAGAATTCCAGAGACATAGTGCTTGACTGTATTCACTGACATTCCCAGATGTTCTGCGATTTCCTGATTCGTCCAATCCCTGCACGCCAGCATGGCTATGGAAAATTCCAGCGGAGTCAAAAGATCCGTCACTGCCTTTTGCGTCTTGGGATTGTGAATCTTCATCCAGCCGCGGCTAAATGCGATTACACCGTCCACCAGCTTCCTGTACATTTCCGGCTCTTTTTTCCGGATACAGACTTCCAGAACTCCCTGAAGCAGACCATGATACTCGATAAATGGTTCCATGAGTTTGTCCGGTCTTGCCCTCTCCCATGCCCGGGTCACCGTCTGAATTGCTTCTTCTTGTTCTTTCAGATTAATCTGACACATTGCCTGTACGCACCCCATATAAATCATAGAAATCGGATAAACTCCGTCTACCATCAGAAATGCACCCTGCACAACACCTTTTGCCTTTGCATAATCCTGTCTCAGATAAATCTCATGCGCCAAAAGACTCACTGCAAATAACCGCTGTCCAATTGGAAGATACGGAATGTACTGCTGAAGTGGTGGGGTTCCTTCCTCTGGCGGTATATGAAGAAATGTGCTGATTACATAAAATGCGAACAGACATGCTGCCTTTACATTCACAGGCGCGTCCTCCTGCATTGCCCATATCAGACACTGATGCACATCTTCCCTTGTATGCTGTGCTGCCTGAGGATCTCCAAGTGTAAGATTCGCAAATGTATAAAGCATATCCGCCGATAGCCGAAGCATCACATCATCGTGATCCAGATAATCTTTTACCGTCTCCACACATTTTTCTGCCTGAGCTGAGAAGAAATAATATTCTCCCTGTGCAATCCGCGCCAGTTCCTTATCTTCTATTCTTTCAATTGCTTCTGCTGCCTTTCCCGGTTGAAATGCACTTCCAACCAAAGGAAGGATAACTCTGTCAGATGTTTTCATTTCTTTCACCACTTCTTATAAAATTATTTTCTCTGCCAATATGATCTTTATCGATAAAAGACATTTAAACAGTTTAATATATTTATATTATCAAAAACATTATTTTCATACAAGACTATTTTGGGGACTGGGTGGACCATTTGGGGACGAGGTTTAGTGGCTCTTTTGGCATGCCAAAAGAGCCACTAAACCTCGTCCCCAAATGGTCCACCAGCACCCCTAGCTTTGCAGTTCCTCACACACTGCATGATATTTTTCTGCATAAATGCTTCCTTTCTCCCAGATAAAATCAAAATCGTGCTGCATTTTAAAATCTGAGAGTTGAATTTCTCTCAGCGTTCCTTTTTCTAATTCATCTTCGACTGCAACCTTATACATAAATGAAATTCCGCAGTCTTTCTTTAAGAATCCTATAATCGTATGCATATTTTCTACTTCTACATAATGCTGAAAATCTTCTATCTTCATTCCTCTTGCAAGCAATAATTCTTCCAGAATATTTCTCGTTCCGGAACCTGCTTCCCTGACAAGCAGACGTTCCTGAAGAAGTTCTTTCATTGTTTTTGGGTTTTCTTGTTCAAATTTATGCCCGACTGCACAAACTGCTATATAATCTTCGGTACTATATTTTCTATGTTCATAGTTCTCTTTCGGATAATTTCCTTCCACTAATGCCATATTAATATCCCCTTTATCAAGCAACGTTAACAGCTGTGCCGTATTTCCGTAATGGATATGCAAATTCATCTCAGGATATTTTAACAAAAAATCTGCCAACCGCTCTACAATCGCATATTCTCCAATCGTCATTGTAACTCCAATAGAAAGGACTTCTTTCTTGTTTTCTTGCCCTTTGATTTCATTTTTCAGCGCAAGCTGATCATTTTTCATCGTCATGAGACGCTTTTTTAATATCACTCCTGCTTCTGTCATTTTAAGCCGCTTGTTATGATAGGAAAATAATTTGGTATCATATTCTTTCTCCAGAAAATGAATGTGCTGTGATACTGCGGGTTGTGTAATATGAAGTCTCTTGGCCGCCTCTGTGAAATTCATGGTTTCAGAAACCATCAAAAATGTCTCTATTCTAAAATCTAACATGCTGTTTTCCTTTTTATCAATAATTTATTTTTATCTTTTAATAATATTATATAATTTTTTATTATTGTTTACCAGTGTTATACTTTGTAATTGTTTAGTGGATTTCAAGTTACTTGTCACACATAATGTGCACTGTAACGATTTTCAATTACAAAACACAAAACTATTTCAAAGAAAGGAATCTATCATGAATTTTATTAAGAAAAATCTTATCGGTATTCTGGTTTGTTTCTTTATTGCCATTCCTTCCTGGCTTATCGGAAAAATATTTCCTGTCATCGGGGGACCTGTCATTGCGATTCTTGCCGGAATGCTAATCACTTGTTTCTGGACAAATAAAAAAAATGCAGAAGCCGGAATCAAATGGACTTCCAAAATCATTTTACAGACAGCTGTTGTCCTCCTGGGTTTTGGTATGAACCTCGGAGTTATTTTGCAGACCGGACGTCAGTCCCTTCCGATCATCATCAGCACAATTAGTACATCTTTGCTTATCGCATGGCTGCTTCGCAAAGTGCTGAATGTTCCTTCTAACACCTCTATCTTAGTCGGGGTGGGTTCTTCTATTTGCGGAGGTTCTGCAATTGCCGCCACTGCACCCGTCATTGACGCTGATGATACAGAAGTTGCACAGGCGATTTCCGTTATCTTCTTCTTTAATGTCATCGCTGCTGTACTATTTCCAATCCTTGGAAATGCACTCGGTTTTGATACTACAAGCGGAAATGCTTTCGGTATATTTGCCGGAACTGCAATCAATGATACATCTTCTGTCACTGCTGCCGCCTCTACCTGGGACAGTATGTGGAATCTTGGAAGTGAAACACTGAATACTGCTGTTACTGTAAAACTGACTCGTACTCTTGCAATCATTCCGATTACACTGGTTCTGTCCTTAATTCGTGCAAAGTCAGCCGCAAAAGATGGAAAAACAACCGGAAATTTCAGCCTGAAACGTGCATTTCCAATGTTTATCCTGTACTTTATTATTGCAGCAATTATCACAACTATCTGCATGAGTCTCGGCGTGAGCGCAGATGTATTCGCTCCACTGAAAGAATTGTCTAAGTTCTTCATCATTATGGCAATGGCCGCAATTGGCCTGAACAGCAATGTTGTTAAACTGGTAAAATCCGGTGGCAAACCAATTTTACTTGGAGCATCCTGCTGGGTTGGCATTACAGTAGTCAGTCTGATAATGCAACATATCATGAATATCTGGTAAGAGTTGATTGGGGGGTGCCGGTTGGGGACGGAGTTTAGTGGCTTTTTTGCTCGCAAAAAAGCCACTAAACTCCGTCCCCAACCGGCACCCCCCGTCCTCGACTCCCCAATTACTTGAATTTTTGTTGATAAATGGATATAATGCTCTTTGATTTTATAATTATTTAGGAGAAAACAGATATGAATAGTAAGTCTAACACACAAGCGATGGAAACTGAAAAAATACCACGTCTTTTGGCACAGCTTGCAATTCCGGCTGTTGTTGCACAAATTATTAACCTTTTATATAACATTGTAGACCGCATCTACATTGGACACATTTCAGGCGTTGGTGCCGCAGCTTTAACCGGAGTCGGATTATTTACCCCAATCCTTATGTTGATCAATGCATTTGCTATGCTTGCCGGTTCTGGTGGTGCCCCGCGTGCTGCAATTTCAATGGGAAAGAAGGATAACAAAACAGCCGAAAAAATTCTTGGAAACTGTTTTGCACTTCTGGTTTTTATGGCCATAACCCTTACCGTAATTTTCTTTATTTTAGCTCCAACACTGCTGACTTTATTTGGAGCGAGCGAAAAAACTCTCCCTTATGCTGTAGCATATGCAAGAATTTATATTCTCGGGAGCATTTTTGTCTTAATTGTTCTGGGAATGAACCCATTTATTACAACACAGGGATTTGCCAAAATCAGTATGCTCACAACAGTAATCGGTGCCGTAATCAATATCATTCTTGATCCGATTTTTATCTTTGTATTTAATCTTGGAGTACGAGGTGCTGCAATCGCCACTGTTTTAAGCCAGGCAGTGGGAGCAATATGGATTCTTCGGTTCTTATCTGGAAAAAAGACAATTTTACATTTAAAGAAAGAGAATTTTAGATTACAAAAAGATATTATTTTACCTTGCCTTGCACTTGGTATTTCCACATTTGTCATGCTGTCCACAGAAAGTATTCTTTCGATCAGCTTCACTTCCAGCCTTTCAAGATACGGCGGAGATATTGCTGTTGGTGCCATGACGATTATTACAAGCATCAGTCAGCTTGCCACCTTACCGCTTCAGGGAATTTGTCAGGGTGGTCAGCCAATCATGAGTTACAACTTTGGTGCAGGAAATAAAGGCCGCGTCAAGAAAGCATTTTTTACACAATTTAAAGTATGTACAATATTTACAACCCTTTTCTGTATTATTGTAATTTCATTTCCCAGACTTTTTGCCGGAATTTTTTCTAATAATACAGAATTAATCACTTATACTGCATGGGCTCTAAGAATTTATATGGCCGGAATCTTTTCCCTCGGTTTTCAAGTCTGCTGCCAGCAAAGTTTTATGGCCCTTGGACAGGCAAAGGTCAGTCTGTTGCTTGCCTGTTTAAGAAAACTGATTTTATTGATTCCTCTAATCTTTATCCTGCCGCTTTTTATCCAGAATAAAGTATTTGCAGTCTTTCTGGCTGAACCTATCAGTGATATACTGGCCGCTATAATCACAACCTTAACTTTCTTAAGCCGGTTTAATAAAATACTAGATAAAGAGTAAGCCTTTGGGGAGAGAAGGGGGAGTGCCGGTTGGGGACGGGGTTAGTGGCTCTTTTGGGATTACCCCAAAGAGCCACTAACCCCGTCCCCACCGGCACTCCAACCAGCACTCCCCTCTAATTCTGGAAGTTTATTTTTTCTCCTTGAATAACCGGATAACAAATCAATTTCTGGCTTTCCAAATCTTCTCTATGCATATCTACTGCACTAATCTGGTGATTTTCATAAGTGTTATAATAATAAATTCCTTTTGTAGCATTGCAACAAGAAGTGTACAATGTAATCTCATATTTTCCATCTGTCACTTCGCAACAACCACGCTGCTGATCTACCGAACCAAGAATATGGAAAAACTGGCTGACGCTTTCTTCCTCAGACTCGCCGGAAAATGCATTTACTTTCGTAAACGCCACACGTACAAATCGAGACGATGAAGACAAATCTCCCGGAAGTCCCAATGCACCCATTCCACGGCTATATGCATTAAGCTCAAGCCCATTGCTGAAATTATTTTCCGGCTGTTTTGGAGAAAGATGCATATAATTGTTTAACTGAAACATTTGCTGTGGGAAAGGAGGATTATTGGTCAGTACTCCTACCGGATTATCATAAATATGCAGGCCATCTGCCATTGATTCTACAGTAATGGATTCTTTTTCATCTGAAATGATCCAGTGTAATTGTGCCAATGGGAATTGTTCACTAAATGGCGTATTCACAATATTAATCTGTCCAAGCAGTTTACGGACTTCAACAATGGAAGAACATTGGCTTAATATCCAAGGGATAAATTCAAACTGTGCGATATTATCCACCCCTGACTGAACATCCGCATAAGCTGCATTTCCCACAAAATTAAGACCTGCCATACCAACACCTTTTTCATTAATGGCATCATAATATAGTGGATAATCATCTGCCACATGTGCCATTCCGATGATCGCATAATGATTTTCCATATCACCTGCATGTCTGAAATGCAACGGATAGTTGCGCGGTGTTATCGCAATCTGATCTCCATAAGAAAATTCGTAATCAAGTGTTCTTCCAAAATAAAAATCTTTTGTTTTATAAGTTGCTGCTGTACACATACTGCTTTCCTCCTTAGACATTGTATTTCTAAAACAGGTCCAACATATTATCCAAATATATTGCTTCTCTGACTTGAAGCTGATAATTGGGTTTTGTCATATAATATAGTAAAAATTCTAAAATTAATGCACTGCCAAGACTACGTCCTTCTATTTTAAAGTTTGAAAATCCCATTGGCATATAAATATTTCTTATATCATCAATACCAATAAATCCAGGATTTGTCATTGCTTTTGAAAAAAGATACCCTTGTTCTGATTCCGGTGCACGACACTGATGCTCCGGGCAATCTTCTCCCAGATTCTTCTGACTGACCGTTTCATAACAATATTTTCTATCTTTACACCCAAACCAACAACATTCATTGCACAAAAATTCAAGCTTCTCTTTCTCACTTCCAGACATTTGCTCTAATTTATCAAAAGCCTTATTCAAGCGAAAATCCGGCACTACATAACGAAACGCTGACCGGTTTACCTCATTCATGAGCTGTTCAAATTCCGTTAAGACTTTCGTGGTCGATGATACAAAGTAAAATCCCGGATACTTATTTTGTAAATATTCTAATAACAGATTGGAGTGAACAATAATACCATTCTGTTTTTCGTTGGCATTTTCAAACAATACACACAATTCATTACACTTTTTATCCGATAAATGCTCTTTCTTCAGTAATGAATTACTAAATGTGAGCCTTGCTGAAATTCCATATTTCTGCATCATTTTCAACACAGCTTGCGGATCACAGTCTCCAAACCCGACTCGTCCGCCTCCCCAGATGCAATCTGCCGGAGCACCGTATATAGAGCCTATTTCACACCAATCATAAAAATATTCTCTATGCTCCTGAAATAACGGAAGGAATACGCTATATAATTCATAAAATTCAAACAATCCCGGAAGATGATAATATATTTTTCTTTTTTGATTTTCATTCATTTACATTTCTCTATACTTTCTATTCAAGGCTACCCTCGACATTCTATTTTTCCGGATTCACATGCACCATAATATGCTTTACCTTCGGAAAATCATTTTCTATCTCATCATGAACTGCTTCTGCAATATTGTGTGCCTGCTGCAAGGTCATAGTTCCATCCAGTGCGATTTCAATATCCACATATATTTTATTTCCAAAAATTCTTGTCTGAAGCAGGTCGATTCCGCGCACATTTTTATTCTTTCTTACACACGCACGGATTGCATTTTCCGTATTCTCGTCACAAGAGTGATCCACCATCTTATCCATAGCATCTTTGAAAATGCTATAGGCTGCTTTTACGATAAATACAAAGATGACTAAACTTGCAATGGAATCCATTATTGGAAATCCTAATCTTGCACCTGCGATTCCGATAAGTGCTCCGACCGAAGAAATTGCATCGGAACGATGATGCCACGCATCTGCCATCAACGCACTGGAATCAATTTTTTTGGCATAATGTCTTGTATACCAATACATACCTTCTTTACTGACAATTGATATAATTGCAGCGATCAACGCCAGCATTCCAGGAACCTGAAGGTTATTATATTCTCCCTGCATTATATTATTTAATGCTTCCAGCCCGATTCCAAGTCCTGTGATAAATAAAACAAGCGACAGAATGATCGCCGCCTCACATTCCAGACGCTCATGACCATAAGGATGCTCCTTATCAGCACTTTTCGAAGATACTTTTATTCCGATGATTACTACAAATGTACTAAATACATCTGATGCAGAATGAATAGCGTCACTGATCATTGCATTGGAATGTGCTATGATTCCTGCGAAAAGTTTCAATAACGACAATACAATATTTCCAATAATCGTAATAAATGATACCTTATTTGCCACCTTTTGAAAATCATTTGTTTCCATATTCGTTACCTCCAAATAAATACGATAGCTCTATGGCACTAATATATGTGGGAATTAAAACATGATACGTTTTCAAAGAAAAAAGAAAACACCCACGAACCAGTATAAGCAACTACTGTCCCGTGGATGCAAAGATTCATTCCACTGTCACCTGTGTGACCCGACTCCATGATAATCTATCACGGTCTGCTCAGTTTGTACTGTAGTTTTATCTCAGTCGAGAAGACTCCCACCTCTTCAGGTGGTAAGTAATAGCAAATTTGTCTCAGTGGGAGTCCAATCTCCGACTGAGATAAACGCTCCGCGAGGATGCGCAGTGATTCTGATAGGAATATGTCAGCTTCGCTGACCAGAATCACACGCCAAGTCTCACAGAGGTTCGACTTGAAATGCAGTGCAAAGAGTTATGATAGATATATCATATGTTTTATAACTTGTCAATATTTCAAAAAAAATTTATTTGCAAGTATATTTTTCAAATAATTCTAAATATTCCTGCTCCACTTCTTTAAATTCGCGTACTGTATAATCAATCTCTACATGAAGTTTGGGCTTTTCAGCTTCCTCTTCTTCACCTAATAAATATTTCAGATCATACCATAAAACTGCATCATCAATTTCTTTTAGTTGACGCTGTTCTTCTTCGCTTAATGTCGAACCAAGAAATTTTGTATATATAACATCGAGCAATTGCTTTTCCTGTTTGTTATATATATCCATGATTTGTTTTAACGGACGCGGAACATCTGACATATAACATTCACTCGCATCATGCAAAAGAAGTGCCAATACCAGACGATCCTCATAGCCCCTTGCCACAGCTTCTTTTGCACACAAAATGCAGTGCTCCCCCACAGACCAAAATGAACTAACCTGTCCATTCCCCCTGCAGATCAACGGAAGTGCATGAGCAATATCTTCGATACAGATCAATTCCGGATCAGGGTTTACCGGGTCAAAATGTTTCCTTGTATATGTAGTAATATAACTCATCTTTTTTCCTCCTAGTGCCATTTAGGGACGGGGTTTTCTGGCTTTTTTTGCAAGCAAAAAAGCCAAAAACCCCGTCCCTGTTGGCTTATACCATTTGTACAACCCACACGTTACTTTTTACCATAAAATATCCAATCACTACTTTGATCAGCTCTGTTGCCTGAACCAGAAAATACACACTCACGATTCCAAGTCCTGTATAATGTGCCAGAATAAATGCTGATGGCACTACAACTACCCATGTAAATACGGAATCGAATAAAAACGTAACCATCGTCTTTCCTCCCGAACGCAGAGTAAAGTAAGATGAATGGCTGAAAGCACAAAACGGCATAATAATCGCTGAAACTGCAATAAAACTCTTAGCCAATGCTTTAATCTGTTCGGAAGTATTATAGATTTGTGGGAAGAATCCCCCGATCAGCAACATTCCTGCTGCAACAACTACACAACAAAATACACTGAAAACAATCATTTTATTATCAGCGTCCTTCGCTTCTTTTAATTTTCCTGCTCCCAAATACTGCCCAACAACAATACTGATACATGCACCAAGCTGAATATAAATAATATTAAACAAGTTTGTAATCGTTGTTGCGATATTTAATCCGGCAATAACCTCTAACCCTCGGATGGAATAGCATTGCGTTACCGTTGTCATGCCTGCTGCCCATAAAATTTCATTTAACATAAGCGGGAAACCTTTTATAATGATTGCTTTAAACTCTGATTTTGGTATTCCTAATCCTCTATAAGCCCCTGCAAGATACCGGTTTTTCTCCTTATGTGCATGAGCCCACACAATTACAATCAACGCTTCTATGTAACGTGCAATCACTGTCGCAAGTGCCGCACCGGCAACTCCAAGTTTTGGAATCGGTCCAAGTCCAAAAATCAATACATAGTCCAGAATTGCATTCGTTCCAACGGCTACAAAACTGGCTATCATAGGTATCAATGTCTGTCCTGTCTCTTTTATATTTGTTGCATAAGACTGATTTATTGCAAATGGAATCAGCCCCACCATCATAATCGCAAGGTATTCCAATCCATACTGTAATGCAACTTCTGTCGCTCCGCTTCCTGTCGTATCCGTCAGATATAATGATATCAGCGCGGAACCTTTCGTAATAAACAAAAGAATCGTTACTGCCGTTACTGTTAATGTTGCATATAATTTGAACCGGAAAGAATGCATATGTCCCTTATGGTTCCCTTTACCAAAATATTGTGCCCCAAAAATACTTGCTGCTGACACTGCCCCAAAAATCGCCAGATTATACACAAATATCAGCTGATTGACAATAGCCACTCCTGACATCGGCTCTGTCCCCAATTGACCAACCATAATATTGTCAAGAAAACTGACCAGATTTGTAATGGCATTTTGCAAAATCATCGGTAATGCAAGACAAAGATATCTCTTATAAAATGCTGCATCACCAATATATTTTTCTTTTAATTGCAATAACATATTGTTTTCCCCTATTTTTTATATTCTGCAAATTTCTTTATCTTCTGTTTCCTCTGATGTCTCGGACATATTAGAAATAATAACTGCCGCCAATATAACCGCACATCCGATTACCATACGAACAGTAACCACCTCATGAAGAATCAGTATTGAAAAGATTGTTCCAAACACAGATTCCATTGAAAGGATGATTGCTGCCTTTGTCTCATCTATATATTTCTGACAGGCAGTCTGAAGCAAGTAACAGATTGTCGTACTTACTACTCCCAAATATAACACACTTAACCAGCCTTGTGTTGTAACCTGAAAATCATTTTCCCCAAAAATCATAAGACTAATTGCTGATAATACAAATGCGGTAAACATCTGAACCATATTAAGCACAGATGCCGGATATTTTTTTACAAATTCTGAAGTAAAAAATATTTGAAATGCAAATCCAACGGCGCAAAGTAGTGTTAAACCATCTCCCAGACTTACTGTAAAATTTCCATTCAAAGAAAGCAAGCCCAATCCGAGAACAGACATGACTGCTCCAATAATTCCCTTCGCACCGATTTTTTTCTTTAAAATAACAAATGCTATAAACGGCACAATAACTACATTAAGTGCTGTAAGAAATGCGTTTTTTGAAGGTGTTGTATACTGTAATCCTATAATCTGAAAAGCAAATCCCATAAAAAGAGTTACTCCCATCAAAACTCCTGCTTTTATCGCACCTGAACGGTCTTTCAATTTTTCTTCACCTTTTCGCTGTCCCCAACTAATCACTCCCATAAGTACAGATGCGAGCAAAAATCTTACCATCATAATTTGAAAAGGCTTCATACTTTCCAATGCCATATCACTTGCCACAAAGCCTCCGCCCCATATGACCGTAACCAGTATAAGGGCTCCGATTGCCAGCCATTTCTTCATTATATTTCCTCCTAATTAATAGCTTCATCTTTTTGAGCTTCTTTCCAGTGTACATTTTATTTCTTTGTAAGTCCAGTCTTTTCAAGCAAGTTATTCTATGACTTTTGATTTTTCTTTTACACTTTATGCAAAAACGGGGGTTTCCGGCTTTAAAAAAGCCGGAAACCCCGTCCCTAAAGGTTCATCATCCCAGACATGATGCATCCGCCTTTGGCACCTGCCTGTTTTAGTTCTTCCCACTGTTCTTGATCAAATCGTATTCCTCCGATTGCATATACAGGAAGCTTCACCCTGCTGCAGACCTCTTTTAGAAATCCAAGACCTCTTGGTGGAACGCTTTTCTTACAGTTTGTCGCATAAATATGCCCTGCTGTTAAATACGTTGCTCCAAGATTGACTGCTTCTTCTGCCTCTTCCACGGAATGCACAGAAGTACCTATTTCTTTAAAATGTTTTTTCTCTTCTTCCGGAAGTTTTCTTAATTCTGCCATTGGAAGATGTATCGAAGTACAGCCAAGATACGCTGCTGTTTTCCAGAAAGTATGTAAAATACATCTAACCTGATACCGTTTGCAGATTTCCATTATCCTTTCAGCCAAAATTTTATATTCCTCTTCTGACAAATCTTTTTCGCGCAGGATAATTGCTTCCGGCTTTATCTGACATACACGTTCTATCTGCTCTGTAAATGGTCTTTCACACAATTTACGATTACTAACTGCTATGATTTTAAAATCCTGCCCTGCCAAATCACAATTCATTTTTCGTCTCCTTCGTTTTTATTTATAAAATCTTTCCTCGACTCAAATGAAGTCTGATTTACACGTAAATATAATCACTCATAACCGGCTGTAAATGGCGGTCTAACAACGCCTGATAAACCTCATCTACCGAACGTCCGTCCGAAATTTCAAACTGGTCGTCGCCCTTATCTTCAATATCGTCCACATGACTTCCAATTCCTGTACTTACTCCCGCAGAAATTTTTGTTGCGGAAATACTTACCAGATTATCCCTGACACGTGCACATTCTCTCGTTGAAACTGTAATGCTGGCAAATGGCATAAACAGACGATACGCACAGACTACCTGTAAAAGCTGCGGCTCATGGACATCCATTGGATTGATCCTGTCATTATTAATGATCGGACGAAGTCGCGGACATGAAAATGCAATCTCTGCATGCGGATATTTTCGTTGTAAAAGGTATGCATGATATCCTGTTGCAAATGCATCTTTTCTGAAATCATCCAATCCAAGAAGTGCTCCGAACCCAACGCCTCGCATGCCTCCTTTTAAAGCTCTCTCCTGTGCATTAACACGATATGGGAAGATTCTTTTATGCCCTGCAAGATGCAGCGTTTCATATTTATCCGAATTGTAAGTTTCCTGGAATACTGTAACATAATCTGCACCACATTCATGCAAATATGCATACTCATCCGAATTGACCGGATAGATTTCCAGACCGATTACTTTAAAATATTTTCTTGCAATCTTACAGGCTTCACCTATATATTCTACTGTAGATTTGCTACGGCTCTCTCCTGTCAGGATTAAAATCTCCTGTAATCCGGTTTCTGCAATCGCCGCCATTTCTTTTTCAATCTCCTGTGCATTTAATTGTGCACGGTTAATTTTGTTGTGACAGTTGAATCCACAATAAATACAATAATTCTCACAATAATTTGCAATATAAATCGGAGTAAACATATAAACACTATTTCCGAAATGTTTTCTTGTTTCCAGCTGTGCAGCCTGTGCGATTTCTTCCAGAAATGGTAACGCTGCCGGAGATAAAAGTGCCTTGAAATCTTCTGGTGTACGCTTTGAATGTGCAATCGCATTTTTTACATCTGCCGCTGTATATTTACTGTAATCATATTCCTCCATTGCATTTATTACCTGATCCATAATTTCCGAACCAATGTCTTCCATTCCCGGAAGATATGTCATATGATCAATTCTGTTTTTCTTCTGATCTTCCAGAATCTCTTCGCTTAAAATACTTTCATTGATATGTGTATTTTCCATCTTCACATCCTCCTAGTCTTCCAAAAATCCTGTCAGTGGTGAAGATGCACTTGCACCTCGTTCCAGTGTTCTTCCAAGTCCGGCAAGGTACGCACTTCTTCCGGCCTCAATTGCTTTCTTAAATGCCTCTGCCATCTCTGCAACATTTCCTGCTGTCGCAATTGCTGTGTTTGCCATAACTGCAGCTGCTCCCATTTCCATTGCCTCGCAAGCCTGAGATGGACGTCCGATTCCTGCATCAACAATAATTGGCAGGTCAATCTCATCAATTAAAATTTGGATAAAATCTTTTGTACAAAGACCTTTATTGGAACCGATCGGTGCTCCCAAAGGCATAATACACGCAGCTCCCGCATTAACCAGATCTCTTGCTGCATTCAAATCAGGATACATATATGGCATAACTACAAAGCCCTCCTTTGCCAGGATTTCTGTTGCTTTGATTGTCTCATAATTATCCGGAAGAAGATATTTTGAATCTCTTACAACCTCAATTTTTACAAAATTACCACATCCGACTTCTCTGGAAAGTCTTGCAATACGAACTGCCTCTTCTGCATTTCTTGCTCCGGAAGTATTCGGAAGAAGTGTTACATTTTCCGGAATATAATCCAGAATATTTGCAAGTCCTCCTTCGTTGGCACGGCGAAGTGCAAGCGTGATAATCTCAGCCCCCGCTTTTTCCACACATGCTTTCACAAGATCCAGTGAAAACTTCCCTGATCCTAAAATAAAACGTGAATTAAATTCTTTTCCGCCAAGTGTAAATGTATCCTTCTGATTCATGATTTAAGTCCTTCTTTCTTTATCTTATTAAGATTTTACGCTTCGTCTTCTCCTAAGATTAAACGCGTAATCATATTCGCTTCATGTGCCGCACAGATTGCAACTCTTGGAGCCATCAAGCCATGTCCCGGTGTTACCTCGCTCACACGGTCTCCACACAAATAAAAATTTTTCATCATTCTCTTCGTGTTTATCGTATTGCTACTCTCATAACCAGCCATTCCTGTTGCTGACACAAGCTTCTTTTCCGGAAAATATTCCAAAATTCCATTTACAAGCATCGCCTTTGCTTCCGGATTATCAAATGCCTCGCAGACAATCTGCGCATCCTCAAACAGCTCTTTCAGATTCGCTTCCGTCACCTTCACACAATCCGTTCGAATATCCAGATAAGGATTTATTTTCAAAAGCAATGACTTTAATGCATCCGTCTTATACATTCCGATATGTTCCATGAAATACTGCTGTCGGTTTAAATTTGTAATATCCACGACGTCAAAATCTATCAAATGTAAATGCCCTACTCCAATTCGTGCAAGTGAATACGCTACATTAGAACCTAGTCCACCAAGTCCGGCAATCGTCACCTGACCTGCTGACAAAAGCTTCTGTTTTTCCAGTGAATGTCGTTCATTCAGTGCCGCTTCAATTTCTTCTTTACTTAATATTTTTTCAGATGCCATCTGATATCAGCCCCCTCCTACAAATGTCACAACCTCCAGACGGTCGCCGTCTTTGAGCATTGTATCTGAGTAACTATATTTGGGCAGAATCTCTTCATTTAATTCCACCGCAATCCTTTTTATCTGATAATTATTCTGTTCCAGATAATCTGCAACACTCATTTCAGATGTCAGCTGAATCTGCTTTCCATTTACTGTAATCATAACTACTGCTCCTTTCCGGATAATCAAAAAAACAAAAAAAGAGTTCATGAAAAAAATGTACCCGTGGTGGTGCACCCCTTCATGAACTCTTGTTCAATCTCAACTTATCCAATCTTTAATTGTCAATTTTGCCTGATTATAAAGAAAGAGAGATACCAACAAATGTATCTCTCTAAAGTACTGCTTTATACATTCCTACGTTGGCATTATCCAAATCAGGTTATGGGTCGAAGTTCTCAACTTCCTCTCAGCCTGGTACACAAGCTCCCCGTGTTTTCTTCACATGCTTAGTATAAAAGCTTGCCTGGGAGATGTCAACCGTTTTCTCCCCATCTGATACAAGATTTTTTCCCACAATGTGCCAGTCCAATATAACACACTTCTCCGGTCATCTCTGCATCATATTGTTTTTCTTTGATCTGTTCCAATGCCCTTTCTGCAAGCTTTTCTAAATTGTCTTTTTCATCTTTGGTATACTTAAATTCCAAAATTAGATTTGGATATCTGTCACGTTTTGCATAAAGACAGATATCACTTCTGCCTTCCCCGGTTTCCCGATTGCTTTTGATATCATAATCTTTTCTAAGAAATGCGCACATCCCAAGTGTCATCATATGGTAACTATTCTCATCTTTCAGATCATGATAAGATGGCAATTCCAAAAGAACTCTCTGATACTCTTCTGCAAACCGTTCCATATCCTTTCTTTTAAGAGCATTTAACATCTTTTCCATCTGTCTCTCATCAATTTGCAGATGACATGCTGTTAATTCTTTGAACACTTTCCATACTTCCAAGTTAGGAACCCGGAGTCGGTAATAGTCCTCTTCGATTTCTTTTGTAATTGTTACAATCCCGGCATTTACAAGAAGTCCCCATAGATTTGCTTCGTCCATTTTTTCATAATAAGCCATTGAAAAATCTACTGTCACTTCTACTTCGCCTTCTGTGATCAAGGCCTCATATTCTTTTTCAAAAGACCTTCCCTGTACTTCAAGTGCATTACGTAAAATACTGTTTTCGCTTGTATTAACCCAATAAGAATCCATCCTTCTTCTTGCCGCATAACACGATATTGACCATGGATTATATACATCTGTACTGCCAAAATGATATCCATCGTACATCTTTTTCAGCTCATCTGAAAATTCTGCTTTACAATAAGCAAGCAACTCTTTTACTTCTTGCTCTGTAAAACCAAAACAGTCATCATAATCTTCGTCCTGCACTGTGCAGACAACTAAATTATTAAGCCCCGAAAATATATTTTCCTTCGCAATTCTCTGAATTCCTGTCAGAATTGCCTTTTGAAGATAATCGTTGCCTTTCAGGGATGTTGCCAGAAAACGATTCAACATGGCTCTTACTTCATCATAATATCCTTCGGAATTTGCAGACATAAACGGAGTATCATATTCATCTAACAGCAAAAATACTTTTTCCCCATAATACGTACTCAGTACCTGACAAAGAACAACGATTGAACGAATCAGATGATTTTCTATTTCTTTTCCAATGCTTTCCTGACATAAACTGTTATAAATCATATTAAATGTTTTTACCTGGAATTCTGACAAACTTCCATCATTAACCATCTGATAAAAACGCTCATACTCCGCACGCACAGTATCTTGCAATGCATAACACAAAGACTCTGCATCCCCTGCTTTCACGTTAAGGAACGACAAAAATACAACAGGATATCGATTCAGCTCCTTGTAGTGGTCAGATTTTGTAATCTTTGTTCCATAAAATAAATCAGCAGAATCTTTTGTACAGTCAAGAAATTCTGCCAGCATTGACATATTAAGTGTCTTACCGAATCTTCTCGGTCTTGTAATTAATGTAATCTGATACCAGGATTCTAAAAACTGTTCAATAAACTGTGTTTTATCCACATAATATGCCTGTTTTTCACGCAAATCACGAAAGTCCTGTACTCCTATTGCAAGTTTAGGTTTTTCCTCTTGTATATCTGCCACATTGTACAGAAAGCTGTCTTCCTTTAGCATGTCACAATTTGCAACATAAGTTGGTTTTCTTCCAAATAATTCATCTAAGGAACAGACTAACACCTCACTTATTCGTTCCAGTACTTCAAAATCCGGTGTCCGGTTTCCATTCTCATAATTGGTATATGTCGATCTGGAAATTCCCAGTTTTTCTGCCGTCTGTGCCTGAGTATAGCCCCGGGATTTACGTAATTTCGTCAAATACTCACTAAATTTTGTTTTCATAGAATCACCGCTTTTTCTTTTAGTATACACTGCTATGTTTCATTATGCAATCTTTTTTAGTTTGCATAATGAAACATGGTGGACCAATGGGGACGGAGTTTAGTGGCTTTTTTGCGAGCAAAAAGCCACTAAACTCCGTCCCCATTGGTCCACTAACCCCGTCCCCGTTGGCTCCCCTGGCCAGCATTTCACACTTTATATTTCATCCAGACAAAATCATACCCTTTTAAAACCGGATCTTTCACTTCTACAATTTCACCGTTCACTAAATCTCTGAAAATTCCTTCTTCCTGCATCCACGCGGTCTGCTCTCTCTCACTGAAATTAAACAGTGCTATGAAACGCTCGCCCTTATATTCTCTAAGTATTCCTAAAATGCTGTCATTATGAACATCATACGTATATACTTCAGCTTCCTGGGAAAAGATTGTTTCTTGTCTTCGAATCTGTTCCAGGCGGTTCAACATTTGGAATAATTGTCCCTGTACAGTAGAAAGATCTTTTCTCTTATCCGCAAGTTTCCATTGGAATTTCCCTCTGTGGAGATAACGTGAATCAGATATTTTTTCAGGATCTTCTTTATAACTATAATCATTTACCTGCCCTAACTCATCTCCACTATAAAGCATCGGAATTCCCGACTGTGTCAGCATATAGGCATGCAACATCAGATCTTCCTGTATCGCATTCTGCATTTTTTCTTTGTTGCCTTCAAATCCAGCCGCTTCAATTCCACACATAGACGCTGTCGTTCCACAAAATCTTGCATCCTGTGTTACCGGATCGTCATTATATAACTCTCCTCGGCTGACACTACCTTCTACCTTTCCTGTGAAATAATCATTCAAATAACGCTTATGAGAAGGCTCTTGCATTCCCCATTGCTTCATGGTATCAAAATCAAGTCCCCAGCCAATATCATCATGGCATCGAAGATAATTTAAAAATGTATATTGCTTCGGCAAACGACTTACGATATCCATCTGTTTTTTCAAAAGCCGGATATCTCTTGTTGCAATACTATTCCACGTTGTTGCCATTGTTGTAACATTATATAGCATATGACATTCCGGTTTTTCGACTGTACCAAAATACGGCACCACTTTTTCCGGCTCCATAACAACTTCACCGAGCAGTATCACACTCGGGCAGACGATTTCCGCGATCATACGCATCATTCTTACAATTGTATGTACTTCTTTCAGATTTCGGCAGCTCGTTCCAAGTTCTTTCCAGATATAAGGAACTGCATCAATTCGGATGATATCCATTCCCTGGTTTGCAAGGAAAAGGAAATTATACATCATCTCGTTAAATACTCTTGGATTTCGGTAATTTAAATCCCACTGATACGGATAAAATGTCGTAAGCACATAATGCCCGATTTCCGGAAGCCATGTAAAATTTCCCGGTGCTGTTGTCGGGAACACCTGTGGAACCGTTTCTTCATATCTTGCCGGAATCTCTCCATTGTCATAGAAGAAATACCTGCTCATATATTCCCCTTCACCGGCTCTTGCACGCTTTGCCCACTCATGTTCCTCAGAAGTATGATTCATCACGAAATCCATGCACACATTCATATCATTTTCATGACATTTTTCTGTCAATCTTGCCAGATCTTTCATTGTTCCCAGGTCCGGTCTTACCTTCCTGAAATCTGCCACTGCATATCCGCCATCCGATTTTCCTTTCGGAGTATCCAAAAATGGCATAAGATGAATACAATTTACATTACACTCTTTTAAATATGGTAACTTTTTCTCTACACCTTTCAGATTGCCGGCAAAGTTGTCAATGTATAACATCATGCCAAGCATTTCTTTTTCTTTAAACCAGTCAGGGTTCTTCTCTTTCTTAACATCTCTCTTTTTTAATTCTGTGCCACGCTTCAAATAATAATCATGCATCTGCTCACAAAGTTCTGCATACATTGCATCATTTCCATACAACTCCATGTAAAGCCAGCGCAGTTCATCCTGATGTTTTTCCATACGCTGCGTAAATATTTTTTCTATATTATTCACATTTCTCATCACTTTCTATTACATTATCAACTATTTGGTATACTTATTCCCTCACAAAACAATACTGATATGCCTGATATTCTCCCAGTTCCACCGGCAATGGCATACCTCCGTACATAAGCGCCGAGCCGGTATATCTTTTTCCACTTTTCTCTTCCCGATACACGGCTGCTTCTTCAAGTCCTTGAAGCTTAACATAATTTACCGTCATATTTCCATGTATTGCCTGCATTACTACATTTAAAAGTACTTTGCTCTGCTCTTTTTCATCTGTATAAACAAACTCCCATGCACAGATTTCTTCCTCTGTCGGATTCGATAAACGATAATATAATCCGTTCTGAATGATTGGTGCATATCTTTTATATTCTGAAATCTGTTCTCTGATTTCCTGTTTCTCTTCTTCCGAAAGTTTCATAAGATTCAGCTCATATCCAAAGGTTCCGGACATTGCCACAACACCCCTTGTGTGAAGCGGAGTTTTTCTTCCTGTCTGATGATTCGGAACCGCTGATACATGAGAGCCAACTACCGATACCGGATAACCAAATGATGTTCCATACTGGATCTGTAGTCTGTCAATTGCATCTGTATTATCGCTGCACCAGATTTGCGGAGTATAATACATCATCCCTGCATCGAATCTTCCGCCTCCGCCACTGCAGCCTTCAATCAGAAGATTCGGGTATCTCTGTACCAGACGCTCCAGAAAATCATAAAGTCCCAGCACATAATCATATAACACTCTTCCCTGGTCTTTCGTTGTCGCTGAATAGATATCCATCAAGCTTCGGTTCATATCCCATTTTACATATTCAATATTTCCCTGATCTAACACCTTGCAAATCTGATTATAAATTTCATCTACAACTTCTTTTCTTGAAAAGTCGAGTACGAGCTGATTTCTGCTTCTGACCGGCCTTCTTCCCGGAATCGTCAATGCCCAGTCCGGATGTTTCCGATAAAGATCACTGTCTTCTGAAACCATCTCCGGCTCGATCCAGATGCCAAACTTCACGCCAAGATCATTGATTCTCTCAATCAGATTTCCAAGTGTACCGCCAAGTTTCTTTTCATTTACAAACCAGTCACCCAGTCCGCTGTTGTCATCATCACGTTTTCCAAACCAGCCATCATCCATAACAAGCATATCAATGTTTACTTCTTTTGCCGCTTTTGCAAGCTCATAGATTGTATCTCCCGTGAAATCAAAGTAAGACGCTTCCCAGCTGTTGATCAATACCGGACGAACCTGCTCTTTATATTTTCCTCTGCAAATGTGCTGTCTGATGCACTGATGCAGATTCTGAGATAATTGGTTCATTCCTCGTGAAGAATAAGATAAGATTACTTCCGGTGCCTTGAACATCTCATTTTTCTCTAACGGATAACGAAAAGCTTCTTCCTGAAGTCCAAGCATCATTCTCGTCTGGTTTAATTGATCCTTTAACACTTCTCCTTGAAAACATCCGCTGTATACAAAAGACATTGCATAACAGTTTCCTTTATCTTCTGTTGTTTCTCTCTCAGCAAGGATCATCATCGGATTATACTGATGGCTGGAAGTTCCTCTGACGCTTCCGATTTTCTGTGTTCCATGCACTACCGGAACTCTCTGGACATTTCTTTCCATTGCATGTCTTCCATAAAATGTAAGAAGCTCATACTCCCCATAAAGGAAATCTAAACTTGCAGACTCTATTTTGTTCAGATATATTTTCCCTTTGCTTCCATTTTTTACACACACACTTCTTGTAATAATATCCAACTCTGAAAGAACGCCATAAAGCAGAATCACCTTTATTCCTGTCACTTGATCTTCCATCAAAATTTCCAGTGTCTGTGCTTCTTCATCACTTGCATAAACTGTCGGAAGTCCTTCCAGATTATATTTTCCGTTAAGGATTGTATGACTCTTGTATCGAAGATCACAGCTCATACTTCCATCTGCATTTTCAACTACAAATGCAGTACTTCTGAAATCGCCATTTCCATAGCAAGGGAACTCCTGCGGAAGTGTATCCATCGAATAAGTACGATCTTCTCCTGCATCATACGGATTTCCTGAAAATCCTCTGTCATAATGTGTCAGAAGATAATCCATACATCCTTCTGCCTTTTTCCCGTAATACAGATGGAGCAGAAATCCATAACGGTCCACCTGCATCTGATATGTCGTATTTTTTGTCTGTAATGTAAATGTTCTGTCTTTCTCGCAATATATAATTCCCATACCTAAAATACTCCTATTTTCCATTTTAGCGAAGCAAGGGTACATTACTTTCTGCTCCTGCTCCGCTATTTTTACTGTTCACACTATGTGCAACCAAAAACTCATTTCTAATTCTTATTATTTCACCGCTCCGTTTACAACTCCATTGAGGATGTGCTTCTGACAAATCAGATAGAATACCAGAATCGGAAGCAATGCCAACAGATAAGATGCAAATGCCAGATTATAGTTTGTTCCAAACTGTGTCTGGAAGGTCAACTGTGCCAATGGAAGTGTATTTCCGCTTCCTGAACCTGACATAATTACAAGTGGTGTCATTACATCGTTCCATGTACCGAGTGCTGTCAGGACTGCAACTGTTGCATGCATTGGTTTCATAATCGGAAATACAATCTTCCAATAAGTTTTCCATGTGCTCGCACCATCCACGCAGGCTGCCTCTTCCAATGCCAGCGGGATATTTGTCAGATATCCGGAATAAAGCAGTACATTCATCGGCATATAAAATACAACATACAGAATAATAACTCCTGCCCTGTTCGCCAGCCCCATCTGTGCAGTCTGCTTTACAACAGGCATCATCAAAATTGCAAATGGAACAAACATTCCGCTGACAACATAGAAATAGATAAATTTGTAAAATTTACTCTTTTTATTTCTTCCGATTGCATATCCAAGAAGAGAATGAATCAGAATAGAAAGTACAACTGTTACAAGCGTAATAAGCACGCTGTTTCCAAGTGAATGCCAGAAATCTGTCACTCGCATTGCTTCTGCAAAATTTTCCAGACTGAAATGACTTGGCAATGAAAGGATTCCACTGATGCTATTTGTCATCTCAGAAGGTTTCTTTAATGCAATTACAATTGTCATATACAATGGAAATGCAACTGTGAGCAGTCCAAGTAAAAGTAAGATTGTTACCGGCCAATTTACCCGTTCTTTTATTTTCATTTTTTCCATTACAGCTGCTCCTCCTTTTTCCCTGTGATCGTCATCTGTAATACAGAAATTACAACAATAACAATAAAGAATATCACTGCGTTTGCACTCTGGAATCCAAACTGTCCGCCGCTCATACCATTGTTATAAATCAGGTATGAAATGGATTCTGTACTCTGCGCCGGACCTCCCTTTGTCAATGCCATAATCTGATCAAATACCATCAGAAAGTTTTTCACACAAAGTACCATGTTAATACTGAAGAATGGAATAATAAGAGGGAATGTCAGATGTTTGAACTTATTCCATCCTGTTGCGCCATCAATTGCTCCTGCTTCGTAAACATCTTCCGGAACTGTCTGCAATCCCGAAATGTAAATGATTGTATTCATTGCAATTGCCTGCCATGCACACACAATTACGACTGCGATCCATGCAAGTTTTGTACTGGATAACATGCTGGAAGAAAGTGCCTCACTTCCAATCATTTTCCCGAAAGCCGGAAGAATGTATGTGAAGAAGTAATTGAAAATATATCCTACAACCAATGCTCCGAGAACATTTGGAATGAAATATGCTCCACGAAATGCACTCTTAAATTTAATTTTGCTGTTCAGTCCAAGCGCCAGGATCAGACTGATTACATTTGTTACAATTGTTGCTACAATTGCTAATTTAAATGTAAACAGATAAGAGCCTCCGACTCTGCTGTCTGTAAACAAATCCTGGTAATTTCTAAGGCCTACCCAGTCAAAACTTCCATAGCCTTTGAAATTTGTAAAACTATAAATCACACCTTTGATCAATGGCAATGTATTAAAACAGAAAAACAGTGCCACGATCGGAATTGTAATCAGAAGAAATGTCTTTTTTCTTCCACTCATTGATTTCTTTCCCATGCTTGAATACCCCTTCCTTAATCTTCGTCCGCATGTTCTTTCTCATAGTCTTCAACTTTACGGATGATATCACGGTTATATCTCTTCCAGTCTTTATCAAACTTTGTTAAGAATGCATCTACATCCCCCTTCATAAGGAATGTCTGGATCTGTGCATCTACTGACATCTCTGAAGGATAATAATGATCCTGATAATCTGCCATTCGTCCTTCTTCTATAAAAGATTTCACTCCATCAAGTGTTGATGCAAGTTCAAAATCTCCTTCTTTACAAGGAACTGCCTTCTGTTCATCCAGATAACTCTGTACATTTTCGTCTTTCAAAAGGAAATCAAGTACTTCATATGCTGCTTCTTTATTCTTACAGTCTTTCATAACGCTGAACTGGAGATCCACACCGGAATTCAATTTATTCTCCGACGCATCATCATTGGCAGGCATTACAAAGGAATCGATATCCATATCCGGATTTACTGTCTGAATCTGTGGGATTGCATAACTTCCGATTGTATACATTGCAGATTCTCCATTTGCAAATGCTGTACATGCTCCATTGTAATCATAAGCGAAAGGATCTTTCGGTCCATATGGAAGCAAAGCTTTTATTTTTTCAGCCACTTCTCTGTATTCTTCCGAAAATGTTGTCTCTCCTTTATTCACCTGGCGGCAAACATCTGCCGGTGCAAGATCCACAGCAATCGCATTCCATGGTGCAAGACATGTCCATGTATCTTTGAAACCAAAATACAATGGCTGGATTCCTTCACTCTGAATCTGATCACAGAGAGCTATAAATTCATCCCATGTTTCTGGAATTTCCCATCCATGTTCCTCGAACATTTCTCTGTTATACAGAATTCCTGCTGCATTTGCCACATATGGCACAGCATATACACCATCCTCCGGCACAAATTCAAGTGCCTTGTCGATATCCAGGTATGCCTGTTTAATAGAATCCAGTCCTTCATAATCTGAAATGTCCATCAACATGTCAGAATCAATAAAGTTAGAAAAATTGACATCTCCTCCGATTCCAATAATATCCGGCGCGTCCTCTCGGATAAAACGTGTCTTAAGTACTGTCATCGCATCATTCGGAGATTCAATTGTTAAATGAATGTTATCATGAGTTGCATTGAATTCTTCTTCAATTTTTTCAAATGTTTTCACCGCTTCCGGTTTATACTGCACAAGCTCGATTTCTATTTTTCCACTGCTATCACTCTTCTGTCCACAGCCTCCAAGTATCATTGCCGAAGTCATACAAAACATCAGTCCTATGCAGATGATTCGATTGCTCTTCTTATACATTTCATTACTCCTTCCTTTTACCATACACCTTTCATTTTGACACATTCCGGAATATTTTTGTCTCTTTGTTCGGGTTTTCTATTTGATAAATAAATTCTAACATATCTTTATGCGACTATAAATATCTATATTTTTTATGTTTTATAGCAAAACGCAACTTTTTCTATCATATATTGAAGTTATCTAGCATTTTGATATATAATGATATCAGAGGTGATTAAAATGAGCGATTTACTTTTTTCCGTATTTCCAAATGAAAATTTTGTTGATCTGGGATTATATCAATATGGATGGGAACAATGTGTACCGGCACATTCTTTTGGTCCTGCCGCAAGAAATCATTACATTTTCCATTATGTAATTTCCGGAACAGGAACATTACTTGCAGATGATGAAAATGGAAACACCATCACCTGGCAGATAAAAAGCGGCCAGGGATTCATGCTTTTCCCCGGACAGGTTACGACTTATATTGCTGATTCCACACTTCCGTGGGAATACACCTGGGTAGAATTCGATGGTCTTCGTGCCCGTGAGATTGTTACAACCGCAGGACTAAGCCTGAAGCAGCCGGTTTATCATGCCAGTTCAAAGGAACTTCGCAATCAGATGATGGGAGAAATGCTTTATCTAAGCCGGCATCCTGAAGAATCTCCGTTCCATTTGATCGGACATCTTTATCTGTTTTTAGATTATTTTATGCGTTCTGCTGCAACAGTTCACGTAAAGCAAAACGGAAGTATCAGAGATTTTTATATCAAAGAAGCACTTTCTTACATCGAGCAGAATTTTCAGAATGATATTTCCGTAGAAGATATTTCCGCTTCCTGCGGATTGAATCGAAGCTATTTCGGAAAAATCTTTCATGACACAATTGGACGTTCCCCACAGGAATTTCTGATTAGTTATCGCATGACAAAAGCTGCAGAGCTTTTAAAGATTACTTCACTCTCAATCGCAGACATTGGAAATGCAGTAGGATATCCGAATCAGTTACATTTTTCACGTGCATTTAAAAATGTTTATGGGGTATCCCCAAGAAATTGGAGAAATGAAAATAAATTAGAGCCAACAGGGGACAAATAGGCAGGGAGCCAACAGGGACGGGGTTAGTGGACCATTGGTCCACTAACCCCGTCCCTGTTGGCTCCCGACATCCCAGAAAAACTGGAATCTCATCGTGTGAAATCATTTTGTTCGTGAATGAAAACTTTCTCTTTTTCTTTTTAAAGCGACCATAACAACTATTCCCGCTGAAATTCCCGCTATATATAAATACATTTCCAAACCATGATCTCCGGTCTTTGCAGTTTTTCCTTTTTTTTGAACTTTAGACGTATTTCCGTTATTCACTGTTTTTTTTTCGGTTGATGTTTTTCTGTTGTTATCTGATTTTCCACTATTTGCTGTACTTTTATCATTATTCTTCTTATCTACATTACCTTTATGTGCACCGCCCATAATGCTTTTTACAACAAATACAGTCTCATTGACAGACGTAATCTGATTATCCGGCGCATATTGTGCTGTAACATCTTCCGAATCTGCATTTGCAATAATGTATCCTTCCTCCAGCCTGATAATAGTTCCTCGTCCTGAAGAAATACTAAAAAATTCTGATTTACTGTCTGCATTTCCTTCAAACACTCCACCACTGATCACTACTTCTGCATTCGTTGCCAGAAGTGTATTGGACCTTGTTTTTTTCGACATTTTGAAGATGCCGCCCTTTATTTTCACTGTTGCACCCTCTATATAAATGCAAGAATCATAATCCGTATCTGAGGTTCCTGTAAACAGACCACTATGGATATCTGCAGTTGTATCTGTCAACGATAAGGCATTTCCTCCATTAAATGTACCTCCATCAATACTCAGCTTTCCACCCATAGTACTGACTGCGGGACTGTTCGTGTCCTCTGTCAGTGCTCCGCATTGTTCCATAGAAAGATTTCCTGACTTAAGTATTACCGCCGATCCACTACTTACAACGATTCCCTTCGAATCTGTTGCTTTCAGGATAACATCCGCATCTTTACCGTTGATTTCCAATGGATGATTGATATAAAACTCATTAAAATTAATCGTTATTTTTCCTTTTGATATCTTGACTGTTTCCGGATTATCCGGAATGATATCCTTTCCTAATGTTATAACAGCCTCACTTCCCTGCTCCGCAAATGTAACTGCTTCCGGAAGAGTCTCAAAATACTTTGTATTTACAGTTCCTGAGATGTTGGCTTCTACTGTGATTGGATGCTTTCCAAAAAACATGCCACACAATGTACAAGTCTCATCCGCCACTGTTGTATGTGGGCATACGTAAAGGCACACACTACATACTCCGTTTTCCCAATATCCGGTATGATCCTCATGTTTCAGTACCTGCATATCAGACTCTATAACACTGCTTTCTCTGTCAACATTCAATGGAGAATTGCTGTCCACTTCAGCAAAATAATATTCCGTATCGATAAGTGAACCAATATTTGAAGTTTCTGATTCTTCTGATCCATCTTCTATCTTGATAGATGAATCTTTTCCTGTAAATTTTCCACCATAAATCTTTACTTTGCCACCTTTTATCTGCAAGGCTTCACTGTCACCAGATGAAAGAGACACATCTTTTATTGTAAGTTCTCCACCATCCACAATAACCGCCGGACCACTCTGTGAACTGATAACTTTACATGTTTCCTCTGCTGACAAAAGACTTGATTCGGATGTTGTTTTCTCACTTTCCAGAATGATTTTTACCCCGTTTTTCACAGTAACCGCCTGTGTTGGTTCCGCATCCGTTCTGATAACAAGTTTTACTGATTTTGTTTCGCTTGTCTGGATTGCTTTGATTGCCTCATCTAATTTATAATAATATATTTTTCGTGAGTTTCCTTCAAAAACAACATATGCTTCCGCCGAATGACCGCAGATCTTACAAATACCGTCCACGAAATCATGGTCACAGATAATGTCTCCCTTGCATACTTTACATTTCATTGTTGAATAATCTGGAATACATTCTTCACTGTCTACTTTCAATCCACAATCCGGACAGTCAATTCTGTGTGTTTTTCCATCCCTGTTTGGAGTATATCCCTTATGAGGATCATGTTCCTTAACAATTATCTTTCCTCCAAGCTCTTTCTTCCCATGAACTAATTCGCTGTCGAGCAGATTGCCCTCAGAATCATAATAGTAGCTTCCTTGTGAAAGTATTTGATCTAAAGTCTGTTCTCCACTACAGAGAATCGTTGCATTATGATTACTTTCAAGACTGCATTTTGCTAATTTTATTGTTCCCTTTTCATGTCTGATTGCCGTGTTATCACCAATGATCTCTCCATCGTCAATGTTAAGACTCGCATTACTTCCTTCTGTCTTCTCTGCCACTCTGATACAAGTATCATCTGATATTACCTTTGTCTTATCGGATATTGTAAGCGTTCCCGCCTCAAGAAGAATTCCTGCTTTTTTCTCAAACTGAAGTTTTGAATTTTCACTTACTGTTACATTCCCTCCATCTATCTGCATATTGCGATTCATGGAAATGATATTTACATCTTTCAGTGAAAAGTTTTCACAGCTCAGCTTCATTCCCGGTATATTTTCCGCTGTTACATTAACAGACATCTGACCATTCTCTATAGAAATCGAGCCTTTTTGGAGTTCAATCGTATTACCGTTTGATAGAGCAAGCGTTTTTCCATTCAAATCAATATGAATATCATCATTTTCTCTAAGATCAATTCCACTTTCTGCGCTGTTATCAAACAATGTGATTTTTATATCTTTTTGTCCATGCGCAGCCTGTATTGCATCTGAGAGCGAATCATAGAACGTGCTTACACCAGCATTATTAATGATTCTGGCAGTAGACTGATATCCACAATCCGTACATTTTCCTTTATCATTGATATTATGCGACATCACTTCTTCCTGATTACAATAGAGACATCTTCCTTTATGTGCAGAAGATGAACTGATTGTCGGATTTACCAGTTTATGTTCTTTACATGTGTCTATTTGAGTCATATCAGAACAGTAAATATTCGATGCCGAATGTAATGACTCCCACTCCATTTTTTTCGTATACGCTCCTAACGAATCTTTCTTTGTCACACAGACCCCCGGTGCAAGAATGTCTGTTGCCGGACGATTTTCTTGATTATAAATATTTCCACGCACATAAGCAGATTCAATTTTCAAGTCACTTTTATCTGCATTGTATTTTATGTCAGTCTGTATCGTTGCACCTTCAATTTTAAATATTCCTCCATTTATCTGAATGTTGCTGCTAAAAAGCGTCTGAATAAGTGTACCTCCTCTGAGCAGAACATCTCCACCACTGTTACACTCGATTGGATAATCAAAGTTATATATACTACCTCCATTTATCTGAACCTTTGATCCTGAGCTCCCCGCACTGACAGCAGTCCCCGGTACACCACAATTATTTTCATAAGAAATGACTGCACCACTGTTGATATAAGAAGCATTACTTTCTACTGAAATAGCATAATTATATTTCTTATTACTATTGTTAACAAACCTGATATTTCCTGATTTTGTTTCCAGTTCTCCTCCTTTTATCTCTATCGATTTATTTTCAAATCTTAAATCCAAATTTGTAATCACTTTTCCTTCCGATACAATAAGCGAAGAATCTTTTAATGTAAGATTGCTATTGTTTACAGAATCAAGTGTAATCGTATGTTTTCCCGTCTTCTCAAACTGCATGCTGCTGAGCGTTTTGCTTGAAACCGTAGTCAGCGTTATATCTTTCCCATAGTTCAGCGCATAATTCCAGGCATTCTCCCACTGCTCAAATGCAATGTTATTTACACTGAATACCGCATTTACATGGCACTCACACAGATCACAATAAGCATTTTTATCTGCGTCAATATGACTTAAGTTTTCTGCTCTGTAACCACAGTTCTTACAGATTGCATAATGGTTATCCCAGGAGGATTTGTAGTATTCCAGCTCATGTGCTTCGCCTTTTTCTTTTTCTTCATACCCGCACTGCGTACACGCTTTCCAATGTTTTGCCCCATCATATAACGTAGTTAATGTATGTGTATGGTATTTTGCATGTAAATATATGTAGTCTCCGCCTGCACCTTCATTCAAATCCTGACTTCCATTCACCGCACCACTGGAAACATCATATCCGGACACACAATCCGATCCGGTGCTTCCATTTACATAAAACCCATCCGTCATAAGTACAGGATCTCCGTCCTGATACCCATCCGTTGTATAATATAAAGCAAGATATTTTCCCTTCGCATTCTGATTGAAATCCCCATTTGAATGGTTATAAAGATGGTTGCTGTCAAGTGGATGATAGGTTTTTCCGTTATAATAAATATTTCCGCCCGGCATGGAATTTCCTTTTGCAATAAGCAATCCTGTAATCAGTGCTGTCTTTTTGTCAAATACATTTGTATAATGATACCCCAGCCAAATATAATATCCACCAGCCCCATCATTCAAATCTTTATTAATAACTGTGTACTGGTTATTATTCAAATTTTTATGATATGGTTCCCAGACAGCGTGATACTTATCTGCTTCCATTGCAAATTCATAAATGAAATTGATAGTATTCGAATTTGCCTGCACCATCATTTCCGGTGCTGCATATTCGCCAACATGCAGTCGGTCTTTTTCTTCATAAATCTCTTCGTTTTCTAATATATCCTCTTCTGCATAAGCAGATAAACTTACATTTCCAAGCACAAGGGAGCCTGCCATAAGGCAGACTCCTATGCGTTTTAATAAACTTTGAACTTTATTCTTCATAAGCATTTCCTTTTCTCCTGAAGAATCCTATTACTGTGATTCCTGCAAGTATCATAAGTAGTATATAAAGATACATTCTGTCTCCTGCATCGCCCGTCTTAGGTGTTCTCGCGATACTTCCGGAAACATTTATTTCCGAATTTTCAGCCCAACCCTGATTGTAATGCTGTTTCTGTTCTGACTTACCAGGGTTTTCTGAATTCGAATGATCCGGCTGTTCTGGCTGTCCAGGGGTCGGGTCTACCGGCTCTATCGGTTCTACTTCTTCAGCTGTATAAACAAATACGGAACTGTTTACAAGTTTATTCGTTCTTACTATGTATCTGTTTGATACAAAATGTTTTGTACTGAAATTATCACCTTTATCATGCCAGTAAATCTTTCCACCAGCTTTAATGTCCGGAATCAATAAGTTGCCAGGTGTAAGAGAACGAGATTCGATACAATATTCTTCGTTTCCTACATTTCCAGCTGCCCTGATGTAAAGGCTATCCGCTATAAGCTGTCCAAATTCTACCATATGATCGTATTTCGGATTCATGAAATCTCCATTTGTAATGATCCTGATAGACAGAGCATAAAGCTGGATTGCCGATATCGTTCCTTCACCAAATAAATCGATTTCTTCTGCTGCTCCAAAACCAACATAAATTTCTCCTGTCAGATTGGACATTTTTATTTTCTTTCCTGCTCTAACCAGAAGAATACTCATTTCCGGAGCATTTTCTCCTGTCATGTTAATTGTCACATTCTCCGCTGCTATGATCGCGTCTGTCATCAGCGAACCACCATAGAGGTTTGCATTTATAACGACATTCTTGCCGGCTGAAATAAACTGATCGATCAGAGATTCTTCAAGATCATCTCTATTTGCTGAAGCGACCCTGCTGTCTGTAAATCTTATATCTGACCGGATCTTTTCAAGATAAAGTGTTCCGTATAAAGTAGTAATTCCAGGTTTCAATATAAGTTCTTTCTTTACAAGATTGAACCCATACGTTCCGTCTTTCAGTTCAGCGGTAAATAGATTACCATCTCTTGCAGCATTCACTTTTTCGGCTTCAAATGCTTCAACCGCCGCCTTTGTCTCAAGTCCCTGTTTATCTGATTTATCAGCTATCATAAGCATTGCCGGATTTATGTTAAGAACAATATCTCCTGTTACTTTGAGAATACCGAATACATTTTTGTCTGTAGTAATGCTCTTATTATTTGCAAAAGCATCTGTGCGTTCTGCTTCATTTTCAACTTCCATATACTTTGTAAGTGTATATGAAATGTAAATATTGTCACTTACATCCATGCTGCTCTTTGGATCTTCTAACACACCATCCACTTTCGTTAATGTTGCATAGTAATTGAATGGATTATTGATACTTCCAAGAGAACCTACATTGTATAGATAAAGCTTATGAGCAATAACTGCACCTTTTTCTCCTGTATACAGGTTTCCTTTTTCTCCCTCACAACTTACGCTTAGCGTACCTTTTGGAATAAGAAGTACCTGATCAATCGTTACATCTCCACCTGCATAAGAAACAATTTTTACGTTTTCAGCTGCTGAAGTATTGTCACAAAGAACATTATTTGTATGAAGTCCCATCGAATCTGCTGCGCTTATATTCATGAATGAATTCTGATCAGGTAAGGATTTGAGATACTCAAAATTAATATCCTGTATCTTTACATTGTATTTTCCATATACATGAATTGCGACATCTTCCAGTTTTCTGTTATTCATAAGGTTTACAGTTCCACGAATTTTTCCACCTTTTGATATCAGGTTGACCTTGCCATTTTCTTTTGCCGAAACAGCTATGATCGTCAACTCCGTATTGTCTTTGTTTACACTGTATTTTACATCCGTATTACTGATAGAACCATTTTTATCTACGATGATCGTCATCGGTGCTGAATATCCACAGTAAATATCACAATTTAAATCTTCCACCGTTTCTGTGTTATAACTTCCACCTACATTTCCTGATCCTGACTTATAAGATGAATATTCCACCTCATTCTGGTTCGGAGCACCGACAAAAATCGTAACATTCTTTCCTTTGAGAACGGTGTTCTTTCCACCCTGTGCTTTCAGACTTATATTTGATGTAACAGATGTATTATTTTCAGAATATACATCCGAACCACCAAACCATCCTTTTGCTTTTCCTATTGCCTCTGCTCTGGTATTGATGTCTTTTTGTGTCGGATCTGTTTCATGTCCACTTCTGATATTCAGCTCACCACCGCTTACAATTGTTGCGTTTCCCTCGATGAGTGTAACAAGTGTCTCGTTTAACCTTGAAGTTGCTTTTGCTTGCGCATAAAAGGTTCCTTTTGTATATACTTCATTTTTGATTGAACTGTTCATCTTTCCATAATCAGCTTTCAGCGTTACATCTCCATCTGATCTGATTGAGGTATAGTCAAGTATGATTTTTGAAGTTGCTGTATTTGTAGTGGTAATTGTAGATTTTGCCGTAGTTTCGATCCATGCGTCTACTTCAAGTATTCCTGTTGCATTCAGATTTCCGCTTACGTTTGTACCAATCTCAATCTTTCCTGTACTGCGATTTAAAATATCTGCCTGAGTAAGCTTTATCTGTACATTCTGATTGATGTTAGCTTCTGCAATTTCATCGGTTTTACCTGCTGCCTCTCCTGCACCACCATTAATTTTAATCTTCTGGCCGTCAACATCGGACTTCGCTTCAATCACGATATCTCCTTTTCGAAGATCAAGTTTCGAATTGGAAAGATCTACAATGACTTCTGCATTTACATTCGTAACTTCTTTTCCATTACCATATGCCAGCAGACCACCGAGACTCTCACTTGCCTCACTTAAAATTACCTGTCTGCCATTTGCGGTAATCATGATACCTGTACCGGCTTCCAGAGTAACGTTTACTGCATCGATCGTTGTTTTGTAATTCGCTGTATAGTTCTCTTTTACATTTGCATTTGCAACAATACCTGTAATAACGGATGCATAGGAAGATCCATCTTTTTGTGCTTTATTATCCGTTCTCAGTGTAAGTATGCCGTCGGCATGAAGCGTCGCATTTTCTCGAATCTTTACTTTCACATCATTCGTTTGTTTTATCGTCAACTCTGAATCTCCGAGTGCTGTTACACCGGATGTGTTGTAGCCTTCGATTATGCCATAAAGATCTTCATTGTTTACAGCTTCTATGCTTAGATTTCCACCGGCATTTATATTACCTGAGATATCAACCAGAACGACTCTGTCTGCATCGATATCCAGTATGAGCTTATCGCTCGCGACAATAACACCGCCTGCAAGACCAAGTTCTGTTGCATTAATCTTTGATTCATTTTCTGCCTTAACATGAACATCTCCTTTGGAAAGAACTGTTCCATCAGTGCTTGCCTTAATGGTCATCTTATCTCTGATCGTATTCGTAATAGAACCGATTGCTCCTCCAAGTGCGCCCACTGTTGTCATATTTTCCTGATCTATATTCGAGTAACCGGATGAATATACATCCAAACTTCCTGTAACGATATTTCCTGATATGCTGCTGTTTATCTCTCCTCTCTTTATTCCATTCTTTGAAATGCCCTGGTAGATATCTGTTACCAGACCAACACCACTTCCTAATAAGGAACCAATGGAACCAGATCCGTTTGTTTTTATACCACCTTTTTTGTTTCCGTCTTTCTCTTTGTTATAAAGTGCGTAGACAGAAATCTTACCATCGGCAGATATATCTCCTGATACCAGTGCTGTAACTGTCGGAACAACTTCGACAAGTGTATATGTATATCCCGTAGAAATTGCTCCACCTACAGAGGTTCCTTTTGGTTCTGCTGTCACGGAAATGATCTTAACTGTATTTACGTCTATATTTCCCTTTGCATTTATATTTCCCTTCACTTCTGCTTTTGTCGTGCTTTGCTCATGAACTTCCGAGTTTGTAGATGCACCTGCATAGAGCAGACCACCTGAAGCTGCTGTAGAAGATACATAGTCATTTACTTCTGAACGTGCATTTACTGTGATATTTCCTGTATTTGCTTTTGAAGCGGCAACCGATGCCTCTACATTGGATTCCTGATTCAGTGAAGCAATGGTTGGTCCAGGTGCTGAAATAATTCCACTTATGGTATTGTTTTCAATCACCTGTTTTATCGTGCTCTTCTGCGATGCGTTTACTGTTACATTTCCTGTATCAAGCTTTGCTTTTTCTGATACATTTGCCTGAACAATGCTTCGGATATCAAGTTTTGCAACTGCTGTTCCAAGAGCTCCGATCAGTCCGCCTGCTCCTGTATACGCTGTAAATTTCTCTGCTTTGATCGTATGATCTGCGCTGATATTAAATTCTGCTTTGGCAGTCTCATTCAGTCTCTGAATCGTTCCATCTACGATACTTAGTGTATTTGCTTTCATATCAACCAACAGAACGGATCCGCTTGCTGATACTCCTAACGAAGCACTGTTTGCACCTGCTTCAACCTCAAGCTCTGTTGCATCTGTAGCCGACATATCCGCTTTCGTCTTAATATTGACTACCGAACCTTCTCCAATCCTTGTGGATGTTGAATTTGTAAGATCGCTACCTGTGAAGATCTTATCTGTATCTATATTAAGTTTTGCTGTTGCCTGATTTGCCAGCGATATAATATCTGCTCCATTGAGTTGTCCGTATCCTGCATCATTTTTAATCTGCGTTGTAGTCTTCGCTGTCTCCATCGCACTTGCCACAAAGTCTTTTGTATTCGAAAGTGCACTGTTTTTCTCTGTGTCATTTAACGGCGCTCCTACTGAGATTATAAACACACTTCCGTTTACCCCAAGAAGTCCTGTTGCAGCACCGGAAGCCACGTAGCACTCTTTAAATGTTCTCTTTGTATTCGCTTTCAGATTAAGCTCATTTACCGTAATGCGATTGTTCTTTCCGATTTCAGCTACAACTGTATTGTTGAATGTCACCACTGCTACTGCTGCATTTCCACTTCCACCTACAGAAATTGCTGTCGTGTTTGATGAAAGCTGAAGCCAGGCATCGTCTTTTGCTGTAATATTCAGATTGCCCATTGCATTTTTTCCGGTGCTGATCACTACATTGTCTTCTGTATAAGCTCTTGTTTCAACTTCCATGTTTACAACAAGCACGCCTGCAACACCGGATATACCGGATGCATTCTTTGAATCTGCTTTTGCTTTTATCTTCTCTGTAGATGTTGCAATCATCTCTGCGTCCTGATAAAGAGTTACCGCACCATTAGCAGTACCCTTCATATAGGCTTTTGTCTTTGCATTGAAGTTGATCACATTCACAGCTGCGTTAACACTGATAACTGATACCGATATCAAAACGGATTCTGCATCCACATTCTGATAGGTGTTCGCCTTAATTTTCAGACCACTTACATCCAGCTTACCAGAGGTAAAACTTTCTGTATTACTTGCCAGGTTAAATACAACTGTCGTGTTTGTCAGATCAACGCCAGCTACTGCTGCACCGATTGCCATAACCGTAATATCAGTATTCTGGTCTGCAACTACGATGAGATTTCTGCTTGTATAAATATCACCGTCCGCAGCGGCCTGTGTATTTGAAGTTGTATTGTATACTGTGACTCCTGCTCCGATCGTCGCACCGCCTGCACTTCCACTGCCTGCTGCAATTTTAACCTTCGAATTATTAAATGCTGTCACGATTACATCTGCATTTGGAGATATGGTTTTTGTTACATTTTTGTTTATCTTTGTTCCACTGTCTGTAGAAGCAATAACTGTGTTTGTATTTACTACTGAATTTACTGCTGCAGCCGCTGCAATTGCTCCGCCTGATCCTGAGAATGCTGTTGAAGTAATATTCTGTCCGGCATACACTCCGATGAAAATTCCAAAAAGGTCTTTCTTTTCGGCTGCTCTCTCATTTGTTCCATCATTTGTAAACTCACCGCTGTAAGCTTTCAGTGAATAAGCTCCTCTGCTGTCAATCTCTGAATTGTTCTTTATGTTTGCCTTTACCGTATTGTCATTCACAACTGAGATCACACCTGCTCCTACCGCTCCTGCACCAATCTGGGCACTTCCGGCAAGAATGTACAGATCCTGATTATTCTCTGCATAAATCCGGATGCTTCCACCAGCCATAAGTTTGCCTGCATCTACGATTGCTTCCGTTTTCTGGCTCATAACAATGATTACATTTGAATCATTCACAGAAACCATTCCACCACCACAACCAACTGCTGTGTTAAGGATGTCACTCTGATTCGTTGCCTGCATGATAATATTTCTTGATGAATCAAGGTTCGCATTTACGATACGGGCTGTTACATTGTTCTTAAAGACCATTGTCTCATTTGCAATACCAACTGCGGCGATACCTGCTCCTGAAATCTGACCTATGATATCCTGAATTGCCGTATTATCAATTGCGATAACAACGATATCTGCTGCATTTTTCTCATCATTCTGTTTGTCTGTCTTAACTGTTGTTCCAACAATTTCTGCAATCGTATTTCCGGCAAATGTAAGTACATTTACAGAACCCATTACAGACGCTACTCCGGATCCACCGGCTGCTGCTACGTAATTATAAAGTCTGTTCTTTGAATGCGCCCCTACAAGTACACCTTTCTGGAGTGTTTCATTTGCGTTGTTATTAACTGCATCAATATTTAAAAGATTGTCTTTGCATTCTTCGGCTGACGAAGTTTTTTTGTTAATCTGTGTATTGAAGAAATCTCCGTCTAATTCAGATGAAACATTTCCATCGATAAATGAAACCCCATCACCTTTTGCATATGCGGTAACTTTATCAGCAAGAATACGTGCCGCTGTTTCACTCTGGATCACAACTACGTTTACTGCTGCTCCTACAGCAGTTGTTCCTGCTCCACCAACATTACCATTGATGGCTCTTACAAGAAGGTCTGTATCTGCATATACAACTACATTGTTTCCTGCAGTTACGTCTGCTGCTTTCGCGATAACCGCTCTTGCAGCATTCTTTATTGTAAGTACTGTCACTGTTCCATTCACAGTAACAACTCCGGAACCGCCTCCGCCTACTGCTGCAAATTCTTCAATATGGATTATGTTATAAGCCTTTACAATTACATTGCCTTCTGCCTGAACTCTTCCGCCGATCTGTGCTTCTGCAGTTCCTGCGATAATGCCGATTGCCGCTGATACACCAATCGAAGCTACTCCGGAACCGCCAATCTCACCGGCTGTTGTATACAAAGTGAGTTCGTCTTTTGCAATTACAGAAATATCTCCTTTGGTAGCGGTGATTGAACCACCATCACCGATCACGGCTACTGTTTTGTCTGCTGTCTCTTTCTTGAAAATCGAATCAGACATATTTGTATAGTTCTTTGCATATGCTGTAAGATCCGCATTTAAGCTGTCAATATATTTATTAGAATGATCTGACTTAATCTGCATGCCCATATTATAGGATACCGCATTATCTGTACGTGTACTTGCTTCACTTACTGCATCTTTTGTAAGATCTTTGTGTCCGTCTACGCTGTTTGCATTTTCGTCATCTGTAGAAGAACCAATATTCAGTACAATTACACTTCCCTGAACCGCTGCTGCTCCGGAAGCTGAAATCATAGCTCCGTGTGAATTTATTTTGCGTTCCGCCACTGCTGTCATATTTACAGCACCAACTGTAACATGATTATAATTTCCAATTTTGGCTGTCACTGTATTCTGATATACCGTTGTTTCAACTGCGATACCCACACTTGCTACACCTGCTGCTGATACACCGCCAACTACTGTGATAATATCTGATTTATCAGCTGCACTTATTGTAAGCGTTCCGTTTGCATTCACAGTTACATAGTCATCGATCACTGCCGTTGTCTCGATATTCATAACAACAACTGCTACTGAACCGCCAACTGCTGCTGTTCCTGCTCCTCCAATGCCTGCAACAGCACCTGTAATCTTCTCATTTGAGAAAGCGATAATTGTAATGTCCTTGCCTACTGTAATGTTTATGCCACTTGCAAGATATGCATGTGTTTTGCCTTTAAATACGATCACTCCGATTGCTGCTCCGACTGCTGCTGTTCCTGCTCCGTTTATTGAACTTCCTGCAAGTTCTACAAAGCTGTCTGATAATGCATAGATCACGATAGATCCTGTATCTGCTGTAAGAGAAGACGCTGATTTGGCTTCCACTAAAGATTCAAATACAAGAACGGAAGAATCTGCTCCGACTCCCGCAACTCCACCTGCTGCCGCACCAATCGAATTGATATAAAGGTTTCCTCTATAGATTGCTGTAATTGTAATATCTGAACCTGCGTAAATAATAGAATTTTCTGCAATCTCCGCCTTTACACTCGATTTACCTGTAAAGGTCACTACCGCTGCACTGACGCCTGCTGTTCCTCCTATTGCTCCAGACCCGGCGGTCGCACTTTCATCTGTATCAGAAGTTGCTGCAACTGTAACCGATGATTTTGTTCTGTGTTCTCTGTTATTCGCATTGATGGCTGCATTTGTGCTGATTGTTGACTGCACAATATTGTTCTGGACAAGTGTTGCCACTGCTGCATTCACACCGGCTGTTCCTGCAGAACCTCCACCACTTATGGCGATAAGGTTCAGCGCATTATTTCCAAATGCACCTACGATCACACCCGTTACGGATTTATTATTTCTCTTCGCTCTTCTGTAATTTATACTTGCATTTCCATTATCACATACAACCGTCTCAATTGCTGCATCTCCAATTGGAATTTGCTTTGGCGAACCATTTCCGGATGCGTCTATCACTGCGCCCTTACCAATATTGGATATAAGTTTGCTGTTATCCACCATTGTAATGACACCTGCACCAATATTGGCATTTCCAAAATTAAGTCCCAGGTTACCGGCAATATTCACAATATCTGCATTATCGTAAGAAATTACCGATGCATTTCCGTCTGTACTGATCTTCACACCTGTTGCGTCTGCTTCCTGAGCATTCTCACCGAGTGTTCCGATTGCCGCTGCTGTATACATGTTTTTCACGATAGTCGATACAGATCCCTGAACATTGGCTGTTCCGCCGCTACCACCTACACCTGCTACAATGTTTACCATTTTTTCATCTGAAGATGCACTTACAGACACATCTTTTGCACTGATAACAGTACCTTTTCCGATAGAAGCAAGATTCTTTGCTCCAAATACAATCGTATCAACTGCCGTTCCGACTGCATTTCCACTGATCGATATCTCTGCAAATCCTGCAACATCTACTGTATCGGAAACATAGACTGTTTCAACATTTACATTTTCGTCAGCTGTTATGTTTACATTCTCTCCAATGATGCTTTCTGTTGTCTGATTTAATACTGTCGTTATAACGGAGCCTGTAACTGTTGTCTTCGTCGCAGCCGCTCCACTTACTGCAACAGAAACTGTATTGGTATCTGTTTTGCTGTTTACATTTACATTCTTTGCAAATATGATACTGTTATTACCAATTCTTGCCTTTGTTGTTCCATCGAAGATAAGATCTGCATTACTGATTCCCACACAATTTCCACTGATTGATAAACCTGCTGCTCCGGCAATATTTATAATCTTAGCCTGATCTGAAGCTGAAAGGTTGACATTGCCTCTTGAATTTTCATTTCCAACTTTTGCATAATTTCCAAGGTTAGAAAGTACATCATTTTCAACTACAAGTACACTAATCGAACCAGATGCAGAACTATTGTCTCCAGCTCCAAGTCCAAATACAAACGCTTCGATGTCTTCTGTTGACTTTGCTGTCACACTAAGACCTTCCGGTGCAATTACTGATACATAATATACTTCTGTTCCTTCCGCTACGATAGCCTTTACTTCTTTCAGAAGTACTGTAACGTCTACTGAACCGCCAACTCCACTTCCACCTGTTGTGATACCAACAGCTCCTGCTGCTGTAATGATATTCGTGTTGTCCGTTGCATTAACGGAAGCTGATTTTTTCAGATTTACCTTTGTAGTCTTCTCGCAAATGCCTTCTGCCTCGTTCGGCTTTGTTCCCAGAAGTGCGTAAGTTTTTGAAGTAACAACATATACGGTCGGGCTTACAGAAATAGTTGCTCCCGCATCTTTACCAGCCGCAACTGCTCCATTTACAACAATATCGAGTATATCGTTGTCCTGCAAAGCATCTATTACAAGACTATCTGCTGTAATCTCTGCTCCCTGATAAATGGCTGCTATTACATTGCCATCAAGAATCACTACATTAGCTGACGCTCCGCCGCCCTTGCCATTTCCAAGAGAAGCTCCGCCTACTGCACCAAACTGTGCAAGATTGTTTTTTGCTGCTATCTTAATATCCGCTGCTGTAATCTTTGCGTTTTCTTTGATAAGTGCTATTACGTCTGCATTTCCTACATATACATTTAATACGCTATCAACTGCTGTTGAAGAATCGATTACACTTGTATCTGCCGGAGCTTTCTTAGTGATTGCTGTCGCTGCTGCTACAAGAAAATCTGTAACGCTTGTATTCAGATCTGCTGTAACATTGAGGTTGCCACCTGTAAAATCAAAGTAGTTTCCAATCTCTGAACAAATATACTGATTGTTGATCACTGCTGTCGAAGCCATACCTGCAGATGCTTTGGAGCCATAGGATAGTGCTCCGCCTATTAGCACAATCTTTTCATCTGCTTTTGATGAAATCACAACATCTTTGTCAAGCACGAGTTTTACATTGTCTCCAAGAACTGCACTTACTTTATCATTCATATAAAGTACAGAGAATGAACCTGCACCCTGGAATGAAGAGTTCGTTCCAACGGCTCCTCCTGCTGCTTCTACATAATAGTTCGCAGATGCGAAGTAGTTAAGAAGATTGATTCCCTGCTGAAGAAGCTCATCAAAATGAACATCAAAATTATTATCTTCCTGTTTGTCTCTTCCTCCCATTCCTGTCGTATTGATCAGTATACTATGTGATGGTTTTGTAGGCAGATTGATCACACCATTAATGTCAAATCCATCGTAAGAATAATCATCGGATGTCACTTTCTGTTTTTCGGCATTTGCTGTAAATGTTTTCGCATAGATTGTTACATTATTTCCAACGTTTGCCTTCGTCTCATTATTTGCATATATGACCGCAAATGCTGCACCAACGCCGGCACCTTTGCCTGGCTGCTTGCCTGATCCGGCCGCTCCGCCCACTTTATCAAGATCTTTCTGATCTTTGAACAGTGGTGAAGAAAGCTCCGCACCCCATGCTCTGGCAGAAATTTTGCTTTTTTCGGTAGCATCCAGATTTACATCACCTGCTGAATAAATCACGACTCCGTCACCAATTGTAGCCGTTACTTTTTGATTATTGATAAATCCGGCAAATGCACCTGCAATGCCAAGACCTCCCGGCTCGTTTCCTTTTCCTGCGCCTGCAATAGCCTGTGCAGTAACATCATCCTTAAATCCATCATTTAAATTCTGGACTGCTGATGCCTCAACTTTTATATTTCCTGCTTTGCTGGTGGAATTTCCTATATTTCCCAGAAGATTTGCTTCTATTTTGCTCTGATTCAACGCAATTGCTGCGGCTGCTGCGATAGCTGTATCCGATGTACAGGATTCACCTGATGCCATTGCTTTGTAATTATTTGTTCCTTTTGCAAGAATGATTACATCGCCGCCATTTGCCATCAAAATATTTCCCATTACATTTGCTTTTGCACTATGCGCTGTTCCGTTCACTGCTACAGCTGCTGCAATCGTCATTTTTTCAGAATCATCTGTTGTGACCTCACCTGCTGAAGCTGCATCTGATTTCACCACTTCTGCTGATGTTTTCGTGTCCTTTGCATATTTAATAATTGCTTTTATCTGGCTCACACTGACATTTGCAACCGATAAAATCTTCGAAGCAATATTAAAGTTCTGATCTGATACAAAATCGGTCTTTTCATAGACAAGTTTTAATATCATATCAAAGTATTTTGTAACATTTGTTGTCGGAGCATAAGTAGGCAGTGGCTTTGTAAGATATCTTGTAAAGAAATTCTTATCAAGCAGTTCTGTAGCCTTGAGCCCGAACTGATCTTTTAATCTGTCAAGCTGTACTCCACTCGCTGTAGCATAAGCTCCTGATTTGTCGCTTGTCTTTGTTTCTGCTGTAACGGTCAGATTTCCACCTACCGTTGTATTAGAAGCAAGCTCGGAAAGTGTATTTTCAGCAGCAATATTTACTGCTACGGAAGCTCCTGCTGCAGTATTCTCGGCATTTGCATCACTTCTTACTTCTGCATTTGATTCTGTATCTGCCTCACTTTTTACAACTAAATTTTTATCTACGATAAGGATTACATTCTCCGGAATAACGGCATGTACATCCGATTTGATCAAATTCATCGCTACCGCGGCATCAACAGATGCATATGGCGATTGCTTGATCTGATTTGTTCTATACAAATGCACTGTTTTTAAATAGCCTTCTTTAGTTGCTGTAAATCCAAAAGAGTCACTATCCGGCATCTGGAATCCTGCCGGCACACTATGAATACGAAGATTATATGTTTTACCTTCAACAAATTCAAAATTAACTGCACCTGTCTTATCTGATCTTGTTGTTGTTCCAATCCCGTCACCAACTACGACGCCTTCAATAGGAGTACCATTGGAATCAACAAATTTGATTGTGATCGTGGATGCTTTTGCCGGCTCCCAGTATGCATCCGTTCCTGCTTTTACAACAGACTCAAATTTATTGTCTGTAATTGCCTGAATTGTAAGGTTTCCTTTTGACGTAAACTTTGAGCCATCAACAATGTGGGCATATACATCGTAGAATGCGAAATTTGCTCCAAAAGATGCTCCCACACCTGTTGGCTTTGCATTGACTGAAGTTGCGCCACCATCGTTGTCTGCTGATGCTCCGGAATAGATTGACATCTCATGAAGAGATTTTGCTGTAAGTTCACTGTCGCCTGAAGCTGTAAGCTCTGCATTTTCTACGGATGCATCATATTTTTCATTATAGACATTTACAGCTACACTTCCTGCTACACCTACATTTGATGCACCTGCGCCTGCCAGACTCTGAATGGTCACATAATTTTTCACCGGAACAACGCTTGTCGTTCCATCCTCATTCTTTACTTCTGCAGTCGGATTCACTGCTTTTACTGTAAGAGTTCCTGCTTTCTGTGTGCCTTTTACTTCTGCAATGTTTTTAATATCTGTATAAACAATTGCCACTGCAGCACCTACTCCATTTGAGCTCATTACAGATGAAGCATCTGATTCAGCAGTTACATTAACACTGTTCTGTGCGGAAACTCCTAAATTTCCTACTACATTTGTATTCTTAAGAACACTTGCTTTATTAGAGTTGTTTAAAACAACAAGTACAAGACTTCCTGCTACATCTACCGATCCTTCTGCTGTTTCAGCACTCTGTGGCGTAGTTGTAGGAACTTTCGCAACTTTTTCTTTATCTGCATTGTTTACAATATTTGCTGCAGATTTCAATGCCTGATTCATGGAATCATCTGTAGAAGGTGCTTTTTCCTCTTTTGATGAACCGGAAACTGTCTTTACTGGTATTTTCGGTGCTGCTCCATCTGCACCTGCAACAGCCTTCGCTACTGCTGTATTTTTAGCAATTGCATCTACCGCTATAGAAGCTGCATTTTTAACCTCTGCGTCTAGCACTGCATTCTGTTCAAATATACCTACATCTACAAGTACTGTGCCACCTGCCGCCACATCATGTCCTACGGCAGATGCATCCGCTGTAAGATTAGATTTCACATCAGAAGATGCTTTTATTGCCAGATTTCCCTTCAGATCGAGTGTGTTGCTACCCTGAATGAATGCATTTGTATCTGATACGATCACAACAACTCCAAGTGCCGGTGTATAGGCAGATCCGCCTTTTGCACCTGCTGTGGAGGAAGTAGTGACAGAACCAGAACCTTCTGCTTTTACTGTGAGATCATTTCCGCCTGTCAACTGTTTAAAATCAATAAACCGGGCGTCTGTATCTTTAACCAGTACTGCCATTGCAATACCGGCACCGACACCGGTCGCTGCTTTCTCTGCCTTTTTGCTCGTACCTTTCGCCGTTGTTGAAAGATCGTAATTATTTGTTGCAGTAATTGATGTATTTCCACCTGTCAATACAATCGTTACGTTTTCAACTGTCGATTTTACTTTATCATCAACAACGTTTACTGCAATACTTCCTGCCAGGCCAAACTCGCCCTGGCTGAATCCTGCTGTCGAAGTAACTGTTGATGAAGAATTCATTGCAGATTTTACACTGCCATCTGCATTCGTAAGCTTTGCAGGCTTAAACGTTCCATTATAAACACCACTTGCTGATGAAACGTTCATGCTTCCTGCTTTGATATTCGCATTCTTAATGATTGCTTCCGTATCCTGTGATGCAACATTTACACCAATAGAAACACCAATCACTTTACGGTCTGCCGGAATGTCTCCCTGCTGTGTATCTTTCTGTTTTAGTGTTACGATTGGAAATTCTCCCTTTACAAATTCTTCCATTAATGGAGTTCCAAGTATGTCGTAAACAGGTTTTCCATTAAGATCACAAAGTTGTCTTGTAGCTTTCTTAAGTTCGATTGTGCCATAATACCATTTTACGTCTTTTCTGTTCCAGTCATCATCAGACATAAATGCAGGTTTATTTTTTACTTCTTCATATTTACCACCTACAAATTCATATTGAAGTGTTGATAAATAAGGCACGCAGAAATAATATTTGTAAACACCTTCTTTTATATTATGTAGCAAACCAGCTTTATTTTTCAGTACTGCCGCTTTAAATGATTTACTGAAATCAGAGATTGTTCCTCTTGTATAATATTCATCTGTGTTATTTGTAATGTAGAATGTTGTCGGAATGACTTCCTCCTGATTTGGAGTTGTCATGGAAGTATAAATATTTCCATCTTCCGGCACTTCCTGAAGTACCGTATCGATACCGGTTCCATCTACCGTATTCTTAACCATAGAAATTGTATTTGCAGCAACATCAAACTTCTTCCCCGCATGAATGTTTCCTTTTGTATCAATATTTACAATACTGTCAGAATCAATCACGGATACCCCAAAGGAAGCAGCAAACTGAGTCTTACTGTAATCTTCCATAGATACAGAAGCTTCCAATGTAACACACTTCTTTTCCATTGCAGTAAATTTAAGTGGTGAGAGCTGGTTATATTTTTCAGGCATCGTAATATAAATATAATAATCGCCCTTTGGAATGTCTTTAAACACATGCTCTTTCGTTTCAGCATTACATATATAAGTAAATACATTTTTCTTATCCGAAGAAATAAGTTCAATTTTTGTACCAATCGGAAAAGCTGAAACAGAACCTTCTATATCATCCCGAAAGACAACCCTCACATCTCCTTTTGAGGTGACATCTTCTATCGTATCTTTCAATGTGATCTTATTTAATGTATTTGCCGATGCAGAAGCCGCCTCTTTTAAATAGTTGCTAATTGGGTAAACAATTTTATCTTTAATAAAACCTGTAAAACTATGCAGTGCAGATGAACCTACTTTAACAAACCAAGAATAAAGTTTGTCTGTAACATTTTTCTCAAGCACCTGAGAAAGCTGGCTGATGATCGTTGATGTAGTTGATGTAACCGCATCTGTCTGAAAACTTCCTGCAACAGTATCAAAATGCGCACCTTGTGCTGCAGATGATAAATCTCCATCTTCATATTTTTCAGCATGAATTTTAATGTCTCCATCTGCATCCAGAGATGAAATCTGATTTGTACTGTCGATCACAGTTACCTTACTGTCACCTTTGAATACAGATATTGCAATAAACACACCTTTCTGTGTGTAATTATTGTTTTTACCTGCTGCCGTTTCCTTTGCTTCGATACAACGATCTGACATAATCTCAATGTTATTCTTCGCTGTGATTTTTGTTCCCACTATATCTACAGAAGTATCTCCCATAATAAGCTGAAGAGAAAATGCAAAAGGAAGCATATTTGCTAAACATGAACTGTTAAGAATAGCATTTGTTTTTGCCTGAATTGTTACGCATCCACTATTATTAGCTGTTCCATTTGCAGTCAAAACAGAATCTGTAATTGCAACCTTTGAATTTGAAGCAATCACTGCTGTCGTAATACCTGCAAATGCTGCTGTTACATTTGTTTTAAATTTTGCTGATGTAATTGCCTTGATATCTGAAGCAGTTATCGAAGAATTTTTAATCGTAATGCCTACATCTTCTGTTTTTACAGCAACATAAAGCCCAAGTTCATCGGCTATAGTACCAAGATTATCAAACAGATTTCCTGCATCTTCTTTTACCAGATCCAACGTACTTTTATCTGTGTTCTCATCAATTACAATTTCTTCCGGTTCACTTGAGTCATCCTCAGCATTCTTCTTATTGCTTGCAACTATATTGACAATATCTGAAGCAGTTATCTCCTGATTCACTATCATCACATTGTAATCATTATCTGAAACAAAGAATCCTTCTTTTGTCCACTCCTGCGGTCCTGCATAGGCATTCAATGATCTGAGGAACCATTCAAAGATTTTATTTTCATCAGAAATAAGCAGAATGTTTTTCGCTTTCATCCATACATTCGCATTAGTCATCTTAATATAGTTCTTATCTGTACCAAGTGCTGCTGTCTTTGCATTATTACCAAGTGTAATCTTATTAGCAGTAATCGAAAGTGAAGTAATTGTCGATGTATTCTTATATCTAGTAGTAACATTACCATTTGTAATAGCGAGATTTGTTCCATTATTACTGTCTGAAACAATATCTATAATAAGATCTGCTCCTTCACTGATTGATATATCAGTTGCATCTGAATCTATAATCGTAGGACCTGTTGCAAACAAAGCGCCCTTTACTTCTGTCTGCATGCCATTTAACTGATCCGATTCTTCAACCTGATCATCACTTATATTTTCTGAATTTTCCGGTTGTTTTGCATCTGTAATTTCCGTGCTTTCCAGTTGTTTCACATCTGCATTCTCCGTACTTTCCGGCTGTTTTACATCTGTGTTTTCCGTGCTTTCCGGCTGTTTTACATCTGTGTTTTCCGTACTTTCCGGCTGTTTTACATCTGTGTTTTCCGTACTTTCCGGCTGTTTTACATCTGTGTTTTCCGTGCTTTCTACCTGTCCGACATTTGTAATTTCCATACTGTCAGATTGTTTTGTGTCCACGCTTTCTTCAGCCGCCTGGATTTCACTTACAGAACTCCCGCTCTCTTCGATTTTTTCATCGTACACTATACCGGGACTGTCAACAGATAAAAGTCCCACATCCAATTGATTTATTGTCTGTTTTTGTTCTGTTCCATCCAGAGCCACGACTGCTCCATCATCTCCGGATTCTTCTGCATATACAGTGGTTTGAATACCCAAAAGCATCCATATTCCCAGCACAAGAACTATTCCCGGCTTAAAAAAATGTAATATTGATTTTTTCTCTGTCATAAAGCCCCTCCTTCTGTCCTTACTTGTATAAAATCAGCTCTTTTATGCAGTATTTTGACAAACATAATTTTTCTCTTAATAAAAATATACAGATAATTGAATCATTCGTCAATATTTATCAGATACCATTGTGCATATTTCATAAAAAAAGTTTCTTTTTACAGTAAATTTACAAGAAGTGAGTTAAATGTCACCTCCAATTTTTCTATTATATGTTTTCATTTCAAAACACTTTTTGTTCTTAAAAAGCAGGCGATCCCGCAACGGAACCGCCTGCTTATCTTTATACAGAAAGCCTACTAATAAAAAGTCAAGTATAAATTGAAAAAAGTTTTTACTTGAGAAATAGGTATGCCAAAAAAGCTG
>CAKSAJ010000023.1 GCA_934435195.1 uncultured Schaedlerella sp.
TTGTTCTAGTCAAGATTAACTCTAGCTAATCTATCCTTTTACTGTTGTTTTGGTTTGTTATAAACCGTTCTTAAAAATTTTTCTCTTAAAGAAATTTTCAAGGATCTGTTGTCTATTGTTTAGTTATCAATGTTCTTTGTTTTGTTGCCGTTTCAAGCGACAGCTTTAATAGATTATCACATCTTTTGTCGTTTGTCAACAACTTTTTTATTTTTTCTGTTTCGCTTTTGTGATTTTCTCAATCACTTTCAAGCGACAGCTTGTTTACTTTATCACACCGAGCAACCTTTTGTCAAGAACTTTTTTCAAGTTTTTTCTTTGCATTTTTCATCTCACACTTTCCATATCCCGCCAGGGCTGTCCAGTGTTTTTAATTTTGCATCGGTTGTCTTAGCGACGAAGATTATCTTATCACCCCACTTTCAAATTGTCAACGTTTTTCTTGTTTTTTATTTAATTCGCACAATTCAGACAATTTATCATTTTATACTCTTTCTTCCATACACTTTCTCAGCTCCTGCAGTAAAGTGGTTGAAGAGACCGGTTTCTCGACATATCCCTGAATTACATTTCGTTGTTTTGCCTCTGCAATTTCTCTGGTTACATGGTCCGTCATAACCACTTTCAACATATCCGGGCATTTTCCAACTAAAGACATGCATAATTCAATTCCACTTGCATCTTCAAGACTTTCATCTATAAATAATACATCTGGTTCTTGTTCTTCAAGAAATGTCAATACTTCTTTTTGTTTCATACAAACCATGATCTCTATTCCGATTTTTGAAAATTCCTTTTTTAAAAGCTGTAACACTTTTGCATTATCATCTGCAACTATAATTCGATATCCCTCTTTATCACGTGCAACAAACTGTTCTCTCTGCTTAGATTCTTCCAGAACCGGTAGATAAATATGAAATGTACTTCCTTCTCCTACTTTACTCTCTGCATATAAATAACCTCTGTGCGATGTAATAATCTGTTCTCCCAGTGCAAGCCCAAGACCTGTTCCCTCTCCTCCTTTCTTTGTAGTAAAAAACGGATCAAATATCTGTCTTAATGTTTCACTGTCCATTCCACATCCAGTATCGGAAATCTGAATCCAGATATAGTTCTTCCATGTATCATGCAACTTCCCTTTTATTTCTTCCGGAATTGATATATATGCAATTTTTCTTCCATATATATCAATATTCCCTTCATTTTTACCAATTGCGTGAACTGCATTTACACAGATATTCAGAATCACCTGGTTAATCTGTGTTGCATTCCCCATAATCTTTTCACTATCCAATTCAAATTTACTTTTAAGCTGAATATTTTGTGGACACACAGAACTCACCATCTTAGCAGCTCTTTGCAACATCTTCTGTACCGGAACTTCTTTGTATACTGTTTCTACATTTTTACGACTCAATGTAGAAATCTGACGCACAACCTCTTTTGCTTTCTCCGATGCTTCATAAATTTCCATAACATTATCATATTCTTCCGAATCTTCCGGCAGCTCCAACATTAGCAATTCCGCATATCCCATAATTGGCGTAAGGAAATTATTAAACTCGTGTGCTATCCCGCCGGTCATAGTCCCCATTATCTGTAGCCGCTGCTGATGTGCAATTGTTTCTTCATTTTGATGCACTTCCTCCAGCAATCCGTTCAATTCTTTTAAATATACAATCTCTGATTCTGCCATTTTTTTATCCATGAACAATTTTGCTGCCCCAATAAACAGTGCAAACAATATAAGAATTATTATTCCAAATATTTTGGTCAGCCCTGTAAACCCTTCTTTAATTGGAACATACAAATCATCATAGTCCACAACTGCGCTGACAACTAAGAAATCATTTCCAAGCCAAACCGGTGCATAAGCACTGATTTTTTTTACCCTCGGCAGTTCCGGATCCGTCCACCAGTAAGAATAATACTCCGAGACTCCTGCCTCTCCACTTTTTTGGTCTTCAATCATTCTTTCCAGACTCGAATAATCCAGTTCCGGGTACATTTCCTTACGGCCTTCTATAACGTCAATCCCCCACTGTTCACTGTCTGGATGCATCAATATTTTCCCTTCAGAATTCTTTATTACAACATAACCATTTTCTCCAATCCTGATTCCAGAAATAATCCGGTTATAATATCGTTCTTCATCAATCACAATGCATAAGCACTCTGTCAATTTCCCCCCGTTCTTCATCATCAGATATTTATATCCATTTTCATCTTCTATCTGATAGACCTGGCTTCCCTCATTCATTCTGGCCAGCTTCAAAGGATTCTGATATTGCTTTCCTTTCATACTTTTTTGAAAGTTACCTTCTTTATCCTCTTTGAAAATATCACACACAAAACCATCCTGCGTATCCAGATATTCCTGAAATAGTTCTTCTGAATTCGAATATGTCTCAATACTGGCCAAAAATTCAAATCCGTCTTCATATTCCTGAAAGGAACTTTCCATGTTCTCACTCAAAATCTGTGCTGTCATTTCAAGCTGTTCAATTTGATTATCCATTAATGTTTTTTCATATTTTTTCCAGACACGTGCACCGGAAGCAATAACCACACCCAAAAGCAGAACTGCACCCACAATCCACACAGTTCTAAGCTTTATTAATTCCCTGTTTTTCTTTTCTTTTTTCATCCTTTCAAACCTCTCACTTTGACCGAAAATGAACCGATGCCGTTCATTGACTTGTGTTTACTTTCATATTATAATGTTTTTATGTGATTGTATAGATATTTTTACTCAAGGGGGTTCTGCATGGCAGATAAAGTATTGATTGTAGATGATGATCCTGCAATCTGCAAATTATTAGAAAAAGTAATGCTCAGTAATGATTTAATTCCTACTGTTGTAACCTGCGGTAAGGATGCATTATCAGTTCTGAAAACTCATACATTTGATATTATATTAATGGATGTAATGCTCGGAGACATGGAGGGTTTTGAAGTCATTAAAAAACTCCGCAATCAAGGAATCAACACTCCTGTTATGATTGTAAGCGGAAGAAATGAAGACTACGACTCCTTATACGGACTTTCTCTCGGTGCCGATGATTACATTACGAAGCCATTCCGTCCACTTGTCCTTGGAGCAAAGGTCAAAGCTCTTATCCGAAGAAACAAAAACCTCGTGCTGGACAGTTCCAATATTCTTGAGAGCGGTCCCTTCTCCTATGACACATCAACCATGCGTTTTTATAAGAATGGTGAAGAATTAATCCTTTCTTCTAAAGAAAGTACATTGCTTCTCTTATTTATGAAACATCCTCAGCAGGTATTTACAAAAGACATGATTTATGAACACGTATGGGGAACTGCTGTTGCTGTAGATGATAATGCTATTATGGTATATATTAATCGTCTGCGCGGGAAGATTGAAGATGACCGTCAAAGCCCAAAGCACATTATAACAGTCCGCGGTCTTGGCTATCGTTTTGTTCCATAATCCATGACACCCGATACTAAATTACTACTGTTTAATGGTTTTTTATAACAATTAACGGATGGTTACTGGCAAAGTCATATTATCTTTGTCAGAAGCCATCCGCTTTTTCTCTACGCATTTGATTTTCCATAAACACAATTTTATCCGTTTGATGAATCAGATAAAATCCAAGTTCTTCTAATATTGCTCTTCTTTGAGGTTCCGCATATATCATAATATGTTTTCTTCCTCTTCCAAATTCATATTGTATTAGTTTTGAAATAATTGTCATAAAAAACTGCTGGCTATCTTTTCCCGGCTCCACTACAATACATTTAATTATATTCTCTGTAACCGAACCTGTTGCAATAATTTCATAAGAATCATTTAAAATACAAACCGAATATTCTATTTTTTCATCATATCGTTTTCCATTTTTTATCAAATAATTCTTTAAAAGCTCCAGCCCTTTTCCTTTTAATGGTTTTCCCTCCAGAATCATTTCTAACCTTTCAAAAACATTTCCAAAAATATTGCTGTTGCAAGTAAATCTGCACATCCGCCCGCACTGATATTTCTTCGGATATACTCCTCGTCCATCTTCATCAATTCCTGCAGTGCATTTTCAGAATACGCTCCACCTTTTTTCAGAAAATCATTTGCTTCTTTTTGCACTTGTTTTAACACTTCCGGATTCCCGCGAGACAAAATATTTGAATCCTGAATACTGCTCATAAGCGTAAACAATGTTTGAAGTTTTACTTTATTCCTGTTCCGTTTCTCCGCCATTCCCTGACAAAGTACCGGTAATGCCAGCTTTATCACCGATGGATAGCCCTGAATTGCTTCACCGCGGATTCCGGATGCTCCATATTCCAACAGATTTCTTTCTCCATTAGTAGGAATTGTTCCAGATTTAGATGAACGTTCCATAATCTCAAGTAATTCCAACCCAAGAATTCGACTTGTCATCTGTTGCTCCATATCTATCAACTTCTGCAATGTAACACGTCTTTGATACTCTCTGCTGCATCTTCCTGCTGCTGCGCAAAAGATTCCTAATGTAAAGATCAAACCTTTATGTGTATTTACACCATTGGTTGCTGTATACATTGCTTTTTCCGCTTCCAATCCTGTTTTGCGAATTTCTAAAAACAGCTCTTCCGGAGTACCGAAAAAACTATATCCCTGCATTGCCATCTGTACGAACCACGGGTACAACGCCTGTGCACTTCTTTCGAATGTATGCACATCCATATCGCTATGCGCTCCATTCGAGTACAAATCTACCAGACCGGGTTTCGGAGTGGTATATACTTCTTCCAGTAATGCGCAATACGCTTTTTTCCCGATATCTTCTGCAATGTGATTTGCCAATGTTTTTGATATCCATCCTGCTTCCATACTTCCACTCCTGCCCTTTCCTTTTTGTTTGAAACACTTCTAAAAATGTATCTTTTTTACAAGCTCTATTTTGATTTGCTCTTTTTCTGTTTCTTTTCTTCTGCAAATTCAAATGGTTTGATTTCTCTTACAACATCCATAATTGTTCCATCACGACTTTCGATGATTCCAACGACACGGTCTCCAAATTCCACTTTTTGTGGCTCACCTGCAATAGCATATGCAATATCACGAAGTTCCTCAATTGTTTTGAATGGAAGGTCTACATCTTTCATTGCCTCAATTAAATCCTGTCTTTTTGGATTGATTGCAATACCATAATCTGTTACTACAACATCTACCGACTCTCCTGGAGTTGTAACTGTTGTAACATCTGTACAAATTGCAGGAATTCTTCCTTGAAGAAGTGGTGCGATTACAATTGCACATTTTGCACCTGCCGCTGTATCAGGATGTCCTCCCTGTGCACCTGTCAGCATTCCGTCTGAACCAACAACAACATTACAGTTGAAGTTCACATCAACTTCCAATGCAGCCAAAATTACAAAGTCAAGTTTGTTTACTACTGCCCCTTTGTTAAATGGATTTGCATATTCACCCGCACTAATTCTGAAATGTCTAAGATTTTTTACTGATTCTACCGCTGCAAGGTCAAAATCCTGTGTATCCAGAAGTACATCCACCTGGTCATTGATCAATAAATCACACATCGGCTTTGTCAATCCACCGACACCAAATCTCATACGGATATTTCTTTCTTTCATAATCTTTGCAAGAGAAATTGTAGATGCGATAGAAGCTCCACCTACTCCTGTCTGATATGAAAATCCATCTTTAAAATATGGACTGTTCACAACAAACTGTGTACAGTAATCTGCCATCATTAGCTTTCTCATATCTGTTGTTGGCTTTGCAGCTCCTGTTGCGATTTTCTGTGGATTACCAATCTCATCTACCACTACAACATAATCTACTTTTGTCATAGAAATATGTGCCGGGAAGTTCGGGAACTGAACAAGTGTATCTGTAATTGCAACAACTTTATCTGCGTGATATGCGTCTGCCATTGCATAAGAAAGTACACCACAGTCTGATTTTCCACCAATACCACGGCAGTTTCCGTATTCATCACAAGTTGGTGTTCCAATAAATGCAATATCAATCTGTGTTTCTCCACTCTCAATTGCTCGAACTCGTCCACCATGTGAACGCATGATTGCAAGTCCTTTTAATTTTCCCTGCGAAATCGCCTCTCCGATTTTTCCACGTACACCAGACGACTGAATGTTTGTGATTGTTCCGTCTTCAATATATTCTACTAATGGATCATGTGCTTTTCCAAGAGAACTTGCACAGATTGTGATATCCTTGATTCCCATATCGTGAATTTCTTTCATGACCATATTTACCACATAGTCTCCGTCTCGGAAATGGTGATGGAAACTGACTGTCATGCCATCTTTAATTCCACACTGTACAAGAACTTCATGAATATTTTCTACAATTTTGCTTCCGTTCGAATTAATCACACATTTTGTCTTTGGTCCCTGTTTTCTATATTCATAGCCATCAAAATGATGATTTCCCTGAAAAACTTCTTTTCCTGTTAATTTCAAAATTTCTTCTGGTATATCTCTTCCGACTGCATTTAACATTTTATAAATCCCCCTTATATACACCTGAGGCTTTTGCCAGATTGATTGTTCTCTTTGCTCCATCGTAAAATGCGATGTCGATCATCTTTCCATCTACCGTAAATACACCGATTCCCTGTGCTTTCTTAGAATCAATTTCTTTTACTACTTTCTCTGCAAAAATGATATCTTTCTCTGATGGTGTGAAAATCTCATGTACCACATGAATCTGTCTTGGATTGATGATTGATTTTCCATCAAATCCCATCAAATGAATCGTCTCAACATCCTGACGGAATCCTTCTTCATTATTCAAATCTGTGTATACTGTATCAAAACACTGAACACCGGCTGCTCTTGCTGCAATAACCAGATTCTGTCTTGCTCCCATCAGCTCGATACCTGTTCCTGTAATATGTGTCTGTAAATCTTTTGTGTAATCCCCACCAGAAAGTGCTACTCCGAATAATCTTTCAGATGCTTCACAAATTTCCAGTGCATTCATAACACCTCTCGCAGACTCTACCGCTGCCATGATCAATACACTTCCTGCCGGGCGGCCGAATTCTCTTTCAGCTCTTGCAACTTCTGCTTCTACCAGTTTGACATCTTCTTCTGTTTCTGTTTTCGGAATACGAATTGCATCACAACCACCTGCTACAGAGCAGCGAATATCTTCTTTCCAATATGGAGTATCTAATGCATTGATTCTTACCACTCGCTCACAGCCTCTATAATCAATAGAACGAAGAGCATGAAACAAGGAAAATCTTGCAGCATCTTTCTGGTTCTCTGCTACCGCATCCTCTAAGTCCAACATAATAGAATCCGGTTTATAGATATATGGATCTTTAATCAATCCCGGTTTCTGTGCGTTTAAAAACATCATTGTTCTTCTTAATCGTTTTTTATTTGGATTCATTATCGAATGGCACCTCCCCATGGCAAATTATCAATTTGTTTTAATGAACGATATACCGCAGCTTCTACTCTTGCTTTGATTGTACAGTCCAGTGCACCTTTATCTACAATTGAAATTTTCACACTGTCAATCCCGTTATTTTCCAGTGTCTCAAGGACCACTTTACGAATCTGATTGCCGTACTGATTGATTACCGCACTGTTGAGATCCAGCTCAACCTGTCCATTTCCAGCCTCTACCGTCACCTGACAGTCGCTGGATTCTAATGTTCCTGCAATCGCAGGTCTTGTAATTTCCATTTCATATTCCTCCTTGATACGTTTTTATTTTTGGCTTCATTTGGTTTATGCTGTTATCATAGTTTGGCAACCTTACAAATTCACATATGGTTTTCTTACAGTTTGTTAAGGTTTGTAATTAATCTAAAAAAGGACTTTCTAAACAGTTTGATATTTATATCGTTCTGCTTAGAAAGTCCTTTCCTGTATAAATTCCTTTATTCAGTTTTTCTCAGTTCTCCTGTTTCCGAATCCATAATAAATCCACATACCACAATATCTTTTGGCATCAATGGATGATTCTGTAGTACAAATACTGTATCTTTTACAGATTGCTCCACACATTCAAATCCTCCCAGCCAGCCTTCCAGATCAATTCCGCTGTTTCGAATGATATTAATATGCTCCTGTGAAATTCCTCTTTTTGTTAATGCTTCCAGAAGTTCTCCTCCATCCATTCCCTGAACACCACAATCTGTATGGCCAATTACCATCACTTCTTCTACGCCAAGCTCTATAATGGCCACCAGAAGACTTCGAACCACACTACCATATGGATGGGTAATCACTCCTCCTGCATTTTTAATAATTTTTGCATCTCCGTTACGCAGTCCTAATGCTGCTGGAAGCAGTTCTGTAAGTCTTGTATCCATACAAGTCAGAATAGCCAGCTTCTTGTCCGGATATTTACTTGTCAAATATGGTTCATACGCTCTATCCTCTACAAACTTTTTGTTATACTTCATTATTTCATCAATCATCAGAACGTCCTCCTTTTTTTGTGTAATTATAAAACGTTCTTCATTTCGCCACAAGTTTTCTTACTAATTTTTAAGCAATTTATTATTTCACATTTCCTTTAGATACTTTCCATAAATTGTTAAAAACTTCATCACACATTTATCACATTTTTTCTTTATAGTTATACCTATCAAAAGCAAACAACCTTTTGATATATATTTTCTTTTTCATAAACTTTTTCCTTTTTGGCTGGACTCGCAATCCAGCCTATTTTTTATCTTTGTTCACACATTTCACATGTTTTTTATATCCCCGGCATAATCTGATAGCAAAACACTCCCAATACTGCCGATGTCACAATCACCTTAGGCACAGACCATTTCTTTTTCACAATCAGATAAAACATCAATATTCCTATCCCACATGCATACCAATCCATTTTATTCTTTACTAAATAGTTATCTTTTCCAAGTTCTAAGATAGTTGCAATAATCATTGCGATGCAAATGGGTTTTACAACGCCAAGCACCTCGCTCATGATTTGATTTTCCTTGAATTTATTAAAAAATATTGCAACTAATAACGTCAGTGTAAACGCCGGCATCAACACACCTGTCACCGCTGTGATTCCACCGAAGATTCCTGCTGCGTGCTCGCCTGCAAATGTAGCACAATTAAGTCCCAGTGGTCCCGGTGTCATTTCCGCAATCGCAACAAGGTTGGACATATCTTCTGCCGTCATCCAATGATTCTTCTGCATTTCCTCAAGAATCAGCGGAATCATGGACATTCCTCCAAAACTTGTAAATCCGATTTTCATAAATGAAAGAAACAACCTAAAATAAATCATTTCGCAGAACCTCCCTTGCACACTCTTGTCATTACGTGCCAAAGCAACGCTGCTGCAGCACCAACACAGACTAAAACAATGTTGCTTATATCCGTACAAATACAAACCAGACTTGCCACTATACAGATTATAATTGATATCTTATTTCTCAACGCATCTTTCCCCAGCGACAACACAACACTTCCCATAATCGGAACTACCGCACTTCGAATTCCTCTCAGCACACTATAACAAATCGCACTGTCCTTTAACGTATCATAAGCGAATGTAACCACTGTTAAAATAATTACTGCCGGACATGTCATCCCCAATACTGCACAGACACCGCCAAACCAGCCGGCTCTGTTATATCCAAATAACATACTGATATTGGTGATCATAATCCCCGGAACAGATTTTCCAACCGCAACCAGATCAAGCAATTCCTGTTTTGTGATCCACTGTCTCTTATCTACAAATTCCTGTTCCATCTGTGCGAGGATGCTCCATCCCCCACCAAATGTAAACCAGCCAATTTTAAAGAAAAACCAAAATAATAACATTCCATCTTTATACTGTTTTTTCATTTGTTGCTCCTTCTTGTAATATTTTTTCTATAAATACTGTAGCAATCTTATTGACATTTGTGAAATATATATTTTATTATGATTTCCATAGGTAAAACCTATATACAAGGAGGGTGCTTTTAATGAACTTAAATCAATTGGATTATATTATCACTGTTGCTGACGAAAAAAATATCACCAGAGCTGCAAGAAAACTGTTTATTTCACAACCCTCTCTTTCTCTGAGTATTCAGTCTTTAGAAAAAGAGCTTGGGACACCATTATTTGAACGAAAAAACGGAGACCTTTCTCTAACTTATGCCGGAAAATTATTTTACGACTGGGCTCAGAACACCCGCCAGTCCAAACAGCAGCTTTCTCTTAAAATCAGTGATATTGCACACAATGTACGCCATTTGATTCGAATCGGCATTAGCCCGCACCGCTGCTCGATTCTAATTCCTCCTGTTTTAGAAAGATTCTACGCCGTAAATCCTGCCTGCGATATTGAGCTTGTCGAAAAACCTACCTTTATTTTAAAAGAAATGTTAGAACAGGGTGAAATTGACTTTATGCTGGACATCCCTCACCCGGATACCAACAATTATCAAAGTGAAATTTTAGCAGAAGAGCATTTTCTTCTTGCGCTTCCAAAGTCAGTGCAACTTTCCACCGGCACAGCCTATGCAAAACACGATTTACAGAATTTTTCTGATGAATCTCCCGCAACAAAAAAAGAATATCCCGAAGCCTCTGTCTTGAAACGTATTTCTTTGACAGCTCTTCAGGATATTCCTTTTATCACATTAACCTCTGAACAAAACATTGGAAAAATATACCGCACTTTATGTTCTACTCTTGCATTCCAGCCGAATACAGTTATCACCTGCACCAACATCGAAACTGCGCTTTCGCTGGTAAACCGGCAGCTTGGTGCAACTCTCATCCCAGAGATTCTTGCATACCAGACTCCGGAATTTACTCAGGTTCAATATTATCTGGTAGAACAATTCGACAACACAAGACCAATTTGCCTTGTTTATCGGAAGAATCAATATCAACATGCCAATTTAAAGACATTGTTAGATATTTTTCGCGAAGTTGTTCCAATATTATATAGAAACACTCCTTAGCTTTTATTTCTTATAAACAGCCCAGTATCTCTCGTCCTCTTCTTCAACCTCTACATTACGAAGACTCTGTACATATTGCTTAAACTGAGAGTAACCATAATCACGAACCTTAAAATCTTTAAATTTATTATGGATTCTGTTACCAAGCGTTCCCAACAGAATCCCCTGTACACCGGAATCTTTTATTTGCTGTACAATAAATTCTTCCAACATTTCCTTCTTGCTCTTATCTTCATATAACATCACCGTAACCTGTGTACCATCCTGTTTTAATTTCAACTTTGGAAATGTTTCTAAAAACTTCGATAATAAACTATATCCGTATCGTCTCACATCAAAATCTGGATATAATTTGACCAGACGGCTTCCCACTTCACCAAGTCCGGTCTCTTTATCGTTATTTTGATTTTCTGTAATGATCTTAATAACCGCTTCTTCAATCTGTCCTTTTGTCACTTCATTTTTCTTGCCATCTTTGATATCATCCAATAGCAGCTCTAATTCTGTAAAAATGTCGCAGGCCTTACGAAATGGTGTTGGTGTTTTGCTTTCTCCCATTCCTATTACAGTTCTTCCACTTTCACGCAATCTACTCGCTAATTTGGTAAAATCACTGTCGCTCGACACAAGGCAAAAACCTTCCAAATCATTTGTATACAACATATCCATTGCATCTATAATCATTGCTGAATCTGTAGCATTCTTTCCATATGTATAACTGAACTGCTGAATTGGCGTAATACTATTTTGAAGTAAGACTTCTTTCCAGCTCGCACTCTGCGATTTTGTCCAGTCTCCGTAAATACGTTTATATGTCACATTTCCATATTTCGACAGTTCATCTAATATCGGTTTAATATATTTTGCAGAAACATTTTCCGCGTCAATTAACAATGCGTATCTTTCTTCCATGTATGGTATACCTTTCCTTCCATATTTTTCCATTCAAATACGCCATTTTCTACAATCATATAACTGTGCTGCGATTTTTCTTTTGGTATAGAAACTGAGCCCGGATTCATATATGTACATTTTGCTCCGCTTTCAGTTGTAAACCTTTTACAGGCCGGAATATGGGTATGTCCATTCAACAAAATGTCTCCGTCTTTTAACATTGGCGGATTCTGTGGATTGTATACATGCCCATGTGTTGCAAAAATAGTCTGCCCATCCAAATCTAAGAAACAATAATCTGCCAATATCGGAAAATCCAACACCATCTGATCTACTTCTGTATCACAATTTCCACGTACACATAACAAATTTTCTTTCAGTGGGTTTAACATAGAGATGACCTTTTTCGGGGCATACTCTGCCGGCAGATCATTTCTCGGACCATGATATAAAATATCTCCTAAAATCAACATCCGATCTGCTGCTTCTCGTTTCCATGCTTCCATTAATTCTCTGCAATATAATGCGGAACCGTGTATATCTGATGCAATCATTAATTTCATAATAAATATCTCCCTTACTATAATTAGTTACAAATCACATAATACTGTAATCTGCAACTACAATTTCACTCCACACTTCGGACAGAAATTCTGTCCGTATTCGATGGGGTTGCCACATTCGTGACAAGTTCTTTGAGGCTCGGTTTCTTCATTCTTCTCATTTTGAGAATCCTCTGTTACGTTTGTTTGTTCTGCTGCGTCTGCCTGGTCAGGTTGTGACTCTTGTACTTCTTGTTCTTCCACGACTTCTACTGCCTTGTCTTCTGTAGCCACGTCTTTTCCTGTTTCAGTTTCCTCTTCCAAAACAGCTTCTTTCGCCTCTACCTCCGCAACAACTTCCTTATCAACATTTTCAAACTCTTTTTCTTCTTCCTGTCGCTCTAATTCAGCTTTTTCCTTATGCTCTGCCACTTTCGTTTTCACAAAATCCTTCAAACTTTTCTTCTCCGGAATTCTTCCTCCACAATTTGCACAGAAAACATCTCCGTCTGCAATCACTGCACCACATCCAGGGCATATTTTTGCTGAAAATGGTGCTGTTTCTTTTGTTTGTATCTCTGGAGTTGTGATTATTCTTGCTCCGCAATGATTACAGTATTTTGAATGCATCGGCACTTCCTGACTACAATTCGGACAATAAGCAACCCCTTTCACCAGCCTTTTTTGGCTCTGGTACTGAATCACCATCATCTTATTATTCCAGATTGCATCACACCAGATTTTCATCTGCCCATCTGCATCCTTGCCATACATCTGATAATAATATTCCCCAATCTGGCGAAATAAATCATCCTGTTTTCGTTCTTCTTCCCGTATCACATGGGATAATCTTGCAGATTTATAGCTTCCTTTTGTCTGTCGCACAATCCAGCGCCCAAATCTTGTAAGCATATTACCCAAACTATCATAAACAGCCATCATCAGCCCTTCTTTCTCTTTTGCAGATTTTCGGTTATCGGGTACAATATATTGTAAGCGACAACCAATTTACGCTTGTTCCCTTATTATAACATGCCCTTGTAAAAAATGCAGTATAAAGGATATTTCCTTTATGCTCTTCTGACAGTTTCACAAAAACCATCAATTTGATTGTTTTTAATTCAAACAAACCATCAAAATAATGGTTTTTATTTACAAATACAAATTTATATGATTTAATAAACAAAAAGTGGGTATTCCTAAAAACAGAAGGTGAATCTATGAAAGAAAAATTATTTATAATCCCCGAATATACAACCGCAACGGAAATCAAACAAATTCGTAAGGAACTACATTTGACACAGAAGGAGTTTGCAGAGTTTATCAATTGTTCAAAGCCAACTGTAGAGCGCTGGGAGCGAAGTAAGGAAGCTATTCACGGACCAATTGTTCCATTTCTTAAAATGCTACAAAGATATCCTGAATATGAACAGGAAGTCCGTGTTCCCGAAAAAATATGGCCGCTCAGACTTTGGTATATGTATGGTTCGAATGTATGTACTTTAATTGATGTGAATGAACAAGAACAAAAAGTAAAAATAAAAAATTATACCGATAAGATTATGTTCCGTGCTTTCGGTGTTGTAGAAACTCCAAATTATAATCAATATCAAGAATTTCTGGAATCAAGATGCTTCCCCGAAAGCAGAGATAAGATGAAGTTGATACTCAAAGATTTAGGATTGCCATTTTACGATCCGATTATGATTATAGAAAAAACCGAAGGTAGAATGGCGGAAGATGATTTTTGGATTCGTATAGAGAGGTAGCTGGAATGATAGAATTATTTGAGCAGAATATCCGTACAAATGATCGTCAGTCATCGAAAGGGAACCAACTAAAATGGGAGAATAAAAGAATATGGTACAAAGCTGATTACACAGGATATGAAGGCTTAGCTGAATACATGATATCGCATCTTCTGAAAAAATCAACATTGACCGAAAATGAATTTGTATGTTATGACCTTGAAAAAATAAAATACGGTTCTGTGATTTATAATGGGGTAAAAAGTAAAAATTTCCTGAATGAAGACTGGCAGATTATCACCTTGGAACGGCTGTTCAAAAATTTTTTTGGAGAAAGCCTATATAAAACCTTGTATAGAATACCAGAACATAAGGAGCGCTTGCATTTCTTAGTACAACAAGTGGAACGCATAACTGGCCTTCAGAATTTTGGTATTTATATGAATAAGCTTCTGACAATTGACGCATTTTTCCTAAACGAAGACCGGCACACGCATAATATAGCGGTTCTGATGAACGGGAACGGAGATTATATGTACTGTCCAATTTTTGATAATGGAGCGGGACTTCTGTCAGATACAACAATGGATTATCCTCTGTCTGGAGATACTTACTCACTAATTGATAATGTTCAATCCAAAACAATATGCAGTGAATTTGACGAACAATTGGATATTTCCGAATCCTTATATAACATAAATTTAAAATTTCACTTTACTAAAAAAGATGTAAACGAATTACTTGTAAATGCGGGAGCATATCCAGAAGAGATACGAAACCGGGTAGAAACCGTTATATTTGCACAGATGCGAAAATATACTTATTTGTTTTCGTAGCTCCTTGTAAAAAATGCAGTATAAAGCAGACAGCAGATTTTCTATACTTTTTTATTTTATAAAAATTTCATGAATCCCTTATTTTTTTCAGACTTTTTTACTTGAATTCCTTAACATTTCGTACTACACTATCCATTACGAAAGATGAAACACCAATGAATATCAATTTGAAATACATCATTTGATGATAAGGTGTACGCAAATGCTAAACAGAAAAATATCTCGAAAAGCATTTGCAGTAAGGAGACTTATTATGCAAGAAGTAAAATCACCAAAACGACCTATGATTTTCTATTACATCATTGCACTTGTCGCAATCCTTTGTATCAATTTTCTTCTCCTTCCTGCACTGGAACAGCGTCAGGTCAAGGAAGTAGATTACGGCACATTTATGACAATGATTGATGAAAAACAAATCGATTCTGTAAACATCGAATCAAACCAAATCATATTTACAGATAAATCAGGAGATACAGTATATAAAACTGGGATTATTGAAGATCCAGATCTCGTAACCCGGCTTCACGAATCCGGTGCTAAATTTTCATCCGAAATCATTGAGCCGACATCTCCAATTATTAGTTTTTTTATGGCCTGTCTTCTTCCAATGTTGATCATGATTGCACTTGGACAATGGCTGTCCAAAAAAATGCTGTCTAAGATGGGTGGCGGAATGAATTCCATGCAATTTGGTATGGGTGGAAAGAGTAATGCAAAAGTATATGTCAAATCTTCCAGTGGTATTAAATTTTCTGATGTTGCCGGTGAAGACGAAGCAAAAGAGCTTTTATCTGAATTAGTAGATTACTTACACACCCCGGAAAAATATCGTGAAATCGGTGCCTCTATGCCAAAAGGTGCGCTGTTAGTAGGCCCTCCTGGAACCGGTAAAACATTACTTGCCAAAGCAGTTGCCGGTGAAGCCAATGTTCCCTTCTTCTCTATTTCAGGTTCTGAATTTGTTGAGATGTTCGTTGGTATGGGAGCTGCCAAGGTGCGTGATCTTTTCAAACAGGCAAATGAAAAAGCTCCTTGTATTGTATTTATAGATGAGATTGATGCGATTGGAAAGAAACGTAACGGACAAATGTCCGGAAACGATGAGCGTGAACAGACTTTAAATCAGTTACTTACTGAGATGGATGGATTCGACGGCTCTAAGGGAGTTGTTATTCTTGCCGCAACAAACCAGCCAGATTCTCTCGACCCTGCTCTCCTTCGTCCAGGACGTTTTGACCGTCGTATTCCGGTCGAACTCCCTGACCTGCAAGGACGTATTGATATTTTGAAGGTACATGCCAAGAAGATTCGGGTTGGAGATAACGTCGATTATGCTGCTGTTGCCAAAGCCGCTGCAGGCGCCTCCGGTGCTGAACTTGCCAATATTGTAAATGAAGCTGCCCTTCGTGCTGTCCGTGACAATCGTAAGTTCGTCACACAGGCAGATATGGAAGAAAGTGTAGAAGTTGTTATTGCCGGATATCAAAAGAAAAACCGGGTTCTCTCCAATAAAGAAAAACTCGTTGTATCTTATCACGAAGTCGGTCACGCACTTGTCGCTGCGAAACAGACAGAATCTGCTCCGGTGCACAAAATCACCATTATTCCAAGAACTTCCGGTGCTCTTGGATATACGATGCAGGTTGAAGACGGAGAACATTTCCTTATGACAAAGGAAGAACTGGAGAATAAAATTGCAACATTTACCGGCGGACGAGCTGCGGAAGAACTGATCTTCCATCAGATCACAACGGGTGCTTCCAACGATATTGAACAGGCCACGAAACTTGCTAAAGCAATGATTACCCGTTATGGTATGAATGAAGAATTCGATATGGTTGCAATGGAAACCGTGACCAACCAATATCTCGGTGGTGACAGTTCTATGACTTGTTCACTCGAAACGCAAACCGAAATTGACAAAAAAGTCCGCGATCTTGTAAAATTGCAACATTCAAAAGCTTATAAAATACTTGAAGATAATGTTGGTAAATTACATGAACTGGCTCAGTATCTGTATGAACATGAAACGATTACCGGCGAAGAATTTATGGAGATTTTAAATAAACCGGTCGAGATTCCTGTGAAAGAGGCTGACGAAGCATAACATTTTTTATTAAAAGAAGCTCATGGCTCAAACCATGGGCTTCCTTAATTCCAATGCCTATACCTTCGCAATGTGTTTAATTCATCTTTTTTGTTTGTAATTCTGTGGAAAACTATAATTCTAACAACTTCTTATCTAGTTCTTCTAATTTATCCTGCGATAAAAGTTTCTGGTTTTTATTTAATTTTCTAGGTGTTAGCCAATCTCTTACAAATACCGGAAGTTCTTCATCTAACATTGGCAAGTATGTCAATACGATTGCTTTTGTTTCCGGTGTTTTCAGCAACTCGCATATTCTTGTGTCTATACTATACTTACCGTCTCTTCCGTCGTTGACACCATATACTGTAAACTCACCCAGCATTTCCTTCAGCCACCTCACACTCAGTTGAAACCATTGTGCGACATCTGAGTTTACCCTATTTTTATCTCCCACACTGGTTAATGGCTTTGCGAGTGAAAATCCATGTTCACCTTTTCTGAAAATATGAACTTCAAATTCCACATTTTTCTGCTCCAGGTATTGTGCAAACGCCAGAATATGTTTCGGTGGTGTTACCTTATCGTCTCTTGTTCCAAACAGAAATGTCGGCGGCGTTTTCTCGTCTATACATTCTACGATATCCGGACACTCCAAAGCACGTAATTCACTGTGAAGGATTCCCGGATATCCCAATAGTAATACATCTGGTCGTTGTGGACCATGTGTTGCTGTTGCAGCCGCAAGATGTGCTCCGCCTGAAAATCCGAGCAATGCTAACTGTCCTTCTCCAATGCAATACTCTTCTCTGCATGTGCGAATCCACTCCAATGCTTTTTGTGCATCTAACATTGGATCTTCAATCGTAGCATCTTCCTTATCTGTCACTGTTGTATATTTTAATGTAAATGCCTGATAGCCTTCTGCAAGATATGCCAGTGCAATTGGTTCTGATTCTAAAAAGCTGCACATTCTAAATCCACCACCCGGAAATATTAAAATTGCCGGATATTCCTTGATATTGTCCGTCTCATCATGTAATTCGTGCAGATATCCTGTTAATTCCGCATATTCACTTAATTTTTTCTTGATTATTCTCATGTCCATTTTCCTTTTCTATAGCTACTTATTGCGTTTGCAAATGTAAGGAGTTCTACTTCTTGCAATCCCCTGTTTCCAAATATTCTACCTGATACTGAATCGCCTCTCTTGGAACAAATATGGAACAAATCGAAACGATTTCCTTCACGCTTTTTTCTGCCCCGCCGCCTCCGGCCGGACCATTTGTATAAAGAGCTTCCACTTCATTTGCAAGCAATTCTGCCTGTAAACGTTCGATTGCTCTTCCACTTATATGTAATCTCACTTCCGTCGGCGTTCCGGTATTCATTTTTGATGTCAACAAATCTCCATACAAGGAATTATATCCTATAAAATCTGCCCGATATTCCTCTAACCGGATTCCGGTCAATTCAATTCTTTTTTCTATAATATCAGCAGCCATACGAGCTCGTTCCAGTGCGGTCTCACCTCCATAGGAAATCTCGCCTTCACCGATAAAGCAATCTTTATATCCAACACTTACCTTCAAAGTCTCCGGTCGTCCATGGGTTGTCGCATTTCGTGCCAGAACTCTATTTTCCCCTACTTGTGTAAATACCACATTTGAAAAATCTGCTGTTGCATCCGGCGTCAGATATGCCTTCGGATTATGAATCTCATATATCGTCTGTTCTTTACATGTATCTACACTTACAAGTCCCCCAGTTCCTTCTACTTTTGTTACAACAAAGCTTCCATCTTCGCTGACTTCTATCAATGGAAATCCCAATTTGTACAAATCCGGCACATCCTTCACTCCAGGATCCGCATAATAGCCTCCTGTTACCTGTCCGGCACATTCCAGTAAATGTCCGACCAACACAGCCTGTCCCATTTGATCTGGATTATTCTCTAAATCCCACCCAAATTCATGTACAAGTGGTCCAATCGAAAGAGCCGGGTCAGATACTCGCCCTGTTATTACAATATCTGCCTGACCGGCTAATGCTTCTTGAATTCCTTCCGAACCCATATATACATTTGCCGAAATCAAAGAATCTCTTAATTCTTCCAGTTGCTTTTCGTTTTCCAAAACAGTATTACCCATATATTGCTCTAACTTATCTGTTATATCATCCCCTGTTACACAGGCTATTTTTAATCCAGAAATTCCTAGTTCTTCTGCAATTTTTTTGGTCTGTCTTGCAGCCGCCTTTGGATTTGCCGCACCCATGTTTGTAATCATCTTTACATGATTGTGGAACAACAAAGGTAATATCTTTTTCATGCGATATTCTAACAACTGATTATACCCTTTTTCCGAGTCTTTCTCTTTGTCCTGCTGTCCAATTGCAACTGTTCTTTCTGCAAGGCATTCAAATATAATATAATCTAAATTTCCTTTTTCAATCAATTCCATTGCGGGCTCAATCCGGTCTCCTGCATAACCTGCTCCACTTCCAATTCGAATTGTCTTCATCACTTATCAACCTCCATTTCCAATAATGCCATTCCCAATGTTTTACCATGTCGGTCAATTGCCAGCGAGCGTGTTACCCCGCCTCCTAACGTATGGTATAGCACAAAATTCAATGCGTGTAACCCGTCCAGTTCATACCGGACAACTTCTCCTTTACATATGTCTTTAAAGTATTCTTTTACAACTTCTTCGGTTAATTGCTCCTTTAAAAATCCGTAGTCCGCTTCGTCATATGGGATTACAGAAATATTGGAGATATCTCCTTTATCTCCAGTTCTTGAATGTGCGATTTCTCTTAATTTCATCTTGCCGCCTCCATACTTTTTTGATACTGCAGCCTCCAGAATTTTCATCATCGAATTTTTCTGTCCTCAAACAGTAACATTTTCTTTCTATCCATAATCTTATCAAGCTACTGGATTTACACAATAAAATGAGCAATAATTTCTAAAATTTTAGAAATTATTGCTCATTCTTAATCTTCTTTTATTTTATTGTATAAAGTTGCAAGAGATATTCCCAACTGTACCGCGGCCTTTTTCTTACCTTCTACGCCTCCACCGCAATATGCAATTTCTGCCAGGATTTCTTCTCGCTCAAATTTACGAACCCGCTCCGCCAACGTCTCCGTTTTCTGTTTTACTTTTAACTGATGCTGTGCAAGTGTTGTAACAATAGAAATCGTTCCGTTCGGGATATTGCCTTCCTTAATAGGATAAACACTTGCAAAATACTCTTGATTTCCTTCCGTTCGTACAATTCCCTCTATCGGTATCTGTGTTTGAATCACCTGTGGAACCATTGCATGCTTTCGATACTTGGTAATCTCTTCTCCCTGAACCTCCTCAAGCCGCTTCCCGATGAATTCACCATATGCATCATTAAAATATACAATTCTGGCATTTCTATTACAAATCAAGATGCCTTGCTGTAATGATTGTAAAATTGTTCTCGCATGCATGCCTCCTATTATACCCTTCCTATGATTTCTGTTCTATGTTGTCACATATATACGTATCTTTCCTCCGGCTGTGGAACCTTTCTCCCTAAATTTCTCGCAGTTTCAACCCACTCTGAAACAATTTGTTCTGCATTTTTTAATGCTTCTGCTTCCGTCATCCCATCCGCCATGCATCCAGGTAATTCTGGAACTTCTACAATAAATTTATGCTCTTCCTCTGACCAATAAATAACTTGCTTATATTTATTCAATTTCAGACCTCCATTTTATATTTTAATATAATACATCTCACCTGCTTAACTTGATACGCTTTTGCTTTATTTCCTTCCGGTTGAATATTAATAATTTCAGCAATTCCATTTTTATAATATATATAATGGTCTCCTTTTATTCTACACTGAAATCCTAAAACAGCCAATAGTTTTTGCAAATCTAAAAACGAAATATTCTTATCCCTTGTTCCACACATTACCGCAATCAATATTTTATCTACTGTTGGCAATTTATCCCCTCCTATTAAATTGTTTTTGCGTTGATTTTTGCATTTTGGATTTGTTATTGAACTCAAGTTCTTAAAAAACTCATGTTTTATTCTGAAGTGAATATAGATAACTGTACGGAATGAGAACTTATAAAATTCAAATCCTCATCCCGCACCTTAGACTTTCAAGAGTCTTAACTAATCGATTAATTTTTAGAAATGAGTATAGATATAGATTAAACTATCACCTATACCTTCGCAATGTGTTTCTTGTCGATAACTCATCTTTTTTGTTGGCAATTCTGTAGATAACTTTTGTAAAATCAGTCTCCTCTTACTCTCTGACTTATTATGCCAGCATAACCTCTATAATCTCCAACTTATCTGCTTCTACAATTTCCAATTCCAGCTCATATTCCCCAGCTTCCATACATATCTCTTGATTTGTTGTATTTATAACATCCTTATTATCTGCAAGTGTTATTTCGCCTGCACATGTTCCATTCATTTTTACCTTAACTTTTCCACTGCCACGATATTTCAATGAAATTTCCTTCCACTCCTGCTCACTCTTCACATAGCGAAACATCACTTCATCTCCCGCAGAAATATTCATCAGTACCTCTGGATATTCCTCTGCACTCTCTGCATCTTCATTGACTCCGATATACACGGAACCAGACATCTCACATGTCTGATATCCCATAATGACCTCGCCCGGAGCAAATGGCTCTCCGATTCCCTGCGAGGTCATCTTCACCTCCGGGATTGTGCCGTCTTCCAATATCTCTATCTTCTCGATGCAAAGTCTTCTGTGTTGCTGTACTCCTCTGCTGCAACGATGGTAAAATACATACCACTGTCCATTTACACATTCAATCGAACCATGATTATTCCAGCTCGCCGGATCGCATCCGTCATTATCAATGATAATTCCACGATAAGTAAATGGTCCCATCGGAAACTTACTTGTAGAATATCCAAGTGACGTTGGTTTTCCTCGTTCCATATCGGCATATACATAATAATAGGTATCACCGATTTTTCTCATGGAAGAGCCTTCGTGAAAGAAATGTTCTTCCTCTGTCACCAGATCATCTACTATCTCATCTCGATTGAAGGAAATCATATCTTCATTCAGTTTTACTCCATGTGAAAATAATTGTCCCCAATAATAATATGCCTGACCATCATCGTCAATAAAAATTGCCGGATCGATTCCACCGCAAGGAAGCTGAATTGGATTGGTAAATGGACCCACAGGGCTATCCGACACCGCAACACCTTCACTGTCATCCGGCATGCAGAAGTATAGATAATATTTTCCATTACGTTCCATACAATCCGGTGCAAAGAGAAGTGCCGGTTTTTCCCTTTCTTCTTTTTCTTCCTCTTCAAATTTCGCCTTCATATCGACACCATTCTCTAAGTCTCGCTGAATCATTTTCTGAATAAATGGTGTTGGATGGCTCCAATCAATTCCCGGATATTTCGGTGCATCCGGGTTATTGAACCACGGAATCTGATTGCCGTTCAACGACTCCTCATGAATCGTCCAGTGCCCCATATCGGCTGTAGATACTACATGATATTTCTCACTGCAATAAACATCCTCTCTGTCATCAAAACTGCCATATACATACAACTTTCCATCCGGCATTACATGTCCCTCGCTATCCGGCACATGATATTCCAATGGCAATATTGGATTTCGTCTGTTACTGAACTCTCTCATATTAGTCTACCTCCACTTTAATCTTCTCTTTTACAATCTCTCTGCTACTTTCCAGATTGGTTGTATCAACATGATACTCCACGTCCTTTGGCACTTTCACCTGCAATACCAGTCCATCCTGCTCTTCCTTCACCTGAACAGAAATCTCACCTGCCACAGAACGATAAATACACTTAAACTCATGCATACTTTCCGGCAGATACGGACAAATCTTTATTTTCTTAAATCCCGGTTCTAAATCTTGAATACCTGCAATTCCATTGTAATACCACTCTACAATATGTCCCATCATATCATGACAATGGCTTCTCGGATTGGTCTCCCAATATTCACCCAATGTCGTTTCTCCATCCAGTACAAATGCATAATAACTTGGATGCTCTTTCCGCAAAATAAATTGGCAGATCAAATCATTCATCTGATATTTTCGTGCTGTCTGAATCACATATGGAAGTCCGATTTCTCCGCTGACAAATGCGCCTTCTGTTTCCAACGCATCACGAAATGCTTTCACAACGTCCGCTTCTTTGTCCTCCGGCACTAATCCCCAATAAAGCGGTAACGCTTCTACTGCCTGCGTCATGAATAACTCGTCCGCATGATCCCATGCACGATAACACCAATATCCTTTTTCTGCATTCCAGACAAGCAGCTTTTCATTGTAGTTTTTCTTTACCTGCTCTGCATAAGCTTCCAGCTTCTTTTTATCCTCAAGTTTCTCAAGAATCTCAGCAAACTTCGCAAGCGTTACGGCATCTGCATACAAAAAAGCCGTCTCGATATTTTCTCTTGCAAGTTCATTTTTCGGATTGCCCCAGTCACCCAGACCATGGTTGATAAATCCTTCTTCTGTAACCTTTGTTTTCAAATGTTCCAGATATCTCATACCTGCATCGTAGTTATCTTCAATGATCTTCTTGTCACCATAGAACATATAATGCCAATATGTTCCAAGAATACAGGTGCTTCCCCAACCAATGATATCGTAGAAACTTCCCATTCCCGGAACCGGAAGTACATTCGGAATATAACATGGACACTGTGACGGCATCAGTCCATCTCCCGGATAAACTCTATTTCCCTCAAAATCATAAAAATAGTCCTGTTCCGTATGCTGTGCTGTCCTCATGTCAAGCAAAAACTTCTCCCACAATTTACGCCCATTTTTCATATACATAATCGATGGTGCCATCAAATGATTCGGCTCCTGCCATGCGAATCGCTCAATCGTTGGACAGTCGGTATGCACACTGACCATATTTGCCTCAACTGCTTTTTCCACCAGCCTATAAATCTGCTCATAACGTTTATCATCACATGTAAATGTTCCATCCGTCTCATATGCACTGCTGATTGCATGAGCTGTAAGATTACGCATCTCACAATTTTCCGGCTTCTCAACAGCAACATATCTTCCTGCAAAATAGGTAAATTTCATTCTGCATGTTTCCCATTCATCGTCCTGCCCGATAATATAAGTAATACACGAATCCAAATTTACCCAGCCTTTTGCCATCTGGTCTACATCACCATTCTCCGCAAGTTTCTCGGCAGGGTAAAGATGAATTTCATCCCCGGCTTTTCCTTTTACTTCAAACTCTAAAATTCCGGACATGTTTTGTGTAAAATCATAGATATCTTTGCTCTGTACGTTATTCAAATATTCTCCCTGATAAGAATAGAGCACCTTCACTGGCGGCTGTATCTGGTCAATCATCCGACCAGTCGGCTCTTTCTCCTTTGTAACAATCGAAGCATTCTCCCAACTTGTCGTATTGAACTCTGCTGTACACCATCCATCCTGATTCTTTCTTCCGTCAATGGTCTCCGAACCATATACATTACTCATTACAACCGGATGCTCTTTTACAAGAAAATCTTCATCTGCATGAATAACTTCTACTGTTCCATCAACGTAAGTAATTGTTAATTCTACCGCTAGTACAAGTTCTTTACCAAATGGTTTATATGGATTCGGATTTGGCGGCATAAATTCCGGAAATTTGAATGTATAATGCTCGTCCATCTTATAAAACCAGCCGTTTCCAACCTCCGCTCCAATTACATTTTCCCCTTCTTTTAAATATGACGTTACATTAAATGTTACATATTCAATCAGTTTGTGATAATCCGTCCATCCCGGGTCCAACTCATGATCTTCTACCTTGCATCCATTTATATAAAAATGAAACTGACCAAGCCCACATACCTTTGCCTCTGCATGTAAAACTTGCTTACATATTTTTATAATTCTTCTTGCATAAAATGGTTTTGCTGTTTTATTTGTAATCCAGTTTCCTAATATTCCCATTATCCAGATTCTCCTTCTGCTTTATTATATTTCATAGTATAGCAATCCCTCATTTTACAACAAAGTTGCAAATCAGACATTCCAGCATTACAAAGATGACATTTCTATGAATTTTAAAGAATTTTAAATTTGTCTTTGGTATAATAAATATAGCAAATTAACACTAATATCAGACAGCGAAAGGATACTTTATGCGATTTTATGATGCTTACGAATATGAAATAGATACAAATTTATGTAAGACCGAGCAAAGATTAAAAGACTTGTATTTCGAAAATCAAGACCGGCACTTAGAGAAACCACATGATATTAAGGATTGCCGAGATATTTTTGTCAAAGCCAGTCAGACAGATGATTGTTTATTTCCTAAATTCCTGGTCGATAATCTGGAAGAGGATTTATTTTTTCATAAAAACTTAGATTGCGAAATCTATAAACATTTTCGTTATCTTCCATGCAACTGGCACTCCCATTCTTTTCTGGAAGTGCTCTGTGTTTTGCATGGTTCATGTTACAACTATATTCAGGAGCAAAAATTGGAGATGCAGGCCGGTGATATTTGCATCATTGCACCAAATACACCACATGCTGTCAGTGTGTTTTCCGATGACTGTATCGTGTTCAATATTATACTTAGAACCAGCACCTTTGAGACTGCTTTCTTCGGAACCTTATCGGAAAATGATGTGTTATCAGATTTTTTCATGCGTATGTTATATCATTCACCGACACACCCTTACCTTCTGTTCCGTACACACGGTGACCACGAATTATTTAATTATGTCGGCTATGCTTATGAAGAATTTATTGGAAACCGTCAATATAAAAACCGGATGCTCAATTCCATTATCGATGCATTTTTCATTACGCTGCTTCGCAATCATGGGGCAAATGTTATCGTTCCATCACTGGTTGAAGATGACCAGAACGAAAACCTGATGTTCATTCTCAAATATATGCAGGAGCATTTCGCTACTGTTACTTTGAAAGAATTGTCCACATTCTTCAATTACAGTGAACGTCAGTTACAGAGAATCATCAAATCCAGCACCGGTATGAATTTCAGTGAAAATATCCAGCAATTACGTATGAACCAGGCTACCCGCCTGCTTGCTAATCCAGATATTTCCATCATCTCTTCAAAAGGTGTTTTCTCCGGCAAATCAAAAGCAAATCTCTTCTCCAGCCAGCAGCCTGCCATGTCTGCCCATTTTGCTGCATCAGAATACATCTGCGATTTTGCTGCCGCTGTTGCCTGCGTTGCAAGTCCAAGTCCATGCGGTCCTTCTTCAAACACATGCAATTCAAACGGAATCTTGTGTTCTGCCAGTGCATTTGCCATGCGAAGTGAATGCTGTACCGGAACCAGTTCATCCGATGCGGTTGCCCACAGATACATCGGCGGTGTATTCTCTGTCACATGTCTTGCTGGGCTGACTTCATCCAGCAGTTCTTCCGATGGTTCTCCTGTTCCTAAGAATGCTGTATTGGATGCCTTGAAAAACTGTACATTCATCGGGTCTTCATTTTTTACATTATCTCTCATAAAAATGTAATCACTCAATGTATAACCAAGAATTGCTGCAGCCGGACGGAATTTTTCTTTGTCTTCATGGAAATATTCACTGATCGTATCAGTATGCCAATTGGTTGCATACATTGCCGCATTGTGTGCTCCTGCTGAGAATCCGCATACTGCGATGCGATTTACATCAACCAACCACTCTTCCGCATGCTCACGAATAATTAACATCGCTTTTCCAATCTCGCGCATCTGTGTCGGATACAGACACGCTTCTTTTACCTCAAGCGGTTTTGAAATATCCGGGAATCCATCCGCTTTTCCACCACTATAAGTTGAATATCTTAGAACAAAGGTGTGATATCCCATGGATGCAAATTTCATCGCAATCGGTTCTGCTTCTCTGTCTGAACAGCTCATATACCCACCACCAGGACAGATCAGAATTGCCGGACGTTTCCCTCCTGCCAGCATCTCTGGTGAATCCTGCAATACATAGGTTGTTAATGTAACATCTTCTCGATTTTCATATAATTTGATTACTTCTGTTTTCATACTGTCGCTCTCCTTTCTTTTACCTGCTACTATTTTTCAGTAAACTCTTATTTATGAATTCTGCCTAGCACTCTGCCTCAAACGGAATTGCCGGAATACCTGCTGAATTATATACATTTACAAGATACCACGAAGTTTTCGCAAATTTCACTTTCAACGGCTCTTCCTCTGCCTGTTCTACATTCAATATCAATTTATTGCCTTCTGCTGCAAATGTATATGCTTTTTCTTCCTCTCCGGCAAATACATGCAAACACTCTATCACATCACCTTTAACTTTGATTCCCTCTCCTGCGTTAGTCTATGTGATTGTCACAACATTTTTCTCACGTGTAACTGATTCCATACGTGGCGCATCTGCAAGAATATCCTCGCCATATGCATATTTTCTTGCAAGTAACGCAAGTCTCTCTCCCACGACTTTCTTATTCTTCGGATGAATATCCAACTGCTCTCCCGCATCTGAAATCGAACACAAATGCACATTTTCCACTGTGTCTGCTGTCTCCTGCTGGCACTGACGAATAATCGGATATTCATTTGGTCTGTCATTATCCATCCATTTCTCAAATCCCGGGAGCTGTACGATTAAAAATGGTAACGTGTCATCCTTCCATAACGCTCTCCAATCGGATATAAGTCCGGACAACATCTCTTTATAAAGTATGTTCATTCCTGGATGATCATCATCACTTTCTCCTTGATACCACAAAACTCCATTCATTCCATATGGTGCAACTGTCTTTACCATATGTTCATACAGACTTCCCGGTATATTTTGTGGCATCAACATAATAAGATATTCTTGTACTACATCCATTCCACCTAGTTTAGAGAAAAATTCCTGTATTTCTTCTGAACTTCTTGTTTTCGGAAGCGTAAATTCTGTAAATTCATCTGCGAACATATTTCCTCTATCATTCATTGGGTTACTCTTCTGCTTTTCCCAATATTCTTTCATATCAAGATTTGAAATCTGCTTCTCATAATCTTCTATCCATGCCGGTCCAACCTTTTTCACAGTCTCCTGGCTCATCCATGCACATGCAACCGTTCCACCCCAATTACATCCGATAATCCCTACAGGTACATTCAACTCTTTTTCTAACGCTTTTTGGAAATAATATCCTACTGCTGAAAAATATTCCAAATCTTCTTTTGTTGCTTTCCTCCAGACAGCCTGTCGTGAATAATCAAATATTTCTAGCTGTCCATCAAAACACACCTCTGGAACATCATAAAAACGAAGTCTATTCTTCGGCAGTTCTTTCATAGACTCTTCTTTGTGCTTCTCATAACGCATCCAGAATTCCATGTTAGACTGTCCACCGGCAACCCATACTTCACCAACTGCAACGTCTTTATATTGCAAATGCTCTGTCTCTGTGGAAATATGCATCACTTCATCTTCGGATGCTTTTAATTTCGGAATCCAAACTGACCATTCCCCATTTTCTTTTGCAATTGTACTTTCTTTTTTTCCTTGAATCTCTACCGTAACTGTTGTTTCTGGTTCACTTTTTCCCCATACACAAATTCCTTTTCCTCTTTGAAGAATCATTCCATCTTGAAATATTTTCGCTGTCTGTAACATCATTTCCTCCTATTCTGAAAAACCGAACTCTGTTCTTCTATAGTATTTTCGCTACATAAAATAACTTAACACTATGTTAACTTATTTTTCTTTAAAATTCAAGAATCTTTAGACTTTACGAATAACTTTCTTTGCTGTTATAATTATAGAACATAAACCATAGGGAGAACAGATATCATGGATCAAACTGCTTATTTTAATCAGATGCGAACGAAAAGAAAATCTGAGATTCTTGCTGCTGCCAGAAAAATGTTATTAAAAGATGGCGTGTCTTCATTTACTATGCAAAAACTCGCAAAAAAACTGGATATATCTACGGTAACTTTATATAAATATTTTAAAAATATGGAAGATATTCTGTCAGCCATCGAAGATGAAATCATTCCTCGCACCATTACAAAAATCCTAGAAGAAAATGAGAAATCTATACAGATACAACTTCCTGATTCTTATCTGGAACAGTTTCTTCAATTACTCCACTCATTTTTTTACGAAACATTGAAACATAAAGATGACCTTACCCTATTACTTTTGATCAACACCTATGTACAGGATACTCCTGCAGCTCAAAAACATTCAGACAAAATGGCACTTTGTACAGCTACACTCAATACCAGAACCGAACAACTTTTACTGAATGCCCGGAAAAATGGAGAGCTGAAAAACGAAATTGATATTCCACATTCCCTGAACTTTATTCACACAATCACATTATCTACTTTGCAGCATATTGGACTCTTATCTGCCAAAGAATTCAAGAACCAAAAGCAAGCACTACAAACTCATGTTGATGAAATCATTGCAATGTTCCGTGTATATTTAGCTGCATAGTTTACGTAAGGCTGCAGAAACAATCCACTGGATTTGTGAAAGTATGCACTGCAACAAAAAGGACTTCACTTTTATAGAAATGCCTATAAAAATGAAGTCCTTTTACTGCTTTTTAGAATACTTCCCAATCTGGTTTTAAATCTCTCACTTATAGTTCATCTACAATCTTTCGTATAACCTCAATATCCTCTACCAAATCCTCTGCTATAATGTCGACACTTTGACCTTTGGCAAGTTTCTTTTTAACCTGTTGTTTTAATAATTCCTCTCTACCAAGCTTGATTCCATTCTTAAGTCCACGTCTCTCTGCACTATGCATATAGGAATTATAATCCCGAATTGCCTTTTGGCGGGCTTCATATTCCATTCGCTTTATTTCATCTTCACTCATATTTTTTAATGCTTCGTATGCCTCGCCAATATATTCATCCTTCTCTGCCATTTTTTTGAAATCCTCCTCACATGTCCCACCAAAGAAACGCATCCATTTCATAAGGTCCGTTTCATTTTGCTGCTCAGGAGGTAATTTAGAAAGTTCAAGGACATGCATTTCTATCAGGTCTGTATATTCTTCCCCAGATTCCGTATCACACAAAGCAATCCTTCGGTAACATTTATCGTCTTCAAACAATGAAAAACATAAAATACCGACCTGTATGCATTTCTGGAGTTTATCATAATCCTCTCCTTCTTTAATCTGTTCCGTATACATCTTGCTCACATAATAAACAGAACGATTCGCCCAGAAGTCATACGATTCAACCTGCATTTCCAAATCAATTTGAACGCCGCTTTTCAATTCAACTCGTACATCTAAGATTCCATATTTATCCTCGGGATATCTTTTCCTGAGAATCGTCGGCATCAGTGTTGTTGATTCAACTTCTGTCGGGTCCACATTTAACAATGCTGCTATCAGCCCTTTTCGTACCTTCTCATCCTGCATCAGCTCTTTAAAACAGAAATCCACGGTGGGTAACATTATAAAATTGTCTGTTTTCTTTGCTTCATTTGTTTTTCTCATAGAAATTCTCCTCTCTTTTACGACAGCCCCGCTGCAAGAAAAGATACAAGAATCCCTCTTTAGATATAGTTAGTTTATCACATAGATTTTACCTGCGAAAGTACTTGTATGCATTTTTAATTAGCTGCTGTCTCGTTGTTTTCATCGGATTATCTGCTCGAATAATTGAGCTTTTGAATTGAAACACCGATTTGATTAATAGATTTCTTTCCAGATGAATGAATATCATCTGAGTGGATTTAGAATAGCATATGTTCTATCGCATTGCAAGAAAAAAAGAGCACGATTTCTTCTGCTCTTTCTTCTTAACTTTATTCAATTCCAGCAATCTTTAACAATTCTTCAAATTTCTGAATCTTATAATCTGCTTTCTCATATCCTGATGCATCGCCGATTCCCACTGCTTCCATCTCTGCTGCCTTAGCCGCATCAATTCCTGCATAAGCGTCTTCTACAACGACACAGTCTTCCGGTTTCTCACCAAGGAATTCTCCCGCTTTTAAGAATACTTCCGGATCTGGTTTGGAATGTGTAATGTTATTTCCATCTGAAATTGCATCGAATGCATCTAATAATTCAACCTTCTCCAGAATAAATTTTGCATTTTTACTTGAAGAACCAATCGCCAGTTTAAATCCAGCCTCATGCAGTTTTTTTAATGTATCTCGAACCTGATTGGTCACATCTGCTGCTGTCATCGTTTTTAAAAGTTCTCTGTAAGTATTATTCTTCTCTTCCATCAATTCGGCTTTCTGCTCTGCTGTCAGCGGAGTTCCTTCATACTTTTCAAGAATGATTTCCAGGCTCTCCGCACGGCTTACACCTCGAAGTCTGTTATTGATTGTCTCATCAAAGTAAATCCCCATTCTATCCGCCATTTTCTTCCATGCCTGATAATGGAATTTATCTGTAAATACAATTACCCCGTCAAGATCAAAAATAAATGCCTTCATTTTCTATATTTCCTCCATTTCAAATACACTACATTTTTTAGTCCTTATATTTTTATTGTAATGTGTAGTGTGCGACTTCTCCATGTAGGTTCTTTAGAAAAATCCGGCATATTTTTATATTTTATTCATACACTATTTCGCGAAATATAACAAGAAATCGCGAAATCAAGATTGTTAATTTCCTCAAATCTTCTTTTATTTCGCAAAACAGCTATTATATTTCGCGAAATTTTGTTTTTATAATCACTAATTTCGTAATATTAACAAGTTAGACGAATTTAGCAAAAAATCGCCAGTCAACAGCATCTCACTGTCGGCTGACGATTTACTTACTTTATAATAACTGGCCTCTTTCATCTACAAAAAACTCGTCCTATAAATCGGAAGTGCATTAATCACCGGTTCTTCGTACGGATGCACCTCTTTAATTGCACGGATTGTCTCCTCGACTTTCTCAGTATATACCGTTACTTCTACTTTCGCTTCCGGTTCGCAACTGACCTCTCCCGCTTTTCCTATATAAGGATCTGTTCCGTCCAATGGTCTCCAATAACTGATAAGCTGCGAACATGACATACACGAGTCATACTTTCCTATATGCCCTGCATCCACTGATTGTAGTGCTTTCTGTAGTTGTGTAATATGAGTTTCCGGAATAAAGATTTCCAGTTTACAATATTTAAAATCCATTTTCTTCACCTCTTATATAATACCAGACAAAAGCCATTAAACTCCGTCCCTATCTGGCTTCTCACAAATATTCAAAGAAATCAATGCCTTCATAATACCATCATTATCTACAGAATCTGTAATATAATCTGCATTCGCCTTTACCTCACAACCTGCATTTCCCATAGCAACGCCGATTTGAACATATTTTAACATTTCAATATCATTGTCTCCATCTCCAAAAGCCATTGTCTCTTCTTTTTCAAGATTATTTGCCTTTAGGTAGGCTTTTACACCTGCTGTTTTCCCCCCAGTAGCGGCAATAATATCAACGGCATAATCATTCCATCTCGTTATTTTACAATTTGTTAGTTTTTGACATAATAAATCTTCTGCTCCTGCTTCAATAAATGCAATCACCTGGTAAATCTCATTTCCTGTATACTCTTTGACTTCCGGCACCGGAGTAGATATCGCCTGCTGAGCAATTTCTACTTGCCGATCTATATAATTGATATACATTCTATCCTTCTCAACCAACATAATAGGTATTGTTTTTTCCTTAAACAATTTAATGAGACATTCCTTTTCAAATCCATCGATGGGATTTTCTAATATGATATTTCTTTGAGAATCTAAACAGAGTTGACCATTCAATGTAATATATGCATCAAATTCGATATTATTCACAGGTAGTTCTTCTAATTCAACCATATGCCTCCCTGTTGAAATAATTCGCTTAATTCCTCTTTTCTCCAACAGGTTTAATGCAATTCTTGTTGATTCCGGAACAACATTATTTTTATGCGATATAAGAGTTCCATCAACATCAAAAAAAACAGCTTTTATCATCATCTTCTCTCCTATGATTTAAGTTATGATAAGCATACCAGAATCCAACTTGTATAACAATTACAAATGTTAACTTTTCTAAATAATCTCACTATATTTCGGATTGACAATATGGCATATATACCATATCATATAAATAATCCGAGGAACGGAAGGTACAAATGAGCAAATTCTCAGCAGAATTTTACACAAAAACAAACGGCGAAAAACAGGCACAAATATTACAAGAATTTTATATTTTTTCTATTATGAAGGCAGAATAGTATTTACAAATGGATTTGCTAAAAAAACCAAAAAAAACTCCATTGAATCTTCTTGTCGTATGCTTAGTAGTAGTCAGGACGGCATGCAAGAATAATTGCATGCCGTCCCGACTATTATTTTTTATCCTTTAAAATTTTTCGAATGTTGTTCAGAATCTCCGGTTGGAGCAATCGAAGAATTTGTTAGAAAATACCGATTATAATTTGGAAAAGATTTCAGAAATGATCGGATATAATTCTGTTGACCATTTTTCGCGGATTTTTAAACGGAAGTATGGGATGGCACCATCGAAATATCGGAAGGAATGTAAAAAAGAATATCCTCAGAGTTCAAAGTAATGTGCAAACAGGCAGGAGCGAGATTCCTTCGCTCCTGCCTGTCTGATTCAAAACTTCTAATATTATTTCGCCTTCTACAGCTCCTGAATATATTCTGCCACAGATTCTCCTGCCATTCTTCCTGAGTTCACCGCAAATCCCATTGTATTTCCCGGAAGTGTAAAGTTATAACTGTCACCATAAATTGTATTTGCATCAGAACCTGCTGAATACAAACCTTCGATTGGCATAAAGTTATCATCCAGTACTTCACAATATTTGTTGATGCGGATACCACCGATTGTTCCGTATGCGCCAAGATAGAATTTACCAACCAGGTATTTTCCTTTTCCTGTAATCTTATGCAGGAATTTTGGATTCTTATTGAACTGTGTATCGCAATGAAGATCACACATCTCATTGTATTCTTCCACTGTATTTTTCAGAACTTCCGGATCCATCTGCAGTTTTTCTGCAAGTTCATCCAATGTCTCTGCTTCAAAATATGCCTCATATCCCTGTTCTACAGCCAATGCTGCCTGCTGCTCGAATCCAAAGAATGCTTCCTGTGGATGTACGATATCTTCGATATCCGGTCCGTTTTTCTTGTAATGCTTCAGGATATTTCCATCCATAATACAGTATGCATAATTGCCCGGCTGCAGTGCCAGCGCATTTCCTGTAAATGTCGTATTACCCATGCGGTCCTCGTTCATGAAACGTTCTCCAAGCTGGTTGATGAGAAGGTTTGGCTGACGAAGAACTGCATCAAGTAAGAACCAGTTCAGGTTATCCGGAAGCTGATAAATTGCCTCGATACCGGCACCATACTTCATAGCGCCTGCTTTCCACATCATATTCAGACCATCTCCGACAATTCCAGGAACCATAAACGGATAGAAGTCTTCGCACAAATGCAGATTGAATTCTTTGGCAAGCATTTCTTTATTATTGCCAAATCCACCTGTTGCAACAATGACAGCTTTACCCATTGCTTTAATCTGCTGTCCGTCCTTGTCTACTGCGATAACTCCGCATACTTTATCGCCTTCTTTGATTAGTTCTACAACGCTTGTTTCCATTTCAAACTGTGAGCCAAGCTCTTTTGCACGATTGGTCAATGCTTTGATCATACCGCCCGCTGCACGAGGTCCAATCACACCGTTTTCCGGTTTTACAATATGCCATGTTGCCTCGGACTCTGCAAAATATTTGAATGCTCCGGCGAACTCTACGCCCATGCTCTCCAGCCACTCAATGGTGTCTGCTGATTTATGGAAATATGTAGATACCAGATCCGCATCGACTCTCCAATGCGTGTAATCCATATGAAGATCCAGTGCTTTTTCCACTGTAATCTGATTAAATCCACGTCTCTGAACCTTTGTATCAATACCAAGTGGTCCCATTCCCATGTTTGCTGCTCCACCTGTTGTATTTGATTTTTCAAATACGATGGATGATAAATTGTGCTCCCCTGCCGTAACTGCTGCTGCGAGTCCTGCCGGTCCGGCTGCTACGATAATAACGTCTGCATTCATTTCTTTCATAGGTAAATTTCCTTTCACTTTGACTGTCTGATTATTGAAATCTTCTGTAAAACCTGATACTTTTTTCTTATATAACAGAGCTTTTGGTTTTACTCGTTTTCTTGTTTTTCTCTCCTGCGTTTCTGAGGTATCTTTTGATTTTTTCAATGCGATCGGTTCATCCGGCAATTTCGGTAATCTTCCGGTCACACATTTGATTGCGCCATTCGCGCATACATCGATACATTTGCCACATTTATCACATTCAAACTCATCAATAACACCGACAAAATCTTTTCCACCATCGATTGCTTTTTTCGGACAGTTATCCACACAATGCCCCTCACCTTTACACATTTTGGGGTCAACATAATAGTGAACCAGAGCTTTACAAGTCAACGTATGGCATCGTCCCGCCAGATGTTCTTTGATATCATCTGCAAAATGTTCCTGCAATCCAAGTATCATTCCAGAAGCGGTCTGTCCTAAGCTACAATTACTTTGCTGCTTCATGATTTCCGCTAATTCTTTCATCAGCTCAATATCTGTCAGTTTCGCTTTTCCTGCTGTCAAATCTTTCAATCCTTCATGGATTTGAACAAGACCTTCTCGACAGAAAACACATTTTCCACAGCATTTCGCTCTTAACTTGCCGACAAACGCTTCTACTTCTTTTACAATACATGCATCCTCTTCATACGTTTCAACGACACCATTCTCGATTGGGAATGTTTCGTCTAATATCTGTGTTCTTACTTCTGCTCCCCAGATTTGGTTGCCGATTCTGACTGCCTTCGCTTCCGGAATAATCTGTGCAAATGTTGTGCCATATTCCACTTCCTGCGGTGCTTGTCCGTTTACGTAAAGAATTGTTTTATGAATGTTTTCTCCCTTTAATGCTTCAAAACATTTCACACAGGTAATTGGATGCACAAGCAAATCCGTTGTATAAGACATGCGTGAACACATTCCATATAAAATTTCTGTCGGATATTCCTTTTTGTCGTTTGCATGACAACTGAATTTCTTTTCTACTTCCTGTTCTTTTAAGGATTCCGGAAGAATCAACACGATTTTTTCTGCTCCGAGAATCTTTGCAAGTACTTCCGCTCCCTGCATCACTCCCTGTGCGTTGTCCTGATACAGACATGCAAGCATCTGGTCAATATCACCATTCGCCAAAGAAACAACGACATTCTTTTTTTCATTCTGAACAACAGCTTTTAAGTTTGAAATCATTTCTCCGACTGCCATATTCGTAACCGGATCTTTTATTTCTGCAATCTTACTCAGAACCTGTTCTGCATTCATCCCTGCAATTTTCTCTTCTGCTTCTTTATTTTCTATGTACTTTAACATGTTTTTTCTCCCTCCTCTCCATCATAGTCACTCCAGATTTTTGATCTTGTAATATCCATTCTCAGATCACATTGCAGACATCTTGAGGCTTCTCCACAGATATCCGCATCACAGATTCCTGAATCGACCATTTTAAAATTATCTTTTCGCTCTTTTGCACTTAATATCTGCGGTTTTCTTCTTGATTCATAGCCGAATCCATCTACCTGTCCAATCGCTGTCGGATGTTCTTCCACCGGCGCCAGCACCTCGGAAATATCTCCGTCTCCGCCAAGATATTTATCCATGGATTCTGCTGCTTTTCTACCATCTGCGATTGCCAGGATTACAGACTTCGTTCCATAAGTCACGTCACCACATGCAAAGACTCCGTGAATATCCGTCTCAAGTGTTTTCTCATCCGCCTTGATCGAATTCGCTCTGCCTCGTTCCATTCCTGCTTTCGGACTCAATCCGCATCTCTGTCCTACTGCAAATATAACCGTATCTGCTTCGATTTCATGATAAGAGTCTTCTGCTTTTTCAATGATTGCTCTGCGATTTTCATCAAATGTAAATGACAGAATATCACTAAATGCAACTCCGGTTACTTTATTATTGCTACCTTTCAGAATCTTCTCAAAACTCTGTGCCGGATGTACCTGAATTCCCTCTTCCTGCGCCTGTTCGATTTCCTCTTCATCTGCTGTCATCTTGTCTCTTGCTTCCAGACATGCCACATGAATCTCTTCGGCACCAAGTCTTTTTGCTGTTCTTGCACAGTCAAAAGCGACATTACCGCCGCCAAGCACGATTACACGTTTACCGATTCCGGTTTCATTTCCCATCGATGCATTTCTCAGAAAATCAATATTCAACAAAATGCCTTCCGCATCGTTTCCGTCCATCGGAAGTAACGTACCTTCATGATTTCCGATGGCAACCAAAACTGCATCGTACTGTGCTTTTAACTCTGTGATGTTTTGCACTCTGACTCCGGTTTCCAGCTTAATTCCAGATTCCAGAATGTATGCGATTTCCTGGTCTAATTCTTCTCTCGGCATTCTGTAAGAAGGGATACCATACTGCAACATTCCTCCGGCTTTCGGAAGTGCTTCTTTTACTGTCACGTTATGACCCTGTTTTCTCAGATAATAAGCGGCTGTCAACCCCGCCGGACCTGCTCCGACTACACAAATATTTTTCCCGGTATCCGGCAGTTGTTTTCCTTTATTTCTCCAATACTTTCCGGTATCTTTCTCGGCTGCATATCGTTTGATGTTGCGAATGGAGATTGGCTCATTTACCGCACAACGTCTGCATTCTGCTTCACAAACATGTGAACAGACATGTCCAAGTGCCAGTGGAAATGGTACTTTTTCTCGGATTACGGCTGCCGCTTCATCATATTTTCCTTCTTTAACAAAGCGGATATAACGAGGAACATCTGTGTTGGCAGGACAAGTACTTCTACATGGAACAAGCTTTTCCTTGCGCTCTGTTGCCGGATAATTCATCTTATCGCGGATTGTTCCGGTCGGACAGACTTCCGCACAGGCTCCACAGAATCTACAATTTGCATCTTTTAATAATTTCTCATGTAACGTTCCGACATAAGTTTCCATACCCTTTTTCTGGTACTGCAATACCTTTACTTCTCTCAGATCATTACATGCTCTTACACAGCGTCCGCATAAAATACATCGGTTCATGTCATGGTCATATAATGGATTTTCCGTTTCACATGCAAATCCTTTTACTCGTGTACGCATTCTTGCTGCAGACACACCCATGTACTGGATCAGATTTTGCAGCTCACAGTTTCCATATTTCGGACAGGTGGAACAATCCTCCGGATGTGCTGCCAAAATTAATTCCATCGCAACATTTCGCAAATGCTGAATCTCTTCATTTGTCGTAACAATATTCATTCCGTCTTCCGCTTTTAACATACAGGATGTCATCGGCTTATCCTGTCCTTCTACCTGCACATAGCAGAGTTTACAGGCGGAAATATCTTTCAGATCCGGATGATGACAAATGTGTGGAATGTAAATATTATTCTGAAGTGCTGCTTCCAGTACACTGGTTCCCTCTTCTGTCTGAATTTGTTTTCCATCAATCGTTATTGTAATCATATTGTCTCCTTACAATCTTTTCAGAACTTTTTATAATAAGTTGCCCTAATCAGGTTGCTGATCACAGGTACTGTGACCAGTATCCTAATTCTAATTTAAACGGTCTTAAACTGAAGATTTTTATATTTTGCAATTTTCGCCTGAACAATCTTTCTGTTTTCTGGATTTGCATAGAATCCACCCTGAGTTGCAGCAATTTCTTCCAGATGTTTTGCTCTTCCTGCTACTGTTGTGCGGTCTTTGAGCAATCCATCTTCCTGAATGACAAATTTCCATTTTCCATCTTCTGTCTGCTCCAGATTACCACCGGCTCCACATACCTGACATTCCACCGGATAGTACAGTCCGTCCCACTGCATTTCTCCCAATACTAATGCATTGCTGTGACAGTTTGGACACCATCCCATGTCTTCGTCTCCAAGCCATGTACGTTCCTCCACAGGTGTTGCCACTGCTTTCATAATGTTCTCACCCATTTTATGAGCTCTTACGATCAACTCATCATCTAACAGACACTGTGCTGCTCCCGGAACTCTTGTAGCAAGAAGCATATCGACAACCTTCATATCTGTGGTAAACATCGTTGCCTGAAGTCCTTCCAGCGCCATTGACTGCCATGCTCTTGTAGATCCTCCGACTGAAATCAGACCTGCAACACGATCTTTGTGTTCGATTGCTCCGATTGTCTCAAGGAACGCTGTCTCGTAACTTAAGCTTCTCTGTCCAAATGCAAGGTACTGTGCGCTTGGCATTAAGTCATATGTCGGAACGGAAATAATAACTGCATCCTGAACCAACATCACATCCATAATCTTTTTCTTATCATCTTTATCATCCAGAACACATCCTACATTTTTTCCCTGTGCCATTCCTGCTGTGCAAGATGTACATCCTGTACAATCTTCAATATGATAGTCCTTCAGATTGATCATTGTTACTTCGGCTCCCGCCTCCTGACAGGCTAAAAGTGCCTCTTTCAGCAGAATTTCGCTGTTGCTGTTCTTTCTTCCTGCAGTGATTCCCATTACTTTGTAACTCATGATTTGTCCTCCTGTATACTTGAATCTTATACGAATTTTCTAACCTTTCACATTTCCCCATTGAAGGCTCACAAAATTCTTGTTATATTGATATTAATCTAACTATATCAGTTATTTTTTTAACAAGCACGCTACAGTAATCGAAACTTTTTATCAATATGAGATTGATTTTCAGACATTTGTCTGATGGAGGGAATATGGCATATTTTGAAAATATTATCAAACGACTGGAGACTAATTTAAAGGTTCACGTTCATGGAACTTATCATGCCCGTACCGAAATCGACTCCGTCCTATTCTGGAACACAAACACAAGTCATACACAGCATCCCGGAGGAAATATCCTCTACTTATGTGATGCTGCCCATTTTCAGGGAGCACCTGTCGATGAATATATACTCATTGTAAATTATCCGGATTGTGAACTTCCCGCCGGTTGTCTGTGTATTTCACAAAGTGTCGCTCTGGATGAAGTATTTAACCAGATTCAAACAGTCATACTGGAACATCATTTACTAAAATGCAAGGAAGAAGAACTATTCCGAACACTACAGCATAATAATGGTCTGCAGGGAATTACCAATATTGCATATACGCATTTGAATAATCCAATTACAATCTGTGATACCAGTTTTTCCGTACTTGCAGCCAGCCCACAAGTCGCGGGGGATACGAATCTTGAGGAAAAAGACGGACGACTTTTTGTAAAAGATTCCAAGTTCCAAAATATGCTGGATACGAAACTGGTAAAAAAAATCTACTCCACAACCGTACCTTTTATCACTTATATTGAAGACTATCCTTTCAAATGGGTATATCAGAGCATCCGTATTCAGCACTCCGTTGTAGGATATGTTTGTGTTCGTGAAATACAAAAAGATTTTGTGGAAGAAGATTTGGAATATATTGATATGTTCTGCCATGTGATAGCGATTGAAATGCAACGTGAAATGAGCTTTCAGACAAATACACGATTAAATTACGAATATTTTTTAACGGAACTTTTAGAAGGGCATTTCAGCCGAAAAGAATATATTTTAAATAATATGATTCAGTTGGGACATCAACCTGGTAAGTATTATTTTCTTCTCGTTATTGATGAAGCCCCTGACAATCATAATTCCGGAATCCAGTTAAAGAATTTGTATCAACAGGTTTTAACGATTCTTCCAAACAGTATGGCCGTATTTTTCTACGGAAAACTGACCGTACTTTTGCCAACAGATTCATACAAACCATTCAGTGATAAGACTTTGACAAAATTTTACGCATTCCTTCAGTTTCATCGATTGTATGCTTATGTCAGTTTTCCATATGAAAATATTGCAGAAAGTCATATTTTTTACAAACAAGCCGCTTTCCTGTCCTCATTTTATTCCGAACATACGCTGACACCTGAGGATTATATCGTATATTACAGAAATCATTTTCTGCAACATACCTTTGCTTTGTGCAAAGATTTTACTACTTTAAAATCAACGATCCATCCGGATATCTATAAGATTATCCGACACGACCAGATGCAGAATACAGATTATGCCAATACACTGAAAACGTATCTGATGAACGGAAGAAATGCGGTACGTGCTTCCGAGGAACTGCATATTCATAAAAGCACCTTTTTTTATCGGTTAAATAAAATGGAAGAACTTTTTGATTTGGATATGATACGGGAAGAAACGATGGTTGCTTATGAGTATTCTTTTATATTGATGGATTATCTTGAGAAGAGCAAACTTTGAGAATTCTGATTAGCAGTGATAATTATAAAAGAATCGCCAGTCAGCAGCATCTCACTGTCAACTGGCGATTTTCTATTTGTATTACTCTAAATTTTTCTACAAAAAACTCGTCCTATAAATCGGAAGCGCATTAATCACCGGTTCTTCATATGGATGCACCTCTTTGATTGCACGAATCGTCTCATCCACCTTTTCTGTATATACCGTTACTTCCACTTTCACCTCCGGCTCGCAACTGATTTCTCCTGCTTTTCCAATATAAGGATCTGTTCCGTCCAGAGGTCTCCAATAACTGGTGAGCTGCGAGCAGGACATACATGAATCATAATTTCCTATATGACCGGCATCCACAGACTGCAGTGCTTTCTGCAACTGTGGGATATGGCTTTCCGGAATAAAGATTTCCAGTTTACAATATTTAAAGTCCATTTCTCGTCACCTCACCAAACTGATTTTAAAAATAACTACACAATATTTATCTCTTGTTCAATTCAGCCAACCGTGCCTGCAGCTCGTCTTTCTCGCACAATCCGAAGCTCAGCACATTTCGAATCGGCATAGAAAATGCAATGGCATCTCCCATATCATCCGAAACAGCTTCATCACCTTCCGTCGGCTCAGCCACTTCACCATCTAAACCTCCAAAGAACGCATCCAACTTCCCTTTCAGTTCTTTTCCCAGAGCTCTTGTTCTCTCATCTTTCATCAACTCACCCAAAGTTGTATTCAAGTGCAAATGTAATGGTAATACCTGTGTGCTTTCCCACTGAATGGTCTTTGTAAGACAAATTTCTCTGGATGATGCCGCAATTATAATTTCATATGCTCCACTCGCTGCATACCAGTCATGAATATCTGTATTATACCATGCAAAACTTCTCTTATCCAATGTAAATGTTACTATTTTTGTCTCGCCTGGATTCAATGCAACTTTTTCAAAACCTTTCAGTTCTTTTTCCGGTCTTCTGACAGCCTCTGTCTTATCTGCCACATACAACTGAACAATTTCTTTTCCATATCGGTCTCCGGTATTGGTCACATCCACAGACACTTGTAAGGTGTCTCCTTCTGTCAAAGTCTCTTTATCTGTCTTGATATTACTGTATTCAAATGTCGTATAAGACAGTCCATATCCAAATGGGAATGCCACGTCCATTTTTTTCTTATCGTAATAGCGATATCCGACAAAAACACCCTCGTTGTATTCGACTTTGTCTCCATCTCCAAAATTCAGATAAGACGGATTATCTTCCAACTTGATTGGGAATGTCTCTGCCAGTTTTCCGGATGGATTCACCATTCCATACAAGATATTCACAATTGCCTGTCCTACCGCCTGTCCACCGAGGTAAGCCTCTACCAGACCTTTGACTTCATTTACCCACGGCATCTCAACTGCTGCTCCGTTGTGAAGCACAACAATTGTATTTGGCTGAACTTTTGCAATCTCTGCAATCAATTTATTCTGACACTCCGGTAAATGCATATGCTTTCTGTCATATCCTTCCGACTCAAAGGACTCCGGAAGTCCGGCAAAAATAATTGCTTTATCTGCCTGTTTGGCAGTCTCGATTGCTTCCGCTGTCAGCTTCTCATCATATACATCTGTCTCTGCTGAAAATCCTTCTGCATAAGTAATGTGTTCTTTTCCTGCAAGCGCATCCCAGGCACTTGTCACTTTGAATGAATTGACATGGGAACTTCCACCGCCCTGATAACGTGGATGTTTTACAAAGCCACCGATAAATGCAACGTGTTCATTTTCCCTGAGTGGTAGTATTGCTCCTTCATTTTTCAAAAGGACAATGGATTCTTCCGCTACCTTTTGTGCTATCTCATGATCTTTTTCCAATGTCAACGGCTGTTCTTTTCGATTATCTGTATATTCAAATATGATTTTCAAAATACGTTCTACCGCTTGGTTTAAAACAGCTTCATCCATGGTTCCATCCTGCACTGCTTTTACGATTTCCGCATCATTGATTCCACCGGACGCAGGCATTTCCAATTCCAATCCTGCCTTCAAACCTTCTACGCGGTCATTTACCGCACCCCAGTCGGACATCACATACCCTTCAAATCCCCACTCATCACGAAGTACCTCTGTTAAGAGCCACGGATTCTCCGATGCATAAGTCCCATTGATTTTGTTATAAGAGCACATCACTGTATATGGCTGTGATTTTTTTACTGCTGTTTCAAAAGCCGGCAAATAGATTTCTCGCATAGTTCTCTCATCCACCTCGGAGGATGCACTCATTATAATGGACCCTATAGTGTGGACACACCAAACAGACAATTAGGTCACTTTTTAAGATAGCTTTCCAAGTTGTAG
>CAKSAJ010000024.1 GCA_934435195.1 uncultured Schaedlerella sp.
ATCACGCACCGCTGTAAATTTTAATTCTCCAAATGTTTTCTCTTTGTCAATAACAAACCCGTTTGATAATCTCATAAATGCTTCACTCCTTTACTTTTCTTCAACTGCTACAATATCATCAGCAAGCAACACATAATCGGTATGTCCCATATCCCCGATTGCGTAACCTCTGCCGTATAACTTCGGATTGACAAGTTTTACTTTCTGTTCATACTTGAACTTTTTTTCGCCAGCCTGCACGGGAATTTCCACCACAACATTTTCGCCTTTCTGTACGTCAGAATAAAGGTTGTAGCTTCTTCTTGCGAAAAATCTGCGGTTATCTTTATCTCTGTCAAAAACATGGTCGCTTTCGCCTGCAAATTCAAGAGTTCCAAAAGATTGTGCCATATCTGGCACGACATATTTCATTTCCATATTGTTTTACCTCGTTTCTTTCTATTTTTGATAAGTTAATTGATTGTGATTTCTTATTCTGGCAGTTCGGGAAGTACCAGCAATCCCACAGATAGTAAAGGGTAAAATATATGCTTCGCACCCTTGACTATCCGTGTTCTTGCAGGTTGTAGGCAGACAAGCCAGAATAAGCGGAAGTCTGCCGTTTGACAGCTTCGGCGGAGAGCGTGATTTTTCTTTCCTCATACTGTTACTACCTTATGATTTCTTCATTTTACGGCGTTTGTAGAAGAAGATACCTGCCAGTCCAGCACCAGAAGTCATAAGAAGTGCAAGCAGTCCGTAAAGGTTGGTGTTATCGCCCGTTTTGGGACTGTCGCTCGGTCTGCTAGGCTTTTCTGGTGTCTGTGGTGTTTCGGGTTCTTCTGGGACTTCTGGTTTTTCCTTTAAGGTAATCGTCTGTCCCTCGTCCTCAATGTCCTTATGTTCGGTAATTTTCTTCGGCTCGTCTGGATTGCTTAAATCGTATAATTCTTCAAAAGTTACAAGCTGTTTGCCGTCAAGGGAAGTAGCGTCAAAGGTAAAGGCAACTTCCACTTTCATAGTTTCGCTGTCAGCAGTAAACGTATAATCACTTTCCACACGTTTTCCATTGATAAGAAGTTCTGCATTTTCTTCTTTCAACATCTGCCAGCCCACAAGTTTGTACTGTGTACCGACTTCTAAGCCCTCTAAGGTTACGGTATCAATGATTGTTACCTCTTTTCCAACTTCAAGCTCTTTGTTGCCGTCCTTATCGGTAGCAGTCGTATGAATTTTGATGATACGCTCTGTGATAAGTACCGTCTGCCCGTCGTCCTCAATGTCCTTATGTTCCGCAACTTTCACGGGTTCGTCTGGATTGCTTAAATCGTATAATTCCTCGAATGTTACCAGATTTTTACCGCCAAGCTCGGACGCATTGAATGTATAGGAAATTTCCACTTTCATTTCTTCCTCATCAGCGATAAAGGTATAATCGTTTTCAACACGTTTCCCGTCAATGATAAGCTCGGCGTTTTCTTCCTTTAACATCTGCCAGCCTTTGAGCTGATATTTTGTGCCTTTTGTAAGTCCGTCCAATTTGACAGTATCAACGATTGTTACCTCTTTTCCTGCAAGGATTGTCTTTTCGCCGTCCTTGCTGGTCGCTGTGGTATGGATAGAGATTTCTTTTTCGTATTCATCAGTCAAAGTCCCTAAATCAATCACAAGGTTATTTCTTGATACCACGATTTCAAAAGGTGGGATAAGTTCAAAGCCTTTGTTGCTGTCAGAGCGTAATTCTTCAATGGTGTAAGTATCGTAAGGCAACGCACCTTTGCTGTCGTCTGGTTCAGAAGTTCCAAACCACACACCGTCCTCGCTGGTCTTTCCTGCGTTGGTATTGTGCTTATGACTAGCCCAGTCAGCAGAAGTAGAGAATTGCCCGTTATCATCAGTTACAACAACATGACTTTCTCCCGTCGTCTTGCTTGTGATCCTAAAGGGAACATCAGCAAGACGCTTGTGTGTGCCTGCTCCGATTTTTACACCCTCAATATCCCCACGCTTAATCTGATTGTAAATAGAATGGGCTTCGTCGGTTAAGTTCACGATTTTTCCATTTTCTGTGATTGTAAAATCAATCGGTTTCGCACCGTCAGTTAAGTAACCGTCGGGAGCTTCACTTTCAACGATACGGAATTTTCCATAAGGTAAGAGGTCAGCAGAAGTAGAAGCCACACCCTCAATATCTGTACGAATTGTCTTTACCACTTCATTTTTCTTGTATAGCTTGCCCTCAACCAATACTGCATTATCATTTAAGGAAATGATTTCAAAAGCCGTATCTTTCAAGGTAGCACTTCCTTGTGGTTTGGTATCTTCCGTTTCTAAATCTCGTTTCTGAATTTTGACACCGCCACGGATAACCTTATCTGATACGGAAAACTGGTTACTTCCAGTTAATACGGCAAGGTCGCCGTCCTCGGTAATCTGTGTTACATATAAGCCCTTAATCTGTTCGGACTTATCGCCAGCCTGCATATATGCACCGTCTAACAAGTAGCCGTTTGGAGCTTTTGTTTCCTCAACGGTTAGTGTTCCAAGTGGAAGAACGGCTTTACCGTCCTGCATATAGAAGCTGTCGCCAGATACCTTGTATGCGTCCGCTAATTTTGTGATGTAGTGGGTTGTCCCGTCGCTGTCAGTTTCAGCGATTGTCTTTGTAACCCATGTACGAGTAGCTTCGGCAGGGGGATTGTCTTTCGTATAGAAGCCAGCATAATACTTCCATGTAAATTCCGCACCTGCTAGAGAAGCGTTCCCCTGCGGATTGTCTTTCTGTGTTTCCATATCAATCTTGAAAAGTTCAATCAAAGTGTCTGTTACTTTCGGTGTATCTGATACTTTCAAAGTCGCTGTTTCGCCAGCTTTGATTGTCAATGGATAGACAGTTTTATCTACTTTATATCCTGCTGGTGCGGATAATTCCTTGATATAGACTGTGCCAGCCTTTACCTCTATAATATCTGTATTTCCGTTTTCATCAGCCGTAAGGGTGGCAAGCTGTTTTGTGCAGTCCTTATCAGCAAAGACACCATAGGTTGCACCTGCAATAGAGTAATTCCCGTTACCGTCTGTAATGCTGGTATTACTGGAAGTCTTTTGCAGTTTCGCATTTCCAACATTCAGCTTCGCCCAGAATTGTCCCAATTCCTGCCCCTCGCCAGAGTAGATATAACCGCCACATTCATAGCGTCCTTTATTCTCTTTGACAAAGGCTTTTGCACCAGCGAAAACTTCGTCCTGCGTAGCTTTTGGAATTTCATCATAAGAAGCTCGCACGTTATCACATTGCCAGCCAAGATGTACGCTCAATCTCTGCCAGACAACACATTGTTCCAACAGATAAACTTGTTTGTAGTTCAGTTCCTTGTGAGCTTCGCTATACTGTTTGACATACTCTAAGGATAACGCCACATCTGAAATCTGGTCGGCACTCATGCGTGAGCTTGCGTCAGCTCTGGTCTTGTAGCCGTTCTTAAAATCTGTATTGATGTCAATACAATAGGCAGTTTCGCCCTCGACTTTCATATAGCCCTCATTGAATGTCGAACCGATAGAACCGTCATTCATTACTTTTTCAATGATACCGACACGCTCTGCACTTTCCGTCCAGTATTGCTTGCTTTCTGCATGGACGGGTGTAGTCGGTAAAGCAGTAACGACAGTTGCAAGAGCTAAGAAGCCCGTACACAATCGCTTTAATATCTTTTTCATAAATCTAATTGCTCCTTTCATTTTGGGTATAAAAATAGACGCTCATTTCTGAACGTCTACATTACTGAAAGGCTTGTCCTCTCACACATATTCTATTTTAATAGGTACAACAGTTGCCTTTCTCCTTGTATTTTCGTTGTTTTCATCACTTGCGTTATCTACAACCTCCATGACCGGCATCCAACATAATTGAATAAGGCATAAAGATACCTCATGCGGGAAGTTTCTATTTATAGTATGCAGGGCATAGAAAAAGGTTCGCAAAATGAAAAAAAGCAGTCATTTGCAAGACTGCTTTATACAGAATGTATTTTGACTTCATAATATTTTCTAAATCAATTCAATTTTCCTGTTGAGAACAAACATAAGAGTAACCCAATTGCTCCGATTACAATAAACAATAATCCAATTCCCGCAGATTTTTTGCGTTTTTCCATAAGAGCCTGCTGAGCCTCATCCATATATTGTACCGGATAATGTCTCCTTCCAATCAGATACAACAATAATCCACTGGAATTATTTCCATTTGCTGACAATAGTCCTAAGAGTTTCGGATGCTTTAATCCTCTTGCGGTGGCATCCATGACCGTTAGTTTATAAAGTTGATATGTCGTTTCAATACCGCCGACTACTGCGGCTGCACCAAATATAACAGATAAAACGATATTCCATTCCATAATAAAATCCTCCTAAATATGTTTGATAATTTGATAAAGTAATGTTGCTGAACTGATAATAGCGATACAGAATACAAGTATCAAATAGTAGCTATTATCCGGTAGGAACATATTTAAAGTAATGAGAAGTATTACAACGATGATATTAAGGCTGATTGCGCCAATCAGCTTCTTATTACTCTTTACAACATTTGTGCTTTCTTCCAGATGTTCAATCATTTTGCTATCCCCTTTCAATAAATCATCAAGACTGATACAGTAAAGGTTGCTCAATTCAATAACACTAATGATATCAGGATATGATTTTTCATTTTCCCAGTTTGAAATAGTCTGGCGGGATACGTTGATTTTTTCTGCAACGACTTCCTGTGTGAGCCCGGAATGAATACGAGCGTCCTTTAGTTTTTGTCCAATTTCCATGTTTGTTGTTCTCCTTTCGGGAATATCTTTTCATAGCTTCAAATAAATGTCTATCAAATGTCTTTTACATCTGTGATTTTGCATGTCAAAATTGTTTTACATGCTTTAGGACATAGAAAAAGGTTCGCAATCAAATCACGAACCTTCTTAATTATATGGAATATATTTTATCTCAGTCGAGAAGACTCCCACCTCTTTCAGGTGGTGAGTAACTGCTCGACTTGAATTTAATTGGCTTCTGTATTAGTATCATCTACTGAATCAGATGTTTCAGACTCTTCTTTGGAAGCATCCTGAACAATCTCCGGCAAGTAGACATGTACCAACTCTACTCGGTTTTTGTCCAGTTTCTCTACTACCATACGAATACCGTCTTCGGTAGTGAACTCATCGCCGACTTCCGGTAATCGGTCCAGATGCTCAATCATAAATCCACCGAGGGAATCAAAGTCTTCGGATTCCAATTCCTGATGTCTGACATCCAGTTTCAGACGATCATTCAAATCAACGAGACTGACAGAACCTTCAATGATATACTCTAAATCGTTTATCTTACGAATGAAATCTTCTTCGTTCTCATCGTATTCGTCATGAATCTCGCCGACAATCTCTTCCAAAATATCTTCCAGTGTGATAATACCTGCAGTTTCGCCATATTCGTCTAAAACAATCGCGATATTAATAGATGCATCACGCATCTCAACGAGTAATTCAGAAATATTCTTATATTCATAAGTGAAATAAGCTTCTCTCAAAATATCGCGGACTTTGAAATGTTCTCTGTCGTCAAAGAGCAACAGATCCTTCATATTGATCGTACCGATCACGTTGTCTGTTGTATCTTCATAAACAGGAAGGCGGGTAAACTTATCCTCTTTATAAATGTCAATTAATTCAGCGTATGTATTGTTCACATCGGCAAATGTTACGTGAACACGAGGAACCATAACATCTTTTGCTTTCGCATCACCTAAGTCGAACACATTATATATCATTTCCTTCTCTTCAGATTCAATGACACCATCTTCGTGGCTGACATCTACGATTGTACGAAGTTCGTCTTCTGTCATTGCCTGATTGGCTTCATCCGGATTGATTCGTAATAATACGAGAATACCGCGTGAAAATAAGTTCACAATAAAAATGAACGGTGTCAGGATCGTCATTAAAAAGTGAATGACCCTGATATAAGAGAGAGAAAACTTAACAGCACGAAGTGTTGCCATACTCTTAGGAGTAATCTCTCCAAATACAAGAATCAATACTGTCAATACAGCTGTGACAATACTGACCATGTATCCACCGAAACTGTAAGCCAATGTAGTAGCCAGAGAAGAGGCGGAAATATTAACAATATTGTTACCGATCAAGATTGCACTGAGCATCTTTGTCTTATGATTCTCAATAACATCCAGAACCAATGCTGCCCGCTTATCTCCGTCATCTGCCATAGATCGCATAGTAATCTTGCTGACGGTTGTTAATGCCGTCTCAGCAGAGGAGAAAAATCCTGATAAAAATAATAAAATAATAAGTACTATAAATTGTATCGCGTCACCCGAGTCCAATGTTTTAATCAACTCCTTTGAAATCTATTTTTAAATACGAGTACACGAATCTAATATACATCATTTCTATGAGTTTTGCAACACCTGTAGACTTTGTATAGTTGAATTTCAGCACAAAGTATTGTATTATGTAAACTGTTTAGAGCTCCTCATAGAGCGGAAAATGAGAGGAAGATAATTAGATGAATATATATGAAGAATTATGCAAGATTGTTTCGGAAGATCAGATTTTAAAAGACGAGCCGATGGATAAGCACACAACATTTCGTGCCGGCGGCAAGGCGGACTATTTAGTGATGCCTTCAAATGAGGAACAGGTACGGGATTTGGTATTGTTATTGAAAAGGGAAAATGTTCCTTATTATGTGATGGGCAATGGAAGTAACCTGCTTGTCAGAGATCAGGGCTTTAAAGGTGTGATCATTCAAATTGCACGCAAGATGAACCAGATTCGCGTAGAAGGCGAGACAATTTATGCACAGGCCGGAGCCTTGCTTTCAAAGATTGCAGCACAGGCATTGGGAGAAGGACTGACTGGTTTTGAATTTGCATCAGGTATTCCTGGAACCTTAGGCGGTGCAGTGATGATGAATGCGGGTGCATATGGCGGAGAGATGAAACAGGTTATTGTGAATGCATGCGTGTTAACTTCAGAAGGTGAGATTGCTGTAATTCCGGCAGATTTGATGGAACTGGGATATCGTACCAGTGTATTTGCAAAGAATCAGGATATTATATTGAGTGCACAGCTGAAACTGGAATATGGAAATGAAGCTGTTATCCGTGAGTACATGGATGAACTAAAAGAACAGAGAGTGAGCAAACAGCCATTAGAATATCCAAGTGCAGGTAGCACATTTAAAAGACCAGAAGGATATTTCGCAGGAAAATTAATTCAGGATGCAGGACTTAGAGGTTTTCAGGTTGGTGGAGCGCAGGTATCAGAAAAGCATTGTGGATTTGTGATCAATAAAGATCATGCAACAGCGACAGACATCTTATCATTGATGGAGCAGGTGTCTGATAAAGTAGAGGCAGAATTTGGTGTACGATTGGAACCGGAAGTAAAGATTATTGGTGAAAAGTAAAAGAGGGATGAAGATGAAATTAGTAATTGTGACGGGTATGTCAGGAGCAGGAAAATCAATTGCATTGAAGATTCTGGAAGATCTGGGCTATTTTTGTGTCGATAATCTTCCGATACAGCTGATGCCAAAATTTGCGGAGATTCTGACAACTCCAAATTCAGAATTGAAGCAGGTAGCACTTGGGATTGATGTGCGAAGCGGTCAGGCTTTGGATGGATTAGAAGAACAATTGAATGCGATGGATAAGGCCGGAATCGATTACGAGATACTGTTTTTGGATGCACAGGACGATGTTCTTGTGAAGCGTTATAAAGAGACAAGAAGACAGCATCCGCTTGGAGGAGCCGGTCATATCGATGTCGGGATCGCAAAAGAGCGTGAGAAAATTTCATTCTTAAAGATGCGTGCAACCTATATATTAGATACAAGTAAGATGCTTACAAGAGAGTTGAAAAAAGAGCTGGAGCAGATTTTTGTAAATGGCAAGAATTTCAAAAATCTGTATATTACGGTAATGTCATTCGGATTTAAATATGGAATCCCCCAGGATGCAGATCTGGTTTTTGATGTACGTTTTTTGCCGAATCCATATTATATCAGTGGATTGAAAGAAAAAACAGGAAATGACAGAGAAGTGCAGGAATATGTGATGAACAGTCCGAGGGCAGAAGAATTTTTGAAAAAGTTTACGGACTTAATTCAATTTTTATTGCCAAATTATATATTAGAAGGAAAAAACCAGCTGGTCATTGCGATTGGATGCACGGGAGGCAAGCATCGTTCTGTTACTGTGGCAAATGCATTGTATCAGGTTGTGAAGCAGGATGAAAATTATGGTGTTCGTATTGAACATCGAGATATTGAGAAAGATGCTATTACAAAGGCAAAATAGAGGTATAACATGTCATTTTCGGGAAATGTAAAAGAAGAACTGTCGGATCACTGGAGTAGTGCAAGACACTGCCAGATTGCAGAACTGGCAGCAATTCTTGGACTATGTGGCTCGATCATTATTAATAGTAGAAATGAATATCGGGTAAAAGTACACACAGAAAACAAAGCGGTTGCAAGAAAAGTCTTTACATTGATTAAAAAAACATTTAATATAGAATCTGATATATCAATAAGAAGAAACATTCAAAAGCAAAGCGTATCGTATTCGGTTGTCGTAAAACAGCATCAGGATGCCCTTCGAGTATTACAGGCAGTTAAGTTGATAGATGAACATTTGGATGGATTTGAAGAGGTTCGGATCGTGAATCCTATCGTAGTACAACAGACCTGCTGTAAGAGAGCGTTTATTCGGGGAGCATTTTTGGCAGCGGGATCTATGAGTGATCCTAAGAAAGCATACCATTTTGAAATTGTATGTGCGGCAGAGCCAATGGCAGAACAGATACGGGAGTTAATGAGCAGTTTTTCGATGGATGCAAAGATTGTCCAGAGAAAGAAATCATATGTCGTATATCTCAAAGAAGGCTCACAAATCGTTGATATATTGAATATTATGGAAGCGCACGTTTCGTTGATGGAACTTGAGAATGTACGAATTTTGAAAGAAATGCGCAATACAGTAAACCGAAAGGTGAACTGTGAGACGGCAAATTTGAATAAAACCGTATCAGCAGCGGTTAAGCAGTTGGAAGATATTACATATCTAAGGGATACGATTGGATTAGAAAAGCTGTCAGAGGGATTAGAGGAAGTGGCATTGGCCAGACTTTCACACCCAGATGCATCATTAAAAGAATTAGGGGCTCTTTTGTCGCCGCCGGTTGGGAAGTCAGGAGTGAATCACAGACTTCGAAAACTGGGAGATCTGGCAGAGAAGGTTAGAAAAGAGCAAGGAGGAGTATTATGATTGAAACACCGGTTATCGTGAAACATGAAAAAGGCTTAGATGCAAGACCAATTGCTTTGCTTGTACAGGAAGCTAGTCAGTACGCAAGCAAGATCTTTATTCAGGTTGATAATAAGAAGATTAATGCAAAGAGCATCATGGGCATGATGAGCTTGAATTTATCAGATGGTGAAGAAGTAACTGTTTTGACAGATGGTGAAGATGAAGTGAAGGCAGCAGAGGGAATTAAGACATTTCTTGCAGAAGCAAAATAGAAGGTATCTTTTGTTCAGATAACAGATGAGAACAATAGTGAATAGTGAAGTATTCATGAAAAAAAGAATATAAAAAAAGAGGTTGTGTGTAAAGCACAGCCTCTTTTATCACCTGCAGAAAATGTGGAACAGATTTCTGTAGGATGTTTTGGCAACTTAAAAAGTGGAAAGGAGCGGATGAATATGAAGAAACTATTATTTATTTACAATCCAAACGCAGGAACCGGTATGTTAAAGCCCAAATTGGCAGATGTCCTTGATATATTTACCAAGGCAGGTTATGAAGTCACAGTTTACCCGACACAGCGTTATCACGATGGACTTGCTAAGACCTTATCCTATACAGGCGATTATGATTTGGTAGTATGCAGCGGAGGCGATGGAACGTTAGATGAAGTCGTAACCGGTATGGCACAGAGAGAGAAGAAAGTACCGATCGGATATATTCCGGCTGGAACGACAAATGATTTTGCAAGCAGTCTGCACATTTCAAAGGACATGCTTGGAGCAGCCGACACGGCGGTAAATGGAGTACCATTTCCATGTGATATCGGTCATTTTAATAATGATTATTTCGTATATATTGCAGCTTTTGGGCTATTTACGGATGTATCATATGAGACAGATCAAAATATGAAGAACGTTCTGGGGCATCTGGCATATGTACTGGAAGGAACAAAGCGTATTTTCAATATTCCTTCTTATCATATTAAAGTGACACATGACGGAGAGACGATCGAAGATAATTTTGTGTATGGAATGGTGACAAACTCCAGATCAGTAGGTGGTTTTAGAAGTATTATCGGGAGAAATGTAGCGTTTGATGATGGTGTGTTTGAAGTGACATTGATCAAAACACCGAAGAATCCGATTGAGTTGAATGAAATCGTAGCAGCATTGCTGGTAAAACAGATCAATTCGGATCATATGTATTCTTTCCGTTCCGGCCATGTTAAGTTTGAATCGGAAGAAGAAATTCCATGGACTTTGGATGGAGAATATGGTGGAAGACATGATGAAGTTATTGTGGAAAATCTGAAACAAGAATTGGAAATTATGGTAAAACCGACTTCAATCGGTCATTTGGAACGAAAAAAAGAGTTGGTCCGCCAGGAAGAAGAAAGCGAAGAACAGGCGTAAATCCACAAGATGATAGCTTCTTTATATCGACAAAATAAAAAAATACAAAAAAATGAAAAAAACACTTGCATTATGTAAAATAGTGTGATAAAGTATATCTTGCTTGCGGGTGAGAAATAAACAAGCAGGCAAGATAATTAAATAAGGCTCCGTGGTCAAGCGGTCAAGACGCTAGCCTCTCACGCTGGAATCAGGGGTTCGATTCCCCTCGGAGTCACTAAAGAGTGGGTTGTTACTCAAAGCAGGCAAAACCGGATTTTTAGACATAGAATATGAGTTCTATTCTGAAAATCTGGTTTTTTCTATTTCTGCAGAATATAGATTTGGGGAAGGAAAGGAATAGAATATGAAGTACTGTATCTGAGGAAAACAAACTCTGCAATTAAGACTTTTAAAGTATAAGGAGGAATGGGTTATGAAGATTATCAGAACCAAGGATTACGAAGAAATGAGTCGAAAAGCAGCGAATTTAATTTCCGCACAGATTCTGCTGAAGCCTGACTGCGTATTAGGGCTCGCAACAGGATCTACTCCAATTGGTATTTATGATCAATTGGTTGAATGGAATAAGAAAGGTGATTTAGATTTCTCCACAGTTAAGACGGTGAACCTGGATGAATACAAAGGCCTGACAAGAGACAATGAACAGAGCTACTACTATTTCATGCATCATCATTTGTTTGACAGAGTAAACATTGACGAAGAGAATACGCATGTACCGAACGGAAAAGTAGAGAATGGTGATGAAGAATGTCTGCGTTATGAAGCATTGATCGAATCTATGGGGGGCGTCGATCTTCAGTTACTTGGATTGGGAAGAAACGGACATATCGGATTTAATGAGCCGGCAGCAGATTTCCCAAAAATCACACATTGTGTAGATTTGACAGAAAGTACAATTGAAGCAAATAAGCGTTTCTTTGCTTCAGCAGATGAAGTGCCAAGACAGGCTTATACAATGGGAATTGGGACAATCATGAAAGCGGACAAGATTCTTGTTGTGGCAAATGGAGAAGACAAAGCTGATGCAGTTGCAGCAATGGTACAAGGTAAAATCACTCCAGAGGTGCCGGCATCTATACTTCAGCTTCATAATAATGTAATACTTGTAGCTGATGAAGCAGCACTTTCTAAATTAAAATAAAACAACGAACACTGTTAAAAAAATAACAGATTGTTAAAAATAAGACGGATTTCGAACATTTTATTGTGAGAATTATAGATTGTCTTTTTTTCCATGATGGGCTATAATGGTTACAGATTTAAAAGAAATAGTACTTGCTGTAATCGGGCAAGCCCTTAAGAAGTGGAGGAAAGAAATATGTTAGTATCAGCAACAGAGATGCTTCAGAAAGCAAAAGCAGGACATTACGCAGTAGGACAGTTTAATATCAACAACCTTGAATGGACAAAAGCAATCCTGACAACAGCAGAGGAATGCAAATCACCAGTTATCCTTGGTGTATCTGAAGGTGCTGGAAAGTATATGACAGGTTACAAGACAGTTGTTGGAATGGTTAAAGGTATGATGGAAGAACTTGGAATTACAGTTCCTGTAGCATTACACCTTGATCATGGTAGCTACGAAGGATGTCTGAAGTGTGTAGAGGCTGGATTCTCATCAATCATGTTTGACGGATCACACTATCCAATCGATGAGAACGTTGCTAAAACAACAGAGTTAGTTAAACTTGCTCATGACAATGGTATGTCTATCGAAGCAGAAGTAGGATCTATCGGTGGAGAAGAAGACGGAGTTATCGGTAAAGGTGAATGTGCAGATCCAGAAGAGTGTAAGAGAGTAGCAGATCTTGGTATCGACTTCCTTGCAGCAGGTATCGGTAATATTCATGGTAAATATCCAGCAAACTGGGAAGGACTTAGCTTTGAAACTCTGGATGCAATCCAGCAGAAAACAGGCGATATGCCACTCGTACTTCACGGAGGAACAGGAATTCCGGAAGATATGATCAAGAAAGCAATCAGCCTTGGAGTAGCTAAGATTAACGTTAATACAGAGTGTCAGCTTTCATTCGCAGCTGCTACACGTGAATACATCGAAGCAGGAAAAGATCTGGAAGGAAAAGGATTCGACCCAAGAAAACTTCTCAAACCAGGCGCAGACGCAATTGCTGCTACAGTAAAAGAAAAGATGGAACTGTTCGGATCAGTTGGAAAAGCTGAGTAATTTTAGTTCCTGAGTATATGAGATAATTTCTCATAGAAAAAAAAGAAAAACATCAGTCCCGGCAAATGTCGGCACTGATGTTTTTCTTTTTATCTATATAATCTTGATATTATCATAATTCTGATAAGCTTTAGATAAATTAGAATCTGTCAAAATGATACAGTCTGTAAAATCAGCAAATGTAACAGAAGAAACAACTCCAAATTTTGAACTGTCACAAAGAATATAAGATTCTTTGCAATGAGCGAAAGCGGATTCTTTCACCTTTGCTTCCTGAACATCCGGAGTTGTACAGCCTTGCTGGATTGTCAGTCCGTTGCTGCCGAAAAATCCTTTTGTGAAATGAAATTTTTGTATTGCTTCACAAGTGTCAGCCCCGATTAATGCTTCCGTATGCATCTTTACCATTCCACCCGGAAGATAAACTTCGAATCCACGATTGCAGAGTTTTCGTGCATGGGCAATCGCATTTGTTACAAATACAGCTTTAGATGCGGAAATATATTCAATAATATATCCGGTCGATGTGCCGGCATCAAGATATACAACATCTTTGTCTGTGATTAGTGAGGCAGCATATTGTGCAATTGCAATCTTAGAATCACGGTTTAGGATTTCGCGTTCAGAGACGGAAATATCCTTCGTGATTTCCTGTGAGGATGCAAGTGCGCCACCATGTACTTTTACTAATAATTGTTTCTTATCCAGTTCTGTAAGATCTCTTCGGATTGTAGATTCAGATGCATCAAAAAGTTCCATTAATTCTTGTACGGTTGCTTTTCCATTTTCATTTACAAGCTTTAAAATCGCATTTTTTCTTTCATCAATCAGCATAATCCTTCGCCTCCTTCGTTTTGAATGAATGATAATGACGGATTTTGATTCTTATTTCATTATAAAAGAATCAAAAATGAATGTCAAACAAAGTGAAATGAGCATTTTGCACGAAAACAAGGATTGAATTTTGTTTATATTTACATGAACGAATATGACTGAAAATGATTGACAATGACCGAAAACGAGAATATAATCAAAGCATAAATTAAATCTCGTCAAAAACATTTAAAAAACGTCATAAGAAGGCAGGAGGGAATAACGAATGGTTTATACAGTAACATTTAACCCATCACTTGATTATATTGTGAATGTTTCTGATTTTAAATTAGGTCAGGTGAACAGAACAGAAAAAGAAGTGATGTTTCCGGGCGGAAAGGGAATTAACGTCTCAATCGTTTTAAAGAACCTTGGAATGGAAAGTACAATCCTGGGATTTACAGCAGGATTTACCGGTGAAGAGATTCAGAGAAGAGTCAAAGAGATGGGATGCGTAGAAAAACTGATTCCTATCGCAAATGGTTATTCAAGAATCAATCTAAAACTTCGTTCCAACGAAGAGAGTGAGATCAATGGTATGGGACCAGTGATCGGAAAAGAAGATATCGATAAGCTTTATCAAATGTTAGATACATTAAAAGCAGGTGATGTACTTGTTCTTGCAGGAAGTATTCCGGCATCTATGCCACCTACAATGTACAGCGACATTATGGGATATCTTCAGAATAAAGAGGTTATGATCGCAGTAGATGCAACAAAAGATTTGTTGGTAAATGTACTGCCATTTCATCCATTTGTAATCAAACCGAATAATTATGAGCTCGGAGAGATTTTCAATGTAACATTGAAAGATAAGAAAGATGTTGTTGTTTATGCTAAAAAGTTACAGGAACAGGGGGCAAGAAATGTTCTGGTATCTATGGCAGGCGACGGAGCAGTGCTGGTTGCAGAAGATGGTTCTGTATATGAAAGCGAAGCGCCAAAAGGAAAGGTTGTCAATTCTGTAGGAGCAGGGGATTCAATGGTAGCAGGCTTTTTATATGGATATCTGACAACAGGAAATTATGAGATAGCATTTAAAAATGGTGTTGCAACAGGAAGTGCGAGTGCATTTTCAGAAAATCTTGCAACAAAAGAAGAAGTGGAAGCAATTTTAAACACATTATAAAAAGAAATGGGAGGTTTCAGTTATGAGGATTCGGGATTTACTTGCACCGGAAAGCATTTGTCTGAATGGAGCCGCAGCAGACAAAAAAGATGTATTGAATCAGATGGTTGATCTGATGGCAAAAAGCGGAAAGGTATCTGATAAGGAAAATTATCTGGCAGCTGTATTCGCAAGAGAAGAGGAAGGAACAACAGGAGTAGGAGACGGAATTGCAATTCCTCATGGAAGATGTACAGGAGTAAATAAGCCGGGACTTGCAGCTATGGTTCTGCCACAGGGAGTAGAGTATGAGGCGCTTGATGATGAGCCGGTTAATCTGATCTTTCTTATTGCTGCACCGGAAGGCGCTGGAAATGTACACATCACAATTTTGAGTAAGTTATCAATGATGTTGATGGATGACACATTTACAGAATCTCTTCGCAAAGCAAAATCAGTAGAAGAGTTTCTTAATATTATAGACGCAGCAGAGACGGAAAAGGATGATGCAGATGCAGCAAAGGAAAAAGCTGCAGCTCAGACGGATCTTGCAGCAGACAAAGAGAAAGACAATCAGAAATTAATTCTTGCGGTAACAGCATGTCCAACAGGAATCGCCCATACATATATGGCAGCTGAGAGCATTGAGAAGGCAGCAAAGAAAAAAGGATATCTTGTAAAAGTAGAGACAAGAGGATCCGGTGGAGCTAAAAATGTTCTGACAGAGGAAGAAATCGAAGCAGCGGACGGAATTATTGTAGCAGCAGATACAAATGTTCCGATGGATAGATTTGACGGAAAAGCATTGATTGAATGTCAGGTTTCACATGGAATCAATAAGGCTGATGAGTTGATCGATACAATTGTTTCAGGACAGGCAGAAATTTATAAAGCAGCTGCACCAGTAAAAAAATCAAGCTCACAGTCAATGAGCGGCGGTGTTGGTCATACAATTTACAAACATTTGATGAATGGTGTATCTCACATGCTTCCATTCGTTGTAGGTGGAGGTATTCTGATCGCGATTGCATTTTTGATTGATGGATTATGTGTAGACTTAAATGCTTTGAGTGCGGCAGAAAGAGCAAACTTTGGTACAATCACACCAATTGCGGCAACATTTAAAACAATTGGCGGCGTTGCATTTGGATTTATGCTCCCAATCCTTGCAGGATTTATCGCAATGAGTATTGCTGACAGACCGGGACTTGTAGCAGGTTTTGTAGGCGGAGCAATCGCAGCAAACGGAACATCAGGATTCCTGGGAGCATTGGCAGCAGGTTTCCTTGCAGGATTTATTGTAAACCTGATTAAAAAAGTATGTGAAAAATTACCGGATTCACTGGAAGGTATCAAACCGGTATTACTCTATCCTGTATTTGGCGTACTATTGATGGGATTGAGTATGACATTTATTATTGAGCCAATCGTTGGAGTTATTAACACTGGATTGAACAATGGTCTGGGAAGCTTAAGTGGAATGAATGCAGTTCTTCTCGGAGCAATCCTCGGAGGAATGATGTCAATCGATATGGGTGGCCCATTTAACAAGGCAGCTTATGTATTTGGTACAGCATCTATCGCAGCAGGAAACTATAACATTATGGCAGCAGTTATGGTAGGAGGAATGGTTGCACCATGTGCGATCGCTCTTGCAACACTCTTATTTAAAAATAAATTTACAGTGGAAGAACGTAAATCAGGACCTACAAACTTTGTTATGGGCTTGTCATTTATCACAGAAGGAGCAATCCCATTTGCTGCATCAGATCCGCTGCATGTACTTCCATCTTGTATTGTTGGATCTGCACTTGCAGGAGCTTTGTCTATGGCATTTAACTGTACACTGATGGCACCTCATGGTGGAATCTTTGTATTCCCTGTTGTAGGTAATCCAATCATGTATGTAATTGCACTTGTTGCCGGAACTATTGTAGGCGCAATTTTACTTGGCATACTGAAAAAACCAGTAGAAAATGAGTAGAATTGTAAAAATGTACAGAGTTTTCATAAAAATAAGCGTAATATAAGAAAAAATGAATGAAATTTCATTATGGATAAAATTAATGCTTGCCTTTTAAAAGGGTTTGAGTTATATTGAAAGCAGGAAATGAAACAGGGGCGTTCCAAGGATACTTGGAGTGCCTCTTTTTTTTCTGGACATAAATTATTTTGGGAAAAGGAGAAGAACAATGAGCACAGAATTAATTAATGTGGCTGACATTTTTGGAGAGAACGTATTTAATGATACGGTTATGCAGGAACGTTTACCAAAAAAGATTTATAAAAACTTAAAGAAAACAATTGAAGAGGGAAAAGAGCTGGATCTTGAGACAGCAGATGTCATTGCTCATGAGATGAAAGAATGGGCAATCGAAAAGGGAGCAACACATTACACACACTGGTTTTTACCATTGACAGGTGTTACAGCAGAGAAGCATGATTCATTTATTTCCGCTCCACTTCCAAGTGGAAAAGTATTAATGAGCTTTTCAGGAAAAGAATTGATCAAAGGAGAGCCGGATGCATCTTCATTCCCATCAGGCGGACTTCGTGCTACATTTGAGGCAAGAGGATATACAGCGTGGGATTGTACATCACCAGCATTTGTAAGAGAGGACGCAGCAGGAGCTACACTTTGTATTCCTACAGCATTCTGTTCTTATACAGGAGAGGCTCTTGACCAGAAGACTCCACTTCTTAGATCAATGGAAGCTATCAACACACAGTCCCTCAGACTTCTCCGTTTATTTGGAAATACAACATCTAAAAAAGTAACTCCATCTGTAGGACCAGAGCAGGAATACTTCCTGGTTGATGCAGAGAAATTTATGCAGAGAAAAGATTTGATCTACACAGGACGTACATTGTTTGGAGCTATGCCTCCAAAAGGACAGGAACTGGATGATCATTATTTCGGAACAATCCGTCAGAGAATTGCATCTTTCATGAGAGATGTTAACATCGAACTCTGGAAAGTTGGTGTATCTGCAAAAACACAGCACAATGAGGTTGCACCTGCTCAGCACGAGCTTGCTCCGATTTATGCAGAAGCAAATATCGCAGTAGATCACAACCAGATCATCATGCAGACTTTGAAGAGAGTTGCATGCCAGCATGGTATGAAGTGTCTGCTTCATGAGAAACCATTTGCAGGAGTTAATGGTTCCGGAAAACATAACAACTGGTCTATCACAACAGATGATGGAATCAACATGTTAGAGCCAGGTAAGACACCTCACGAGAATACACAGTTCTTACTTGTACTTGCATGTATCTTAAAAGCAGTTAATAAACATGCGGATCTGCTTCGTCAGTCAGCAGCTGATCCGGGAAATGACCACAGACTTGGAGCAAATGAGGCACCACCGGCAATCATCTCTGTATTCCTTGGAGAACAGCTTGAGGATGTAAGACAGCAGCTGATCAGCACAGGTACAGCTACACACAGCTTGAAAGGTGGAAAACTGGAGACTGGTGTTGCAACACTTCCAGACCTTTCTAAAGATGCAACAGACAGAAACAGAACATCACCATTTGCATTTACAGGAAATAAATTCGAGTTCCGTATGGTTGGTTCACGTGATTCTATCGCAAATGCAAACATCGTACTGAACACAATCGTTGCAGAAGCATTTGCAGATGCTTGTGACATTCTTGAGAAAGCAGATGACTTTGAACTCGCAGTACATGACCTGATCAAAGAATACATGATCGAAAGTGATAAAGTTGTATTTAACGGAAATGGTTACTCTGATGAGTGGGTAGCAGAGGCTGAGAGACGTGGACTTCCAAATATTAAGTCTATGGTAGAGTCTATTCCTGCAATTACAACAGACAAAGCAGTTGCATTGTTTGAGAGATTCAATGTATTTACAAAACCTGAACTGGAATCTCGTGCTGAGATTGAATATGAAGCATATGCAAAAGCAATCAATATCGAGGCTCGTACAATGATCGATATGGCAAGCAAACAGTTCGTTCCTGCAGTTATGAAATATACAAAACAGCTTGCAGATACAGTAATCGCTGTAAAAGAAGCCGGAGCAGACACTGAAGTTCAGTCAGAAGCACTGGTAGAAGTATCAGCACTGTTAAAAGAAACAAAAGATGCACTTCTTGCACTTGAAAAAGTAACAGATGAAGCAGCAGAAAAAGAAGAAGGAGAAGTTCAGGCTACATACTATCATTCAGAAGTTGTTCCTGCAATGGCAGCACTTCGTGCACCAGTTGATAAACTGGAAATGATCGTGGACAAAGAAGCTTGGCCAATGCCTTCTTATGGAGATTTGATCTTCGAGGTTTAAAGGTCAGAAGTTCTGATAACAGAGAGAAGCGGATTCCGAACTGGAGTCCGCTTTTTCTATTGCATTATAAACTGACAAAATAACAAAGATTCTGTTATAATGATAAACAGTGATAATTAAACGGAGGAAATGGTATGGAAATGTATCAGAAGTTATTAAAAGAGACAGAGGAAAAGGGAAGTGCAGCGCTGATAACTACATTGGGAGAGTCATTAGAAAAGAATGTGTTTCGAAAAGAAGAAGCATCTGAGATTGTTCAAAAAGCGGTCGAGGAAGCAAAAATGGAAGGAGAACCGCGTCTGGTAGAGGACGGCGATAAACAGTATTTTGTAGAATCATTTTGCAGAGAAGAGCGCCTGATCATTCTTGGAGGGGGACATGTAGGACTGGCACTGGCAGAGTTTGCTGCGAGAACCGGTTTTCAGGTATGCGTGGTGGATGACAGACCATCATTTGCAAATACTGTGCGATTCCCGTGGGCAGCAGAAGTATTGTGTGAGGGATTTGCAAGTGCAATTGAAAAGCTTCAGATAAATGAATATGACTACATTACAATTCTTACAAGAGGACACAGACATGATGGGGACTGTCTGCGTGCATTGTATAAACAGAAAAAAAGTGCATATCTTGGTATGATTGGTTCCAGAAGACGAGTAAAACAGTTGAAAGAACAGCTTCACGAAGAAGAGAACATTTCACAGGAATGGTTAGATTTTATTCATTCTCCGATTGGATTAAGCATTGGAGCAGTCAGCCCGGAAGAAATTGCGATTGCAATTTTAGCAGAGATCATTCAGGTGAAGCGTACAGAACAGAGAACAGATAAGGTAATGTCGTCTGATATGGATATGAGAGTGATGGAACGATTGGCTAACCCAGATGAAAAAAGAAAAGAACAAGGGAAGGCTGTTGTGACGATCATTGAGACAAAAGGTTCTACACCGAGAAAATCAGGAGCAAAGATGATCGTATATGAAGATGGGACAATTGAAGGCACCATTGGAGGCGGATGTGCAGAGGCAGGCATATCACAGATGGCAAGACAGATTATTCAAAAGGGCGGTTATCTGATCCAGCATATAGATATGACAGGAGCAGTTGCGGAAGATGAAGGAATGGTCTGCGGCGGTGTTATGAAAGTGTTAATTGAGAAGGCATAAAAGACAGCAGTGACAGGATGGAGGAAGTTATAGAAGATGCAGTCAGCAACAGAATTAAAACAGTTATTAGACAGAATTGATCACAGAGGATATCCGGCATATAAAGATACGAAAGGACAATATCAGTTTCAGGGATATATTTTTTCTATTGATCATGTGCAGGGAGATCCATTTGCATCCCCGTCAAAGGTGAGTGTACAGGTGAAGGGGAGTACAGCAGGATTTCCGGAAGAGTTATATAAAGGCAGACACCAGAGGGCAGCACTGCAAGATGAGATGACGCGCCAGTTTTATCATGCAATTCAAAAGTATGCTTTTCGAGCAAAAGGCTCCGGAAAAAGCGGATTGATATCTGTGAGTAAATGTGGGCAGGAAGTGTTGGAACGTACTGCGTGTGAAATAAATCCGAAAAACGGAGATGTTAAGCTTCGTTTTGAAGTGGGATTTCCGGCAAATGGACGCACGATCAATGCACGGGAACTGGAAAAGATTGTATTTGGATTTCTTCCGGAGTGTGTGGAACAGAGCTTGTTTTATAAAAATTGTGATAAGAAACGTGTTCGTTCTATAATTGATCTTGCAGAGGATCAACAATATATCCGAGACGAATTAGAAAAGAAAAATTTGATTGCATTTGTGGCAAATGGAGCAATCCTTCCGAGAGAATCCGGTGTTTCGGATAAACCGATGAAGGGGGCAGTAAGATTTCAGTCGCCAAAGGAAATGGAAGTTACAATGAAATTGCCACATAAAGGTGAGATTTCCGGGATGGGAATCCGGCGAGGGATTACATTGATCGTCGGTGGTGGCTATCACGGAAAATCAACATTGTTAAAAGCATTGGAACTGGGTGTGTATAACCATATCCAGGGGGACGGAAGAGAGTATGTGATCACGAAAGATGATGCGATGAAGATTCGGGCAGAAGATGGAAGAAGCATCAAAAAAACGGATATTTCGATGTTTATTAATGACCTTCCAAATGGAAAGGATACGAGAGGATTTTACACAGAAGATGCAAGTGGAAGTACGTCTCAGGCGGCAAATGTTATTGAAAGCATGGAAGCCGGGGCAAGCGTGATGCTGATAGATGAAGACACCAGTGCGACCAATTTTATGATTCGTGACGAATTGATGCAAAGAGTCATTCATCGGGATATGGAGCCAATCACTCCATTTATCGACCGAATTTTAGAACTGTATCAGGTATATGGCATTTCTACGGTGATAGTAGCAGGTAGTTCAGGGGCATATTTCCATATTGCGGATACGATCATCCAGATGGACCGTTACGAGCCAAAAGAGATTACAAAGCTGGCAAAAGAGACAGCGAAAGATTTTCCGGCGATGAGCGGGATGGAAAGTCCGGCAGAAAAACCGGTTTTCGTAAGATGTCCAAGACAAGGCAGAGGATTTAAACCGAATGACAGAATCAAAATGAAAACGATGGGAAAAGAAATGGTTCAGATTAATCGGGAGAACATTGATCTTAGATATGTGGAACAATTGGCAGATACCGAGCAGGTCAGTGCATTAGGATACTGTGTGAGATATGCGGAAAAACATTTATTCCAGGGAAAAGATACCATACAAAATGTAGTGGATAAACTGGAAGAAAAGATTTGCAGGGAAGGTCTTTCGAGTCTTTGTGAGAGCAATGCAAGTGTGGCAAATCTTGCATTGCCAAGAAGACAGGAAATATTTGCATGTCTGAATCGATATCGGGGGTTAAATCTATGAGATTTTTTCATTTATCTGATCTGCATATTGGAAAGCAGCTTCATTCATATAATCTGAAGCAGGATCAGGAACATATTCTGCAGGAAGTAGTATCTTATGCAGAAAAATTAAGACCGGATGCAATTGTATTTGCTGGTGATATTTATGATAAATCGGTGCCGTCTGCGGAAGCTGTGAGGATATTTGACGAGTTCCTCACAGAGCTTTCGAGTCTGGAACCGGCTATTCCGATTTTGATGATCGCAGGAAATCATGATTCTGCACAGAGGCTGAATTATGCCAGTCAGATATTGAAACGGCAGAATATTTATATAGCCGGAAATGTACCGGAAACAGAGGAAGAATATTTAAAAAAGCTGGTTTTGCAGGATGAGGAAGGCAAGGTGAATTTTTATTTTCTTCCGTTTTTGAAGCCGGGATATGTCAGAGGTGTGTTCGATGAAGAGATTCCGGAGAGTTATGAAGCGGCGGTAAGAAAAATATTAGAGCGGGAACATATTGATTGGAATGAGAGAAATGTATTGATATCCCATCAGTTCTATGCAGGAAGCGGACAGAAGATGGAGCGGTCAGAGTCTGAGACGGCATCGGTGGGCGGTCTGGATCTGATTGACAGCAGTTGTGTACAGAATTTTGATTATGTGGCACTGGGACATTTGCATGGGGCACAAAGAGCGGGAGCAGAGCATATCCGTTATTGTGGAACTTTGTTAAAATATTCGGTCAGTGAAGCGAATCAGAATAAAACACTGCACCTAATTTCACTTGGGAAAAAAGAAGATGCAGTACAGGTAGAAGAACTTCCATTACATCCACTTCGGGATGTGCGAAAAGTAAGAGGAGAGCTTGAAGAAATCATTGCGGATGCGAAGCTTGAGAATAAAGATGATTATATCAGTGTGACATTGACAGATGAGGTGGATCCATATAAACCAAAAGAGCAGCTAGAGAGAGTATATTCACACATTTTGGAAGTGCGCATGGATAATACAAGAACCCGGAAAAAACTGGAAGAGTTTGAAGAGGAAGCAGTGGTGTCAGACCCGCTGACTGTTTTTGAAGAATTTTTTGAGGAAATGCAGGGAAGAGCGATGAATGAGGAAGAGAAGTCTCTTCTTGTAGAAGTATTAGAAGAAGCAGGAGAGTGAGAAAATGAGACCAGTCAAATTAATAATGTCAGCATTTGGTTCTTATGCTGGAACGGAGATTGTTGATTTTTCAAAATTAAATACAGGACTTTTTCTCATCAGTGGCGATACCGGTTCGGGAAAGACAACCATATTTGATGCGATCACATATGCGCTCTACGATAAGACAAGCGGCGGAAAACGTGAAGGAAATATGATGCGAAGTCAGTATGCAGAGGATGATATTGAGACTTATGTGGAATTTACATTTTCATATCGAGAGCAGATTTATACCATCCGAAGAAATCCGGAATATCAAAGACTTGGAAAACGGCGTATGGCAGATGGCTCTCCACGTTACGTGAAAGAAACTTCAAAGGTAAGTCTGCTTATGCCGGATGGAAAAGAATTCAGGGGAAAGAAACGGGAAATTGACGCAAAGATTGAAGAAATCATGGGATTGGATGCAAATCAGTTTATGCAGATTGCAATGATCGCGCAGGGAGATTTCTTAAAATTATTACATGCTGAATCAAAAGAACGAAAACTGATATTTTCAAAAATATTTCAGACAAATTTGTACTATCGGATTGAGGAAAAACTAAAAGAGCGTGCAAAGCAGCTTTATATTCAGGTGGAGGAAACCAGAAAAGACATATTGAGAGAGATGGAGAGGGTAGAACTGCCGGACGAAATAGGAGAACGGGAAGAATTGGAAAAGAGATGGCTGCTCTTATCGAATCTTGATATGCCTCCAATTGAGGAAGTGCTGGATTGTCTGCGAGACATTGTGGAAATCGGAAAGAACTGGGAGAAAGAATCCGAGAAGCAGACCAATGCATTGCAGAAAAAAATCGAGACATTAAACCTTCAGATTCAAAGACAAGAGGAAATCAATGCATTATTTCAAGCATTGGAAAAGGCACAGCAGGAGGAAGAAAAATTAAAGGAAAAAGCGTCAGAGATTGTGTTGCTTAAAGCCCGGATTACAGAGAGTAAATCGGCACAGAAGGTTCTGGTGGAAGAACTGAAATTACAGAAATTAAAGGCAGAATATGAGAAGGCTGAAAAGGCAGCAGGTGAATTAAAAGAATGGTTTGAAAATGTAACGCAAAAAGAATTAAAGTTGCAGGAAATTTATGAGAAATCACAGAAAATGTGGGAGGAAAATAACGATTCATTACAAGAACAGATTATTTGTCTGTCTAATCTACTGCCGCATTATGAGAAAATCCGAAAACTGGAACAGGATAAAGAAAATGCAGTTGTGATTCTGAAAAAACATATGGAAAACAGCAGAATGGCATCTGAGAAATATGAAAATCTTTATCAGCGATTTTTTGAAGAGCAGGCCGGAATTCTGGCAGGAAAGTTAGAAGAAGGAAGGCCATGTCCGGTGTGTGGAGCCGTGACACATCCGCATCCTGCAAGGATGAATCAGGATGCTCCGAATCAGCGGCAAGTAGAGAGTGCAAAGCAGGAGCGTGATGCTGCAGAGAAAAAACGTTCACAGGCGACAGAAGATTTTCAGCAGATTCAAGGAGAATTAAAATCAGAATATGCACAGCTTGAGGAAGTTCTGGAGATGCAAAAGAGGGATGCAGAAGAAAGATGGGACGAGGAACGTGTCAGAGAAAAACTAAAAGCCTTAAAACAAGAGCGTAATATTTTGCAGTCGGACTATGAAAAAGCACAGAAAAATATGCAAAAGTTCAATGAAGAAAAAACGCATAAGAAAGGTCTGTTAGAGAGCAGGGAAGAACAGAAAACGGAGCTTGAACAGAGTGTATCTGAACAAACAAAAGTGTGGGAGCAGGTATTTAAGGCAGAAAAATTCCAGAGCATAGAAAACTATGAGCAGGCAAAGGCCGAAATTCCTAAGATAGAAAAGCTGGAAAAGGAAATTCAAAAATATGAACAGGAGTGTGTTCGCGTTCAGACAACGATTCAGACTTTAAAAGAGCAGACGGCGTCAAAACAGCGGATAGATGTGAAAGAAGAACAGGAAACAGCAGCGAAATATCAGACCGAGTGGAAGGAATGGAAAGCGAAGCATCTGGCAAGACATAGTGTGCAGAATAAAAATAAAGAGGCACAAAAGAAATTGAAGAGCTATGCAGAAAAATCCGGCACACTTCAAAAGCAGTATGAGATGGTTGGTAACTTAAGCAGGACTGCAAATGGAAATCTGGCAGGAAGTGCAAAATTAGACTTCGAAACATATGTGCAGCGGAAATATTTCAAACAGATTATCGCAGCGGCAAACAGACGGCTTGTAAAAATGACTTCCAATGAATTTATTTTACAGTGCCGGGAAGTGAAAAACTTAAGCAGCAGAGGAGAGGCCGGACTGGATTTGGATGTGTACCATATGGTAAGTGCAACTACAAGAGATGTAAAGACATTGTCCGGGGGAGAGTCCTTTATGGCAGCACTTGCAATGGCATTGGGACTTTCTGATATAATCCAAAATACGGTAGGAGCAGTACAGCTTGAGACGATGTTTGTAGATGAAGGGTTTGGTTCATTAGATGATGAAGCAAGAGAACGTGCAGTGCAGATACTCAAAGAGCTTGCGGGAGAAAAAACTCTTGTGGGAATCATTTCTCATGTAAATGAACTGAAAGAAGAAGTAGACTGGCAGCTACAAGTAAGGAAGACCGAAAAAGGCAGCCAGGCAAGATGGAATTTTTGAGGGGCAATGGGGTGCCAATGGGGACGGGGTTTCTGGCTTTTTTGCGAGCAAAAAAGCCAGAAACCCCGTCCCCATTGGCACCCCTGTCACCCCGTTGTCACCCGTTGGCACTCCCTTTCAAAACATCCTCACACTTCTAACACAGAACGTTCACAAAAATTTGTTACCTTTGTATCAGTTTGATAAATTAGGGAGGTAAAGCGTTGATAGAGGTAAAAGATTTAGTGAAAAAATACGGAAGTCATCTGGCTGTGGACCACTTGAGTTTTACATTGGAATCAGGTAAAATCTATGGTTTTCTGGGGCCGAATGGTGCCGGGAAATCTACAACAATGAATATCATGACAGGATATTTAGGTGCGACACAGGGAAGTGTTCTGATTGACGGGCATGACATTTTGAAGGAGCCGGAAGAGGCGAAGAAGCATATCGGGTATCTGCCGGAGCTTCCACCATTATATATGGATATGACAGTACAAGAGTATTTGGAATTTGCGGCAGAGTTAAAGAAATTGCCAAAAGAGAAAAGAGAATCCGATATCAGTGAAGTAATGAAATTGACAAGACTTCAGGATGTTTCAGGTCGTTTGATCAAGAATCTTTCAAAAGGATATAAGCAGAGAGTTGGGCTGGCACAGGCCATTTTAGGATTTCCGGAGATTATTATTTTGGATGAGCCTACAGTTGGGCTGGATCCGAAACAAATCATAGAAATTCGTGAGCTGATCAGAACACTCTCAAAGAAGCATACCGTTATTTTAAGTTCACATATTCTTGCAGAGGTAAGAGAAGTATGTGATTATATTCTGATCATTTCGAAAGGAAAATTAGTTGCAAGCGATACGCCGGAGAATCTGGAACTGTTAAGAAACGGAGCATCCAGCCTGGAGTTAGAGGTGAAGGCTGCACCGGAAACAGCCCGGGCAATTTTGTCAACAATTGATGACATTAATACGATGGAAATGCATATTGAAAATGAAAATCTTACGAGAGTAAAGCTTGAGACAAAAAATGGAGCAGATATTCGAGAAGCAGTATTTTATGCATTTGCAGAAGAAAAGTGCCCATTATTGGAAATGAAGACTGCAAAGGCAAGTCTGGAAGACATCTTTATGGAACTGACGCAGAAGGAGGAATCGAACGATGCTGGCAATTTATAAAAGAGAATTCAAGTCCTATTTCCAGTCTATGATAGGATGTGTTTTTGTTGCATTTCTCGTTGCATTTACGGGAATCTACTTTACCGCATATAATTTGAACGCAGGATATCCGTATTTTTCTTATACATTGTCAGGTTCACTGATTGTATTCATTGTAGGAATTCCGCTTATCACGATGAGAAGCTTTGCGGAGGAAAGAAAAAACAAAACAGACCAGTTGTTGTTGACAGCACCGGTGAGTCTTACAAAGATTGTGTTAGGGAAATATTTGGCGATGATTTCGGTTGTAGCAATCCCGAATCTTATTTTTTGCCTTTTTCCGCTATTGATTAAGATGAATGGAACAGCATACTTAAAGACAGATTATATTTCAATCGGAGTCTTTTTCCTTTTAGGATGCGTTTATGTGGCGATAGGGATGTTTATGTCGGCATTGACAGAGAGTCAGATGATCGCATTCATCACAACATTCGGACTTTTATTGATATTATATCTGTGGAATGGAATCATCGGATTTCTCCCATCCTCTGCGATTGGTTCGCTGATCGGATTGATTATTATTCTTACGATCATAGTTGCTTATGTTTATCATATGACAGAAAACTGGATGCTCAGTGCGGTGTTGGAAGTGATCGGTATTGTAGCGAGTGTTGTTACATACATTGTGAAATCCAGTTTATTTGAGAACTTGTTAACAAAAATACTCGGAAAGCTTGCATTGGCAGACGTGTTTACGGATATTACGAATAATCATATTGTTGATATTACAGGAATTGTACTGTATTTGTCTGTAATTGCGATATTTATTGTTCTGACGATACAGGCAATCCAGAAGAGACGTTGGAGTTAGGAGGTTCGGGCTGTGGAAAAGATTAAGAAATTATTTCAGACAACAGGAACGAAACAAGGCTCATTTAGCATAGGAGTAACGGCAATTGTAATAGCGATTGTAGTAGTTGCGAACATGATCATAGGCCAGTTACCTGAAAAATATCGAAATATTGATGTGAGCAGCACAGAAATATATGAAATCAGTGATACAAGTAAAGATTTGCTGAAAGATCTGGATCACAAAGTAACATTGACAGTACTGGCAGTGAAGGATGAGACAGATGATCGTATTACAACATTTTTAAGTAAGTATGCAGGACTTTCAAAAAATGTTTCTGTAAAATGGATTGACCCGGTGTTGCATCCGTCTGCATTGACAGAGAATAATGCAGAGAAAGATACAATTGTTGTAAAATGCGAAGACACAGGAAAAAGTACGACAGTAGCATTTAGCGATATCATCGTACAGGATATGTCATCCTATTATTATACAGGAAGTGCATCAGAGTCAGAATTTGATGGAGAAGGTCAGCTGACAAGTGCGATCAATTATGTGACAAGTGATGCCAGCCAGACGGTTTATAGGACATCTGGGCATGGAGAGTCTACATTTTCAACAACGATATCAGATTTGATGAAGAAGAACAATTATAATGTGGAGGAATTGAATCTGGTTATGAATACAGAAATCCCGGATGACTGTGATCTCCTTATGATGTATGCACCGACAAATGATCTGTCACAGGAAGAGGCGGACGTCATGAAGAATTATCTGAAGTCCGGTGGTAAAGTGATGCTGATCCTTGGAGATACAACTTCAGAGCAATTACCGAATTTGATGAGTGTTTTATCTGATTATGGAATGAAAGAAGCCGATGGATATATCGCAGATCCAAAGCGTTGTTATCAGGGAAATGCATATTATCTCTTCCCACAATTGTCTGTGTCCGGGGATTTGGCAAATGGCATTTCATCTCAGATGGTTCTCCTGGTAAATACACATGGTCTGGAATTGAGTGACCCTGCAAGAGACACGATTACAGTAAATGCATTTATGTCTACAACAAATAATGCATATGCGGTGACGGAGGATGCCCAGACAGAGGGCAGCTATACACTTGGAGCCGTCGCGACAGAGAGTATCAGTAAGGATGATGGAGATGATACCGATGATGAAAATAGTACGGATGACAGTGAGACACTGGAGAGCCGTCTGACAGTGATTTCATCAGCAAGTATGATTGATTCTCAGATTACAGATGCATTTACAACATTAGAAAATACAACATTATTTATGAATGCAGTGACAGCAAACTTTGATGGTGTCAAAAATATTTCCATTGAGCCAAAAAGTCTTTCTGTAGAATATAATACAGTGCAGCATTCAGGTCTTTTGAGTCTGCTGGTAATCTTCGGGGTTCCAATCGTACTTTTGATTGGTGGATTTTCAGTATGGTATCGCAGAAGAAAAGCGTGATTACAAATTAAAATCTGAATAGAAAGGCGTGCCGTATGGATAAAAAGAAAAAACAGATGTGCATACTTTGTGGCGTGTTACTTCTCTTGCTGGTAGTATATTTTGGAATTCAGGCAATGATAAAGCATCAGGAGAAGAAAACGAAGGAAGAAAAAGAAGCATCGACAATTTATATAACAGATGTAGAAGATGTGTCTCTGATCAATTACGATGTCGGAGAGGGAACACAAACATTTGAAAAACAGGATGGAAACTGGGTCTATGTAAAAGACCCGGATTTCCCGTTAGATGAGAGCTATCCAGAACAGATTGTAGAAACCTTTGGAAAGCTGAAAGCAGAACGTGAGCTGGAAGACGGAGATGAATTTGCAGATTATGGTCTGGATGAGCCGGCTTACCGGATTCAATTGACAGATGAAAATGGAGATAAGATATCGGTTTATTTTGGAAATGATTCCGGGGATGATTCATATTATGTAACGGTGGATGATACAAAGAAGGTCTATACAGTAAACAGCGAGGTGCTCCAGGACTTACAGCATAGTCTGGAAGATATGGCAAAATTAGATGAATACCCGACGATTGGAAGCGGTAATCTTAAGAAAGAAGTCATTACACAGAACGGGGAATCAACAACGTATGATTCTGAAAATGATGACGATACCGAGAATATTGCAGCAGTGGCAGGTGGACTCGGAGTAGTGAGTCTGGATAAAGTTGCGGATTATTCAGTGGAAGACGAGCATTTGTCAGAGTACGGGCTGGATGAAAAATCCAGAATTACAGTAGAAGCAACCTATACAGAAAAGAAAAAAGAGAAGGTGCTGACTCTTTATATTGGAAAAGAGGATGGCAGTGGAAACCATTATGTGATGATCAACGATTCTAAGATTGTATATTTGATTTCAACAGAAATCTGCAACAACATTTTGAATGTAGAGGATTAAGAAATGTTTTCAGTGTGTTAAAAAGCAGCGTGCAAATGTTTTTAGAAACATTTTAGAAATAATTTATTGACTTTCAGTTAAAAAGAGAGGAAAATGTCCTTCTATAGGAAAGCGAGGTTGAAATCAATGAAAGATAAAATGATGCGGTTTTTACAGGGAAGATATGGAGTGGATGCATTGTCGAAATGCTTGCTGGGAATTGGGTTGATAGCAGTGATACTGGCGGGATTCTTTGGAGGAAAGGCAGTTGGAAATGTGCTGTATATTCTTGGATGGGCTGCAATCATTTATTGTTATTTCCGTATTTTTTCTAAAAATATTACAAAACGCTATGCAGAAAATCAAAAGTATCTCGCAAAGACATATAAGCTTCGTAGTTTTTTCTACAAACAGAAAGAACTGATGAAACAGAGAAAAGTTTATCATATTTATAAATGTCCGAGTTGTAAGCAGAAAATCCGTATTCCGCGAGGAAAAGGAAAGATTGAGGTACGTTGTCCGAAGTGTGGAACGACATTTATAAAGAAAAGCTGATGTATAAGTAAATAATATGAACGTTGGAAAACGGTGCCAAAGATTATTGGTGCCGTTTTCTGAAACTATGGTATAATGAGCGGAAAAGAAAAGGAAGCGACGCCGCAGGCGGCATTTACTTTTCTTGAGCCATTAGTGAGCGAACAGTCTGCGAAGCAGACGGTAGAGCGCGTAAGCGCGGGTTCGTGATGTAATAAATTACAAATGCGGTAGAAACGGAGAAAAGAGATGACAGATCCATATCAGATACTTGGGGTGTCGCAAGATGCGTCAGAAGATGAGATAAAAAAAGCATATCGTTCGCTGAGCAGAAAGTATCATCCGGATGCGAATATAAACAATCCAAATAAAGAAGAAGCAGAAGCTAAATTCAAGGAAGTGCAGCAGGCATATCAGAAGATTATGGATGAGCGTGCGAGAGGATATTCCGGAGGTGACACATACGGTAATCCATTTGGCGGAGCATATCAAGGAAGTTACAATGGTGCAGGAAGCACAAGAGAGTCAGAGACAGATATGCATTTGCGTGCTGCCGCAAATTATATTCAAAGCGGACATTTTGCAGAAGCATTGAATGTATTAGATGGAATCAAAGAAAGAAGAGCATTGTGGTATTTTTACAGTGCATCGGCAAATTCCGGAGTTGGAAATAATGTGACTGCATTAGAACATGCTCAAAAGGCGGTAGAATTGGAACCGAATAACCTGCAGTATCAGATGTTATTGCAGCGTCTTCAAGGTGGTGGCGGCTGGTATCAGCAGAGACAGGGAATGTACGGATATCCGGTGGGAACCGGTGATGCCTGTATGAAAGCTTGTATTGCTACAGCTCTGTGTAATCTGTGTTGCGGTGGAGGGTGCTGTTATATGCCGATATCGCCTGGTGGTGGTTCCGGTGGAACATTTATGTAATCAATAGGGACGGAGTTTAGAGCCAGTTGGGGACGGAGTTTGGTGGCTTTTTTGTTCGCAAAAAAGCCACCAAACTCCGTCCCCAACTGGCTCTAAACTCCGTCCCTATTTTGCTTCCTTTTTGTATATTTTGCCAAAGAATCCACAAATGTTATATGTGGATTTGTAAGACTTTTTTTAAAGAAAGTATTTACAAACCACACAAAACAATATATAATACAAACATAAACCACATAAAACAACAAAGAAAATCAAAACAAACCACAGCAAACAACAAAAAAGCAGTTGCAGAATATAAGGAGGAACAGGTACTATGAAAATTTTAGATTCAAAATTCGTACAGGACTTTATTAAAATGGCAAATGATGGTTATCTTCAGGGATGGCATGAGAGAAATGGTGGAAACTTAAGCTACCGTCTGAAACCGGAAGAGGTTGAGATGATCAGACCTCGTTTGAATGCACCGGGAGAATGGACAGCTATCGGAACAGAAGTACCTGGACTGGCAGGAGAATTCTTCCTTGTAACAGGAAGCGGAAAATACTTCAGAAACATTATCGTAGACCCGGAAGTATGTCTTGCAATCATCGAACTGGATGAGGCAGGAGTTAATTACAGAATTCGTTGGGGACTGGTAGAAGGTGGAAGACCTACAAGTGAGCTCCCAACTCATCTGATGAATCATGAAGTAAAGAAAAAACTGACAAACGGAAGACATCGTGTTATTTACCATGCACATACAACAAATACAATTGCACTGACATTTGTTCTTCCATTGGATGATCAAGTATTTACAAGAGAACTTTGGGAGTCAGCAACAGAGTGTCCGGTTGTATTTCCGGACGGAGTAGGTGTAGTAGGCTGGATGGTTCCAGGTGGAAGAGACATTGCAGTTAAGACAGCAGAATTGATGAAGAAATATGATGTAGTTATATGGGCTCATCATGGTATGTTCTGCTCAGGAGAAGATTTTGACCTGACATTTGGTTTACTTCACACAGTAGAAAAATCTGCTGAGATTCTTGTTAAAATTCTTTCTATGTCACCAAAGAAACTTCAGACAATCACACCGGATAACTTCCGCTCATTGGCTAAAGATTTCCAGGTAAGCCTTCCAGAAGAATTTTTGTATGAGAAAAAGAATTAATTAATCCAACAGAACCAGACAGGCAGGACCACACAGGGACGGAGTTTTCTGGCTTTTTTCGTAGAAAAAAAGCCAGAAAACTCCGTCCCTATGTGGTATAATGATAAAATATCAAAACATCTTGGAGGAATCAATGAAAACAAAGAGGTTGGATCAATTACAATTTTTAAGATTTATTGCATTTGGATTTATATTTCTTTTTCATGCATTTGGAAGTAATCTGGAACCACACTTATATACGACGAATGCAGCCTATGCAATGGTAAGCTTCTTCTTTATATTATCAGGGTTTGGTTCGGGATATTCGTCAGCGGACAGAAGAGAGAAACCGACAGTGAAAGCAGTTTGCTATCATTTGTGGAAAAAAATAAAGAAGATTTATCCATTATTGTTTGTAACAACTATTTACTTTGTATTACAGTCCGACTTGCCACAGGCAATCAATACAGGGAATTTGGAATTGTTGAAAGAAAACGGATGGAATTTAATGAAATGCCTTCTTATGATTCAATCTTGGGGTAATCCGTTCCTCTTTTATAATGGTGTTACATGGTTTATATCTACAATTTTATTTTTGTATCTCTTTGATCTGCCGATAAGATATTATTTAGATAAGGTTCATGAAAAGAAAAATGAGAAGACAATACTTATATCATTGAGTGTGGTTTTAGCAATTGCAATTTTCGTGATAGCAACCTCGGCAAAAAACAGAGCAGATATCGGATATTGCCTCTACGCATTTCCACCATCACGAGTATTAGAGTATTTGCTGGGAATGTGCCTGGGAAGATGCTTGTATCGAATAAATAGTGAGAGAAAGTCAGATGGAAATATTGTTGTGTTTACCATATTAGAAGGCATTGCCCTGCTTTTATGGGTGGTATTATTTACACTTCCGATTCCGGTTAATTCATATAGCATGCAGACATATTGGCTTATACCAAATGTTTTTGTATTAATCATTATGGCAATTGGAATGGGAGGATTCTCGAAGCTGTTTAGCATGAAACTGTTGAAGGGTGCAGGAGATATAAGTATGGAATGTTATTTGCTGCATCAACCGGTATTGATGACATATATGGCATTTATTCAGATGGAAAATACAGTCAGAGGGACATTGTTTTATATCATATTTAATTTGGGATTTATAATGCTTTTAGCATCGATGATTCATAAAAAGCAGTGAACCAGATAGAAATTGTTAAGAGAAACAGGAAAATAAAATGGAAGCAAAAGAAGAAATTTATCAGTATATCAAAGAAAATCGAAAAGAGGGTGTAACAGCTCAAGATATAGCAGAAATATTTGAAATAAAAAGAAATGTTGCATCACATTATTTGAATTGTTTAGAGAAAGACGGAAAGTTGCAAAAAGGACAGACCAGACCGGTTCATTTCTCAATTCCGATAAATGAAGAAAATTTGGAAAAATCAGATTATATGGAAGCAGGTGTGAAAGAAGCAGAACATAATAATTCTGTGTTTTCCAGTCTCATAGGATGTAATGGTTCTATGGAACAGGTGATTGAAAAATGTAAGGCTGCTGTAAACTATCCGGTAAATGGACTAACTATGATTATTTGTGGAGCAAGTGGTGTAGGTAAAAGTTATCTGGCCTCGTTAATACATCAATATGCAATGGAGGTTGGTGCGATAGAAAAAGACGCTCCGTTTGTAGTGTTAAACTGTGCTGATTATGCAAACAATTCAGAATTATTATCTTCAGTATTATTTGGTCATGTGAAAGGTGCGTTTACAGGTGCGAATGAAGAGAAACAAGGGCTGTTGGCAGAAGCGGATGGCGGATATCTTTTCTTGGATGAGGTTCATAATCTGTCGGCTGAAAATCAGGAAAAGTTATTTTTGTTCATTGATTCGCAAAAATATAGAATGCTTGGAGACAGTAAAAACTGGAAGACAGCAAAAGTTCGTTTGTTGTTTGCCACAACAGAAGATATCCAGAGTACGTTACTTGCGACATTTAGAAGAAGAATTCCGTTTGAAATTCGAATTCCGGATTTTCTGGAACGTTCCTATGGAGAACGCTTTCTGCTTGTATCAACATTTTTTCAAAGCGAAGCTGAAATATTGAAGAAAAATCTTTGTGTAGATTCTACGCTTTTTAAAAACTTATTGAACTTGCATGAAGAAGGAAATATCGGAGCAGTAAAAAGTAAAATAAAAGTATTGTGTGCACAGGCTTACAGCCAGCAGAAAGCAGAAGAATTAAAAATCAGTTCGCTGGGAGAACAATCATCTGAGAATTTCTATTTTTACTGGAATCGTCCGGAGAAGAAAAAGTGGATGTCCTCGTACCAGATTTTTAGCAATATAACAGAGTGTTTTGCACCGGGAATGAATTATTCGCAAATAGGCGAAGCGTTGGATTTGTTTTTACATACAGTTTCAAAGCGAGTTGAGGAAAATGAAAAAGAAAATAATTTTTGTCAAATTCCTCCGTTTCAGTACTACGAAGAAAGATGCAAAAATACAATCAACAAGATATTAAAAAGTTATGGCTATCAGCTAAATGAATTAGAAGTAGAAGAATTTTATAAGATCATCATTGCAATATTGTTCGATGAGACTTTTGTTGGAATCGCGTTTAAAATCAGCGGATATGAAAAGAAAAAATATCGAAAATACGAACTTATGGTCAGTAGGATATTAGATGTTGTGCTAGAAGAATGTAGCGACAGTGTCAGAGGATTTCTGCAGGTGATTTTAACCGTGTGGATGTCAAAAAAAGTGAAGGTGAAATCCAAAATAAATGCATTGATTTTAATGCATGGAGAACATAGTGCATCAAGTATGGCGAGTCTGGCGAATGAAATGATAGGGGATTATGTCTATGAGGCATTCGATATGCCAATGCAGGTGCATACAGAGGAATTAATCGTTAAAGTAAATGACTATGTAAGAGACATTGAGACAAATGACGGACTTGTTCTTTTAGTAGATATGGGTTCATTAGAAAGAATGTATGATAAGATTTCCCGAAATGTAGATGGAGATCTTGTTATTGTCAATAATGTTACGACCTCTCTTGCATTGGAGGTTGGATTTAGTTTGTATGACAAAGCAGACATTTATCATATCACACGGATAGAGATGTCACAGTTTAATTCAAAGATGCAATACTATAAAGGAATATCGCAAAAACCGAATATTATCGTATCATGCATATCCGGAGAAGGGATTGCGGTAGAGATAAAAGAAATCTTAAGTAGATATGTGGATGAAGAGAAAATCGATATCATAACGATGGATTATTCAGAACTGAAAAGGCAGCTGAATCGGGGAAATACAGAAGATTTTCATAATACGATAGTTGTTTTTACCACAACTCCACTTAACAGTACGGCAGTATCGATCATTAATGTAGAAGATTTGGTAAATGGATTCACAAGTCCGGCTTTCCCGGAGTTTATGCTAAACAAAGAAAATGTCAGGGAGTTTACCAATGATATTATCAAATTATTTACATTGAAAGGCGTGGCGTTACGACTGCAGTTTTTGAATCCGGAAGTAGTAATGCAGGAAGTAGATAGAGTCATCTCTAGTTATGAAAGTTACTATCATGTACAATTACCTAATTTTCTGCGAATTAATTTGTTTTTACATACATCGATTATGATTGAACGAGTGCTTTTAAAAGAAGAATCCGGAAAAATAGAAAATATCGACACGGAAGGGATAACGGAAGAGAGCAGAAAATTTATTGAAGTCTCAAAAGATGTTTTTAAAACAATTATGACGAAATACAAAATTGAGATTTCGGAGGCAGAATATTTATTAATCTATCAAATATTACAGTCAGTGATCAAAAAATAAAATAGTGTCTAAAATAAAAATAGTGTCTAAAATCAAATTAGACACTATTTTTTACATTGTGATGGTCAAAAACCCTTGAAAACACAGAGGTTTTAATTATTTTTTTAGTTTTGTAAAAGTTGGCATGGTTCTTGCATGTAATAGAGTAGAATGCAAAATAGAATCTAAGGAGGAAGAGAAAATGCATGTACAATTATGGCAAATGTTATTGATCATTGCTTATGGATTTTTTATCAACTATGATAAAAACGGAACAATGATCGGAACATCACAACCGGTTACAGCCGGACTGATCGTAGGATTAATTATGGGAGATTTGCAGACAGGACTTTATATTGGAGCAACGCTTCAGTTAATGACTCTTGGTATCAGCAGCTTTGGAGGGGCTTCTGTACCGGATTATCAGACTGCAGCATTGGTTGGAAGTTATATTGCAATCTCAACAAAACAGGATGCATCTATTGGAATTACATTGGCAATTCCGGTAGCGATGTTAATGGTTCAGTTAGATGTGCTGAAATGGTCTATCAACATCTTTTTCCAGAATAAGGCAGAGAAATTTGCTGAAGCAGCAAATTATAGAGGAATTGAAAGAATGCATTATTGTGGAGTGTTATGTACGATGTGTACATCCGGAATACCGGTATTGTTAACAGTAATCTTTGGACCAAAGCTTGTTGGAGGAATTATTAATTATATTCCAGACTGGTTATCAAGCGGCTTGTCAATTGCAGGAGGTCTGCTTCCGGCAGTTGGTATTGGACTTCTGCTTCGTTATTTACCTGTTAAGAGTTACTTTGGATATTTGATCGTAGGTTTCGTTGCAGCAGTATATCTGAATATTCCGATTTTGGGAGTTGCATTAGTTGGTTTTGCTATTGCGATGATCATCTATAAGAACAAAAATGTAGAAAATGTTTCAGCAGTTGCAGCAGGAGGTATGGATGAAGATGAGTAAGAAAGAAAAGACAGTTTTGACAAAAACTCAGAAAAAATCCCTGTTTCGTTGGTTTTTAAATGGAGGGGCATCACTCAACTATGAACGTATGATGAGTATGGCATATACATATTCTATGCTTCCATGGTTAAAAGAAAATTATAAGGGAAATCCGGAAGGACTGAAAAAATCCGTAAAAACACATTTACAGTATTATAACTGCAGCCCTTATATGAATCCATATGTTATGGGTGTTAATATGGGAATTGAAGGTCAGGGAAAAGAAAATTCACTGGATGCAGTTATGGCTATTAAAACAGGTCTTATGGGACCACTTTCAGGATTGGGAGACAGTGTATTTGTTGTAATTCCATGGACAATTTTTGGAGCAATTGCCGCAAATATGGCATTGAACGGAAGTGTAACAGGAATTTTCCTTTGGATCCTTGTAACATGGATTTTAAAAGGAATTGGATATCCGTTATTTAAAGCAGGTATTGCTTCCGGAACAAGCCTTGTAAACTCAATCGAAACAAAGATGAAAGTTTTAAAAGAGTGTGTAGCAGTTCTTGGATTAACAGTAGTTGGAGCACTTATGCCAACAGTAGTAAAGGCAAATGTAGCACTTACATTTAAACAGGGCGACTTAACAATGACTGGTTCAGAAATCCTTGACCAGATTATGCCAGGATTAATTCCGGCAGCACTTGTAGCTTTGGTATACTGGATGCTTGGTAAAAAGGTAAAACCAGTATGGATCATTTTACTGATCATTGCAGCATCTATTCTTTGTGCAGTATTAGGAATTTTAAAATAAAACCCACAGAAAACGAGGAGGTAACATGATGGAAGGAATTATACATATTAGAATTGATGATCGTTTGATTCATGGACAGGTAGCAACACAGTGGACAAATGATCTTGGAGCAACACGTATTATGGCGATCAATGATGAAGTTGCTACAAATCCGACTTTGAAAACAGTGCTTCGTATGGCAGCACCACCGAATGTTAGTACATCAATCATTACAAGGGAAACTGCAGTAACCAATATTAAAGCAGGAAAATATGCCGGACAAAAAGTTTTGGTCGTTGTAAAATCTCCATTTGACATTTTATATCTGATAGAGCAAGGTCTGGATATAAAGACAATAAATGTTGGAAATATGTCAGCGAGAGAAAATACAGAACATTTACGTCCAACAATCAGTGTAACTCCGGAAGAAAAAGGAGCGTTTAAAGAGCTTTTAGATAAAGGAGTAGAAATCACAACAATTTTAGTACCTAGTGCGCCAAAATCATACTTAAAAGACAGTCTTGTATAAAAGGAAGGGTAGAAATGTATAAAATAATTGTAGCAAGTCATGGCCCAATGGCTCAGGGAATGAAAGAATCATTGGAATTTGTCATGGGACCGGCAGAAAATGTATCAGCACTTTGCCTTGACGAAGAAGGAATTAGTAAGTTTACAGAAAATGCAAAAAAATTGATAAATGAGTGCACTGAACGAGAAATTCTTGTGATGGTTGATTTCTTGTTTGGAAGTCCATTTAATGAATTTTCTAAACTTGCAGCAACTTATGATGGAAAGATGGAAATCATTTCAGGGGTAAGTTTGCCGGCATTGGTGGAAGCTGTAAGTTGTCAGGAGGATGGCGACAGTATAGAAAATGCAATTCCACAGATAAGAGAATCAGCGACAATGAAAACTTTAAAAGAAGTGATTGAAGAAGAGGATAAAAACGACGACGATGAATAAACCGATATTTCATATAACGCCAGAAAGAGGATGGATGAACGATCCAAACGGACTGGTTGAATATAAAGGTATATATCATGTGTTTTATCAGGCGGATCCGGAACATCTGGTAAATGAAAAAATCGGATGGGGACATAAAATAAGTCACGATTTGCTGCATTGGGAGGAGTGTCCACAGGCACTCTTCCCAAATGAAGGTTATGATCGGGATGGATGCTTTACCGGAAGTGCAGTGATAAAAGATGATAAAATGTATTTATTATACACAGGTCATGTAAATCAGGAGAACGGCTACAGCGAGACGCAGAATCTCGCGGTTAGCGAAGACGGAATTCATTTTGAAAAATATGAAGGAAATCCGGTCATAGAGACCCCGCCGGTCGATACAACAATGCGCTTTCGAGATCCTAAAATATGGGAGCTGAATGGAAAATATTATGTGGCGATAGGTGGAGAATCAAAAGATAAATGTGGAAAAGTCGTATATTATGTGAGTAATGATTTATATAACTATACATATTGTGGAAAACTGGCAGATTCTGATGGTTCACTGGGAAATATGTGGGAATGTCCTAATTTTACCAGAATAGAAAATACAGATGTTCTGATTTTTTCGCCAAAAGGACTGGAAAATGGATTTCCTGCTTCTTTTGAAAGCGGATATATGTTAGGTACTATGGATTATGAAAACAAGAAATTTGAACATGATGCTTATAGAACATTAGATTATGGATTTGATTTCTATGCACCGCAAGTGATGGAATGTGGAACAAGAAAAATTCTGTTTGCGTGGTTTGCCATTCCTGATTCAATAGGAAAAGAAATGAAGGATGGATGGCGGCATTTGCTGACATTACCAAGGGAATTAAAGGTATCATCGGATCATCGGCTTCTTATGACACCAATTAAGGAATTAGAAAAATTACGGACGAAAATCCTCGATACAACACTCTTAAATAAGTCGTGGGAACGTAAGGTGCAAAATCAGCCACTGGAATTACTGATAACCGGTCAATATAAAGAAGTTTGCTTAAAAATAGAAGACGAAAACGAACAGATACTGGAACTTACTGTGGAAAAGGGAAGTATAACATTAAAACAAAAAAGAGAAGAAGAATGGCAACAGCGCATGTGTTCTTACCAAGAGGAAAATGTGTGGAAAATGCAAATTTATATGGATTATAATACGTTTGAAGTATTTATAAATGATGGTAAATATGTATTTTCAAGTAGAATTTATCCGGATGAAGCATTGAGATTTATGGTTGATGTGACATCAAGTGATAAAGAGGGAAGATTAGAAATGTATTCTTTGAGTTTATAGTGGTGAATTTTATGGCTCTTTCAATGAAACAAAATCAGCAGCAGAGACAAAAACTTACACAAGAGCAAAGTTTTTTTCTGGACATATTAAAGTTTGACAAGGAAGAATTAATGGATTATCTGGAAAAAGAATATCAGGAGAATCCATTGATCGATTTTGATCGACGAGCCTTCAATAATGAAGGGTCGTCTTTTGAAGGTTATTTATCGAATATTGAAAACAAAGAGAAAAAAGAATCGTTACAGGAACATTTATTAAAACAAAAAGGGTTTCTTGCTCAAAAAGTACCGGAGAATATGATGGAATTTTTCATTTATTCACTGGATCGTAATGGATATTTAAGGGAAGAAAGTATAGATGAAGTGACAAATATTTTCCCGGAATATACGAAAGAACAAATAACAGAATTTATTGCTTATATGCAGCAGATGGAACCTACGGGAGTGTTTGCGAGAAATTTGCAGGAATGCATGGTTCTTCAATTACAAGAATCAGATTTTAAATACAAAAAAGAATGTATCAAAATCGTAAAGGAACACATTCAATTACTGGCAGATAACAAATTACTTGAAATTAGTAAAAAGGAAAATATTTCGCTGGAAAAGATAACAGAATGTGTAAAAACAATACGTGGGCTAAATCCAAAACCGGGCTCACAGTATGCCACGGATGCGGCGTATATGGATTGTGAAGTAGAAGTTCTGGCAGAAGGAAAAGACTTGACGATAAAAATGCTGAACAATTATGAAGCACTACAATTACAAGCGGATTATTATATGGTCAAGGACGATAATGTGACAGAGTTCGTGAAACCATATTTAAAAAGAATCCGATTGTTAATAGATACATTGAATGCAAGAGAGAGAACACTTTTTTCAATCGTTTCCAACATAGCGGAACACCAAAAAGAGTTCTTCTTAGAAGGCGGCAGATTGCAGCCATTTACATTAAAAGAAGTTGCTGAAGAATTGGATATGCATGAATCGACGATATCAAGAGCGATTTCTAACAAATCACTTCGATTTAAAAACAGAGAAATTCCTTTAAAATATTTTTTTGTCAGTAAAACGGCAAACGGAGACAGCAAAGATAGTGTAGAGGAAAGAATAAGAACATTAATAGAAGCAGAAGATAAAAGCCATCCGTTAAGTGATCAGAAACTTGCTGAATTGATGAAAAAAGACAATATTGTTGTGGCGAGAAGAACGATAGCAAAATACAGAGAACAGATGGGGATTTTGTCGGCATCCAAGAGAAAGATATACTAGAACCAGATAGGGACGGGGGTTCCGAATTTTTTCATAGAAAAAAGCCGGAAATCCCCGTCCCTACTGGTTCTGCAGGAAAGACATATTTTGCAATCCAAACATACAGGCAGGAAGTTGCTGATCACTTTAATGAACTGGACGAGGATAACAGAAGATATTAAAAATGGACGGTATGAGCCAGGAATGCAAAGGACGGCAGCCATTGCCTAATGATATGGCGTTTCGCCATATGGTACTGGGTACTACTCGTAACGGAGACAGAGCCTTTAAGCAGCTTCGTTGCAATCCCTTTGGGGAAACAACTTGAAAGAAAAAATGATGAATACAAAAACAGAGGGGAACACATTTACAAAGAAAATCGGGCAGAAAGTCTATGTTGTCCGTTATCATTTCAATGAAGATGCAAAGGAAACAATGCAGGAGAAAATCAACCGAATGCCGGTTACAGAAGCAAGCCGAATGGCAATGTATTAAAATTAGTTGGATGTAATTGAAAAAAATATGATATCATATGAGTAATAAAACAGAATTTAAGGAGGAGACTGTAAATGAAATTATCAGATTTAGCAACAGGTTCTGATTGGACAGTGTGGATTGTCTTTGTGATATTTGCTGTACTTTCTATTATTTTACTTTCTGGACACGGAAGCTGGTTCATTTCTGGATATAATACAGCTTCAAAAGAAGAAAAGGAAAAATATAATGAAAAGAAGCTATGCAGAACAATGGGAATTGGAATGTCTATTATAGCAATTCTTCTATTAACAATGGGCTTGTTTGAAAATATTTTACCTGCATTTTTTGTATATATTGCATCGGGAATTATTTTGGTTGATGTCGTGGTAATTATCATTTTAGGAAACACGCTATGCAGAAAGTAACAATTTCCAGCTTGTATGTAAAAAACAGAAAAAATCGAGAATAGATGAATAAATTTTGAAAATCATCGAGGAAGTTACTATGAAAAAATGTAGATATTGTGGCAAAGAATTAGATAGTAATTTGGAATTTTGTAGCAGTGA